>DATFYM010000001.1:0-2529 GCA_035315065.1 Terriglobia bacterium
AGAACAGCTCCCTTGCCTCTACGCCCAAGGCTGCAGCGATTTTGTAGATATTGATGAGGCTGATATTCCTCTCGCCGCGTTCGACGCCACCAATGTACGAGCGGTCAAGACCGCAGGCTAGCGCCAGCGATTCCTGTGAAACCCCTTTCCCCTTTCGGAGTTCACGTACTCGTTCACCGAATTGTCTTTGTAACTCCGCTCCGTGTTTCCTACTCATTGCAATAATACGAACATCATGGACGACCTCCGACCATGAGTCCACGGACTTTACGTACCATCGAACCATTGCCAGCTTTTGCGCCGGGCTGAGCCCGTAAGCCCTCTGAATTTGGCGGGAGGATGCCACAGGAAACGCACCGACAGGGTGGCCCGGGGGGGTAGGCGTGAGGGAACTACTACCCCCGGGAACAGGCGGGAAAGGACGCGACAGGCCGCGCCTTCCGCTAACCTCGCGCCTGACTTCCCGATAAGCCCTGGTAAAATGCGGCCTTCCTTCTACCCAACCGCTTGGTAACACGGCAAACGGCCCGGTCATTTGCTAATCGGACTTCCAAAAATCCGTTCGAATTTGGCGCGAGGTACCACGGAGAGTGACGACGAAGGGTCTTGTGCGAGGTGCAGCAGTTTCGTAAACGACAGATAGACCGCCGCAACCGAAGCCAATCATCGGGTGTCTTTCGGCATTTCCGCGGGGTTCTCCTGATCCCTTCCTATTTTCGCATTCGAAAAAAAGATTTGCTTTCGTCGAATTCTTATGGTATGTGTACCATAAGATGATCGACGAACACGAACCCAGAGGCCCGCTGGCCTCCCGACTCCGCCAACGCAAGTTTGAACTCGCGCGTCGTTTCCATCTTCCCGACGATCTGCTGCCCGGCTCACTTTGCCTCTCCCATCTTCGCTGCGGCAAGCCCACCTGCCACTGCGCTGAGGGTCCACGCCATCCCGTCTGGTCCCTCACTTTCATGGTGCGTGGCAAGAAGCATGTCCAGCACATTCCCCGCGAATGGGTCGAGGACGTCCGCCGCCGTGTGGAAGCCGGACGTGAATTTCAAGACGCAGTGCGGGAAGTATTGGCCGCCAACGCCCAACTGCTGGTGCTGGCTCGCCAGCAAAGGCGCAAGCCGCGGTGAAAGGGCCGACGCCCCGTCGCCTGCGCAAGTACGTGTCGAAGTGTCTCGGTCTGAAAACCTATTTGCAACATCCGGGCGATGGCCGCCCGCAGGGGCGCATTCCAGCCGCCGCTCTGCTGTGGGCCTTGTTCATGGGGGCGCTACTGCGTCGTAGGGCTTTCGCGGCCATTGAAGCCCTGGTGGGTTTGCGGGCACGCGCCCTGGGCGTGTCCCGCAGCTTCGGCGACGATGCGCTCGCTTACTTCACGGAGCGACTCGACCCGGCGATTACACGCCAAGCCGTCGTCACCGCCGTGCGTCAGGCCAAGCGCCACAAGGCCTTCGATGATTGCCCCTTCATTGGATTGGCCCTGGATGGAACCGGCGCTGGACGATCGCACGAACAGGGTTGTGATTGGTGCCGTCCCGTCCGGAATCAGAAGAGGGAAATCCTCGGCTACCATCATAAGTTAGTCATGATGAGTGTGGTGGGAACCGGCCTGACCTTACCCTTGGATGTCGAACCCTACGGTCCTGGGGACAGTGAGTACAGCGCGGGTCGGCGGCTCCTCCGCCGGGCCGTCGGCAACCTGGGCCGCCGTTTTGCCGATTATGTGGTCGCGGATGGGGACTACGCCACCGCCCCCTTTCTGCACGACGTGGGGGATCTGGGACTCTCCGTCGTCGCCCGCTTGAAGAACAATCTCCCGGAATTGTTTACGGCTGCCCAAAAACGGTTTCTCCCCGAACCTCCTCATCAAGTCTTTCGCCAGGGGAAGGACCGGGTGGAAATCTGGGACGCCGATGACTTCGACCCTTGGGAAACGCTCCGTTGGCAGACCGTGCGTGTGGTTCGCTACCGCCAATACAAACCCGACGGCACGGTCTGCGAGGCGTACTGGCTCACCGACTTCCCTCGCCGCCGCGTCAGCAGTCGGGCCATCTTCCGCATGGCCAAGAGCCGCTGGGAAATCGAGAATCAAGGGTTCAACGACGCCAAGAACCGCTACGGTTTTGAACACTTGTGCCACCATGAGCGCCACAGCCTGCGGGTGGTCTGGCTCCTGACCTGCTTGGCCCTCACCGTGGAACGGCTCTACCGGGTGCGTTACTTACATCGAGGCACCCACCCGGTCCGTGCTGCCATCGATCTGCTCCTGCTCTTGCAACTGAGTCTGGGAGCGCGGGCGCCGGCCTTCACGGACTCCAGTTGAGCCCCCCCTTTTAACTCTGCTTGGCCCTCCAGCTATTCAGATCCCTTCCTGGCCTTCCCGCCTATCGCCGACCTGTCGGCAAACAGCGAAGAAATGGGACGGGAAATAGGTGCCGCCCTGCCGTGACGTCACGATGAGCCGTAAAATGCACCCCAAACCGCGATCCAGCGATTCTCTATCCTGCGGATTCCGAAACTGCTGCC
>DATFYM010000002.1:0-73478 GCA_035315065.1 Terriglobia bacterium
ATTGGTCAAAGTAATTTTCTTGCCGGCGCTGGTGTCACCCTCACCCAGGTTGCCGAAGGCGAGCGAGGTGGGACTCAGTTCTACCGGCAAGACACCCGTCCCGGACAAGGCCGTCGACTGAGGGCTGTTCGCGGCATTGTCGGTCACGACGAGGCTGGCGGTTTCCGCGGCCAGAAGGGATGGAGTGAACTTCAGGGAGATGGTGCACTTGGCGCCCGGCGCATAGCTCGCCGCAGTGCAAGTGTTCGTCTGGCTGAAGTCACCGGCATTCGTGCCGGTGATGGCGATACTCGAGATGATCAGGTTGGTCGTGCCGGTGCTGGTGAGGGTCACTTTCCTGATGGCGCTGGCCGTGTTAATCAATTCATTGCCGAAAGCCTCCGAAGTCAGGGACAGGGTGGCCCCGGGATTGATCACCGACAACTGGACGGTGGCCGTGTTGGTGGTGTAGTCCGTGGTATCGGTGGGGGTGAAGGTGACCGACAGCGTCTGCGTACCCACCGGCAGCACCGTGCCGGCGACCGGGCTATAGACAAACTTGCCGGCGACCGGCGAGGTGGCATCAAGCTGAGCCGCGCTGAGCGCAGTGCCGTAGTTGATGGGCGCAGGGGTGGGCCAGGTGATCGCCGGCGTGGCCTTGTTCACCCACAGTTGGACGGAATCCCTGGCGGTTGAGTAATCCGTGGTATCGGTGGGGGTGAAGGTGACCGAAAGGTTCTGGGGACCCGCGGTCAGCACCGTGCCCGAAACGGGCGAATAGACGAAGGCTCCGGCTACGTTCGCGCTGGCATCGAGTTGGGTTGCACCGAGCGCCGTTCCATAGGTGATGGCGGCCGGTGTTGCCCAGGTGATCGCAGGCATGGTTGGGCAGGTGCCAAAGCACTGACTCGAGAGGTTATAGTTGCCCGTATTCGTGTCTGCGCAGTCCCCGATAAGCACGGTATAGGTGCCGGTCTGCGCGAGCGTGACTGAACTCATCTCGATGGTGGAACTGGGATAGCAAGCCCCGTTCGAATATTGGGGGTAGGCAATGCTGTTCTGCGTTCCGTCGGGGTTGTAAAGCCGAATTTTCGGGATGAGGCTGGTGCTGGTAGCGGTCATGGTCAAGTCGACGACGTTGCCGTTGCTGCCGACGAAGGAGTAGGTGTTGCTCTGTGCCGCCGAAGCGAACGTCCCAGTCTGTACCTCACTACCCCAGAGAAGCGGCGCCGGCCCGAACGGATTGTTCGTACGCTGCGCGTAAATCGCGTAGTTGCCGGTACTCGTGTCTGCGCAGTCGCCCACGATCACGGTATAGTCGCCGGTGGCCGGAAGCTGGAACGTATTCATCTCGATGACCGAGCTGGCATAGCAGGCCCCGTTCGAATAACTGGGGTAGGCCGTTTTGAGCAGCGCTCCCGTAGACTCGTTGTAAAGCCGGATTTTCGGGATGAGACCGGCGGTCGTACCGGTCATGGTAAAATCCACTTCGTCGTTGGCGGTTCCGCTGAAGGTGTAGGTGTTGCTCTGTGCCGCCGAACCGATCAGAGCGGTTTGTGTCTGACCAAAGAGCAGGGTCGTGGCCCCCGCCGGATTGTTCGTCCGCTGGGCGTAAAGCTGGTAGTTGCCGGTATTCGTGTCCGCGCAGTCGCCGACGAGCACGGTATAGACGCCGGTCTGTGTAAGCGTGAAGGGATTCATCTCGACGGTAGAACTGGCATAGCAGGCCCCGTTGGAATAACTGGGGTAGACCGTGTTGAGCAACGTTCCCGCCGAGCTGTAAAGCCGGATTTTCGGGATGAGACCGGCGGTCGTACCGGTCATGGTAAAAATGACGACGTCGTTGTCGTTGGCGCTGAAGGTGTAAGTGTTGCTCTGTGCCGCCGTACCGATCGTTCCGGTCTGTGTCTGACCAAAGGGAAGATTCGCGGCCCCGGAAGGATTGTCCGTCAGTTGCGCGTAAATCTCGTAGTTGCCGGTGTTCGTGTCGCCGCAGTCACCGAGGAGCACGCTATAGGTGCCGGTCGCCGGAATCTGGACGGTATTCATCTCGATGATCGAGCTGGAATAGCAGGCCCCGTTCGAATATTTGGGGTAGGCAGAGCTGATCAGCGCTCCCGTGGACTCACTGTAAAGCCGGATTTTCGGGATGAGACCGGCGGTCGTAGCGGTCATGGTAAAATCCACTTCGTCGTTGAGGTTGGCGCTGAAGGTGTAGGTGTTGCTCTGTGCCGCCGAACTGAGCGTACCGGCGGTCGGTGTCCCCCCAAAGGGAAGATTCTCCGCCCCGGACGGATTGTTCGTCCGCTGCAAATAAAGCTCGTAGTCGCCGGTATTCGTGGCGGAGCAGTCGCTGACGTCCACGGTGTAAGTGTCGGTCGCGGTAAGCAGGAAAGTATTCATCTCGATGATAGAGCTGGGATAGCAGGAGCCGTTCGAATATTGGGGATAGACCGTGTTGAGCAGCTTTCCCGCGGAGCTGTAAAGCTGGATTTTCGGGATGAGCGTGCCGCTGGTAGCGGCCATCGTCATATCGATGACGTCGTTGGCGTTGGCGCTGAAGGTGTAGCTGATGACCTGGGCCGCCGAAGCGATCGTACCGGTCGTGGTCTGACCGAAGGGAAGATTAGGACTACTAGCCAAGGCCTGCGAAGACAAGCTCACCAGAATTAAGCCGACAGCGAACCAATGCGATTTCAAATTTTTCATGGGAATCCGCCCTTTCACAAAGTAGAATTTAAGTGAAACGCAACCGGAGAGAGCCCGCCAGCCCCACACCCGGAACCCGCTGGTGCGCTGTGGCTGCATTCCCTCCCGGTGCCAGACACCCGGGTACCCCGGCGGGAATGCACGGCCAAGCCGGTAAGCTTGCGAAACCCGTTCGCAAGCTCCCGAAGGATGGCATAAGACAAACCTCTGTAGGCACGGAGATCGCTAGGACCCTAAGGCGCACAAGAGTCTATACTGCGCCACGCCGGACTGTCAAGATGAATCGTTGTTAAGTCTAGGTAAAATCGAGGTTAAATCCCGGTTAATTCCGCGCGGCTAACCACTCGAAATTGCCGGCGGCGCGGATCATTGCCTAACGTAGACGGGCACGCTCTCCTGACTTCTCGTTGTGAGCTTGGCCGGGGTATTGCTATCTAGGCCATCCGCCGTGGTCAGGGCCCACCGCGACCGCGAGCGCCAATTTGTCCTCCGCAGCGACACAATGTCCATGAACGGCTCACGCTGCGGAGTCTTCACGCATCTTGTGCGCACTTGGCATTGACACGCGGCAGCGAGAGTAGTAGCGTCCCATCGTCATTCTCGTGGATTCGCCACGCCGGGGGGAAATTATGGATAAGACATCTTCATTCAAATCGCACGAAAGTTTGGATTCATCTCAACCCGATAGCAGCCGCCGCGACTTTCTGAAAGGCGCGACATCCGTAGCCGCCAGCCTGGTGGTGCCGGGAATGCTGCGGGCGGAGCCATCAAATCTGTTGCCGACAGTGAGCCTGGGGCCGCACCGCGTAACGCGGCTCATCGTGGGCAGCAACCCCATGTATGGATACTCCCACCACAATCGTCTCTATGACCAGCACATGCTGGAGTGGTTCACTGACGAGCGCGTGGTGAACCTCCTGCTGGATTGCGAGAAGAAGGGCATCAACACCTGGCAGGCGAGTTTCAACTATGCCATGAAACGGCAGATTCCCAGGCTGCGAGACGCCGGGGGCAAGATCCAGTTCATCTGCCTGGCGGCCTCGTGGCACTACGATGAGAAGTGGCCGAGAACCCCGGAAGCGATCCTGGATGGCACGATCAGGTGTGCGCAGGCGGCCGTGGAGTTCAAGCCCATTGGTATTGCTTTCCACGGCGCAGCCACCGACATCCTGTTCCGGGCGGGGAAAATCGACCTGCTCAAAACCTACATCGATAAGGTCCACGACATGGGAGCATTGGCGGGAATCTCCACCCATAATCCCGCCATCCTGGACACCCTGCGGGAGAAGGATTTTCCCAACGACTTTTACATGACGGGCTTGCATTACCTCACTCGCCATCCGGAAGATTGGACGAAGGAAATTGGCACGCTTCCTCTGGATGAGGGCTGGATCGCCTCTGATCCTCCCAAGATGGTCGAGGCCGTGCGGAAAGTCAACAAACCTGCCCTGGTCTACAAGGTCTTGGGTGCGGGCCGCCGGTGCGGGTCAGAAGGGGAGAAGCGCAAAGCTATCGAATGGGCGTTCAAGAACATCAAGCCGACGGATGCGACGATCATCGGCCTCTACCCAAGGTATTCGGACCAAGTCAGTGAGACGGCCAAGATGGTACGCGAAATCCTGGCCTGACGACATGCTTCATTCCGCGCCCAATGCAACCTCGGAGGTCACTTCAGAACCGGCCAACGGACGGATTGCCCACGGCTGATAAAGAGGAGGATATGGATCCGCAGTGGCTTAGTTGGGCCAAGAAGTTGCTGGCGATCGCGCAGACCGGACTCACCTACGCCAAAGACCAGTACGATATTGAGCGCTACACCGCCGTCCGTCAGATCGCGGCGGAGATCATGGCCACAGGGTCAGGGCGCACGGATACTGGTGTACTGGTCGATCTCTTCAGCGGTGAGGTCGGATACCCTACGCCCAAGGTGGACGTATGCGCGGCCGTGTTCCAGGACAATTGCCTCCTGTTGGTTAAAGAGCGTGAGGATGGCGGTTGGACGCTGCCGGGCGGCTGGGCAGATGCGGGTGACGCGCCCAGCGTCGCTGCCGTCCGCGAGGTGAAGGAGGAGTCCGGCTACGAGGTGGTGGCTCGCAAACTCGCCGCCGTGTACGACCGCAATCTGCATGGGCATCCGCCCATTCCCTACCATGCCTACAAGCTGTTCTTTCTCTGTGATCTCGTCGGCGGAAGCGCCGCAACGAGCCGCGAGACAGACGCCGTGGGTTTCTTTGGGGAAGATCAGATCCCTCCCCTCTCTCTATCGCGAGTGACGCCCGAGCAGATCGCTCACCTTTTCAACCATCGCCGCCATCCGGAGTGGCCCACTTCATTCGACTGATGAAATCAGAAAGGAGCACGTTCATGCACGAACTCACTCCACGGCCAGTGGCCCCGCGCCCGGCAAGCCGAACGTTACTTCTTGTCTTGGCGGCGCTCTTCCTAGCGGCCGTGTCGGCCTTGGCACAGACGCCCGCCCCGGCGGTGACCGGGAATCCCCGAGTGGACAAATTGCTCAGCCAAATGACGCTGGAAGAGAAGATCGCCATGATCCACGGCGCCCAGGAACCGACCGCGACTGATCAGGGCCAGGCGGGCTATCTGCCCGGCGTCCCGAGGCTGGGCATTCCGTCCCTCCGCCTGGCGGACGGCCCTCCGGGCGTGCTGACCCGGCAGGCGGCCACCGGCCTCACGGCCACCATGGGTCTCGCCGCCACCTGGAGTCGCAAGGACGCGGAGCAAAACGGCGTGGTGGTGGGCCGCGACGCCCGCTCGCTCGGCATCGACGTGGTACTCCAACCTTTCATCAACATCGATCGTGACATCACGTTTGAGCGCGGCTATAACGTTTACGGCGAGGATCCGCTACTCTCCGGCCAGATTGGCGCCGGCTTCATTCGTGGTGTCCAGGGCCAGGGCGTGATGGCCCAGGCGAAGCACTACGTTGCTTACGACGGGGGCGACAACGTCTTTGTGGATCCCCAAACCCTGCACGAAATCTACGTGGCGCCCTTTGTCGATGCGGTAGAAGCGGGCGTCTCGTCGATCATGTGCTCGTACAACAAGATCAATGGGCCCTATGCCTGCGGCAACGGCGACAACCTCAACACCATTCTGAAGCATGAGCTGGGCTTCAAGGGATTCGTGACCTCCGACTGGGGCGCAACGCACGGCACGTTGTTCATCAACCAGGGTCTCGACCTGGAGATGCCAGGTCCCATGCCGGACGCGCCGTTCAGCATTCCCACCTATTTCACCGCGGAGCCGCCGCCACCGCCGTCTACTCATCCTCTCGGCCCGGGTACCATGGAGGACGTAGATTTCGGCTTCTCATTCGGCGGCATCCCGGAGGAGCCGCAAAATCCCTTCGACTTCTCGGGCTTCGGGAATCCGGCGCCGGTCGAGGGCATGATGCCGGCGCTCAAGGCGGGTGAAATCAAGGAAGAAACCATTACCCGCGCTGTAGGGCGGATTCTCTTTGAGATGGACAAGTTCGGGTTCCTCGACGGCAAAGGCAAGCATAGCGTGACACCGATCGAGTCCGCCGGCAATGCTCCGATAGTGCGGAAGACCGGTGAAGATGCTGCCGTGCTGCTCAAGAACGAGGACGGCGCGCTACCGCTGAAGCCGGCTGATCTCGACTCGCTGGCCCTGATCGGCCCCGGCGCCGGGCAGACCATCGCCATCGGCGAGCCGGGCGAGAAAGCTCTGGGCATCCCCGAGCGCCAGATCGGTACTCTTGAAGCCGTGCGAAAACTCGCCCCCACTGCCAAGGTCACTTACGCCGTCGCCGACGACATGACCGGTACAGCGGTGCCCGCCGGCGTCCTCAGCCACGACGGCCAGCCGGGCCTCCTGCGCACCGACGCCAAGACGAAGGCGACGCAGGTGGACCCGCAACTCAACTTCACCAAATCAAATCACCAGGCTCTGCCCGCCGGCGGCTCGTACACCTGGACCGGTACTCTCAACGCGCCAAGCGCGGGCGACTACCTTATCTACCTGCAGATTCTCGGCACTTCCGGCGCTCTGAGCGTGGACGGAAAGCGCATTGTCAGCTCCGGAAACCCGCTTGGCAACCTGCACGGCAACGTCATCAAGGCAGGCGAGCACAACGTGCTGCCTACCACCGACGGACTCGACAACATGCGCCACCGTCTCAGTCTCACGGCCGGCCCGCACGCGCTCTCCGTCACCGCCAGGGCGGACACCTCAGGCGCCCCGGTGCAGATCCGTCTGAGCTGGGTGACTCGCGAGCAGCAGAAGGCCAACTACGACGCCGCCCTGACGGCAGCGAAAAACGCCAAGACCGTTGTGGTGTTTGTGTGGGGACGCGGCCGGCCCGACTTCGGATTGCCGGGCGATCAGGCGAAGCTCATCGACGACATCGCCGCGATCAACCCGAACACCATCGTGGTGATGAACCTCAGCCAGCCGGTGGCCATGCCCTGGCTCGACAAGGTCAAGGCAGTGTTCCAGATGTGGTACCCGGGTGACGAGGGTGGCTGGGCCACGGCTAATTTACTGCTCGGCAAAGTGAGCCCGGCCGGCCGGTTGCCGTTCACCTGGCCGAAGCGGTTGCAGGACGGTCCCGCCAACGATCCCTCCCATCCCGAGCGCTCGTCCAAAGGCGTTCAAGGCAAGACCACCTACGCCGAGGGCATCAACGTGGGCTATCGCTGGTTCGACCAGCAGAACATCGAGCCGCAGTTCCCCTTCGGCTTCGGCCTGTCGTATACGACATTCGAGTACTCGGGACTCAAGATTTCCCGTGCCGCAGACGGCGGGCTGGAGGTGAGCTTCACGCTGCGCAATGCCGGCAAAGTGACGAGCGACGAGGTGCCTCAGGTGTATCTGGGCGCCCCGAAGGAGCCGCCCGGCGGCGCGCAGTTTGCGGTAAAGGCGCTCGCGGCGTTCGACCGCGTCAGCGTCCCGGCCGGTCAGTCGAAGACCATCACATTGCATCTGCCAAGGCGTCGGCTGGAATACTGGTCCACGGCCGATAATCGTTGGGACATTGCCGCCGGCAGCCGCATCCTTTACGTCGCTTCTTCTTCGCGTGACGTGCGCTTGCAGCATGACGTGAACATCGCTGGCGCGTCTCGGTAGCAATGGACTTTTCCAAGAAGCGGTCATGGCCGCGCAAGAAGCAGCACACGACCTGTCGGTGGGCGGCCGGCGGGCTTCGAGGCCGCCTCGGGTGGCTCTCGCCCTCATCGGTTTCACGGCCATCATTGCGCAGATCGTGTTGATGCGAGAGCTGATCGTTGTCTTCTATGGCAACGAAATATCACTGGGCTTCATTCTAGCCAACTGGTTGCTCTGGACTGCCTTTGGCAGCGGCGCCTTGGGCCGCCTTGCCGGCAAAGTCCGCAACCCTCGCACGCTCATGGCCGGCTTGCAGGGTCTCATCGGGGTGGTACTTCCTGTCACCATTCTCGTCGTAAGAGCCAGCAAAAACGCCTTTCAACCTACATCAGGCGAGATCCTTGGACCGGGCCCCATGTTTCTGACGTCCTTGGCGGTCCTCAGCGTGTTCTGCTCGGTCTCCGGGTTGCTTTTCGCCGCCGGCAGCCGCGCCTATGCTCGCGAGGCAGGGGCGTCGAGCATTGAGGCAACCAGTTCCGTGTACCTGCTGGAGGCGATAGGCTCCGGTGTGGGTGGCCTTCTGGCGAGCCTGGTTCTGATCCGCTACTTCGATGCTTTCGAAATAGCGTCGTTGGTCAGCATCCTGAACTTCGTGGCCGCGATTCTGATCGTCGAGGCGCCGCGGCTCCGACGCGCCCTCGTCGGAGGGCTTCTCGCAGTCTTCGCCTTTCTCGTTCTCCCCTTCCTCAACCGCCGACTCGAGAAGATGTCACTGGCCTGGCTCTGGCGTGGCTTCCAGGTGGTGGCGATCCGCAACTCCATCTATGGCAATCTGGCCGTGGTTAAGACAGAAGGCACTCGCAGTCTCTTCGAAAATGGTCTGGTAGTCTTCAGCGTACCGAACCTCGAGTCGGCGGAGGAAGCTGTCCATTTCGCCCTGCTGCAACATCCCGCGCCGCGAAGCCTGCTGCTGATCGGCGGCGGCGTGAACGGAAGCCTCGCCCAGGCTCTCCAGCACTCGACCATCGAGCGCGTCGACTACGTTGAGCTTGATCCGGCGGTTCTGGATTTGGCCCGGCGCTACTTTCCGCAAGAATGGAGTCCGATCGGTTCCGATCCACGAGTGCACGCGCACCCCATCGACGGGCGCTTGTTTCTGAAGACGACGCGAGACAGGTTCGACGTCATCATCCTCAACCTTCCCGATCCGGAGACTGCGCAGCTCAACCGATTCTATACCGACGAGTTCTTCCGGGAAGTGGCGGCCAAGCTGACCCCATCCGGAATCTTTTCGTTCCAGCTCCGAGCGGCGGAAGACTTTATCAGCCCCGAACTGGCGGACTTCCTGCGTTGCATCAAGAAGACGCTGAGCGAGGTCTTTCCGGAAGTGACCTTTATTCCCGGGGGTACCGTCCATTTCTTTGCCGCCCAGCGCCCCGCACTCCTCGCCACTGGTTCCCAGGACCTTTTGTCACGACTGCAAGCGCGGCATCTCCGCACCCGCTATGTTCGCGAGTATTACATTCCCTTCCGCATGATGCCGGACCGCATGGCCGATCTCGACCTGCAGATCCGGCCACTCGCGGATACGCCCGTCAACCGCGATTTCACACCGGTAGCCTACTATTTCGATGTCGCCCTTTGGAGCCAGCGGTTCAATCACAGCTACCGTCAGGTGTTCCATTCCGCGGCGAGCGTGCGCTTCCGTTCCGTGATTGTCGCCGTGGGGTTGCTCCTGCTCGCGATCGCCGGAAGCCTTCGCTGGTTGGCGAAGAACGGTCAGCGATCCCGATCCAGTGCCGGCTTCTGCGTCGCCACCACCGGATTCACACTCATGGGCCTGGAGATGCTTTTGTTGCTGGGTTTCCAGGCCATCTACGGCTACGTTTACCACCAACTGGCCATCCTGATCGCTGCCTTCATGGTGGGAATGGCGGTGGGCAGTTGGTGGGCTAGGGGGGGGTCCAGTGGTGCCCCGAAGAGCGGCGCTAAGGGGCCGGACCCCGCTGGACCGAAACCGGGCGGCGCGGCAGGAAAACGGCAGGCAGTGTTGATCCTTGCCTGGCTGCAGATCCTCGTCGCCGTCTCTCCGCTCCTGCTGTACGCATTGTTGGCCTGGTTCGCCGGGATCAGGACCGCGCTGGGACTGTGGGTGGTAAGCCAGATCGTGTTTCCCACCCTGGCCATCCTCTGCGGACTCCTGGGAGGATACCAGTTCCCGGTTGCCAGCCGGATGTTTTTCGTCAGCTCGCGGCAGGAGTCTAGCGGTCTAGGCTCGCTATATGCTCTGGACCTCCTGGGAGCCTGCCTCGGCGCGGTGCTCCTGAGCGTGTATTGGGTTCCCGTCTTCGGCTTCCTGAAGACCGCGTTGCTTAGTGCGGTGGTGAACCTGGCACCTGCCGGCCTTGCATATCTCTCGATGGGGGAACCCCCGGTTGATCGGGCATGACGGCATCGGGAGCGTGAGGCTGGCCGAAAACCAGGGCGGAGAACTGGAAAACATCCGTATCCTCGTTCTGCCAGCAGCGCCGCGGCAGTCCCGCCTTGACGCACGTCTGGTCGAGGAAGGTCGTCCGATCCCAGTGCTCCTCACTGGCGACCTGAGGCAAAAGCACCCCTTGCGATTCGCCCTCCCGCACGAGTAATCCATCATGGCCGACCTGGATTTGCTTCCAGTCCGTCACCCGGCGCAGCGGTGACAGGACCGAGATCTCGTATTCCAGCTCACCCAGTTCGGCAGCGGAGACCGGCGAAAAGCGCGGGTCTCGAACTGCCGCAAATGCCGCCACGTCGCGCACCGTCATACAGAGAGGTTTGAGGGGTGTGATGTAGCCGATACACCCGCGCAGCTCTCCTTTCTTCTTTAGCGTCACGAAGGCGCCGCGGTCCCGCGTCAGAGCTTCGAGCCCCCCGGGCGAGCACTCATAGAGCTTGCCCTCGCGTACGGCGCTTTCCACGGACTTTTTCGCGATCGTCATCAGCGCCTGCTCTTCCTTCACGTCCAGCCTGAACTCAGCGCCTTTCGAACCGCGTGACGCCGCCTCCTTGACGAACGCCTCCGCTCCGTAGCCGACCACCCGACTCTTGTCGGGGGTGACGTCTCCCGAGTTGGCGTATTTGAGGATGATGGCGCGATTGGCTCCCAGGCGCTCGGCCGCGATCATCGCTGCCACGATACCCCCTCCGCCGCAAGCCTCCCACACCCGCTGCTCGAAGTTGCCCGACATGTTGAAGTAGTCCCACTCTTCGATCGCTTTCAGCGTCTTGTGGTCGATGGTCTCCGCCTCGTCGTAGGGATGGTAATGCGACATATCGGAGCTGGCCACGATGAGGGTGTTAAAGTCGCCATCGGCGGTCGTCCCCTCCTTCTCGATGAGCTTGGCCAGGCTCACGCCCAGCGCCCGCGAGGTGCCGTAGTCTTGTTCGCCCATCACCACCGGCACCAGCTTGAATTCGCCCAGCACGCGTTGCAGGAAGGGCAGTTCGTCCTCCAACGCATGTTCCCACCGGCCTTGAACCTCTCCATGTCCCTGGCCGGAGAACTTGATGAGCGGACTCATAGCCACCAGCTTGGCGGCAAAAGCCTTGTCGACCAGGACCTGGCCCAGCGGCGTAGCGTAGGCGTCGCCGTCATAGACTGAATTGAAGGGGAAGGCCTCATAGTGGCTGGGCGCTATCACCACCACGCGAGTGAACTTCCGTCCCCGCAGCAGAGCGTAGGAGTACGCCGCCACCGGACCGGAAAAGGGATAACCCGCGTGCGGCGCAACCAGCGCCACCAGCGGCCCCTTGAGTGCCGGCGCCGTTGCCTGAGCCAGAAAGTCGTCCACCATTTTGCCCAGTTCCTTCGGGTCGGCGGGATAGAAGCTCCCGGCAACTCCGGGCTGTCTTACCTTTGGTTTGTCAGCCGCTCTGGCATGGCCGCGCGGCAGCGAACAAGCCAACAACAGAAATAGGGAAGGAAAGTAGCGCCAATCTAGTTTCTTGGTCACGCTCATAGTTCGTCCTCCCGAGAGTTCATGCTAAGGCGACGCTGAGGAAGGCGTGAAAAAATAAGAAGTTTCTCGCAAAGGCGCAAAGGCGCGCACAGTCGCAAAGAAGAAACCCTTTGCGTGCTTTGCGAACTTTGCGGCTTTGCGAGAAACTTTTTGCTTTTCAACTTTCTTCACACGTTCTGAGGTCTCACCGTGCGTGAAGAGCCGCACCACCCATTTGTAAGCCAGGTCAGCCGGGTGTTTTTGCGCGCGTCCTATGGCCGAACGCTGTTCGGCCCTACGATTCTCCTTGCTGCCGACTGCCTTCTGCCTTCTGCCTACTTCTTCACGACCACAAGCCCGGAATCACCTGCTGGCAGTACTCGCACTTGCCTTTTCTCACGTGCATCTGGCCTACGGTGAACCCCTGGCGCTCCACCACGATACGGCGGCACTTGGGGCAGTAAGTGTTTTCCGCGGGGTGGCCGGGCACGTTACCGATGTAAACGTAGTGGAGACCCTCGGCATCGGCGATGGCCTTGGCCCGTTCCAAGGTCTCCACCGGCGTCTCGGGAAGGTTGGTCAACAGATACTCGGGATGGAAACGCGTGAAGTGCACGGGGACGTCAGGGCCCAAGTCGGACTTCACCCACCGTGCCATGGCCTTGAATTCCGCGTCTCCGTCGTTCAAGGTCGGGATCACCAGGTACACGATCTCGGTCCACGTTCCCTGTTTCTTGATCGTCACCAGGGTGTCGAGCACGGGCTTCAACTCGCCGTTCACGACTTCTTTGTAGAACTTCTCTGAAAATCCCTTCAGGTCTATCTTGATGGCGTCTACGGTCCGGCACCAGGTTTTCAGGGGATCTTGTTGGATGTACCCTCCGCTGATCACCACGCTTTTGACGCCGACATTGTGTCCGGCCTCCGCCGCGTCCATCACATACTCGTAGAAGATCACGGGCTCGCTATAAGTGTAGGCGATCGACGGGCACTGGTACTGTTTCGCCAGCGACGCGAGATCGCGGGGCGGTACGTAGTTGCTCTTGACCTGCTCCGGCCGCACCTGGGAGATCTCCCAGTTCTGGCACATCTTGCAGTTGACGTTGCAGCCCGCCGTGGCGATGGAGAAGGCCATGGTACCGGGCTGGAAATGGAACAAGGGCTTCTTTTCAATGGGATCGACGTGCGCGGTCACCACCCGTGAATGGACCAGGCTGTAGTATTTGCCCCCGCGGTTCTCCCGCGCGCCGCAGTAGCCCCGCTCGCGATCGTCGATCACGCACTCGCGCGGGCAAAGCTTGCACTTGGTCTTCTTGTACGCGAGCTTCTCGTAGAACTTCGCTTCGACGATGAATTGCGAATCGTCAGCCGCCGCCGTGCCCGTTGGGATGGGACTTGTTGGGATGGGACTTGCCCCACCGCCGGAGGCAGGCCCGGAAAGAAGTCCTATCGGGATCGCGCTCGCCGACGCCAGCGCACAACCGGCCAGGCAGGGAAGCGCGGCGGCTTTCAGGAACGCCCTGCGATCAACCCCCGAGTTCTGATCCCAAGTCAGGAACCGGCGGTCGCCGATCTTCAACCCCTGCTTTTCGGTGGCTTCGTTCCTCATCTTTTCCTATCGACTTCCTTTATTTTCATACAAATCGGTGGCTTCGTTTTTCAAAAAGCTCTCAGCTTTCAGCTCTCAGCTGTCAGTTTTCAGTTCCAGCCCCTTTCCCGCTTGACTTTCCCTCGTTAATACCGCCCCTCCCGGGTTTTCCACCGTCCGTGCTCCCCGATCTGCGAGGCCGGTCAATAGTAAGGACTGGTTGGCGATCCGAAAACGCCAAATGGGTTCGTATGGAAAACCCAACCCAAGATGTCCTTTGCTGCCAATACAGATTTGGGTTCGGTCCGATTTTTTCGCCTTTCTTTCCGGATTTCTCGATATATTTGCTGACGTCATGCATCCACTCTGTCCAGTACAACCTCGTTACTCTTATGGTAAAATAGGCGGAAAGAATAAGAGGTTTCTCGCAAAGCCGCAAAGTTTAGGAGGAGTCGCAAAGAAGCAACTTCTTCTCTTTGTTTGCATTGCGAACTTTGCGCCTTGGCGAGAAACTCCTTTGTTCTCCCCATTTCTTCACACCTTCTCAGTTTTCAGCCTTCAATCACCCAACCCCCACTTCTCACTCTCATTTCCAAGGTCAAGCCTGGGCGTTCTCTTTACCGAGAACTGATAACTGAGAACTGAAAACCCTCAAACGGTGGCTTCGTTCCTGACTCTTCCACAGGCCGATCCTTTGTTTTCAAGCAAATCGGTGGCTTCGTTTTTCAAAAGCTGTCGGCTTTCAGCCGTCAGTCATCACCTTCCTCCCATTGATCGAGGGGCGCTATTCGGCACGCAGCGCCACCATGGGATCCACGCAAGTGGCGCGGCGGGCTGGAATGAAAATGGCAAGCATGGCCACTGATCCGATCAGCAGCACGCTCACCAGAAAACTGAGCGGGCTCGGCCCGCCAGCCCCCGCCACGGCGGGAACCATCAGCGTGATCGCGTAAGCGGCCGTGAGTCCGACGGCCAAACCGGCCACCGCAATAACGGCCCCCTGGCGCAGGCAGAGCCAGAGTACATCCCGGCGTGGCGCTCCCAACGCCATGCGAATCCCTAGTTCCCGGCTGCGGGAACTGGCGGCATAGCTCGCGCTTCCGTAAAGTCCGACACAAGCGAGCACGACAGCTAGCGCACCCAACACGCCCAGGAGTACGCTGCCCGCGATTTCGACCTTGCGGGCAAGCCGCAGATGCTGTTTCATCGTGCTCGCATTGACGAATTCGAGGTTCGGATGTGCCTTGTGCAACTCGCCGCGCACCAGACCCACCAGGGCTGAGGGCTCCCCGGCGGTTTCGACAACCAGCGTCATCTCGCCGAACGCTGAGCCGAGCGGTACAAATACACACTCCTGCGGCTGCTCATAAAAGCTCGAATACTTTCCATCCTCAACCACGGCCACAACCTGCAAATTGTTGTAGCCTTCCGCTTGAATCCACCGCCCCACCACCTGGTTCGGCGGCGTGTTGGGCCACAACCGCCTCGCGGCGGTTTCATTCAGCGCGACAACCCTCGCGGCGTTCTTCGAAGCCGGCAGATCCTGCCGGACGAAGTCGCGCCCGGCCAGAACCCGAGTCCCCAGCGCGCCAAAGTAACCGGGGCCAACGTAGATTTGGCCTACTGACCGCATGGAGTCGGGCGCGTTGCCTCCGGGTGAGGCAATCTTGAGAGAGAACATTCCGGTGTCGCCCAGCGGAACCGGACCTGCATACGTGGCGCGTCGCGCACCGGGAAGGGCTCCAAGCTCTTCCGCGACTCCGCCCCAATTCGTGCGCTTCGAGAGGTCGAAGGAGACCACAAGAACCAGCAGGAGTTTTCTGTCCACGTCCAAGCCGGGGTTCATTTTCAGCGCGCCGGAATAACTCAAGAGAAACCCGAAGGCGCCGGCAGCGAGAAGCTGCGCCACCGCAATCTGGACGATGAGCAGGCCTTTCAGGACGGGCATGCGCCCTCGCGGTGGCGTAAATGCAGCGCTGGTAGCATTCAGGTCCGCGAGCACATTCCGCCGCGACGCCTGGATAGCAGGCCACGCCCCGAAAGCTATCCCCGTGGCCAGCGCGAGGAAGATGCTGTACAGCAGCACCCGCCGGTCGATGTGGATGCCGTAGTCCATCGGGATGATCAACGGACTCACGCGATTGAGCGCATAGATCAAGCAGGCAGCGAGCACCAGCCCGATCGCCACTCCGCCTATCGACAGCAACACGCTTTCGGTGAGGAACTGCCGAAAGATTCGCAGGCGGCTGGCGCCCAAGGCAGCGCGAATCGCGGTCTGTTGCCGCTGCCTGGCCGCGCGGGCGAGCATCAGGTTGGCGATATTCGCACAGGCGATAAACAGCACCAGATTAACCAGCGACATCAAGATTGAACTGAAAAACAATCCCACCCGGGAGTTTTTCGTTGCTGCTTCCTCCAGATCGGCTTCGCAGTCATTGTCCGTGGCGGGATATTCCTGCCCGAGTTGCTGCGCAATCAGGTTCAACTCCGCCCGAGCTTGCGCGAAGGTGCTGCCCTGACGCAGGCGGCCCAGACTGTTCAAGTAACGCGCGTCACGCCGCATGTAATCCGCCTTCTCCAGGGCGGGCATCGAATCGAAGGTGATCCAAAGATCAACCGGGAACTGGAAGTCCAAGCCGCTAAACCCGGCGGGGGCGATTCCCACCACCGCGTACCCCTGGCCGTTGAGATAGATTGTGCTGCCGACGAGGTCGGGCGCGCTGTTGAAGCTCCGCGTCCACAGGCGGTGGCTAATCACTATCTCCGGCACGCCGGCCTGATTCCCTCCCGTTGCTGGCGCGAAAAACACTCCAGCTCTGGGCTTTACGCCTAGCACGGAAAAGTAGTTCCGTGACACGTGGTTGACGGTGTGAACCTCGGCTTGGCCGTGAATTCTAATCAGACCGCCAGCGCGGTCCCACGCGATTAAGCCCGCTAGCGAACGCGAACGCCGCGCCAAGTCCGCGTAGTCCGGATAAGACATGCCTACTCCCTCATGGTGCCGGACCATATAGACATAAACCAGTTCGTTCGGTCTCTCCACCGGCCATGGGTGCAACAGAACAGACGATACGACGCTGAACAAGGCGGAGTTTGGTCCCGTGCAGATGGCCACCGATAACATGGCGGCGAGGGCAACAAAGGGATGCTGCCGAACCGTTCTCAGGGCGTGTCGGACATCCAAGAAGAGGCTACCCATGCTGCAACCTCCCTAGCTGCTGGGCAACGACGCCGGGGCAGACTCGGTCTGATCTCCTCCGACATCATTTCAGTCAGGGACCACTTGCTTCAGACCTCCACCTTCTCAATCAGATTAGGGTCATTCATCCCCAGCCGGTGCCGCGCATCGGCGGCGGTCGCGATGTACGATACTAAGACCCTTGTTTTTCATAAGCGTCGTGGCTTTCCGAGCCGCGCGGTTTCTGCCATCATAGCGTCTTCAATAGCACCGTGGCTCAAGTTGCCCCAAGAGGATTCTTCGCGTCACAATGCCAAAATCAATTCGTCAAGATCCCGGTGCGTCGCAGCCTGCTGCCCACTGCCGACTCCCGACCGGGCGACTGCCTTCCTCCTTACGGTGGCTTTGCTCTTCACTTCTCTCGATCGACTTCCTTTGTTTTCAACGAAATCGGTGGCTTCGATTTTTCAAACTGCGAACCGATCCCGCTAGCGCCGGGTTGCAACCGCAAGTCCTAGGTTCTGCATCACCGCCGCCACCAGGAACCCGCCGAGGAGTATCCCGCCGGCAACTGCATACAGCCGGGCTGCCCGGGTTTGCGCCAGCCCCGCGCCGCCAATCGCGCCCGCGACGGTGAACTCGGCCAATTCACATGCCGCCCAAGCTGCCAACATGTCCCCGCCCAAGGGGAACATCGAGAAAAGCCCAACATTTCCAGCTACTGCGAACACAAGTCCAAACCCGGCGCCGAACCTGGCGCCGGATGCCGCACCACGGATGTCCAGGTGCCGCTCCAACCACAGCAGCAACGCCGTCAACAGCAGGAAAGACCCGTAACCGAAAGGGATTCGCCGGAACATCAGCGCCGGCGGCAAGAACACCGGCCCGGGGTTGACGTAGTACCGCGACAGAAGACCGGCGTTGAACAGGAAGTCGACGCCGAGGAATGCGATCCACATCGCACCGGCGATGGCGACCATGCGTCCGATGGTCAGCCGCAGTTCAGTGTCATGTGCTGTCGTCGGGACGTTCATGCACTTCCCTCTGGTTTAAGAAGCTCTCAGCCGTCAGCCCTCAGCTTCCCGCCTTTTGCCTTTCTTTTCTCTTCCTGTCCGCCTGCTACTCGCGACCGCTCAACGCCGGTTCCCAAAGATGTTCCGGCCCGCAGATGTCAGATATTTTCAGCTTGACTAGCGTCGGCCCTTAGCCCCCCACCTTTCCGTTTTTTCCTCTGTGACAGGGCGCGACCGTTCGCATCAGATTGCACCTTGACATGAACCGCACGACTTGGCCCATTTTCCGAAAAGCCGCGCCATTCGCCTTCCGCCTTGGTGAACCTCGGAAATGGGTTCGTGTTGGGTTCGGTCCCGGGACACGATCTTGTGTTTTCAATAAGTCGGTGGCTTCGGTCCTGAAAAAATGATTACGTTTGATGCTCGACCAAGTGCTGGCCAGAGCAAATCGTCGTGCATGCTGATAATCACATATATAATGTAATATACCAACATGACAAATCCTGGTCCGGTCTCTAAACTCAGGTGGTTTATTGACGCACATTATGCTACCCCGAGAGCGATATGCCCGTTTGCGAATCAACCAGCAAATCGGTGGATTCGTTTTTCGAAAAACTCCCAGCTTTCAGCCGCCGCCCTATCAGCGCCTGCCCATTTGCCCTTTGCCCTTTGCCCTTTGCCATTTGCCTTCCTGCCCGCTGCCTACTGCCGACCGCTTTCCGCCCTCTAACGGTGGCTTCGTTCCTGACTTTTCCACCGCCCGATCCTTCGTTTTCAAGCAAATCGGTGGCTTCGTTTTTGAAAAGCTATCAGCTTTCAGCCGTCAGCCATCAGCTTCCTGCCATTTGCCTTTTGCCATTTGCCTTTTGCCTTTCTTTTCTCTTTCCTGTCGGCCAGGGCGCGGCCGTTCGCATCAGATTGAACCTGGACACGAACCACACGACTTGGCCCATTTTCCGAAAAGTCGCACCATTTGCCCTCCGCCTGGGTGAACTTCGGAAATGGGTTCGTAATGGGTTCGGTCCCGGGGCACGATCGTTTGTTTTCAATAAGTCGATGGCTTCGGTCCTGAAAAAAACGATTACGTTCTGCGCTCCACCAAGAACTGGCCAGAGCGAATCGTCGGGCATCTGGATGATCAAATATATGATTCAAGATAACTACCCTATCGTAGCTCCGCATCCGGCCGGTAAACTCCAGTTGTTTAAGTTATTTATCAATAACTCTCATGATACCCTTCAACTAAACCGTCTGCCCGTGTATCATTCTCTGGCACAAGCTGCCGGATTCTCTCTCTACGGAGGTTTTTCCTGCCCATCACCATCACTGCCAACTCTCAGTTGTCGGCCATCACCTTCTAGTCTTCCCGTGCCGCGCTACTGTCGGCGGGCCCTTTGCGTACCTACCGACTGCCTTCTGCCGACTGCCGACTGCTTCTTGACGACCCTCAACTCCTCTTGTCAACGGTTATTGCGACTTCCCTTTCGCATGTCCTTCTTCACGATAACGGAGAGCTTCAGCCGCGTCGCTTAACGGGTAGCGCCTGTCGATGACGGGTACAACTTTTCCGGCTTCAAGAAGACTTTTCAGAAAAACCAAATCCTTCGTGTTTATCTTCGCAATAAAGAAACGCATCTTCTTGCTCCCAATCCGTGATAGGAATGGTCCCAGTAACATAGCTTGAAAAACTCGACCCAAACCACCTCCGACCATGACAAAAATTCCGTCCTGACTCAGCGCACGCCGGTAATCGAAAATCGAATGATGGGCGTTCACACCGAGAATGAGATCGTAACGCTGGCCACTTTGCGTGAAATCTTCTCGAGTGTAATCAATGACATGGTCTGCGCCAAGCGATCGCGCCGTGTCCACATTCCTCGTACTGCACACGGCAGTGACCTCAGCCCCGAACGATTTGGCAATCTGGACCGCAAACGTACCCACACCACCAGACGCGCCATCAACCAGAACCTTTTGGCCTCGCTGAATCCGTCCCTTGTCACGAAGACCCTGGAGGGCGGTGATTGCCGCCACGGGTACAGCTGCGGCATCCTCGAACGATAGGTTGGCCGGCTTCAGCGCCAGTTTATCTTCAACCGCACACACATACTCGGCAAACCCTCCCACACCTTTTCCCCCGAACACCTCGTCGCCGGGCTGAAACTGTTTTACGTGTCTGCCAACCGCTTCAACTCGCCCCGCGATATCACAGCCTATGACCTTGTATTTTGGTTTGAGCAGCCCCCCGATCATCGGGAGGAAGAACAACGGTCCTCTCATGGAGAAACTGTCAAGCGGATTTACAGATGCCGCGTAGATTTTTATCAGGACCTCGTTGTCCGCGGGGGTAGGTACTGCAATCTCGCTTAGCTGCAACACATCCGGCGGTCCGTATTGCGTGTGTACGATCGCTTTCATAAAGTGCTTCAAGAGTTCTCAGCTCTCGGCCGTCAGCCATCAGCTTCCCGCGCTGCCTTTTGACTTCCGGCGACTCCGTTCTGCCGACCATCGCCTGGAATGGCCCTCCGACCGTGATCCGTCCCCCAAATGGGTTCGTAATGGGTTCGGTCCCAAGTATCGCCTTTCGTTTTCAATAACTCAGTGGCTTCGGTCCTTCAAAATCGACTGATTCGCTTCCTTCTTGTCACAGCCTTGACACTGCCGAATGCCTTCTGCCTGCCGTCGGCTGCTTTCCGCGTTCTAACGGTGGCTTCGTTCCTGATTTCTCCAGAGCCCGATCCTTTGTTTTCTATCAAATCGGTGGCCTCTTTCTTCAAAAAGTTCCCGGCTTTCAGTTGTCAGCCATCGGTTTCCGATGATTCCGTTCAAGGTTGCTTTGGTTCTGAAGCACTATTCATGCCTTTGACCAGAATCCACACCCCGATTGTAAATTCAAAGGGGACGTAGGGAAGGTACAGGAAAAATGAAACTTGATGGCCAAACACAGCAAACAGTGTCCCTACCAGGCAAGGGAAAACTGCTATCAGACCCCAGAGAGACAGCGCACGGGGAACAATTCTCGATTTGTCGAGCAGGTAATAAAAAAGGATCGCACCCAAACAAAAAGCCAACATACTCAGCGTAGCTCCAACAAAATCCATGGATTCCAACGCCAGGTTTCCTATCGTCTGCAAATAGGCAGGGTGTCCTGCGGTTACATATTCCTGACTTGTGCGAAGGAGAGAGAAAGAGGCTATTTTGCTGGTAGCAACCAGCGCCGCTTCTAAGACATAGAACCCCATGGCAACAAGAGCTACGGTTTCGTTCTGATTCCTCAGGGTTATAAAAAGAACGGCCCCTAAAAAGATGACGCCAAAGGCGGTGATCATATCAACCAAAATGTTTGCTCTCATCAGCCAGGCATTATTGGCAACCTTGATCATACTTTCACTTATATTTCCAGTCGGCGTCAATGCCAGTTTCAGAATCAGTCCACTGATCAAAGATGTAATCGCCTGAAGAAGAAATGCACCTCCCAAAACTCTTGAAGTACTGTTGACTGAATCCATTTCTTATTCCCTGTTGTTTATTTCGATGACGCTGTCGATTGACTTCCGCCTACTGACGACTGCTTTCCGCCCTCTAAGGTGGCTTCGTTCCTGACTTTTCCAGAACCCGATCCTTTGTTTTCATGCAAATCGGTGGCTTCGTTTTTCAAATTGGGAACTGATCCCGCTAGCGCCGGGTTGCGACCGCAAGTCCTGCGTTCTGCATCACCGCCGCCACCAGGAAACCCCCGATTAGTATCCCGCCCGCGACCGCATACAGCCGGGTCGCTGGGGCCTGCGCCAGCCCCGCGCCGCCAATGCCGCCGGCGACGGTGAACTCGGCCCATTCACATGCCGCCCAAGCTGCCAACATGTCCCCGCCCAGCGGGAACATCGAGAACAGCCCAATGTTTCCAGCTACTGCGAACACAAGTCCAAACGCGGCGCCGAACCTGGCGCCCGCCGCCGCACCACGGATGCCCAGGTGCCGCTCCAACCACAGCAGCAACGCAGTCAACAGCAGAAAAGAACCGTAACCGAAAGGGATTCGCCGAAACATCAGCGCAGGCGGCAAGAACACCGGCCCGGGGTTGACGTAGTACCGCGACAGAAGACCGGCACTGAACAGGAAGTCTACACCGAGGAATGCGATCCACATCGCGCCGGCGATGGCGACCAGGCGTCCCATAGTCAGCCGCAGTTCATTGTCATGTGCTGTCGTCGGGACGTTCATGCACTTCCCTCTGGTTTAAGAAGCTCTCAGCTCTCAGCCATCAGCTATCAGCCATCAGCTTCCTGCCTTTTGCCTTTTGCCCTTTGCCTTTCTTTTCTCTTCCTGCCGACTACCTGCTGCCGACCGCTTTCCGCCCTGTAACGGTGGCTTCGTTCCTGACTTTTCCACAGCCCGATCCTTTGTTTTCATGCAAATCGGTGGCTTCGTTTTTGGAAGCTCTCAGCTTTCAGCCATCAGTCTGCCCGCCACTTGCCGTCTGCCCATTGCCTTTTGCCTGTCTTGCTCCCTGCGACCCGCTTCTCCTGACTGACGAGAAAGAGAGGAAAGGGGGTGGCCATCTGCCCCAGGGCTTTCGCCCTGGGCTACATTATTTCGCCGCTCCGCGGCTTCCCCACCTGCCTTCTGCCTCCTCTCGCCAGCGCGGCCTGTCGCCTGGACTGCCTGCCGGCTGCCACTGCCTCCTAACGGTGGCTTCGTTCCTGACTTTCCCACCGCCTGAGCCTTTGTTTTCTAGCAAATCGGTGGCTTCGTTTTTCAAAAAGCTTTTAGCTATCAGTCGTCAGCCATCAGCTTCCGGTCTCACTGTGCCACTTGCGTTCCGGCTTGTCTGGGTCCGGAGCCCGACCGGAAACCGTCTTGCAATCGTCAACCGTAAATCGTAAATCGTCAATTCCTCACACCTCCACCTTCTCAATCTGACTCGGCTGATTCGTCCCCAGCCGGTGCCGGGCATCGGCGGCCGTCGCGATGTACGTGGGCGCCCGTTTCTCGGCCTCCAGGGACTTCATGCCTTGCTCCGACCTTTTCTGTTCAATCAGCCGCCAACCGGTGTAGTCGAGAGCCACGGGGTCCTGGGCCACCAGCAATCCGTTAAAGGGCCAAGACCACTGAGGCATGTAGGAAGGCCCGCCTTCGTATTGCGCGGTCGTGGCGTCACAGATGCTGAGCCGGATTTTCTGCCGAATCGGCGGCAGCATATTTACGTCGGCGATGTAGGGGTCGCCCACATCGAGGTGATACTTGTTGGGGTTGTGGATGGCGCCGAAGAGATTCTTGAGTGCCAGCGTTATGCCGGCGATTCCATGGTCCTTGAGCACGGGCAGGTTGATGACCGCGTCGCAAGTACGAGTGAGGGTTCTCGACACCAAGCTGCCAACACTGCCGTAGATCGCGAGGTCCTGCTCGTAACCCGCGCTATCGTTGCCGATGTAGCGGATCCCTGACTGCTTCGATCCAGGCCGAAAGCCCGCGCTTTCCAGATCGCCGTCCAGCCGGTCCCACACCACGATGTCCTTGATGCCCGCCTGCTGGAGTCGCTCCGCGATCGCTTCCACCAGCATCACGTTGGTGGAGGCGGTGCCTCGTCCCGCCAGGCAGTTGACTTTCAGGCCTACCACTTCGCCCGGCCGCACCAACTTCTTCCAAGCGGCTAAGGGAGAGTCGCAGTCATAGAAAGACTGCATGGCTCGATCCAGCAGTTTCAGGAGCCGTGCGGAGTCGACGCTCGCGCCTGACCCTCGCAGCGCCGCGTCCCGCGCCACCACGACTCTCGATTTAGTCTGTAGGGCGGCAGGTGCCGATCCCGCATGCGGGACCGGCGCTACACCCAACGCGGCGCCAGCAATGCAGGTCCGCAGAAACTCGCGACGATTAGACCCACAAAAAATGGGCTTTAACTCCGAATTCTCCAGTGGCATGGTTGCACCCGTCAGCCCAGATCGGTTAGCCAGGCACACGAATGCCCGACGCGATGCCCTAAAGTTAAACCCTTGACAAAAGTGCCGTCAGTATCACCGGTCACCCGTGCCTGTGACTAACGTCACTGCGGGTCAGGTCCTTAGTTGGATAAGTTCCAGATGGCCGTTAAGAATTGACGGTTGCAGATTGACGATTGGAAGAGGACCACCAATGACGATTGTCTGGGCCTATTGAAGGCCGCCGCGGCCTGCTTCTCTTTCTTTTTCAGTCGTCAATCGTAAATCTGTCCCGCCAGGCGGGATCAATTCTTCGCCTTTGTCAGGAATTGGGTGTAACAGCACATTAGCCAGTCCGCACCCTGGGCCTTATATCCCGTTTACGGGGTTATTTCAGGGGCCATCTATGGGCGCCAAAACCGATCTGCCGGGCCGTCGTCACGCTTTGCTTAAACTGGCGCGCTTGGGAGGATTGGGAGGGTTGGGAGCAGCTACCGCCGGTCTGGGTGTCTGGCTTAGCGCCCGCAGCAAGCAGCCCGAAGAGAACCCAGAGGAGAGCTTAGCTGCGAGCTTTGAACCCCGTCGAAACCTGCCGCCCGATCCAAACCTGCCCGAGTTGGTGGTGGTGCAAGGCGAGGACCCGCGACTGCTGGTGCGCAGATCGCTCGAAGGACTGGGCGGCATAGGGCGGTTTGTCGTCCAGGGTGATGTGGTCCTGATCAAGCCGAACATCGCCTGGGACCGCACGCCGGAGCAGGCGGCCAACACCAATCCCCAGGTGGTGGCGGAGATGGTCCGACTCTGCCGGGAGGCCGGGGCGCGGAAGGTGATCGTCACTGACGTGAGTTGCAACGACCCCCGGCGCTGTTTCCGGCGCAGTGGCATCGCTGAGGCCGCGAGCGCCGAGGGCGCGGAAGTGGTCCTGCCCGAGGATCGGCACTTCAAGAGGGTCAACCTGCCAGGAAACCTCGGTTCGTGGCCCGTGCTGGAGCCCCTTCTCACCGCCGATAAGGTGATCAACATCCCTGTCGCTAAACATCACAGCCTGACAGGCGTGACCCTGGGCATGAAGAACTGGATCGGCATCGTGGGCGGGCCTCGGGTTTGGCTGCACCAGGATATTCACACCAGTGTAGTCGACCTGGCCGAATTCGCGCGGCCGACGGTCACCATCATCGATGCCTATCGCGTCCTCGTGCGCAACGGCCCCACCGGCGGAAGCCTTTCCGACGTCGAGGTAAGGAAGACGTTGATTGCCGGCACCGACCCAGTAGCGCTGGACGCCTATGCCGCCAAGACCTATTGGAACCTGGACCCGCGATCGCTGAGGTATCTGAAGATCGCCAGCGATCGTGGTCTGGGAAACATGAACTTCGAGCAAGTGAGGTCGCAAAAGGTGACGCTGTGAAGGAAGGGCCGCTTTTATGCGGAGCGACATAATTCGCTGCGGGAAAACTCCATGGCTGTCATGCTGAACGCAGATTCCATGAGCCTTTGGCTCGCCACTGTGCATGAAAATGGCCTCGTTGGAGCAAGTCTTTTTTTTTCAGTACCGCCTTTGGCTATTTTCATGGCAGCGAAGCATCTCTCTTCTTGCCGGCTGAGGCAGCACAAGAGAGATTCTTCGCTACGCTTAGAATGACATGCCGACGCTTATCGCGAATGCATGTTGTTTTGTCGAAGTCGTCAATCAGCCGTCGTGAATGGTAATGAGCCAATCGGACCTTCCCAAGCTGCGGCGCGCCTCACAGATTCTCTTCTTCGCTCTATTCCTGCTCCATCTGTTCGAGACCGAGTTCCGCGGCTCGCTCAAGGGCGTAACCGGCGACATCCGGTTGCCGATCCCTTACCCCGCCATCTTCCTCCTGTCGGACCCACTGGTCGCTATCTGCAACGCTCTCGCTTCCCGCGCCTTGTACCGGGGACTTCTTTGGAGTTTGACCATTTTGCTTCCCACTTTCTTCCTGGGACGATTCTTCTGCGGCTGGATTTGCCCGCTTGGCACACTGCATCACTTTTTCAGCCATCTCAAATCGGAGACAAAGCGTGGCCAGCGGCTGATCGAATCAAACCGCTATAAGAAGTGGCAGGCCACCAAGTACTACATCCTCGCCGTGCTTCTGGTGTCGAGCCTCTTCGGGGTGATGATGCCAGCCCTGATGGACCCCATTTCCTTCCTGATTCGGTCACTGACGGTGTCCGTCCTGCCCGGACTGAATCTGGCCTTTAACGCCGTGCTGGATTCTCTCTATCAGACCAACAGCGGCGTGCTGGGGTTCATCGCCCATGCCTTGCAGTTTTTGCTGAACGCGACCCTGCTCAGCTTCAAGCAGCCGCATTTCAGGCAGGGATTCTTCCTGGGATTAATTCTGATCACGCTGCTCGCTCTGAATCTGCGCGTAACTCGCTTCTGGTGCCGCGCCCTGTGCCCGTTGGGGGCCCTGCTGGGTCTGGTGTCACGGTGGTCGATTCTGGGGATGGAGAAATGTGCGAGCGATTGTGACGATTGCCAGCGCTGCCTGTTGCATTGCCAGGGTGGCGATGACCCCATGCCAGGCGTGCCGTGGCGCAAGGCGGAATGTCACCTCTGTTTCAACTGCGTCGGCGACTGCCCGAAGAGCGGCGTCAAATTCAAGTTCTTCCCGGAGCTTGGTAGGGGCGAGCGGCGCTCGATCAATCCCAACGCTGACGCGGGGCCGAACGCCGTTCGGCCGTACCAGACCACACTGATCGGTCCTCAGTTGCATCGGCGTAAGCTCCTCGCTTCGGTGGCGGCGGGCGCGGCCTTGCTCCCGATGTTTCGGAGCACCACCGCCTTCGGCGTTGAGCGCAGCCCTAGCCTCATCCGTCCGCCGGGGTCGCTGGACGAATCAGACTTTCTCGCTCGTTGCATCCGCTGCGGCGAGTGCATGAAGGTCTGCCCTAACAACGCCCTGCATCCGACGTTGACTGAAGCTGGATTCGAGGGCATTTGGAGTCCGGTGCTGGTGCCGCGCGTCGGCTACTGCGAGCCGAGTTGCACGCTGTGCGGCCAAGTGTGCCCCACCGGCGCCATCTGGGAGATCACGCAGGCAGAAAAGGCGTGGCTTCCAGCGGCCAGCCGACCAGACGCCAAGCCTGCTAAGCCTATTCGGCTCGGAACCGCATTCTACGATCAGGGCCGCTGCCTGCCGTGGTCGATGGCCACCGAGTGCATCGTCTGCGAAGAGTGGTGCCCTACCTCTCCCAAAGCGATTTATCTGGTTGCGGCGGTGGTGGTCGACGCTCAGGGCAAGGTGAAGCAGGTCCGCCAACCCCATGTCGATCCCAACCGCTGCGTAGGATGCGGTGCCTGCGAGTTCGCGTGTCCGGTGAAGGATCGTGCTGCCGTATACGTCACGAGCATTGGTGAGAGCCGCTCGCGGACACACCAGATCCTGCTTCAGAAGGTGTGAAGACTAAACACAGAGGCACCGAGACACAGAGAAGAGAAAGAGAATCACATGGACATGTCGCTTGGTTTCCGACGTTCCCCATTTTTCTCTGTGCCTCCGTGTCTCTGTGTTGGAAGCTCCCTCGCAATCCTTACGCTGAGTCTTTCCCTGGCGTGTGGCTCGAAATCCAGCTCCAAGCCCGCAACGTATTTCCCCGAGTCCAATGAGGCGCCTGGCTGGAGCAAGTCCGGCGAGACCCGAACCTTTCCTGCCGACCGGCTCTGGGAATACATCGACGGCGACGCCGACAAGTACGTTCAGGCCGGCGTGCAGCAGACTCTGACCACCGACTACCGCTACGGCGACAAGATCGAAGCAGTGGCGGACGTGTATGTGATGGCCACGGCCGACGGAGCCGAAAAGGCCTTTGAATCGCAGGCGACGACGGGGAGCCAATCCGTGCCGCTGGGCGATGCGGCGCGGCTTTACAAAGGAAGCCTGACGCTACGCAAGAATCGCTATTTTGTGCGTCTGGTGGCTTACGAAGATTTGCCGGAAGCACCACAGGCGCTGGTCGCCTTGGGGCGCGCCATCGCGGGCAAGCTAGACCAAAAATGAGCCCTCACAGCTCCCAGACCTTACGTTGTTCACATAAGAGGTTTGAGGAGATTGTTCACGAGACTTGTTCCCGAGAGACCCCCTCAGCCGGCCCGCCCCGGCTGGAGAAAGCGCCGGTTGCGGTCCACCCTCTCCCCCAAAGGGGGCAAGGGTAGTAAATCCAGATTATTGCTCCCCTCGCCCCCTTGGGGGAGAGGGTCGGGGATGGGACGAGGCTGACTTAGATGAGGGTTCGCTCCTAACGGAGCTCGCCCTCCATGAGCTATAAGGGGGTCGAATTGGACACAGTCAGCATAAGCGAACAGTGTTGCTCCTACGCCCCAGACTTAGACTAGTCCGCCGCTGCATCCGCGATCAATCACCCTAAACGAACCGGGCAACTGCCTTCGAGCCGAACCCAATCCAACCCCCCAACCCCTTCTTGGGTTTACAACTCCTCAAGGGAAAAGCTAGAATGACGGATTCGGAGTCGGCTTTCGACGGCAACGGACCTATGCCTGAGATCCTCGCCATTTATCCAGGGTCGTTTGACCCGATGACCAACGGCCACCTCGACCTGATCGAGCGCGGCTGCCGGCTGTTTGACCGGCTGATTGTGGCGGTGCTGACCAACCTCGATAAGGAGCCGTTCTTCACCGTCGCCGAACGGGTGGAGATGCTCGCGGCCGTGACCAGCAAAATGGAAAACGTCTCGGTGGACACCTTCAGCGGCTTGCTGGTGGACTATGCGAGATACAAGCGGGCGGAGGTGATCCTGCGGGGCGTGCGCGCTTTCTCGGACTACGAGTACGAGTTGCAAATGGCGTTGATGAACCGCAAGCTGGAGCCGAAGGTGGAGACGGTTTTCCTGATGCCGCAGGAAGAGTACAGCTATCTCAGTTCGCGGATGGTAAGGGAAATCTTCAAGTTGGGCGGACCCGTGAAGGGCTTGGTACCGCCCCTGGTAGAAGAGTGGCTGCATCGGAAAGCCTTTCCCCAAGTTTCATAAGGGTCGTCCAGAAGAATGCATTTCTCCCAGAGCGTTTCTCGCATTTCGATTTCCTCCACCGCGGCGGTGGTGCAGAAGGCGGCCAAGCTCAAAGCCGACGGCGTCAGCGTGGTGGACTTTGGCGCCGGCGAGCCGGACTTTCCAACGCCTGACAACATCAAGCGCGCCGCCGTCGAGGCTCTGAACGAGAACTTCACCAAGTACACGCCCACCGGCGGCACGCGTGAGTTGCGGCAAGCGTTGGTGGAACGGCACGCCGCCGATTTCGGATCGAACTACCACCCCGAAGAGTGCCTGGTGACCCCGGGCGGCAAGATGGCCATCTTCGAGGCGGTCGCGGCGGTGATCAACGATGGCGACGAAGTGATCCTGCCCGTCCCCTACTGGGTATCGTACCTGGATATGGTTCATTACGCGGGCGGCAAGGTGGTGCTGCTCGAAACCGACGAGCACGACAATTTTGCCGTCCGCGCCCAGGCAATCGAGCGGCTCATCACTTCCAGAACCAACCTCATCATTCTTAACTCGCCCAGTAATCCCGCGGGCACCGTGATTCCCGCCCGGGAGATGGAGCAGATCCTGGCGCTGGCTGTGGAGCGGAACTTGCTGCTGATGACGGACGAGTGCTACTGCCATTTCCTCTATGACGGGCGCCAGCGGTTTTCTCTCGGATCGTCGCACAACCGGGAGCACCTGATCGTGGTGGGATCGCTCTCCAAGACTTATGCCATGACGGGTTGGCGCGTCGGCTTCGCGCTCGGCTCGGCGCCCCTGCTTGCGAATATGCTGAAGCTGCAGAGTCACTCGACCTCCAATCCCAATTCGATCGCCCAAAAAGCGGCGGTCGAGGCAGTGCGAGGGCCACAGGACTCGGTGGCTCGGATGCTGGCCGAGTACAACTGGCGGCGCGACCTGATCGTCTCCGGGCTACGTGCCATCCGCGGCGTCCAGTGCGCAATGCCGGAGGGCGCGTTCTACGTTTATCCCAACGTCCGCTCGTACCTGCAAGGAAACGGCTTGGGCGAAACGACGGCCCTGGCCGAGAGGCTCCTGGACGAGGCGCACGTGGCCGTGGTGCCGGGTCCCGCCTTTGGAACCCACGAGCATTTGCGGATTTCGTACGCGACTTCGCGCGAACAGATCGAGGAGGGATTGCGTCGGTTGAAGGACTTCTTCGCCCGAATGTAGGAATTGACGATTGCCGATTGGTCCCGGAGTGAAGCGAAGGCTAGACGATTGGAAGAGAAGAAATGAATCCACAGATTACGCAGATTTCACAGACCGATGATGATAAGGGAAGAAAAGCGCGTTGTTCTTTTCTTGTCCTATATCTGTGTAATCTGCGAAATCTGTGGATTGCCTTCCGCTCACCAGCCAAGCTATGACGAAACTCGATGTTCCCCTCCAGCTCGCTCCTGCATTCCAGCCCAAAATCTGGGGCCGGCGTGATCTCGCGCCGCTCTATCAGCGGCCAGGGATGTCTCGAAGGCGGCGCCGCGCCGATGAGGGTGTTGCCGTTGCGCCTGCGATCGCGACCATGGAACGCATCGGCGAGGCGTGGCTCACGGGTGACGAGGCGCGCTTCATGAACGGCCCGGTTTCCGGGCTAACCCTCGGCGAAGTTTCCCGGCAATACGGCGCGGAGCTGCACGGCGAGTCCTGGAAGGGCGATCGCTTTCCTGTCCTGGCGAAATTCATTTACACCAGCGACTGGCTCTCGGTGCAGGTCCACCCCGATGACGCGTACGCCGCCGTGCACGACCCCGGCAACGTCGGCAAGTGCGAGGGGTGGTACATCCTCAAGGCGGACCGTGGCGCGAGCTTCCTCCTGGGGCTGAAGCCGAAAACCAGCATCGAGGCTCTGCGGGCCGCGTGTGAGCGCGGGCTCTCGAAGAAACTGCTCCGGCTGTTTCACCCCAAGGCCAACGAGGCGGTTTTCGTGCCGCCGGGTACGGTCCACGCCCTCGGGCCCGGCCTTGTCCTTTTTGAAGCGGAGCAGAACTCAGATCTCACTTATCGCCTGGATGATTTCGGCCGGCTGGGACTCGACGGCAAGCCTCGGCCTCTGCACCTCAAGAAGGGAATGGAAGTGGCCCGCCTTGACTCTCCGGCCCACCGCGCTTTGCCGCAGGTGGTGCTGAGCGAGCCTTATGGGTCGCGCCGGTTGGTCGTGGCCTGCCGTACCTTCGCAGTGGAAGAGTTGACGTTGCGGAAAGCGGCGTCGTTTGCCGGGTCGGCGGTGCGCGTCGAAGCCCTGGCGGTGGTGGCGGGCGACGGTCGCGTCGAAACCGGCGCCGGATGGCTGGGTTATCGCACGGGCGAAACGTGGCTGATTCCGCCCGCCACCACAAGCTACCGGTTGGTTCCGCGGGTGCCGACGCGGTTGCTGAAATTCTACGTGCCCGACCTCGCCCGCGATTTCGTTCAGCCGCTGACGGCGCGGCGTGGCGGCGCCGCGAAACTTAGCAAAATCGTCTTTCTTACGGATCAAGAAAAATGAATCCGCAGATTACGCAGATTTCACCGAGTAAGAGCTCAACGACTTAAAGCGGCGCTCGATCGTTCTTGAAATCTGTGGAATCCGTGCAATCTGTGGATTCCCTCTTCTCTTTATGTCGTCACCTGTAGACCACGCTTACGCGGTGATTATGGCGGGCGGGAGCGGTACCCGCTTCTGGCCGCTGAGTCGGCGCAAGCGTCCAAAGCAGTTGCTCGAACTGTACGGCAGCGGCTCGTTGCTGGAGCAGACCGTCGAGCGGATTCGCAGCTTGATTCCACCCGAGCGTGTCTACGTCTTCACCAGCGACGCGGTCCGCAGAGAAGTGGTTCGGCGGTTGCCGGGAGTGCCCACGGAGCAGATTGTGGCGGAACCGGCCTCGCGGAACACCGCCCCGACCATTGGGTTGGCCGCGAACGAAATCCTGCGCCGCGACCCGGGCGGAATCATGGTGGTGTTGCCGTCCGACCACGTGATTGGCAAGCCGGCGGAGTTCCATCGGGTGCTGCGCGCGGCGTGCCGGTTTGGCGCGGTAGAGGGTCGCTCTGTCCTGATCGGGCTGAAGCCCACGCGCGCGGAAACGGGCTACGGTTACATCCGCCTGGGACCGCTGGCGACGCGACTGCGCGGTCAGGACCTCTACGAAGCCAGGCAGTTTACCGAGAAGCCCGATGCCGCGACCGCGAAGCAGTATGTGGACTCGGGAGAGTATCTGTGGAACGGCGGGATGTTCGTGTGGCGAGCCTCCACGCTGCTGCGAAATCTTGCGGCGTGCAAACCGGAAATGGCGCAAGGTCTGGCTGAAATCGCGGCTCGCGGCGGCGCCGGCAACTCCCGGGCGATGAAGGAACTTTATCCGAAGGTGGAGAAGGTTTCCATCGACTACGCAGTGGTGGAGAGAATCACTGATGTCTTTGTGGTCGCGGCCGACATGGGCTGGAGCGACGTAGGAAGCTGGGCCGAAGCCTACGAGCTGAACGCGAAGGACGCCGCCGGAAACGTGGCACCCAGCGGAAGTTTGTGCCTCAACTCATCCGGCAACCTGATCCGGGTGGAAGGCAAGCTGGTGGTGACGGTGGGCGTGGACGACTTGGTGGTCGTCGAAACGCCTGACGCGTTGCTGGTCTGCCGCCGTCAGCGCTCCCAGGAGGTCGGCAAGGCGGTGCAGGAGTTGGAGCGCCGAGGTCGGGGTGATCTTCTGTAGCGAGTGAAGGTAGACAGTAGACGGTAGACTGTAGACGGGGAAGACGGAGCGTCGCGGGTTGGCTCCTTGCCTTTTGTCTAACTGTCCCTCTGCCAGGGTGCGCAACTTGTGGCGGGCGTACCGTCTTCCCCGTCTACGGTCTACTGTCTACTGTCTACCAATATGGACACGATCAAGTTCGGTACCGATGGATGGCGAGGCGTCATCGCTGACGACTTCACGTTTGCCAACATTGAGCGCGTGGCGGCGGCGATGGCGGCCTACGTCAAGACGGAGGGTGAGCCGGAGCGTGGCCTCATTGTCGGTTACGACACCAGGTTCCTCTCCGCAGAGGCCGCCGACTTGGTGGCGCAGGTGGTGGCAGGAGCCGGAATTCAGGTGACGCTCGCCGACCGACCCACGCCGACACCCGCCGTCAGCTATGCGGTGGTGGCGCGGAAAGCTGCGGGCGGCATCATGGTGACGGCCAGTCACAATCCCTACAAGTGGAATGGCATCAAGTTCAAGGCATCCTACGGCGGATCGGCAGCGCCCTCCATCATGCGCCGCATCGAGGAACACCTCGACCAGTCCGAGCCGGGCCGGACAAAGCGCGGCATTTCCGTCGACGATCTCGTCACCCCGTATCTCGCGCGTCTCCGTGAGTTGGTCCACCTCGATCGCGTCGCGTCCTCGGGCCGCCGCCTGGTGATCGACCCCATGTACGGCGCCGGACGCGGGGTCATCGCCCGGCTCTTCCAGCCGGCGGGCGTTCCGTTCTGTGAGATTCACGGCGAGCACAACCCCCTTTTCCCGGGACTGAATCCCGAGCCCATCGAGCCGCATGTGAAAGAATTGCGCCGGGTGGTTACTAGTGGGGGCTATGATGCTGGTCTGGCGACCGATGGCGACGCGGACCGCGTCGGCGCCATCGACCGCGCCGGCGGCTTCATTGATTCGCACAAGATTTTTTGCATTCTGCTCAAGCACCTCGTGGAAGACCTGGGACTGGGCGGCGAAGTGGTGAAAACCTTCTCCACCACCCGGATGGTGGACAAGATGGCCGCCAAGTACGGCCTGCCGGTCCATCTGACGCCTATCGGCTTCAAGTACATCTGCGAGCTCATGCTCACCCACGACGTTTTGATCGGCGGCGAGGAGAGCGGTGGCATCGGGATCAAGGGGCACTTGCCCGAGCGCGACGGATTGCTGAACTCCCTGCTTTTGGCCGAGGTGATGGCGGATCGAGGCAAGACGCTGGGCGAACTGGTGGGGGAGCTGAGCGCGGAGTTCGGGCCGCACGAGTATGGCCGCATCGACCTTGAGGTCCGGCACGAGGCCATGGCCCGTCTGCTGGCGCGCGTGAGGCATCACACGTTCAAGCAGGTGGCGGGATCGCTGATTACCAGCACCGAGAGTCTGGATGGATTCAAGATGAGCTTCGGCGACGACGCGTGGCTGCTGGTGCGGCCCTCGGGAACGGAGAACATGCTGCGGCTGTACGCCGAGGCACCGACGCGGGAGCAAGTGAACGCGCTGCTGGAGGAGATGTCGGCGCTTGCACACGATTGCGAAGGGTGATCAAGAGACAGAATCCACAGATTACGCAGATTTCACGGATTACAAAAAGAGGAGTCAGGAGACAGGAGTCAGGAGTCAGCATGAAAGACCCATCTTCGTTCTCTTTCCTGTTACCTATCCCATCTTCGTTCTCTTTCCCGTCTTAAGTTTGTCTCTTGTCTCCTGACTCCCTTTTTGTAATCCGTGGAATCTGCGTAATCTGTCGATTCACTCTTCTTGTTTCGCTACGGCCAGGCTCTTCCGGATGCCGTCGAGAACGCCGTTGACAAACTCCACCGACTCGTCGCCCGAAAACCGTCGCGCGATTTCGAGCGCTTCGTCGATAACCACGGCCGGCGGCGTTTCCGGGTGGTGCAACAGTTCGTACAGGGCCAGGCGCAGCAGGTTGCGGTCCACGGCGGCCATCCGCTCCAGGCGCCAGTTCGCGGCCTGGTCGCCGATCAAACGATCGAGCGACGGGATATCGGCCAGGGTCCCCTCAAACAGCTCCCGAGCGAAAGATAGCACTTCGGGATCGGCCTTTTGGGCGCGGAGGAAAGTGGAAAGGACGTGCTCCGGCGTGTGCTTTCCCAGTTCGCACTGGAAGAGCATTTGCAACGCGAGTTCCCGAGATTTTCGACGAGAAGCCATAGGAAGAAAGTCGAGAGTCGAAAGTCGAAAGTTCAAAGTCGAAAACAGCGAACGGTTTTCTTGTCCGTGAACGACGAATGATTGAACGGAAGTCGAGAGAGGGAGGTTCGCAACTTTCGACTTTCGACTCTCAACTTTCGACTTCTTCGTCACTTGCCAACAAACTTCGCCGGCCGTTTTTCCAAGAATGCGCGCGTGCCTTCCTTCATATCCGCCGTCGTGCAGCAGAGGCCGAACAGGGTAGCTTCCAGAAACTCGCCCTCTTCCTGGGTCATCTCCATTCCGTGGTTGATGGCTTCCATAGAGAATCTCACCGCTAGCGGGCCGTTCGCCATGATCTTCCGTGCCAGAGCTTCGGCGGTGGCGATCAGGTCTTTCTGCGGCACCACTTGGTTCACCAACCCGATTCGATAAGCCTCCTGAGCGTTAATCGGCTCCCCGCTCAGGATCAGTTCCATGGCGCGGCATTTGCCGACCAGGCGGGAAAGGCGCTGCGTGCCGGCGTAGCCGGGGATGATGCCCAGCTTCACTTCCGGCTGACCCAGCCGCGCGTTGTCGCTCGCGATTCGCAGCGTACACGCCATGGCAAGCTCGCAGCCGCCGCCCAGCGCGTAGCCGTTGATGGCGGCGATCACCGGTTTGCCGAGGTTCTCGATCAAGTCAAGCACTCGCTGGCCGCGCGTCGAAGTTTCCTTGCCCTCCACCGGCGTCTGCACCGCCAGTTCGTTAATGTCGGCGCCGGCGACGAAGGCCTTTTCTCCTGATCCGGTCAGGATCACCGCGCGTACTTCGTCGTCCTTCTGAATATCTTCGAAGCAGGCACGCAGGTCCTGCATGACTTTGTGGTTGAGAGCGTTCAGTTTCTCGGGCCGATTCACCGTCACGGCGCCGATCCCGTCACGTTTCTCGTAGAGCAAAGTTTCGAAGGACATGTTGGACTCCTCGGGACAGACACTGGTCGGGTGCACAGCATAAGAGTGGGAAGAATCCACAGATTACGCAGATTACACAGAAGCAGGACACGATCTCTCGCTGGAATACGGCCGTTCCCGTCTTCTAATCCGTGCAATCTGCGAAATCTGTGGATTGTCCTCTCTTCTGTCGCGCACCCGCGCTGGTCTTACTTCACCTTTCCAGCATCCGGTTGGGCTTCGGATTCTTGGGCTCAGCGTAATCGTAGAAGCCCTTGCCGCTCTTTCGGCCGTACATGCCGGCTGTCACCATTCGCTTCAGCAGCGGTGGCGGCGCGAAGCGCGTTTCGCGATACTCGTTGAACAGGATCTCGGCAATGTAGTACGTCGTTTCAATACCGACGAAATCGAGCAGAGTCAGCGGTCCCATCGGGTGATTGCAGCCAAGCTTCATGGCGTTGTCGATGTCCTCGATGGTGCCGAAGCCTTCCTCGAGGGCGCGAACCGCGTCGAGCAAGTACGGGACCAGCAGCCGGTTGACGATGAAGCCGGCGCGGTCGGAGGTGAGGATGGGGGTCTTCCCAACTTGGCGCGCGTAAGCGAGTGCTGTCGCGATGACCGCGGGGTCCGTGACTACGGTCTTCACTACTTCCACCAGCGTCATCAGCGGCACGGGGTTGAAAAAGTGCATGCCGATGAACTGCGGCCCGCGCTTGGTGGCGGTCATCATTTCGGTAATCGAAAGCGACGAAGTGTTGCTGGCGAAGGTGGCCTCGGGCTTCACGATCTTGTCGAGCGCGCCGTAAAGCTCGCGCTTCTGGCCGAGGTTCTCGATGATGGCTTCGATCACCAGGTCACAATCGGCAAAGTCCGCCAGTTCCGTCGTCGGCTTCAAGCGGCCGAGGGTCGCGGCTCTCTGGTCCGCGGTGATGGTTCCTTTGTCGACAAACTTGGCCAGGGATCTCTCGATGAACGACATTCCTTTACCCAGCAACTCGGGCGTCACTTCCCGCACTACGGTGGGAAAGCCTGCCATGGCGGCTACCTGGGCGATCCCTGAGCCCATCAGACCGCACCCCACCACGCCTACGTGACGAATCGCCATACCTTGGACTCCTTATTCTCAAACTGAGGAATGCAGTGGTTTGAAATCGTCCCCGGCATGTCATTCTGAGCGAAGCGAAGAATCTCTCTTTCCATTTTGAAATGAAGACGAAGAGCGATTCGTCGCTTTGCTCAGAATGACATGCGGGCGAAACTTGGGCGGTACCGAATCGCCGCTCAAATTGACAGCATACGCGGGTTTTGTTAGATTTTCAAAGGTAATGAAGAGGTCGTCATTTGGCCTGGGAGCGCGGGCGTCCCGCCCGCTCTTGCCCGCAGCTTCCAGTAACGCCATTAAGAATGAAGTAGGTCTCCGACGGCGGAAAACAAGAGCGGGCGGGACGCCCGCGCTCCAGTCCTTCCGAGCTCCTGTGCAGACAACATGGCAGACGCCCAGTACATTCGTAACTTCTCCATCGTGGCCCACATCGACCACGGGAAGTCGACCCTCGCCGACCGCCTGCTCGAACTGACCGGCGCGCTCTCGAAGCGCGAGATGTCCGATCAGGTACTGGATTCGATGGACCTGGAGCGCGAGCGTGGCATCACCATCAAGGCCCACGTCGTGCGCCTGGTTTATCACGCTCAAGACGGCCACGAATACCAGTTGAACCTGATCGATACGCCCGGCCACGTCGATTTTTCCTACGAGGTCTCAAGGAGCCTCGCGGCGTGCGAGGGGGCGTTGCTCGTTGTGGATGCCTCGCAGGGCGTCGAGGCCCAGACGCTGGCCAACGCCCAGTTGGCGCTCAGCAACAACTTGGAGATCATTCCGGTCATCAACAAAATCGATCTTCCCGGCGCCGACGTGGACGCGACCAAGCAGCAGATTGAGCACGCCCTGGCGCTGGACGCCAGCGATGCCCTCCTGGTGAGCGCCAAGACCGGCACCGGCGTTCCCGAAGTGCTGGAGGCGATTGTCAAGCGCGTTCCCCCTCCTGAGGGCATACCGGAGGCGCCCTTGCGCGTGCTGATCTTTGACTCCTGGTACGACAGCTACCGCGGCGTCATTGTGCTGGGGCGCGTCGTGGATGGGATCATACGCGTTGGGATGCGCATCAAGCTGTGGTCGAATAATCAGATCTATACCGTCGAGGAGTTGGGCATCCGCACGCCCAAGCTGATTCCCATTGAGACGCTCCAGGCCGGCGAGGCGGGCTACATCGTCGCCAACATCAAGCGCGTCTCCGACACGCGGATTGGCGACACCATTACCGAAGAGGCCCGGCCCGCTGCCGAGGCGCTGCCCGGCTTTCGGGAGATCAAGCCGATGGTGTTCGCCGGACTCTACCCCGTGGAGGCGAATCAATACGAGGAACTGCGCGACGCGCTGGAGAAGTTGCGGCTGAATGACTCTTCCTTTTTCTACGAGCCCGAAAACTCGGTCGCGCTTGGCTTCGGCTTTCGCTGCGGTTTCCTCGGCCTTTTGCACATGGATATCGTCCAGGAACGGCTGGAGCGCGAGTTCAACCTGGATCTTGTCACAACCGCGCCCGGCGTGCTTTACCGGGTGACGACGAAAGGGGGCGAGTTAATTGAGGTCGATAACCCCGCCAAGTTTCCGGCGGCGGGCGACATCGCCAAGATCGAGGAGCCCGTTATTACGGCGCTGATCCTGACCAATGATGAGTTCCTGGGCGGCATCCTGAAGCTGGCGGAGGAAAAGCGCGGCGTGCAGAAGGGCTTCGAGTACGTCTCAACGAAGCGCGTGCTGCTGACCTACGAGTTGCCGCTTAACGAGATCGTCCTCGACTTCTACGACCGGCTCAAGTCCGTCTCGCGCGGTTACGCCTCGCTCGACTATCATTTCTCCGGCTACTGGGAGTCCGACCTGGTGAAGGTGGACCTGCTGGTGGCCGGCGAGCCGGTGGACGCGCTCTCGTTCGTCACCCACCGCGACAACGCGTTTGCCCGCGGGCGCTCGCTTTGCGAGAGGATGCGCAAGCTGATCCCGCGCCAGATGTTTGAGGTCGCCATTCAGGCCAGCATCGGCTCCAAGGTCATTGCCCGTGAGAATGTGCCCCCCATTCGCAAGAATGTTTTGGCCAAGTGTTATGGCGGCGACATCACGCGCAAACGCAAGCTGCTGGAGAAACAGAAAGAGGGCAAGAAGCGGATGAAGCGCGTGGGCCGCGTGGATATTCCGCAGGAAGCATTTCTGGCCGTACTCAAGGTTGCAGACTAGGCCGGATAGCAAGGTGGCGAAATCATGGACGATCCGAATCTTCAAACGCCGGTGACGCCCGGTGAAAGCGCTGCGGCGCCAGTTGATGCTGACCGTGGCGGGCCCGTTCCCAGCCCTGGGCGTTCCGGGATCGAGGTGATCTTTCTAGGACCCAACGGCATTCGCGCCGGTTGGCGGCTGCTAATCTATTTCATCATCGCCGTTGTCGTTGGCGTCGTCTTGAGTCTCACAGCTAGACTGCTTGGGGTTCGGCCCACCAAAGGGTTCAGCCCAAGTATAGCGATCCTCGGCGAAGGTCTGCCTTTCTGTGCTCTGCTCACGGCGGCGGCGGTGATGGCTCGCATCGAGCGGCGCTCATTTGCTGACTACGCCTTGCCCGGACGAGGCGCATTTGGAGCCAGGTTCTGGCAGGGAGTTGCGTGGGGCTTCGTTGCCCTTACCGCCCTGCTTCTCCTGATCCGCGCCGACCACGGATTCTCGTTCGGAAGTATGGCCTTGCACGGACGACCGCTCGCTTACTACGCCGTCCTCTGGGGCGTAGCGTTCTTACTGGTCGGTTTCTTCGAGGAGTTCTTGTTTCGTGGTTACGCGCTCTATACCCTCACCACCGGCATGGGTTTCTGGCCGTCAGCGCTTTTGCTCTCGGCAGCATTTGGCGCGGTACACCTTGGCAATGCGGGCGAATCGTGGATCGGTGGCGCGGCCGCTGGCCTCATCGGACTCTTCTTCTGTTTCACGGTGCGGCGCACCGGCAGCCTGTGGTTTGCCATCGGGCTGCACGCCATGTGGGACTACTCGGAGAGCTTCATTTACTCGGTGCCTGATAGCGGAGCTATGGTCACCGGCCACCTCCTCAATTCTTCCTTCCACGGCCCCGTCTGGCTCACCGGCGGCTCGGTGGGACCGGAAGGAAGCTGGCTGGTGTTTGCGGTCATCGCCGCGATGTTCGTTGCCTTCGATCGATTGTACCGCAACGTGAAATTTCCGTTGCCATCGCCCCAAGGCCTAAAATGAAGCTCCTTCTTGCAACGCACGACTGACAACCGACGACGGACGTAGAAATTCCGTCGAGGTACAGAATCGCCTGGGGGTAGGTCATGGAACTTAAAATCATTACCATCCAAAAACCCGCCGACATGAATTTCATTCTTGGCCAGTCACACTTCATCAAGACAGTCGAGGACCTCTACGAGGCCATCGTCCAGACGGTGCCCGGCATGAAGTTCGGCATCGGCTTCTGCGAATCGTCGGGACCGGGGCTGGTCCGGTATGCCGGCAACGACGCCCGGCTTATCGAGTTGGCGCAGCGGAACGCCCTGGCGCTTTCCTGTGGCCACTCGTTCATCGTCTTCATGGAGGGTGGATTTCCCATCAACATTCTGAACACCATCAAGAACGTGCCCGAGGTCTGCCGGGTGTTTTGCGCGACGGCCAACCCCGTGGAAGTGATCGTGGCCGAGACCGAGCAGGGCCGGGGAATTCTGGGCGTGATCGACGGTGTGAAGACGAAAGGGATCGAGACCGAGGCCGATATCAAGGTCCGCAAGGAATTCTTGCGCAAGATCGGGTATAAACTGTAAAAAACTGTAACTAAAATCAGAAGTCAGAAATTAGAAAGCAGAAATCAGAACGAAGACCGTCTTCTTTCTGATTTCTACTTTCTGATTTCTGATTTGACTTCTGATTCTACTTTCTGGTTTCTGATTCGTTATGGTCCTGATCATCGACAACTACGATTCGTTTACCTACAACCTGGTTCAGTACCTGGGCGAGTTGGGCGCATCGATCGAGGTGCGGCGCAACGACCAGGTGACGGTCGACGAAATCGAGCGCATGGCGCCGGAGCGCATCGTGATCTCGCCCGGCCCCAAGACCCCGAGCGACGCGGGTATCTGCCTCGATGTAATCCAAAGGCTCTCCGGACAAGTTCCCATCCTCGGTGTTTGTCTCGGCCACCAGGCGATTGGCCAGGCCTTCGGCGGCAAGGTGGTGCGCGCGCCCGAGATCATGCACGGCAAAACCAGCCAGATCGCGCACGACGGCAAGACTGTCTTTTCCGGGTTGCCCAACCCTTTCCCGGCCACACGCTACCATTCCTTGATCGTCGAGCGCACCCGCCTGCCCGATTGCCTGGAGATCTCCGCCACCTCGCCGGACGGCCTCATCATGGGACTGCGCCACAAACAAATGAAGGTGGAAGGCGTGCAATTCCATCCCGAGAGCGTGCTCACCGGCGCGGGAAAAGAGTTGCTGGCGAACTTCTTGAGGCTATGATGGGAAAGTTCGCACCAGTCAGCGATCAGCAATCAGTAAGAAGGACGGGTTCGATAAAAGGCGGCCTGCTGATGGCTGAGGGCTGACGGCTGATTCCTTCCATAAGCAATCGGCAGGACAGCGCGTCAGTCTTGGCCGATGGCCAGCACGAAGTACTGCGCCGGGCCGGTTCCCAGGTTGCGAACGCCATGTTCGTCGTTCGAGGAGACGAACGCCACCGAGCCCGGGCCGAGGCGCGAAGACCTACCGGCGATGGTCACCTCCAGCGCCCCTTCGCGTACAAAGAACATCTCTTCATGCATGTGGTGGTGGGGCGGGTGCGGTATCGCTCCGGGTGCCAGGCTGGTCTCGTGCAGCTCGATGTGGCAGCCAGCGTGGGTCATGCCGTCGAGAACGGCACGGAAGGCGTTACCGCCCGATGTTCGCACGGGGAGTTCCTCGAAGCGATACGCCTTCGAGATCAAGCTCGGACCTTCGGCTGCATGGCCCGTCGCAGCCACCAAAGCCGGCACTAACAAACATGCATCGCGGCGCGATATTTCCATGGAGCCTCCCGATGAGAAGCAGTGCGGCCGCTGTGGAATGCCCTCCAACAGAAAGGCAACAGGAGTTAGGGACTAGCCTTAGCCCCTAGCCCTTACTTGAGTCAGCAATCGAAACAACAAGTGCGACGGCGTCGGCGCGAACGGCCTCACCGTGCCCGACTGCGTCCATGCCTTCGCCAGTCTTAGCCTTAACGCTCACCTGGTCGGGTCGAATTCCCAAGGCTGCCGCGAGCTTTTCTTGCATCTGCGGAATGTAAGGCGCGAGCTTGGGTCGCTCGATTCCTACCGTGGAATCGATATTGACGATGGCATAGCCGGCGGCGGCGAGAAGCTTCGCCACCTCGCGCAGGAACCGGAGGCTCGAGGCATCCCGCCACTTCGGCGACCGGTTGGGAAAGTGCCGGCCGATGTCGCCCATCCCGGCGGCGCCGAGCAGAGCGTCACAGATAGCATGCGCCAGCGCGTCGCCATCCGAATGCCCCTCGGGGCCTTTTTCGAACCGAATGTCGACGCCGCCTAAGATCAGCTTCCGGCCAGCGACGAGGCGATGTACGTCGTTGCCGGAACCGATTCGGTATGCGCCCTGCGTTGGTTTCATGCGGGCAAGTGACCAGTCGCCTTTTCTGCTCGCTCCTGCGCGATGTAGAGCCTCGCCAGCGGAAGGTCCGTGGGCTTGGTGATTTTGATGTTGCGGTCGGAGCCCATCAACACCGTCACTTGGTGTCCCAGCCTCTCTACCAGGCTCGACTCATCGGTTCCATTGAAGCCATCCTCGACGGCGCGGTTGATAGCTTCGCGGAGCAGGTCCGCGCGAAACGCCTGCGGGGTCTGCGCCAGAACGATGCGCTCGCGCGGCAGCGTGCCCAGAATGGTGCGCTGCTGCACCTGCTTAACGGTATCCACGCTGGGGACGCCCAGAATCACCGCGCCCTGGCTGCGGGCCGCTTCCACCACCCGGCGGATGATATCTACGTCCACGAAAGGCCGCACGGCGTCGTGGACCACCACCACTTCCGTGGCCGGCGGCGCCTGAGCCAAAGCACGCGCCACCGTTTCCTGTCGCGTCGCGCCGCCCGTCACCAGGCGCACCGTCTTGCCGAACCCCTCGCGGTCGATATCGCTTTGAGCGCGCTCCCGGTCCTCGTCGCGGAGCGCCAGCAGAACCTCGTCGATCACGTCGCACGCCGCAAACTTGCGCAACGTGTAGATAAAGATCGGCACGCCCTCCAGGGAGAGAAACTGCTTGGGGGTGTCGGTCCCCATCCGGACACCCAGGCCGGCGGCGGGAATGATGGCAAGCACACTCATTTTATTGGTTCATTGATCCATTGGTTCATTGCGCCATGGAAGGAACTGAGTCATTGAGCACTTGGTCGTTGAACGCACCCAGGTGACTTGGGGAGCGCTCTTTCCAATGGCCCAATGACTCAATGGCTCAATGACTCAATTCTTCTACACCTTGCCGACCGGCTCTGCTGCGTCGACACGCGACCGGTCGTCGAACTTGCCAAAGATCATCCTGCCGGCCGTAGTTTGCAGGACGCTGGTGACGGCGATGTCTATGGTCTTGGAGATCATCTTGCGAGCGTTATCCACCACCACCATGGTACCGTCGTCAAGGTAAGCCACGCCCTGGTTGTATTCCTTGCCTTCCTTGAGGATAAACACGCGCATGGCCTCGCCCGGAAGCACAGCGGGCTTCAAGGCGTTAGCCAGCTCGTTTACATTGAGCACCGGGACGCCCTGGAGTTGCGCCACCTTGTTCAGGTTGAAGTCGTTGGTGACGATCTTGCCCTCGTACACCTTGGCCAGCTCGATCAGCTTCAGATCGACGGCGCGCACCTGAGGGAAGTCGTCCTCCACGATCTGCACTTTAGGGCCCGTCATCTTCTGTATGCGCTGCAGGATGTCGAGCCCCCGGCGCCCGCGGTTGCGCTTGAGTGAGTCCGACGAATCGGCAATGAGCTGCAGCTCGCGCAGGACGAACTGGGGGATCACCAGTACTCCCTCTACGAAGCCGGTTTCGCAGACATCGGCGATGCGACCGTCGATGATGACGCTGGTATCCAGGATCTTATACGGGTTTTTCTGCTGCCGTTCGCCCGTGAACAGACCGCCCAGCGCCGCCAGGTTTAACATCTCGCCCTTATTGGCCCCCAGGGTCAAACCGACGTAGGCCATGAAGATGAGCAAGCTCACATGGAAAAAGGACAGTGAGGCGCGGTCGATAGACGTGAAGTTGAGCAGGTGGCTGATCATCAGTGCGCCCAGAATACCGAGAATCGAACCGACGGCGGCGCCAATCAGCCGCTTGAGGCTCGTCTTCTCCAGGCGCAGTTCGAACATAACGAAGAGAATGCCCACGGCCGTCCCCAACAGCGCGGAGTATAAATGCGAAAGCTGGAAAGGCCGGAGGTGGTAGGAAGCGGTCGCAAGAATAACAACGACGAGCAGTCTTACGATGATGAATTCCCACGACATTGACGATCGACCTTCTTTCCGGGGTGTGGCTACCTCGCATGAACCCCCCTCGGGGCTGACTGAGCCTCCGTTGGGCTGAGTATAACACCGAAGAAGTCGAGAGTCGAAAGTTGAAAGTCGAAAGTAAAGAACCCCTCTTCTCTCGACTTCCCTTCACCACTTGAGGTTTCGGGGTTCGGTACTTTCGACTTTCAACTCTCCACTTTCGACTTCTTCTGACCCCAACGTGGCGGTCGCTTCTCAAGAAAGGCGTTGATCCCTTCGGCGGCATCCGCCGTCGACATCAGCCCGTCCAGGTACAACCTTTCGAGATGGGGGAGGTCTTCAACGAGTGCGCGCTGAATGGCGAGTCGAGCTGCACGACAGGCGTAACTGAGCGAGGAAGATGAGCGCGGAAGAAAGTCGGCATGCAGCCAGTGGTCGAGGGCGTCCTCCAGGCCTGCCTTCACCACTCGCGCCACCAGTCCTTGCCGGGCCGCGTCCAAGCCGCTGATCGATTCGCCGGTGAGAAGGAGGTGCGACGCAATGGCCTGAGTTGTCCGCACGGGTAGCAGGGCTGAAGCCGCCGGAGCGAAGACCCCAAGTTTGATCTCCGGGCACCCGAACTGCGCTGTTTCTTCGGCAACGACCAGATCACAGGCCAGCACCAGTTCGAATCCGCCGCCCAGGCATCGTCCTCGGACCGCCGCGATCACCGGCGCCGGTGTCTCGGTAACGCGTCTCAGCAACCCGTGCAAGGCCGCCAGTGCGTCGGGAATGTGCTCGCAACGGTGCTCTTCGATGCTGGAGCCGAAACTGAAGTTCGGCCCTTCGGCGCCAAGGACCACAGCATTCAGTTCGCGCCCGGCGCAAAGTGCGAAGGCGGCGTCGAGTTCCGCCATCATTGGGCGATCGAGGATGTTCGCCTTCGGTACCGCCAGGGCGACGCGCGCGACGCGGTCTCGATGGGAGAAGTCCAGCCGGACCTTTTGGAAGTTCATGAAAACTCTCAAATCTCAGCTATTAGCTGGCAGCCTCGACTGAACTCTTCAACCATCGACATTTGACCTTAGCTCTTTTCCAGTCTCCTGATCGTATGGTCATCTCCGGCCTACTGATTCTAAGAGACTTCTCCGCCTTGCTGGGTTTGAGGCGCCTCCGACCTTTGCAGGCTAATTCTGCCAGTCGCAGGGGGGGCACCGACAGGCCTGAAAGTCCCTGCAACCAATGGAAACCAATGGCGATACCTGCTACGGGTTCGTTGGCGGTTTCTCCAATCTTCCATCCGCCGCCGCACTTCCTAGAGCAGAGCCCTGTACCCTATACGTTGTCCCCTGTATCGACCCTAGGACTGGATTGCCTGTTTCTAGCCTACTCTATCGGCGGGAAAAGTCAAGCAAAAAGTTGGGGCCGCCCTACCCCGATTGTCAGCAGTGACTATTACGCACATCAGCAAAGGCGATTACCTTCTGCCACGTGTTAACCAACCGGCCCCTCGCGGCGTAATAGTGGTGTAAAGCGGAATGCCTGCTGTTCAGGGCAACGCATCAACTCTCAAGCGAGAGGGGAAACACCATGAAAAAGAGACCTTCGACGCTGTGGTTCACGACGGCGCTTCTGGCAGCGCTGATGTCGGCGTTGGCCGCAACGCTCGGCGCCCGCCAGTCTTCGCCGGCTCCGGCGGCCACGCCCGCGTCATCCAAGCAGTCCAGGGCCACCAGGAGTGCGCAGGCGCAGGAACCGGCCCGGCCGCCGCTCGCCAGTAACCCGCAAGATCCGGAAACAATGGAGATCACCAAGCGCGACCTCAATAATCTCTTGCGCCGCTATCCTCAAGCCAACGCCACCCTTCGCCTCGACCAGTCGCTCGTCGCCGACCAGGAATACCTGGACCATTACCCTGACCTCCGAGATTTCCTCAAGGCGCATCCCGAGGTGGTGGCTAACCCAAGTGCCTTTATCGAGAGCAGCTTTAGAGTCGATTCGCAACAAGGAGGTGACCCCGTGTTTCTCCGATTTATGAATGATCTTTGGCCGTTTTTGGTTTTTCTGGTAGTGACGGCCGCGCTGCTCTGGATCCTCAAGGTGATTCTGGAAAACCGCCGCTGGGGCAAAATGGCGAAAGTCCAATCGGAGGCCCACGCCAAGCTGCTGGAGAAATTCGCCACTAACCAGGAGTTGCTGGCCTATATGCAGACGGAAGCGGGCAAGCGGTTCCTGGAGTCGGCACCCATCCCTGTTGATCTGGAACAAAGGCCGCGCATGAGCGCGCCGTTTGGGCGTATCCTCTGGTCGGTGCAGTTAGGGTTTATACTGGCGCTGGCAGGATTGGGATTGATCTACGTGCGCGGTTACGCGCCCGATGTCGCCGAGGAGTTGCTGGTGTTCGGCACTCTGGCCCTGACGCTGGGATTGGGTTTTGTTCTTTCGGCGCTCGTCTCCTTTGGGCTCTCCAAGCACCTGGGGCTGCTGACCAACGCGCCCGTGAAATCATTGAGTGATTGAGCCATTGGAGAATTGAGTTATTGGGTGATTGCAACATTGAAGTATATTGGGCCATGAGTTGTTGAGCCATTGAAAACAAGAAAGAACAACCTACTTCTTCAATGGCGCAATGACCGATGGCTCAATGACTCAATTCAAGGAAAATCATGCGGGAAATCGCCATCACCGAAATCGGGCAGGCGCAGGCGGGCGCGGCGGAGTCCGAAGAGACCTTTCACATGGACGAGGAGAGCTTCCGGGGGTTCTACGAGCGCACGGCCCGTTCCCTGTGGGCTTACCTTTCCCGCGCCTCCGGCGACCCGTCCCTGGCCGACGATCTGCTTCAGGACACCTACTATCGCTTCCTGCGCGCCGCCTTGCCGGAAACCACTGAGGCCCATCGCAAGAACTATCTTTTTCGCATCGCTACCAATCTGCTTCGCGACCACTGGCGGCGGCACAAACCCACGGAGCCCCTCACGTCGCCGGAATCGGGGTCTGAACCCGGCTCGGAATCGGAGCAAGGAAGGGACTTCGAGGCGGCCGACCGCGCCGCCGATCAAATCCAGCAACAGTCGGACTTGGGTCGCGCGCTCAATTACCTCAAGCCGCGCGAGCGCGAGATGTTGTGGATGGCTTACGTCGAGGGCTTCAGCCACAAGGAGATCGCCGACACGGTGGGTTTGAAAGCGGGCAGTATCCGCCTGCTGCTGTTCCGCGCGCGGCACAAGCTGGCGGGGTTGTTGAAGAGGAGTAAGGAAACGGAAGCCAGAAGCCAGAAGTCAGAAGTTAGAATGAAGAGCGGAATAGGGGATATTCTGGCTCCTGACTTCTGTCTCCTGTCTCCTTTTGTCGGGAAGGTGGAGTCATGAACGTACCCTACTGCGAGCGCGAAACCGAACTGGTGGAGGCGATGACGTCGGGACGCTGGCCTGACGCCTGCGGCGACGACTTGCGTCGCCACGTGGCGGCCTGCGCGGTGTGCGCGGACGCAGTCCTGGTGGCGCGAGCCCTCGAACTGGAGAGCGCGCAGGCCAAAGCTGAAATGGCGCTGCCAACGGCCGGCTTGGTCTGGTGGAAAGCTCAGATGCGCGCCCGGCGCGAGGCGGCCGATCAGGCTGCCCAACCCATTGCCATCGTCGAAGGCCTGGCTTGGGTCAGCGGGGTGCTGTGCCTTGTGGGCACGGCGATCTGGCAACGGAGGTGGATTGAGGAATGGCTGGGCTGGTTTGCCCAAATCACGCAGTTCAGCCATTTCGCGTGGAGCAGCCTTTGGTCCCAGGGGCTCCGAACGGGACCGTGGAGCCTCACCTTGATGATGGTTTTGGGCGCCGGCCTTCTGGTGAGTGCGCTGGTTTATGCGGTGCTCGCGGATCGATAGAGCAGTGGCGAGTGACTCTGATTTCTTGAACTCTCTCACCCCCTCTTTCATCAGCATCGTTACAGACCGCCGGTCGACCACTACTCGGCGCGCAACGCCATCAGCGGGTCGGTATTAGCCGCCCGGCGCGCAGGGACGAAGCCCGCCACCACACCCACCGCCACCAGCAGCGCGCCGGCGGCAACATAGGTGATGGGATCGGTGGTGGTAACGCCGTAGAGCAAGCTGGTCATCATGCGAACCAGCAGCAGCGAGGCGCCGGCCCCCAACGCCAGTCCGGTGAGCACGAGGCGAAGGCTCTGGCCCAGCACCAGTCCGATGATATTGAGCCGGGAAGCTCCCAGCGCCATTCGCACTCCCATTTCATACGTCCGCTGGGTAGTAGAGTAGGAAATCACTCCGTAGGTGCCAATGGCCGCGAGCAGCAGCGCACAGGCGGCAAAGCTGATGAAGAGCCACATCAGGGACCGGGGCTGGGACGTGGAGTCCTTCATCACGTCCTCCAGGGTGCGCACCTCACCCACTGGGATATTGGGATTCAGATCGCGCACCAGGCCGCGAATTTGGTTGGCCACCTGGGCCACCTGGGCCGGGTCCGATCCCGTCCGCACCATTAAGTTCATGGTGGCCGGCAGTTGCTCCGTCAGGTCCACCGCCTGAGGATAGGGCAGGTACAAGGTCCCCTGTAGCCAGTCGGGAAGGTCGCTTGCCAGGCTGTAGAGTCTCACGTCGCCCACCACGCCCACCACCGTTCGCCACTGCTGGTCCCAAACCGCCCGGATCTTTTTGCCGATGGGATTCTCGCCGGACCAGTAGCGGCGGGCCGTGGATGCACTCACTATCACCACGGAAGCGGACTTCTCGCCGTCGACTTCAGTGAACGCCCGTCCGGCGAGGATGGGAATGTGCAAGATCCGGAAGGCGCCCGGGGTGACGGCTTCCGCCCAGAGGAGGGGCGCGATGTTTTGCGCCGCATCCCGGGAATGCCCTTCCACCTCCACCGGGAGGGACGGCGCTACGCCGCTCAAGGGGATGGCATTGGCGGCAGCCACGTCCGAGACTCCGTTGATTCCCCGCGCGCGCATCAGCAGTTGATTGTAGAGGGCGACGCAGGCGGCACGCTCCCGGCAGAGGGAGAGGTCCGGCGACACCTGGACCGCGACGAGTTGGGTGGGGCTGAAGCCAGGGTCCACTTGTGTCATGCGCCAGAGGCTTCGGGTGAGGAGTCCGGCGGCAACCGCCAGCACCACGGCCAAGGCCACCTCGGCGGTGATAATCGAGCCACGCAAGCGGGCTCCCGCCGTGCCGGTGGCGCGCTGTCCGCCCGACTTGATGGTCTCAAGGAGATTCAGCCTTGAGGTGCTCCAAGCTGGAGCCAGGCCGGCGGCGACGCCGGTGAGAAGGGTCAACACGGCCATAAACGCCAGCACGCGCCAGTCGATGCCCACCTGGGCCAGGCGGGGAGTGCCGGCGGGGAGGGAGGCTTTCAATACAGCCAACGCTCCCCACGCCAGCCACAGACCCAGGAGGCCGCCGATCAAAGCCAGCGCCACGCTTTAGGTGAGAGGTTGGCGCAGCAGCCGGCCACGCGCCGCACCCAGCGCCGACCGCAGACCAATCTCCTTGCGGCGGGCGGTGGCGCGGGAAAGCAAAAGACTGGCCACGTTGGCGCAGGCAATCAGCAGGATCATTCCCACCGCCGCCGCCAGCACCAGTAACTTGGTGCGGACATCGCTTACCAGATCCTCCTGCAACGGGCGCACGGTGGCATCCTAATTCCAGTAGCGGCCCATGGGAAACGAAAACAAGGTGATGATGTGCGAGACGAGCGGGTGCAACTCATTGCGGGCTTGTGCCAGGGTCGCGCCTGGACGCAACCTTGCCACTACCGGCATGAAGCCCTTGCCCCAATAGTCCTCCGCGTCGTTGGGGTCAAGGTGAAGGGGAATCCAGAGTTGCACTTCGGAGGAAGGAAAGAGAAAGCCGGGCGGCATCACCCCCACGATCTGCCTGCCCACGCCCTCCACGCTGATAATGCGTCCCAGGACGCCCGGGGCACCGGCGAACCGCTGCCGCCACAGAGCGTCGCTGATGATGGCCACGCGGTCCTCGCCCGGACGGTCCTGGCCGGCGGAGAACGTGTTCCCTATCTCCGCTTCCACTCCCAGCAAGGAGAAAAAGTTCGCCGAGACGGTGCTCCCACGCATTCGCTGCGCCTCGCCCGCAATTACCACATTGAGTTCGGCGGGCCCTCCGACGCCGGCGACCTCCATGGTCCGACTCTCCTGCTGCAACGCGACGCCTGCACTTTTGGGGTAATAACCCGTCACGTGCACCAATCGGTCCGGATGCGCGTAAGGGAGGGGCTGCAAGAGGACGCCGTTCACAATGCTGAACATCGCGGCGTTGCCACCGATTCCCAGAGCGAGAGAAAGCGCCGCCACGGCGGTGAATCCTGCATTCTTCCGCAAGGTGCGAAAACCGTAGCGCAAGTCCTGCCAGAATTGCTCCAGCCACATCCACCCCCACGCTTCGCGGACCTCTTCCTTCACCAGGGCCGTGCTGCCGAAAGCGCGCCGGGCGGCATGGCGGGCTTCGCCGGCAGGGACACCGGTCTGCTGCTGTTCCTCGGTTTCGAGATCAAGGTCGGTGCCGACCTCTCTCTCCAGGTCCTCTTCCCGGGCCTGCCGTCTCTCGCGCCATCGGCTCCAAATGCTCATTTGTGCGTCCTCCGTCAAGAAATCGGGAGTAGGGAGCAGGGAGTAGGGAGTAGGGAAAGAAGGAATAAGGCAAAGGCCTGATCTTTCCCTACTCCCTACTCCCCACTCCCTACTCCCTATTAAGCGGGCCGCATCACCCGCGCGATAGCGCCCACCAGTTGATTCCACTTCGACGCTTCCGCGGCCAACTGTTTCCTCCCCGCCGGGGTCAAGCGGTAGTACTTGAATTGCCGGTTCCGATCCTTGGCCATCTCCCACTTCGCCGCCACCAAGCCCTTCCGCTCCAGGCGATGCAAGGCCGGATAAAGCGACCCGTGCTCGATGCGTAGTACTTCGTCTGTCGTGCTCTGGATGTGCCTGGCGATCTGGTGGCCATGGGCGGGGCCGAATACGAGCGTGCGCAGGATGAGCATATCCAGCGTGCCTTGCAACAACTCCGTACGGCCGGAAGTGTCTTTGCTCATGATGGTAGACATTCTACCATAAGAAGCTCAAGCAGGGTAGACGTCCTTCCCTCGAAATCGTTAGCACACGGCGTGGGGTCTACCTGCGATCTGCGAACGGCAGTCGAAAATCGGCAATGAGGAGTGGGTCCGGAAACTCTGCGGCTTGGGGCTTGGGGCGATTGAGCGAATGATTCCGGCAGACGTCGAGCTACAGTCGATGGGCTGCGTGGCGTTGTTCTGTGGCTCCGCTCTCGGGCCGCTCAGAACGAACGGCAAAGTTCGAACAGCACAAACTCTGCGCTGCCCTCCGCAACCATAATCTACCGATAATTTGAGGGAAGAGATCACGCTGCCGCTTTCGCCTGGCCTGCCGCAACCATGGTTCGAGATTGACACTGATGCATTAACGCACTAAAATGATTTTATGCGTACTACAATCGAGCTTCGAGATGATCTGTACCGGGCGCTCAAGGCCCGTGCCGGGCTGAATGGCGTTACACTGGGGCACTTGGTTCAACGATTGATTGAGCAGGGCCTTCGCTCGTCGACGGACGCGACGACCGCAGCGAAGAGGCAAGGTCCCCCTCCGGTGATCGTTCCTCCCCGCGGACTGCTCATTCCCGCCATATCGCGGGCGGAACTGACCCGCATGGAAGAGGAAGAAGAGGAAGCAAAGCATGCGCGACTTGCTTGATGCCAGTGTTTGGCTTCCTTTGAGTGCGCCCGATCATGCGCACTATCTCCGAGCGCGGCGGTACTGGGATGATGAAGCCGCGAGCGAGCTTGCGTTTTGCCGAATAACTGCGCTAGCTCTGCTGCGTCTGCTGACGAACCCCAGGATCCTTGGCGAGGCGGCCCTGAATGGCGGTGCGGCTTGGCGTGCGCTTGAGACCTGGCTCGCGCTGCCGAAAATCACTCTGCTCGGGGAGCCGGCCGGCTTGGACGAATTACTGAGGCAAATGGGCCGGGCAGCTTGACCTGCGCGCTGGAGAGTGGACCGACGCGTATCTTGCCGCCTTCGCGGCGGCGAGTAACTGCCGTCTGGTTGCCTTTGACGGAGACTTTCATCGTTACCCAGGGATCGAGTTCCTGCACTTGCGGCCCTAACTTCACAATCATTCTTCTTTCTTATAATTAGAGGCGGGTCGAAAGCTAAAAGTCGAAAGCAGAAGCCGGGCGTTCTTGGCTTTCGACTTCTCGACTTTCGACCTTCAACTCTTTTTTCCCCGGACTTTCAACTCTTGTCGGAAGTGTCTCACTTCATGTAGCTTGTGACCAGATTTCAGGGGCGCGAGTTTCGAGATTGTGATGCCTGACCGTACCATTGTGACGTAAGTCACTGCGCGGGCGCTGGCGCGCGGCTTACGCTCGCTCTGAAGTCGAAGGGGTTCCCACATTCCCGATAGTTGGGGCTACGGACGCATCGGATGGAGGCATGGACATGGCTAGGACTAAAGTGACGATCGATGGAAACGAGGCGGCGGCCTCGGTAGCATACAAAATCAATGAAGTGATCGCGATTTACCCGATCACGCCCTCGTCGCCAATGGGCGAGTGGGCGGACCAGTGGGCTTCGGAAGGCAAGCCGAACCTCTGGGGCGCCGTCCCCAAGGTGGTGGAGATGCAGAGCGAAGGCGGAGCTGCCGGCGCGCTCCACGGGGCTTTGCAGACGGGATCGCTGGCCACCACGTTTACCTCCTCTCAAGGCCTGCTGCTGATGATTCCCAACATGTTCAAGATCGCCGGCGAGCTGACCGCGGCGGTGATCCACGTGGCGGCTCGGACGCTGGCCACCCACGCCCTCTCGATCTTTGGCGATCACAGCGATGTCATGGCCACCCGCGCTACCGGCTTCGCCCAAGTCGCCTCGAACTCGGTGCAGGAGGTGATCGACTTTGCGTTGATGGCGCAGGCGGCGTCGCTCGAGGCGCGCGTCCCCTTCCTCCATTTCTTCGATGGCTTTCGCACCTCGCACGAGGTGGCCAAGGTGGAGCAACTCGATCCCGAAGTGATTCGTGCCTTGATCGACGAGAACCTGGTCCGGGCCCATCGTGCCCGCGGCCTATCGCCGGACCACCCGGTGCTTCGCGGCACCGCCCAGAACCCCGACGTCTATTTCCAGGCGCGGGAGGCCGTAAACCCGTACTACCTGGCGTGCCCGACCATCGTCGAGAACGTGATGGACAAATTCGCCGACCTCACGGGGCGCCGCTACCATCTCTTTAATTACGTCGGAGCGCCAGACGCCGAGCGTGTGGTGGTGCTGATGGGCTCGGGCGCGGAGGCGGCCCAGGAAACCGCCGAAGCACTGGTGGCGCGCGAACAGCGGGTGGGCGTGCTGAAGGTCCACCTTTATCGCCCCTTCTCCGTGGAGCACTTCATTCGGGCCCTGCCGCAGACCGTGAAGACCATCGCCGTCCTCGACCGCACCAAGGAACCGGGCGCCGTTGGCGAGCCGCTCTACGTCGATGTAATCGCGGCACTTACCGAGGCAATGGGAGCCGGCAAGGTTCCATTCCGCACCATGCCGCGCGTGATCGGAGGACGATACGGACTCTCCTCCAAGGAATTTACTCCGGCCATGATCAAGGCGGTTTTCGACGAGATGCTGAAGCCAAACCCCAAGAACCATTTCACGGTCGGCATCCACGACGACGTCACCCACACCAGCCTCGATTACGACGAGGGCTTCTCCACTGAGGACGCCCAAACGGTGCGCGCCATCTTCTACGGGCTGGGGGCCGACGGCACGGTGGGCGCCAACAAGAATTCGGTCAAGATCATCGGTGAGGACACGGAAAACTACGCGCAGGGTTATTTTGTCTACGACTCGAAGAAGTCCGGAGCGGTCACCATCTCCCATTTGCGCTTCGGCCCACGGCCCATCCACTCGACCTACCTCATCAGCCGCGCCAGCTTTGTGGCCTGCCACCAGTTCAACTTCCTGGAGCGCTTCGACATGCTGAAGGCGGCGGAGCCGGGCGCCACCTTCCTGCTCAACAGCCCCTACGGGCCGGAAGAGGTGTGGGAACACCTGCCGCGCGCCATGCAGGACCACATCGTGCGCAAGAAGATCCGTTTCTTTGTCATCGACGCCGTCCAAGTAGCACGCGATGCAGCGATGGGCGGCCGTATCAACACCGTCATGCAGACCTGCTTCTTCGCCATCAGCGGCGTGCTGCCGCGCGACGAGGCCATCGCGGCCATCAAGCATTCCATCGAAAAAACGTACGGCAAGCGTGGCGAGGCCGTGGTCCAGAAGAACTTTGCGGCGGTCGATGCGGCGCTCGGCCACCTGCACGAGGTCAAGGTTCCGGCGCGGGCCACCAGCACGTTCGACATCGCCCCGCCGGTGTCGGCGGCGGCCCCCGCGTTCGTGCAGAGCGTCACGGCGCGGATCATCGCCGGCGAAGGCGACTCGCTGCCGGTCAGCGCCCTGCCCCCCGACGGCACCTTCCCCACCGCTACCGCGCAGTGGGAGAAGCGCAACATCGCACTGGAGATCCCAGTGTGGGACGAGGACTTGTGCATCCAGTGCGGCAAATGCGTGATGGTTTGTCCGCACTCGGTGATCCGCGCCAAAATCTACGAGTCGGCCGCGCTCGCCGGCGCCCCATCCACCTTCAAGTCCACCGCGGCGCGCTGGAAGGACTTCAAGGAGATGCGCTATACGCTCCAGGTGGCGCCCGAAGATTGCACGGGTTGCACCCTTTGCGTGGAAGTCTGCCCCGCCAAGAGCAAGAGCGAGGTGAAGCACAAGGCCATCAATATGGCGCCTCAGCCACCGCTGCGTCAGCCGGAGCGCGAGAACTGGGAGTTCTTCCTGCGCCTATCGGAACCGGACCGCGAGAAGCTGAGCCTTGGCTTGGTGAAGGATGCCCAGTTGCTTCAGCCGCTGTTCGAGTTCTCCGGCGCCTGCGCGGGTTGCGGCGAGACGCCCTACCTCTCGCTGCTGACACGGCTCTTTGGCGACCGCACCGTAATTGCCAACACGACGGGCTGTTCATCGATCTATGGCGGCAACCTGCCCACTACCCCTTACACCGTGGACCGCGACGGCCGCGGCCCGGCGTGGTCCAATTCGCTGTTCGAAGATAACGCCGAGTTCGGCATGGGCATGCGTCTGGCGATCGACAAGCAGGCGGACTACGCGCGTCTGCTGCTGGTGCGGGTCTCGGCCTTGGTCGGGAGCGAACTGGTGGAAGCAATCCTCACGGCCGATCAGTCGTCGCCGGAGGGCATCGCGGCGCAGCGCGAGCGCGTACAGACGCTCAAGCAGAAGCTGAGCATCTTCGAGACGCTCGATGCGCGCGACCTGCTGGCCGTGGCGGACGCGCTGGTGAAGAAGAGCGTCTGGATTGTGGGCGGCGATGGCTGGGCTTACGACATCGGCTACGGCGGTCTCGACCACGTCCTCGCCTCCGGCGCCAACGTCAACATCCTGGTGCTCGATACGGAGGTCTATTCGAATACCGGCGGGCAGATGTCCAAGGCGACGCCGCTCGGCGCGGTGGCCAAGTTCGCCGCCGGGGGCAAGAGGCGGCCCAAGAAGGACCTCGGCATGATGGCCATGACCTACGGCAACGTCTACGTGGCGCAGGTGGCCATGGGCGGCAGTGATACCCAGACCCTCAAAGCTTTCTGGGAGGCCGAGTCGTATGACGGGACGTCGCTGATCATCGCTTACAGCCACTGCATCGCTCACGGTTACGATATGATGTACGGCATCGATCAGCAGAAGGCGGCGGTTTTGTCGGGCCACTGGCCCCTTTTCCGATTTCACCCCGGACTCGCCAAGGAAGGGAAAAACCCGCTACAGCTCGATTCCCGGGCGCCGTCGATACCGCTGGAGAAGTACATCTACAACGAAACGCGCTACACGATGCTGGCGCACAGCGATCCGCAAGAAGCAAAGGAACTACTGAAGGAAGCGCAGGAGAACGTCAACGAGCGCTGGCGGCTCTATGAGAACTGGGCGAAGATGGGCGCGCCTGAACTGGTGAAAGGGACGAAGTGAAGGTCATTGAGTCATTGGGTGATCGGGTGACTGAGTGTTGCAAGAAGGGTTCTTGCGAGTTTCGAGTTTCGACTTTCGACTTTCGATGAGGAGTTGAGCCATGATTGACCTGAAGACCACCTACCTCGGTCTGGACCTGAAAAACCCGCTGGTGGCGTCGCCCTCACCGCTGTGTGAGGAGATCAGCAACATCCGCCAAATGGAGGACGCGGGCGCGGCTGCCGTGGTGCTGCACTCGCTCTTTGAGGAGCAGATCACGCTCGAGAGTTCCCAGCTTGACGACAGCCTGGAGGCGGGCGCCGAGAGCTTTGCCGAGTCCCTGAGCTACTTCCCGGACATGACCAGCTACAACCTTGGTCCGGAGGGTTACCTCGAGCACGTCCGCAAGGCCAAAGCGGCGGTGGACATTCCCGTCATCGCTAGCCTCAACGGCGTTTCCACCGAAGGCTGGATCAAGTACGCCAAGAAGATCGAAGAGGCCGGGGCCGATGCACTAGAGCTCAACATCTATTATCTGCCTACCGACCCGGACATGACCGCGGCCGAAGTCGAGCAGGTCTATTACGACTTGGTCGCCGAGGTCAAGACTCGGCTCCGAATTCCGCTGGCGGTCAAGATCGGCCCCTATTTCAGCTCCATGGGCAACGCCGCGCAGCGCCTGGATGAATCGGGCGCCGACGCGCTGGTGCTCTTCAACCGTTTCTACCAGCCCGATTTCGATCTGGAGAACCTCGAAGTGGTGCCTAACCTCATTTTGAGCACTCCGCACGAACTGCTGTTGCGCCTTCACTGGGTGGCCATCATCTATGGGCATATTCGCGCCGATTTGGCGTTGACTGGCGGCGTCTATACCGCCGCAGACGTGCTGAAGTCCATGATGGCGGGGGCGCGTGTGGCCATGATGACCTCGGCCTTGTTGAGGTATGGCATCCCGCACCTGGAGATGGTGCGCCGTGACCTGGTGGAGTGGATGGAGAAGCACGAGTACGAGTCCATCCACCAGATGCAGGGCAGCATGGCGCACAAATCCGTCGCCGATCCTTCCGCGTTCGGCCGCGCCAACTATATGAAGATGCTCAGTTCCTATACGCCGCGAGCCGTCAGCAAAAAGTAGGGAACAGGGAATAGGCAACCGCCGCGTCCTCTTGTCTCCTATTCCCTGTTCCCTTTTCCCTCTTACGACCGTCCGATGTCGCGGTGAATGAGCTTCGTCTTATAGCCCTCACTCGCTAGCGCTGCGCTCACCCGTTCTGCCAACCCCACGGATCGGTGGCGCCCACCTGTGCAACCAAACCCGATAGTGAGATAGCTCTTTCCCTCGCGGAGGTAATGCGGCAGGAGGAAAAGCAAAAGGCTCATGACCCGGCTCACAAATTCTTTGGTCTGAGGGTAGGAATCCATGAAGCGCCGGACTGCCTGGTCCCGCCCTGTCTTATCTTTGAGCCTCGGCGCGTAGTTGGGGTTGGGAAGAAAGCGCACGTCGAAAACAAGGTCCGCGTCCGAAGGTACGCCAAAACGAAACCCGAACGAGAGGACGCTGAGCAGCATGTTTCTGCGCTCCCTGGCGCCACCGAAGCGAAGCTGAATGGTGTCGCGCAACTCGTGAACGTTCATCCGCGTGGTTTCGATGACCACGTCCGCAAGCTGCCGCATGGGCCTTAACAGCTTGCGCTCCTGGCGCAGGACCTCCTGTACCGGGATGTCGCGCCCCAGCGGATGAGGGCGGCGAGTCTCATCGAAACGGCGGACCAGCGCTTTGTCGGAAGCCTCGAGATACACCAGCGAGAGGTTCCGACTACGCACGAGTTCGCGATACAAGGCAGGAAACTGGTTCAGCGCTTTTCCCTCGCGGACATCAACTACCATCGCGGCGCGCTCGATCCGGCTACCCGCCTGGCTCGACAACTCCACAAACTTCGGGATGAGGTCCACCGGGAGATTGTCCACGCAGTAGAACCCCAGGTCCTCAAAGGCCTTCAGGACTGAGCCTTTACCCGACCCGCTCATCCCGGTGATGAGCACGAATTGCCGCAGGGACTTTTTGGGAGTCGGCGTCATAAAAAGGGAACAGGGACGATGCTTTCTGTTCCCTGTTCCCTGTTCCCTATAACCTGTTCCCTTTCCATTCGTCACTCGTTACCGGGCTTCTCACTTTTCACTGTCCGGTTCGATCAGGCCCAGATTCCCGTCGTGGCGGCGGTAGAGCACGTTCACGCGCTCGGTCTCGAAATTACGGAACACCACGACACCGTTGCGGATGCCATCCAGGGCGTCGATGGCCTCCTCCACGGTGAGCGGTTTGATGGCGATGCGTTCCGTCTCGAGAACCCGGTGCTCCTCGTGATCCGTGCCGGTTCGCAACACGTTAAGCAAGATGGCCGAAGTCGGGTCGGGTCGCCGCTTGCGCGTGCGCTTCCTCTCCATCAGGCGCACCGCTTGGCGCTCGATCTTGTCAATGGCCCCATTGATGGCGCTGAGGGCTTCGTTGGTTTGCTCGACGGCCATCAGCGTGTGATCGCGAACTGTGACCCCAACCTCAGCGATCCGGCGGTGCTTTTCGGCCGTCAGAATCAGCTTGACGTCAAATTGGCCGCGCAGGACGCGCGTGAGCTTGCGCAGGCGGTCTTCAGTATACCGCCGCAGGTCCGCGGTGATCTCCGTTTGTCGACCCGTGAAATCGAGACGCATGGGTGACCTCCTCGAATTGTTGGTACACGGGAAATGTGAAGGAAGGTTTCTCTCAAGCCTTTACCCGGCGCTGGTGAGTACTGGGAATTCGCATGTCCTCGCGGTACTTGGCCACCGTTCGACGCGTGACAACGATCCCCTGTTCTCGCAGACGATCGGCAATATGTTCGTCGGTCAAGGGATTGCCGGGGTCCTCCTCCTCGATCATTTTCTTCACCAGGCGCTTCAAGTTGATCAGCGAAGTGGACCCGCCCGAGGGTCCCTGAACCGCCTCGGAGAAAAAGTAACGCAACTCGTAAACACCCTGGGGTGTGTAAGCGTACTTGTTGGCGACAGCGCGGCTCACCGTGGAAGGATGAACGCCGACCTCCTCCGCCACTTCCTTGATCATCATCGGCTTGAGATAATCGATGCCCCGGTCCAAAAAGTCCCGCTGCCGCCGCAGAATGACCTCGCAGACCCGGATGATGGTCTGCTTGCGTTGCTCGATGTTCTTGATGAGCTGGATGGCGGAAATGAAGCGCTCCTTCACATAGTTGCGAACTTCGCGGCTCTCAGAGGCGTTCTGTAACATGCGCCGGTAGCGGTGGCTCAGCCGCAACTGGGGAAGCCCGTCCTCGTTCATCCGTATCTTGTACTCGCTTCCGTCCTTTTCGAAGACCACGTCAGGCTCAATCAGGCGCGCCTGGGTGTTGTTGTAGCGTTGCCCCGGCCGCGGATCCAGCTTCTTGATCAGCTCCACCGCCCGCTCTACCAGGGGCACCGGCCGGTCCAGCGCCCGCGCGATTTCCCGATACTGTTTGTTTTGGAGCTGCTTCAGGTGGTCGGTGACGATCTTGGATGCCAAGTGGTTTTCCGGCGCCAGGGTTTGAAGCTGAATCAGCAGGCATTCGCTGAGATCGCGGGCCGCTACGCCCACCGGGTCGAGGTGCTGGATCATCTTCAACGCTTCCTCAACATCCTCCAGCCGGTGCCCGCCGGTCTGGGAGATTTCCTCCAGGGTAGCGGTGAGATAACCGTCCTCATTGAGGTTGCCAATGATGGAAACGCCCGCCTCGTAGACTTCCCGCGAGGTATTGGAAAGCCGGAGCTGCCATTCCAGGTGGTCTGCCAGCGAGGGACTCTCGCTGAGAAAATTCTCGAAGGAGGGCTTTTCGATCTGCTCCGCTTCCTCCGCGGCGGGTGACTTGAAGCCCGGGTCAAGGTAATCGTTGAAGAACGACCCGAAATCGACCTCGGCGAAAGCGTCCTGGCCGTTTCCCTCGTTGGCGGCCTGGATCTCCCGATCAGCCGGAGGTTCAGGCGTCTTTTCCACCTCCAGTTTCTGATCCTCCTGCTCGATGGTCGGGACTTCCTCCGACAACTCCTCGAGGACAGGGTTCTCTACCATCTCCTGATTGATCATCTCGCGCAACTCGAGCTTGTTGAGCACGAGGACACTGACCATTTGCACGAGACTCGGCGTCAGAATCTGCTTCTGCGCCACCTTGAGGCTCAAACCGAGTCTTGGTTGTGAATTTCCCATAAGAACAGAGAAGAAAGGAGACAGGAGACAGAACACAGGAGTCAGAATGAAAAAGAGCGCCTACTCTTAACTTCCACTTCCTCGCCGTTCTGGCGCCCGACGCCACTTCTGAACCCGAATCCTGAATTCCTTCTTCCTCTTATTCTGACTCCTGACTTCTGGCTCCTGACTCCTCCTCTTGACTCCTGACTCCTTCTTCAGATCATCAGCCGGAAATTATCGCCAAGGTAGATCTTCTTCACCTCCGCGTCGTTACCCAACTCCTCCGGCGTGCCGGCCCTGAAGATCCGCCCGTTGTTGATTATATAGGCCCTATCGGTCACCTGCAAAGTTTCTCGCACATTGTGGTCCGTCAGGAGGATGCCAATTCCCGAACCTTTAAGTTGGAGGATGATCTTCTGGATGTCGATCACGGTGAGCGGGTCAATTCCAGAAAACGGTTCATCGAGAAGAATAAACGATGGCGAAATCACCAGCGAACGAGCGATCTCAACCCGGCGCCGCTCCCCTCCCGAGAGAAGGTACCCGTAACTTCGGCGAACCTGCTGCAAGCCTAGGTCCTCAATCAGTTCCTCCAAGCGCTCGCGCCGTCGGTTGGCGGTGAAAGGCAGGGTTTCGAGCACCGCCAGGATGTTCTCTTCCACCGTCAGCTTGCGGAAAATGGAGGGCTCTTGCGGGAGGTAACTGATGCCGTTGCGCGCACGGAGATACATCGGGAAACTGGTGATGTCAACGCCGTCGAGAAGTACCCGCCCTGAATCCGGGTTGGTGAGTCCCACCACCATATAGAACGTGGTGGTCTTACCGGCGCCGTTCGGTCCCAGCAGTCCAACTACTTCACCCTGACCGATCCTGAGGTTAATATCGTCGACTACTTTACGACCTTTGAAGGATTTGTTGAGGTCGACGGTGGAAAGAATCTGCATGGCCGTTCATTGCGACACGCGATGCTTAGTGAGGGTGGGCGATTGATCACCTCCGTCCACATAGAGGCTATCATCGTGAATGAAGAAAGTCAAACGCTTGCCCGTAGTGAGCCCCCTTTGCTCGTCGTACACGATGGGTGGACCTCCCGTCAGCGTCACTTTACCCGTTGCCGCTAGATATTCGACGTGATCTCCCGTAGCCCGCCGCCCGGGCTCCTCCACGGTGACGTGCTCATCCGCCAGCACGTGATCGACCTCCGAACCCTCGTTCCCGGGCCCACTCTTCCCGCCGGCGGTCTTTGTAAAATAAACGTCCATCTTGTCAGCCTTCAAAGTCGTCTGCTCGGTCCGAAGCTCCACATGACCCCGGTAACTGGCCTTTTGGTCCTCGTCGAAATAGGTCAAACTGTCGGCGCGGATCGCGACCGGCGCTGTCTTCGAGACCACCCGATCCTTGGATGCAACCGAAGCGGCTGGCGACGCTCGGGAGGCGGGTGGCGACGACGACCGAGCTAGACTCGACGTCAGCACTTGGCTCCCCGAGTTGAGCCGGCGCGTAACCCCGTCGTAGTCCAGGGAGGAGGACTCGATGAGATCGTGGTCGTGCCACGCCCTCACGTGACCCTGATAGTGAACCAACTGGCTGCGCCGCTCCACAACGACCTGGTCCGCCAGCACGTTGGTGGCGCTGGCGAGAGCGCTGGCGCTGGCGACCGGGGGGCCGGCGACGCCGGCATTTCCCTTAGTCGGCTGCCCCTTCTCGGTGATCGGTGCCGGGCTTTGGAAATGGGTTGATTGGACCTTGCCCAGCCCTTCGCCAGTCTCGGTATCCAGGTGCCACAAGATCCGATCGGCAGCCATGCGGGTTGCGGCGTCCCAGAGCCGAGGCTGGCCGCTCAACGTCAAAACCTGAGACTCCGCAGAGTACTGTGCCTTGGCCGCAGAACTCTCACGCTCGCCGTTGCTATAGCGGAAATTGCCCGATTGTTCCAAGCTGCGGAGATCGCCGCTGGAAGCGTCAAAGACGGCAGCCAAGCGGTCGGAAAAGCTCTCCTCAATCACCAAGGGCGCCAACGGCGCCGGCGGCCGCGGTGGCGCGCCGGCTGGAGACCGCCCGACGCCGGGCGCGGGGCTGGGCGTGTAGACAATGTGGGTTCCTTTGATCCCATCGAGAGTTCGCAACCGGTTTTGTTCATTGAAGGCCATGAGAAACTGGCCGGCGGTGATCACCTGCTCGCCCCGCTTGGCATCCTCGGAGTTCAGCACGAGTTTGCCGGCCCCGACTGTCTGCGCCTCTCTCAGGCTGCGGCCGTCGGGTCTAAAGCCGAAGAGCATCTCGGACGCCGTCAAGGTCTCCGTCTTCACCGGCGGTCGTGCAGCAGCGGGAGGCGGAAGGCGGTGGGCAGGAGGCAGAAGGCAGAAGGCAGAAGGCAGAAGGCCGCTGCCAACCGCTTCTTGCTGACCGCTCTCTACCCTCTGCTGGCTGCCAACTGTCGGCTGCCAACTGACTTCTGCCGAAAGCTGACTGCTTTCTGCCCTCTGCCGACTGCCAACTGCCGACTGCCGACTGCCGACCGCCTCGTCACTGGCCACAGACCTGAATATGAACCTGACGTTCCCGGAGGCGTCCGCTTTCGCGGGCTCGGGATGATGTCCGGCCGAGAAGATAACGTCGAGTTGCTGTGCCTCAAAATCGCTCGGCTCGCCCGGCCGTCCCTGGGGCAGTGACTCGCCCTCGACGCCGTCCTCTGCAACCAAATGACGAATCTCGGCGGTGGCCGGATTAAAGTCCGCCACCAGGCGGGGCGTTCTGCCGGTGAGCACGCTGGACGTTGAATCGCTCGAGAAATGAACGTCGCCTTCCAGGATAGCCTGCGTCGGGCGATTCTGGCCGTCCAGAAGAACCGTTCCGCCGGCGCCCGCCAACTTCCACCCACTCTGGCTGAGCTCGACGGGGCCATCCAGCGTCAAGTCGTTGGATTCCTTCTTGTAAAGCAAATGGCTGGCAACCAATCGGGTGATCCCGGGTTCAGCCACGGCATTCGTAGCGCCGGGCTTTAGCCCGGCATCTTCAGCAGCACTTTCGGTGGCTGCCGGCCTTAGTCCGGCATGTGCCGCCCCTTCGCTGCGCTCAGGGCGGGCTCTAAAGGGCGTCGCTACAGGTGTAGTCTCCGTGCGGAGGTCCATCGCCACGTCTTTCTTCAGCTCCAGCCAGCCATCGCGGGTGGCATAGGTCATGCCCACCGCCGAGCCAGACGCCGGACCAATGCGAAACCGTACCGGCGCGTCCGTTATCGCCAAAGACTTCTCCTGATCGAAGTGAACTCCCGAGGTCTCAAGGAACACCGGTTGTTGCCCGTGCAGGCTTCTCCCTGGCAAAAGACCTGGCCGGGCGTTCAGTTCAATCTCCACCTTGCCCGGGCTGGTGAAATCGCCGGAATGCGAGCTGTATTCGGCGCGCTGGGTGCGAAGCGTGTCATGACGAGTACCGGTCTTCCCGTAGATTTCCACATACACTTGTTCGAGGACGCTCGCCCCACCCGCGTTGAGGGCTTGCGTACGCGCCGCCTGGATCTTGAAGACCTGCCGGCCTCCGATTGAGCGGGTGAAGGTGAAACCGGAAGCCTGCTGGTCGACATTACTTGGTAACTCTACCGACGCGGGAGGCTTGCTTTCCGGGCGCGCCTTCTTCGCGATGTAGACCGCAACGATTGTCACGATGGTGACAGCCAGCGCACCCAACACCATCAGGGTGATCCAGCGTTTGCGGCGCTGGGCCGCCGGGCCGATGACTGGTCTTCCCGAGTTGACTGTCGCGCCTTCCGTCGAGAGGGCCGCTTTATCCATTGAGGACATCCGTGATTCAGAGCAGTCGAAGAGTCGAAGGTTGAAGGTCGAAAAGCTGAAGAGCCCTACTCTTCAACATTCGACTTCTTCTTACTGCACTCGAAAGTCCTTGAGCACGAGTTGTAGCGACGCCAGCCCCTGGTAGACATTCTCGTCCAGGGTGAATGCCGCCGCAAGCTCGTGCCCCTCCGTCAATCCCGCCAAGGCGGGACCTTGATCCGCTAAGCCCCACCCCAGAGCATCGAACGAGTTCGATCCGACCGCACTGGCAGCGCCGGCCGGTCTGGTTGCACTGGCCGCACTGCCCCCACTATATTGAGCCAGTCTTAGTTTTAGATGCCGTTCTTTGAGGATGCGGGGCGGCGAAACCAGCCGGAGTCCGTCGGCCACGAAGACCGGCGTCGGATTGCCGAAGCCGTAGGGTTCGAGCAGGTTGAGGGCGGCATACAGATCGCGATTGAGATCGGCGAAGCTCACCCGGGCATCGACGCGCTGGGTCGGCTCAAGATCCTCGGGCGAGAGGACGGCACGAGCGTGACTTTCCAGGGCGGCCTCAAGCTCGGGAATGCGGTCGGCGGCCAGAGTGAAGCCGGCGGCCTGAGCGTGCCCGCCGTAACGCTGAAGCAGCCGGTCGGCGCTGGCGAGGGCATCGAGCAGGTGGAACCCCCGAATCGACCTCCCGGACCCCTGGCCGACCCCGTTCTCGACGCCGATCACCACCGCCGGCCGGTTGGTGCGCTCGACCACGCGCTGCGCCACGATTCCGATGACGCCGCGATGCCAACCCTCTCCCGCGAACACCATGAAGTAACGCGAGGCCCTCTCCGGCTCCTGCTCCAGGCGCGCCAGAATCTCTTTAACGATGTGCTCTTCCACTTGCTGACGCTCGGTGTTCAGGCGGTCGAGCCGCTCGGCAATGGCGCAGGCTTTCGCCGCGTCCGGCGTGGTGAAGAGTTCGATCACGTCGCGCGCGTCCTCCATGCGTCCGGCGGCATTGAGGCGCGGCGCGATTCGGAACCCGACGTCGCCCGCCGTCACGGGCCGGTTGCCGAGGCCGGAGACCTCCAGCAGTGCCCGCAGGCCGGGATGGGCCCGCCTGGCGGGGTCCGAAAGGCTTGCGAGCCCCAACCGGGTGATGACGCGGTTCTCACCCACCAGCGGCACTACGTCAGCAATGGTGCCGATGGCGACGATCTTGAGATAGGACTCGAGAAGGCGCGGCGAGGGCCCCGCTCCTGCCTGTTCCCTGTTCCCTGTTCCCTGCTCCCTCAAGAGCGCCTGCGCCAGCTTGAACGCCACTCCCACGCCGGCGAGGTTTTTCTCCGGATACGCGCAGTCGGGACGCTTCGGATTCAGGATGGCGCACGCCGGAGGCAGGCGGCTAGCCCCGCCTGGGCCCGGCAAGTGGTGATCGGTGACGATGCAGTCGACACCCAGGTCGCGGGCGCGGGCGATCACCTCGTGCTCGCGGATGCCCGTATCAACGCTCAGCACCACGCGGTAACCGTCGGCGGCCGCTCGCTCCACCACCGGCACCCGCATGCCGTAGCCGTCGGTCAGCCGGTGGGGAACGTAGGTGTCGACGCTCGCGCCCATCGACCGCAGCACGGTGAGCAGCACCACCACCGACATGGTGCCGTCGACGTCATAGTCGCCGTAGATCAGGATCTTCTCGTGCGCCGCCACGGCTCGCCGCAGCCGCTCCACCGCCTTGCCCATGTCGGCCATGCGGAAGGGATCGTGGAGGTGGTCCAGGCGCGGATGGAGGAAGCGATCGGCAGCCGCGGGATCCTCCAATCCGCGCGCCGCCAGCAAGCCGGCCACCAGCGGCGGAATGGCTAGTTCTCTAGTTAACCGGGCCGCCGCTCCCGCCCGCGCGGGGTCGGCTTGGGGAAGCAGCCAGCGCATGTGTTCATTGTATCGCGAGCGAGGCCCCAGCAGGTCAGAAGAATTGACGATTGACGATTGCAAGACAAGAAATGAATCCGCACATTTCGCAGATTACACAGATAGTGGATAATAAGACGTACGGCGTGCTTTTCCTTCCTATCTTGAGGCTGCAAAGTCAGCCTGATCGGTTGAATCTATTTCTTCTCTTGCCATCGTCGATCGTCGACCTGCAATCGGCAATTACTCTCTCCGTTTTGCGCTTGACTACCAAAAGCCAGCAACCCCCTCTTGTCTAACCACCTTCTGTTTCATAGAGACAGTGGATCATTCACTAGATCCTCCAGGTGTTCAGTCACCGAAAACTGATGACCCAAAACTGCTAATCACTTATTTTCAATCACATGGCGGCTTCACGCTGAATAAGCGTCTTGTTTTCATAGATATACTGGCCTTTTGGGTTCGGTCCTGAAAACCTAAGCCAAGATCTACTTTGTTTTCAATACAAATTGGGTTCGGTCCTTGCATTTTCGATAGATAACCCGACTCTCAGACTGCCATCGGCGGCAAACTCCGACCTTCCCCTGCCCGCCGCCATCCGAGGTCATGCTTATGAGTATCCGCCCCTTTCCAACGCGAATCGGCAACCGAGAGAGTGGGAGGGCCGCCGCATCATAATTCATTGAATCTATGCAAGATCTCTGTTTCCTTCCGGTCTCGCCCGATTCTCTCCCAGCAGCAGTTGGCCCGCACGGACTCCTCCGGCTCGCCCATCAGCTTGCTGGCCGCCCGCTGTTTTCTGCCCTCCTGCGGATTGGGATGGCACTTGGCTGGCGACGCTTCCGAACAACGGATTCCTATTTGCAAACGATCCTGTCACCTCTTGCCTTCGACTTTCGGTGCTCGCCGGTATGTTCGGGCGGCCTATTAGCCTTATTGGAATACCCCATGAGTAATAGACTCCTGCGTGCGAACCGATGTGGCCGAACCATATAGGACGAGCTTACCGCAGGATTATAGGAAAGTCAACTCCCCTTTTTATACGATAGTCTTCCAAGTGAGGTTTCGCCCAACTTGGTGTAAACTGGCCCCCGGGCACCGACGACATCATGACAGAGACTTCGACCTCTCAAACCTACAAGCTGCTCGCGCGGTACTACGACGATTTTTTCACCTTTCACTTGGAATGGTACCGCCAAGCCCGGCGACGGTTGCTGAGTGAGATCCTTCCGCAGGTACGCGCGGCCTGCGACCTCGCTTGCGGCACCGGAACCACGGCACTGGAGTTGGCGCAGCCTGGGATCAAGGTCTTTGGCGTCGATCTCTCGCCTACCATGTGCCGCCTCGCGCGCAGCAAGGTGCGCCGCGCGAGTCGGGAAGGTCGAGATGGCGCCGATGTCACCATCATCCCCGGCGACATGCGGACGTTTCGGCTTCCGGAGCGCGTCGATCTCATCACCTGCGAATTCGACGCCTTGAATCACGTACCGCGCAAGTCCGACTTGGCGCGAGTGGCCGGCGCCGTCGCGCGGGCATTGCGTCCAGGCGGAACCTTCTATTTCGACGTCAACAACCGCCTCGCCTTCCAAACGATCTGGCCTGGGAACGCCTGGTTCGAAAAACCCGGGGTGGTGATGGTGATGCGGGGCGCTTATGACGAGCGTCGCGACAAGGGCCGGACCGATGCCGAGTGGTTCATTCGCGAGAAGGGCGGCTGGCGGCGATTTCACGAGCGCGTCGAGGAAGTAGCCTGGGCGCGGGCAGAGGTCCTTCAGACCTTACGCGCAACGGGCTTCCACCGCATTCGCGCCTACGACGCGAACGCCTTCTTCCACGGCAATCCTCGGTTTCACCCCGGTTGCCGCACGTTCTATGTGGCCCAAAGGCAAGTCGCCTAGTGGCAAGATATCGCCAACTGAGTGCAGCGTTGGGAAGCCCGCAATCGGTGCTACGCCTCACATAAATGATACTGTTCTTAGCAAGTTAAAGTGTCCTTCCCGCTGCGACGCTGCATCATGACGTATGCCACCATCGCCAGCAGCGCCGTGCCCAGCATCAGCCAGGCGGACGGCTCCGGAGTCGGGGCTGTGCCGTTGATGTCCAGCGTTACCGAGCCGTTGCCGTAGTTATAATCCAGCGTGCAGGTGGCGCAGCCGAAGCCATTGAAGGTGTCGCTGGCGAAGACACCGGCAAGGTTTCCCGCTTCCGCTGTCAGGAACGTAAAGGTTTCTCCGGCCGACGGCGTGAAGCCGAAGTCGAAGGTAACGTTGCCATCGAGCGACCCCGCACCGAGCACGTCGAGCACGCTGAGGCTGTTCAGCGCATTGATGTCGATAGTCAGCGTCCCGCTCGGGCCCTGCGTATAGCTTCCGTTGATGACCAGCTTACCGGGGACACCCGGGGCAGACGCCGGCTCCACGCTCCCACCACTGTTGTTCACGTTTCCATTGATCCTGCCCGCGCCCAACAACGAGCCGCCCTGAAGGCTGACGCCGCCTCCCGCGGTCAGCGTGCCGTTCACCGTGGTGCTGCCGCCGGTCTGAGTGTAGGTGCCCGGCTGCTGGACCGCCGGGAGGTTCACGGTTTCGTTCACGCCGATGGATACCGTCCCGGTGTTGGTGAACGACCCCGCGGTGAGCGTGTCGCCGCTGCCGGAGAGAGTCACCGTACCGCCGTTAATAAACGCAACGGCCGTCATCAGGGTGCCGTTGGTGCCGCTCATCGTCACGGATGCGCCCGGATTGTTATTGAAGTTGGTGGCGACGGTGACTTGGTCGGAATCGGCCGTCAGGCTCAGCGAACCGCCGCTGTTGTTGTTGAAGTCGCCCAAGTCAGTCAGGCTGTCGCCGTTGCCGCTGAGCGTGATGGGGCCCGAGTTGTCAAAGTCAGCGGTCAAGGAGTTATTCGACCCTCCCAGATTGATCGTGCCGTTGTTGGTAAACTTTCCCGTCACCGAGATGCTGCCGTTGGTGCCGTTCATCGCCACCAGGGCGTTGGCATCGTTGGTGAAGGTTCCACCCACCGTCAGACTGTCGTGGTCCCCGTTCAGTTGTACTGCGGGAAGCAGGGTGCCCCCGACACCGCCAGCACCGTTAACGAAGTTGTCGGCGACCCTCACGCTGCCATCGGCGGCGCTAATGTTAAGAGTACCGCCGTTGTTAACGAAGTTCCCGGCGACCCTCACGCTGCCATCAGCAGCTCTGATGTTAAGACTGAGACTACCGCCGTTGTTAACGAAATTGCCGGCGACCCTCACGCTGCCATCAGCGGCGCCGATGTTAAGAGCACCGCCGTTGTTGTTGAGATCGCCCGTGTCGATGAGCGTCTGGTTGTTGGCGAGCAGTTCGATGGCGCCCGTGTTCGTCAGGTCGGCGGTCAGCGATTCGCCCACTCCTTCCAGCAAGATGTTGCCGCTGTTGGTCAGCGTGCCGGCGGTGGTGAAGTCGTCGCCGTTTCCGGTCATCTCAATGAGGTTTTCGTTCGAGGAATTACCCGTGACCATCAAGCTCTGCGCAGCACTGGCGCCGTTCGTCTCCGTCACCCCACTGTTGTCGAAGTTCCCGGTCACCGTCAAGCTGGTGGGAGCGCCGCTAAGGTTGGTAAGAACCAATTCGCCCGAGTTGCTGAAGCTGCCAACTCCGGGTGTAAAGGACTCGTTGTAGCTCACGAGTTGAACGAACCCGGCGTTGGTGGTCAGCCCTGCCAGGGCGTCAACACCGCCGCCCGGGGTGACGAGGCCGCCCGGCCTGAGAGTGACGTCCACTCCGCTGTCGATGGTGCTGATGCCGTTCGCCGGTGCCGTGTACTGGAAAAGGCCGGCAACGTCGTAAGTCCCGCCGCCCGACAGCTCCCCGGTATTACTCAGGTTGCTCCACGTATCAATGGTGAAGGTGTTCCCGTTGCCGCCAATCGTAATGGTACCCCCGTTCGTGAGCGATCCCGTCACCGAGATGCTGCCGCTGGTGCCGTTCATCTTCAGCGTGCCGGTGTTCGTCAGGTTTTCGGCCACGGTCACCTTATCGGTAAACCCGCTCAGGAAGAGCAAGCCGCCGTTGTTATTGAGATCGCCCGTGACAGTCAGAGTTTCACTGTTGCCGATGAGGCCGATGCTGCCCGTGTTGTTTAGATCGGGCCGATCGTCCGTGGGCGGCGCCGCGCTCAGAGAGTCTCCGGGACCGCTGAGGGTGATGGAACCGCTGTTGTTGAATACACCTGAACCTGAAATCGTGACCTGATTGTTGCCCGTGTCGCTGACGCCATCCCCGGTATTGATAGCGCCCGAATTGGTGAGAACGCCGGTCACTGCCAAAGTCGAGGACTGCTGCACATTGATGGTACCCGAGTTCTGCAAACAGCCGACACCACACGGCGACGTGCCGGGCGTCACGCTCGTGGTCTGTCCGTTCTCCAGGGTGAGCGTGCCTTCCACGCTTCCGAGGTTGGCCAGGGCGCTCGTCGAGCCGCCGACGGTAAACGAACCGGCCACGTCCAGGCCCGCGTTGACGGGAATGTCGGTGATGCCATTAGGTTGACTCACCAGGTTCAGCGTCGCTCCCGATCCGATCGTTAGGTTTCCGGCCACGAGTGACAGGCTGTTGATCGTGATGCTCGTCGTACTCGACGTGTTATCGAGCGTCAGCGTATTCCCGGGGGAGTTTACGGCGGCGCTGAAAGTTGTCAGGCTATTGTTATTCGGCGTGCAGGGTGAGTACGAGGGGTTGCAACTCCACTCCGCAGGGTTGGTCCAATTCCCGGAACCCGTGGACCAAGTCGCGGCGACCGACGTCGGGATTACCCCGGCGCTCAGAACTACGTCGTTCGAATTGTAACTCAGCGTCCAGTTGTAACCGTCCGCCGAGAAGTTCATGCCATTGCTGAATGTGCCGGTGAGCCCACCCGTGGTGAAGTTCAGGATGTCGAAGGAATCTCCGTTGGGGTTGAAGCTCAAGGGGCCGATGGCCAGCGCCCCGGCGAGCGAAGCCGGGCCGGTGATATTGAGCACCCCAAAGGTCGATGCACTGCCAATGATTTCAGTCAAGGTCCCGTTCGCAAGCTGCTGGTAACCACTGGTGGCGGTGAAGGAGCCCGTCCCGACCCCCAGCAGAGCGCCCGCAGCCACGTTCACGGTGCCACCGTTGGCGAGGCTGCCGATCTTGGTTACATCGCCCGAGTTGTTGAGCGTGAGGTTGGCGAGCGCTTCATTGGTGAAGGTGCCGCCAATCGATATCGTACTGGCCGGCGAACCCAGGTGGGTGCTCACTGTCCCCGTGTTGTCAAAGTTCCCGCCCGCGCTGGGCGATGACAAGGTCCCGCCGTAGAGAGTGACGTTGCCGGAGTTGGTGTCCGTTGATCCGGTGATGTTCAGCGTCGCGGAGGTAACTTGGAGATACCCGTTGTTGGCGAGAGAGCCGACGTTGGCTATGTCCCCGGTGTTGCTGTAGCCCACATAGGTCTGACCGTTGTTGGTGAACGCCCCGCTCACATTCAGCGTGTTGCCCGCGCCGCCGCTCACGCCAGTATAGAGGTACACCGAGTTGGTGAGGTTGCCGGTCACATTCAGCGTCGAGCCGTAGTTCACCCGCATGTCTCCGGTGTTGGCCACCGTCAGCGTACCGCCGTTCGGCGCGTCATTCGTGATCTGGCCATTGCCGATCTCCAGGTACCCTTCCACGCTGGTGAGGTTACCCAACCCGCTCTGCGCGCCGAGATTCAGTGTGCCGTAGAGGAGCAACGTTGAGCCCGCCACCACGTCCGTAACACCCTGCCCGCCGCCGGTGATGTTCAGCGTCGCGCCGGAGCCGATCTGCAGGTAGCCATCGTTCGTCAAAGCGCCCACGTTGGCGATGTCCCCCGTCGAGGCGCTATAACCGATATACGCTTGCGCGTTTGCGTTGTTGGTGAAGGTCCCGGTCACATTTAGCGTGTTGCCGCTGGTCCCCACGCCCGTATAGAACAGCCCCGAGTTGGTGAGGTTGCCGGTGGCATTCAGCGTCGAGCCGTAGTTCACCCGCATGTCTCCGGTGTTGGCCACCGTCAGCGTGCCGCCGTTCGGCGCGTCATTGGTGGTCTGGCCATTGCCAATCTCCAGGTACCCTTCCACGCTGGTGAGGTTCGCCAATCCGCTCTGCGCGCCGAAATTCAGTGTGCCGTAGAGGAGCAACGTTGAGCCCGCCACCACGTCCGTAACACCCTGGGCGCCGCCGGTGATGTTCAGCGTCGCGCCGGAGCCGATCTGCAGGTAGCCATCGTTCGTCAGGGCGCCCACGTTGGCCACGTCGCCGGTCGAGGCGCTGTAGCCGATGTAGGCTTGCGCGTTTGCGTTGTTGGTGAAGGCCCCGGTTACATTTAGCGTGTTGCCGGTAGTCCCCACGCCCGTGTAGACGAAGCCGGAGTTGGTCAGATCGCCGTTCACCATCAGGGTCGAGCCGCCGTCCACTCGCAGGTCGCCAGTCGACGCCACGTTCAGCGTGCCGCCGTTGGGCGTGGTCGCAGTCGTCTGCGCGTTCTCCAGGGTCAGATTCCCTTCCACGCTGGTGAGGCTTGCCAGGGCGCTGTTGGCGCCGGCGGTAAACGTTCCGGCCACGTCCAGGCCCGCCCCCGAGGGAATGTCGGTGATGCCATTAGGCTGATTGGCCAAGTCCAAGCTCGCCGTCGCCTGAATAACCAGGGTACCGCCCTGGAGCGACAGCGTGTCCACCGTAATGCTGTTCCCGGCGGGGAGCGTGAGCGTCTTTCCAGGGTCGTTCAGGGTGGTATCGTAAACCGTGCCGCCACCATTATTCGGCACGCAAGTTGGCGCCCCGGGCGTGCAACTCCACTGGGTAGCCGTGGTCCAATTCCCGGAGCCGGCGGGAGGAATCCAACTGGCGTTGACCGTGCCCGCCGAGACACTGTTGGACTCAGCCGTCAGGATAACGTCGTCGCCATCGCCGCCGTTATAGCTGATGACCCACTTCTGATCGTTGCCGGGGCCGAAGAGCGGGTCGCTGATGTTGAACTGGCCGGTTGTCGTACCGTCCAGGATGGTGAAGGTGGTGCCGTTGCTGGGGTCGAAGCCCCCCAGGAGGTTGATGGTCAGTGCGGCGCCCGAATCGAGCGTGGTGTTACCACTGATGTTGAGCAAACCGTTGGAGCTGCTGCTGCCGATCAGCTCGTTGTAGACGCCGGTTCCTGTCTGGGTGTAGTTTCCAGTGATGATGAGCTGGCCGGGAGTTCCCCCTGAACCGGCAACGATCGTGCCGCCGTTGATGACGTTGGCGGTGATCGTGCCCACGCCCTGGATGGTGTTGTTCTGGTTGGTCAGGGTAAAGGGGCCTCCGGAACTTCGGATGAGGTTGTAAGGGCTGTTGGACAAGGTCACCGTGCCCCCACCCTGGAGCGTCGTGTCAGCGGTCAGGAAAACCTGGGCATAAGTGGTGGACGAGTCCAAGGTGATGCTGCCGGTGTTGTTCACCGTCCCCTGCACGTAGTCGTAGTAACCGTTCGGCACCGAAAAGTGACCCGCATTGGTCAGCGGCTGGCCGCCGGTGCCGTCCAGGGTGGCATACTCTCCGTAGATGGCCCCGGAGCCGGTCGTGGTGAACTGCCCGCCCCTGATCGTGTTGGAGTACAGCACCACCGCCGAAGCGTCGTCAGCGTGGATCGTTCCGTTGGTGTTCGTGTACGTGTCGCCGTACAACTCCAGCGTCGCGCCGTTGGTGGCCTCCAACGTACCGGTATTC
>DATFYM010000003.1:0-34152 GCA_035315065.1 Terriglobia bacterium
GTTCCGGCCACCGGCGAAAAGTGACCGGCTTAAGATCGGAATCCGTGACCGGCTTCATCCCGGAATCGTGCCCGGCTTCATTTCGGAATGGCGCCCGGAATGATTTCGGAATCGTGCCCGGCCTGCCCCGGAATCCGCAACCGGCGCAAATTCCGAGACGAACCTGATGGCCTACGGATTTTATTATGGTCTCGATTTATTTTCCGATTTCACTTACTACATGTATGACCCCGTTAAGGGCGACCAGTTCGAACAGCATGACATCCGCTGGGTGGGTGGGCTGGACGCACGCCACACGGTTTTCAGCCAATGGTTTGGCCGCAAGGTGGAAACCACGTTCGGCCTGCAGCTCCGCAACGATTGGATCCACAACGGCCTTTACCGGACGGAAAATCGCGTGCGCGTGGACAAAGAAGACGTTCTCGCTCCCTATCCCGGCGAGCCCAACGGCTATTTGCCCGCGGACACGGATGTGAATAAATTCACGGACACGCTAGGAAGTCTCTATGTGGAAAATAAAATCCAGTGGGCGAACAAATTCCGCTCGGTCGTGGCCCTGCGCGGCGACGAGGACAAAGGTGTCATTACCAGCTTTTCTGACCCCCGCAATTCCGGCTCGGTCACCAAGTTCCTGCCCAGCCCAAAATTAAGTTTGATTTTCGGCCCGCGGTCCAATACTGAGTTCTACGTACAGGGCGGATTCAGTTTCCACAGCAACGATGTGCGTGGCGCAACGCAAAACTATGAACCGGTTTCGCCGGACTATCCTTACCCCAATACGCTCTGCGCAAAAATTCCCCTTCTGATCCAAACCAAAGGCGCGGAAGCCGGCGTGCGCACTCTGGCCGTCCCGCATCTGCAAAGCACCCTTTCGCTCTGGTATCTCCACAGCAATTCGGAACTGCAGCAGGATGGCGACACCGGAGGCACGGTTCCCTCAGAACAGTCGAGCAACCGCTATGGCGTCGAATGGGCGAACTACTACACGCCACGGGGACATTTGGCTTTTGATTTTGACATGGCGGACTCCCGCGCCCTTTTTACCGCATTAGACCCCGCTGATGCGACGTACATCACCGCGGGTGGCCAGCTTTGCGGAGCAAACTCGGATTGCTATGGGCTTGTGCCGATCGGGGGCGGCAATTTTGAGCAAGGTCCGGGTGGTAAGCGGGTGCCCGAAGCCGTTGGGTTGATGATTTCATCGGGCATCACACTGCACGATCTCAAACGCTTTTCGGCGAGTTTGCGCCTGCGCGACTTTGGCCCGCGCTATTTGACGTCCGACGCAATTTATCGCTCAAAGACAACGGCGTTACTCAATGCGGAGGTCGGTCGTAAAATTAACAACACATGGCGCGTTTCGGTCGAATGTTTGAATCTGCTTAACCGTCGCGATCACGACATTGACTACGCCTATGTCTCCCAAATAACGCCAACAGCCACGCCGGCATTCACAGACGTTTTCCACCCCGTCGAACCGTTTCAGGTGCGAATAAAGATAGAAGTAACCCCACATTTCCGTCGTTGATTCCACCTACGAATCGTCGGATGTTCGTCCGCATCAATTTCCATAGGGGTTTGAACGCTATGAGCGGGTAGCGGGTAGCGCAGAGTTTGTGCCGTTCAAAGTCTGAGGTTCTTAATATGGTGAACATCCAATTCTTGTGAGCATGACAAAGCTTTCCGGTAACCACCCCGGCGCAATGCGCCCGGAGCCGTGGTAGTCGACCCCGTTACGAAATTGGTTCCTGCCAACCCGGTCAATGAGGTGGTGGGCGTGCGCATTCCTTCGTATTCCAGCGTGTACTTCACCTATCACTTTGGTCAACACTGACGCACGAGGCGCGCCATGCGTCGGGGCCGGGCTCCGAACGGGATCGGCCACGGGACAGGACACCGCAACCGGCGCACCGGGCGCCGTTGACCCGGTGAAGACGGCACGCTCGTATCAGTTGGTTGCCAGCAAGACTTTCCACAAGACGGATCTGAAGTTGACACTGGGACACGAGACGCAAACCGCCGAGTACGGTAAGATCGACCCCGACGACGGATTGCAATTCGATCTGGGGCCGGGCCGCATCCGCTATATGGCGGTTACGCTGGGCCGGAGCTTCAGCTATGGATCGCTGCAAGCCACCCTGGAGCAGGCCGATGTTCGCGACCTGGACACGGGACAGGTGACGCCGGAGGCTCCGCGATTGATCGGCGATCTTTCCTGGACGAATCAAAAGCTGCCCTTGCATTTGCAGGCGAAAGGCGAGTTTGAGTACGTGGGAAGGAAGGTGGTGGGGAACGGATGCGATGAGACGAAGCCCAACGACCTGACCTCCTACTGCCTCGGGGTGCCGAACAAGGAGTTCCGGCTGGCGCTGGCACGGCCATTTCTTGAGGGAAGGATCAACGTCGGCCTAAACATGATGATTGCCACGGGCTTTACCGGGCAAACCACGGAAAACTTCGCCACGAACTATCAACCGGGCTACGTAGGTCCTTTACCGGTTCCCGAGAACCCCATTGCGGAAGTCGTCGGGGTGCGCATACCTTCGTACGCGAGCGTAAACCTTACCTACAGGTTTGGTCACTAAGGTGGCGCAGTGACTCCGTAAACGTGAACACCCAACAGCGGTTTTTCGCCGCTTGTCGTCACCGTTGCAGTTCAAGCTCATGGTACCTGCCGCTCGTTTTCGCCCCAAGGGCCGACGCTGACTCAGCTCCCTGCATCGTCGGCGACTCGGAAGTTGGGCCACCCCTTCGGCCAGCGTTTACCGACACCGCCCCGGCCGCCTAAAACGGCGTATTCAAAACTACCACGATTGGCCGGCCGCCCTCGGCGGATGGGTTTGGGTAGGATTATTTCAACAACTGTGGCACAGACGTAGGACCTTTTCAGGAATCGCGACACAAATTTCATGAACTGTGACATCGAGCGCTGGAAGTCCTTTGACGTCACGGCGACGATTTCGCTTACTCTGACATCCTACATTCATCGTATGGTGCATGCAGTAGGTTAGCCGGTCGACTCTCACACTCAGTCGCAGCAAGCGCGGGCCTGCCCCGATAGTCTGCGGCTCGAATGTTCGAGTGCTATTGGGTACGCCGGCGTGGATAGCGGAGCCAGAGAGGCAGGGCGGCCTTCCGGCAGCTACCGGTTCATTCCCGCGAACACGGCTTTCAGGGTCTCAGGGTTGGCGGCGGCGACCAGTTTCTTGGCGTCGCCGATGGCAACTTCGTCGCCGCCGATCTCGAGCTCCTTCATGGTCTCAGCAATGAAGGTCTGCAAAGGCATCGGCTGAGGACCACCCGGCCCGACGGTTTTCCTCGGCCCGCCGAGCTCCGTACCGACGTACGGTGGAATCAACTCCATCACCGTCACCGCCGCGCTCTTCAACTGGTGACGCAGGGAGAGCGTGAAGGAATGAACCGCAGCCTTGGTGGCGCAATAGACGGGAAAGCGCGCCATGGGAACAAACGCCAAGCCGGAGGAAACGTTCACCAGCACGGCGTTCGATTGTTGCGCCAAATGAGGAATGAACTCGGCCGCGACGCGAATAACTCCAAGCACGTTGGTGTTGATCTCGTCGCGCAATGCTTCCTCGTCCAGCGGCGTGTCCGCAGCAAGCTCCAGCCGCCGCTGCACGCCTGCGTTGTTGAACACGCAGTTGAGGGACGGGAATCCAGTCACCACCTTTCGGGCGATGGTCCGAATCGCCACGGGGTCGCGCACATCAAGGGCAAAATAGCGCATGCCGGGATTCGCCGCGCAGATCTCCTGGAGGCGATCCTCCCGGCGTCCACTGATGATGACTTGGTTTCCCAGCTTGTAAAACGCCTCGGCCAAGCCTTTGCCGATCCCCGACGTGCCCCCGGTAATGAAAATGGTGTTCGCGTGCATTCGCATGGACTCATCTCCTCAAGACGCTTCTGGAGAACTTATCTTCTCCCAAGAATTGCGGCCTCGGACGACCGGGCCCCGATGAGGATATACCTAATCGCCCTTTTTCCGCATGAAAGTTGGCTTTCCCATGCCGCGTAGGCTGGAGGTCCATAAGGAGTAAGGCGAAATTGAAGCATACCGGCTAAGCAAGGAGAAAGGTTGCTGAATCGCAGGGCTGCGCCCTGCGCCAGCCGGCCGTGTTGCGCCTGCGCCGCAGGCTTCACGACTTGGGCTACAATTGCTGCATGCTGAACATCCGAAGAGCCACCGTTGACGACATTCCCGTGATTCTGGAGTTTATCCGCGAACTGGCCGAATACGAGCGCGCCCCGGAGGAGGCCGTCGCAACGCCAGAAGGTCTGAGGCGGGATGGATTCTCCGATGAGGCGCGATTCTACGTGGAAATTGCTGAGTGGGACGGTGAACCAGCGGGCTTCGCGCTTTGGTTTTTCAACTATTCCACCTGGCAAGGCAAGCCCGGCCTCTATCTTGAAGACCTTTTTGTCCGGCCGCGGTTTCGCAAGAAGGGAATCGGTAAAGCCCTGTTGGTGTACCTGGCGAAAGTCGCCGTGGAGAAAGGCTGCGGGCGATACCAATGGCAGGTGCTGGACTGGAACACGCCGGCCATTGAGTTTTACGAATCCTTGGGCGCAAAAGTGATGAAGGAGTGGCTCAGCATGCGCGTGAGCGGTGAAGCGCTGAGCAAGTTGGGGGAGCAGAGTTCAAGTTAGTCGCCGGGCGGTGAATGGCTTGCGCACGCCCTCTCCGGGCAACGTGTGACCTTCGTTGCTCTACTAGCCCACTTGGCCGAAATCCAGCCTTCGCTAACTCAAAATCCACACCAGGGAATCCGATTCGGGCGAGTCGCCCGATTAGACCGAGTGCATTTTACTCCAGCGGGTAATGTGGTGCATCATTGGTTCGTAAGGAGAAATGCCAACGGAATCCGACCCGGTGCGGAAAAGTGATGTGAGGACCGGTCGGCTCCCGGCCAAGTCTGGCCGGCAATAGCAATCGGAGCTTGCCGGCGGTGAGAATCGAAGATGAATAAAACACTGAGCAGCATCGAACGATACCGAGCCGGGGTAATTCCCTACGCCAAAATGGGCTATTGGGATCCCGACTACATACCCAAGGATACGGACGTACTTGCCCTGTTCCGCATCACGCCGCAAGACGGCGTCGATCCGGTGGAGGCGGCTGCGGCCATCGCCGGCGAGTCGTCCACGGCTACGTGGACGGTGGTCTGGACGGATCGGCTAACCGCTTGCGACGTTTACCGTGCCAAGGCTTACCGCGTCGATCCAGTACCTAATTCCCCAGGCCAGTATTTCGCTTACATCGCCTATGATCTCGACCTGTTCGAGGAGGGCTCGATTCCGAACCTGACAGCGTCCCTCATCGGCAACGTCTTCGGCATCAAGGCGGTGCGGGCCCTGCGCCTTGAAGATATGCGCATTCCGGTCGCGTATTTAAAGACTTTCCAGGGACCTGCGACCGGAATCGTGGTGGAGCGCGAACGGCTGGACAAGTATGGCCGTCCGCTGCTCGGCGCCACCGTAAAGCCCAAGCTGGGACTCTCGGGTCGCAACTATAGCCGCGTGGTTTATGAAGCGCTGCGAGGCGGGCTCGACTTCACCAAGGACGATGAGAACATCAATTCCCAACCGTTCATGCGATGGCGCGAGCGCTTCCTGTTTTCGATGGAAGCCGTAAACCGCGCTTCCGCCGCCACCGGCGAAGTCAAAGGTCACTACCTTAACGTGACCGCCGCGACCATGGAGGACATGTACGAACGGGCCGAGTGTGCAAAAGAACTGGGCTCGGCGATCGTCATGATCGATCTCGTCATCGGCTACACGGCCATCCAGTCCATGGCCAAGTGGGCGCGGAAAAACGACATGATTCTGCACCTGCACCGCGCCGGCAATTCCACTTATGCCCGCCAGAAAAACCACGGGATCAATTTCCGGGTGATCTGTAAGTGGATGCGCATGGCCGGCGTGGACCACCTCCACGCCGGGACCGTGGTGGGCAAGCTGGAGGGGGATCCTTTCGCCGTCAAGGGTTTTTACGATACCCTGCGCGAGCCGCACACTCCGACCCGCCTCGAGAACGGATTGTTCTTCGACCAGGACTGGGCGTCGCTGCGTATGGTGATGCCTGTCGCTTCGGGCGGGATTCACGCCGGGCAGATGCACCAGTTGCTCCACTACCTGGGTGAAGACGTCGTGCTGCAATTCGGAGGCGGTACGATTGGGCATCCCGACGGCATCGCTTCCGGTGCGACCGCAAATCGAGTGGCCGTGGAAGCGATGATCCAGGCGCGCAACGAAGGACGCGATTTCCTGAAAGAGGGTCCGGAGATTCTTGAGACCGCGGCGCGGTGGTGCTCACCGCTACGCGCCGCGCTCGAGACCTGGAAGGACGTAACGTACAATTACGAATCCACGGACACGGTCGACTATGTTGCGATGGCAACCCCGACCTACTGAGCGGAGATCAGTTTATGAGATTGACACAAGGAACGTTTTCTTTCCTGCCGGACCTGACCGACAAGCAGGTGGAAGGGCAGATCCAATACTGCCTCAATAACGGCTGGTCGCTCAGCATCGAATACACGGACGATCCGCACCCCCGGAACTCGCTTTGGGAGATGTGGAACCTGCCGATGTTCGATGTGCTCGACCCGAAGGCGATCATGCATGAAGTAAACGCCTGTCGCGAGGCGTTTCCCAATCACTACATCAAGGTCAACGCGAATAATTCCATCCGGGGGCGTGAGACGGTGGCCCTTTCTTTCATCGTCCACCGTCCCGCACACGAACCGGGCTTCCGGCTGGAGCGTCAGGAAGCGGCCGGCCGAACGGTCCGGTATACGATTCACTCTTACGCCGTGGACCGGCCGTCAGGCACGCGCTACGACCGCGAGTGACCGCTCGATTTTGGTGGCGGGTCAATTTCATGCTGTAGTGGCGAGTTTACCTCGCCAAATGGCGGCGTAAAGCCGCCTCTACATCAAATTGACCCACTACCCTCGGTTTTGGAAATGAGGTGCGTGTCCATGGAATCGTTGACGGGCGCCCCCCCTGGCGTAAAGGACGAAGTGGATGTGGGTGCGGCGGTACGCCAGGCGCTGATCGACGAAACGCTGCGGGAGCTGGATGCTGAGCTCGTTGGGCTGAAACCCGTGAAGCTCAGGATTCGACAGATCGCTGCTCTTCTGCTGGTGGAGCGCTTGCGGGAGCAGGCGGGACTTTCCGCCGCGCCTCCTTCTCTGCACATGTGCTTCACTGGAAATCCCGGCACCGGCAAAACCACCGTGGCGCTGCGCATGGCGAAGATTCTTCATCGCTTGGGGTACGTGCGCCGCGGGCACTTGGTGGTCGCCACCCGCGATGATCTGGTCGGCCAGTACGTCGGGCATACGGCGCCGAAGACGAAGGAGGTTCTGCAGCGGGCCATCGGCGGAGTGCTGTTCATCGACGAAGCGTACTACCTGTATCGCGCTGAGAACGAGCGTGATTATGGACAGGAAGCGATTGAGATCCTGCTTCAGTTCATGGAAAACCGGCGTGATGACCTCGTGGTGATTCTCGCCGGATATAGAAAAAAAATGGATATATTCTTCCAGTGTAATCCGGGGTTGCATTCGCGCATTGCCCACCATATCGACTTCCCCGACTACACGCTCGAGGAACTGATGGAGATCGCCGAGTTGATGATCGGGCAGCAGATGTATGCCTTTGACGAAGAATCGAGGCAGGCGTTCCGCGAGTATCTGGCCTTGCGCGTCCGGCAGGCTCATTTCGCCAATGCCCGAAGCGTGCGCAACGCCATAGATCGCACGAGGCTCCGCCAGGCCGTTCGCCTCGTCGAGCAGGGTGGGCGCATTCCGAAAGAAGAACTGGCACGGATCGATGCCCTCGATATCCGCCAGAGCAGGGTGTTCCAGGGAGGGCCGGAAGATGACGCCCTTGCTGGCAACGACGCGGCCGCCCTGTGCGCAAGTGAGACGAAGGACTCGATATGACGGGACAAAGGCCGGTTATGCTGGGCATCATTGGCGACAGTGCGGCGGGCAAATCGACGCTGACGCAGGGATTGATGAATCTGCTCCGTCCCGAATACGTGACTCACGTTTGCACCGACGACTATCACAAATACGACCGAACCGAGCGAGCTGCACGCGGCATTACGGCGCTCCATCCGGATTGTAACTATCTCGACATTCTGGAACTGCAGTTGGAGCGCTTGCATTACGGCCAGCCAATTCTCAAGCCCGTTTACGACCATTCCACCGGGATGCTCGTCCGTCCGGAGTATGTCCAGCCCCGGGAATTCGTGATCGTCGAAGGCCTGCTCGGATTCCACACGCCCGTGATGCGGCAATTTTATGACGTCAAGGTATTCCTTGAGCCACCTGAGGACCTGCGACGGGTGTGGAAGATCAAGAGGGACACCGCGAAGCGGGGGTATATGGCGGCACAGGTATTGGATGAGCTGGAAAAACGCGAGCCGGATTCCCGCGACTTCATTCGTCCTCAGCGGGAATACGCGGATATTGTGGTGCAGTTCTACCCCCCCTGTGGCGTCCCGGCAGCGAACACGAACGGCCATCTCAATGTTCGCCTCATTTTGCGCCCCACCATTCCTCATCCTGACATGAGCTACCTCTGTGGCAGGGAGAGCGAGGACGCCGGAATCCGCCTGATGCTGGGCCGCGATACGGGGCGTCCGGTTGATATTCTGGAGATCGATGGCAGTGTGACTCCCGGGCAGAGTGCGTACCTCGAGGAGACGATCTGGAGGCATTTACCTGGTGTTCAGCCCATTCCTGCAGACCAGTTCGGTACTTATCAGGATCGCGGCGAAGCGCGCCACAGCGATCCGCTCGCGCTCACCCAACTTCTCTTGACCTATCATCTGCTGCGCGAATACGGGACGGGCGCTCAACGGCTGTTTTCGCCACCGGTGGCGGCACTTAGCCGCGTCAGGCTCAGCCACGCCTCGACCGGCGAAGGTAGCTAGCGCTGTAGTCCGCGCGGAGTTTGGGCTGGCAACCGCGCGGTCGCGTTGGAATCTGGTCAATCATCTCCTCACCAGGACACGCCGTCCCTCGATTTTGATCCGATCCTCAACCAGCAGGCAGATTGCTTCCGAATAAATCCGGTGTTCCTCTTTCAAGATGCGAGCCGACAAGGTCTCCACCGTATCGTCATCGCGCACGGGGACGATGGCCTGGCAGACGATCGGGCCGGTATCGACGCCCTCGTCCACCAGGTGGACCGTGCAGCCGGTGAACTTCACACCGTGTTCCAGCGCCTGCTTCTGAGCGTCCACGCCGGGAAAGGCCGGCAGCAGCGCCGGATGAATGTTAAGGATGCGATGGGGAAACGCACGCACGAAATAAGGGCTGAGGACGCGCATGAAGCCGGCGAGGCACACGAAATCCACCTGGAACTCACGCAGCACGGCCACCACCTCGCGGTCGTAGGCCTCGCGCTCCTTGCCCTTGGAGGGAACGAAGCGCGCGGGCAGGCCCATCTTCTTGGCCAGCGCGAGGCCGGGCGCCTCCTCGCGATTGCTGACCACCACGCTGATCCGCGCCGGGACCTTGCCCGCTTCGATGTTGCGGGCGATGGCTTCGAAGTTGGAGCCACGGCCCGACAGTAGTATTCCAAGGCTCTTCATTGGCGACCGATCAAAAGAATTGACGATTGCAGATTGACGATTGACGATTTGAAGAAAGGAGCCGTCAGCCATCAGCTCTCACCAAGCCACCCGTCGGCTGATCATCTTTCAATCGTCAATCGACAATCGTCAATCGTCAATGTATTTGACCCCGGGCCGGCCTGCCACCACTCGGCCAATGGTCCAGAACTTCTCCCGCTTCCTCTTGAGCACAGCCGTCACCGAATCGAGGTTGCGCTCGCCGATCACCAGCATCATACCCACGCCCATGTTGAAGGTGCGCAGCATGTCATCCTCGGGAACCTGGCCGAGGTTCTCGATCAAATCGAAGATCGGCGGCACGGGCCAGCTTCCTGGGCGCAATTGCATCTGGCAGCCTCGGGGCAGAATGCGGGGCGGATTATCGGTAAGCCCGCCCCCGGTGATGTGGACCAGGCCGTTGATCCAGCCTTTTTCGAGCAGCGGCTTAACCACCGGCCAGTAGCACCGATGCGGCGCCAGCAGCGCGTCGCCGAGCGTCTGCCCCAACTCCGCCACGTGCTCGGTAAGCTTCAGGCCCTGCTTCTCCAGCAGGACCTTGCGCGCCAGGGAGTAACCGTTGGTGTGCAGACCCAGCGAGGGCAGGCCGAGAACGACGTCGCCAGGCCGGATACGTTCGCCATCGATGATTTTGGCGCGCCGCACCCAACCGACGATGGTCCCGGCAAGGTCGTATTCGCCCTCCGGATAGAAGCCCGGCATCTCCGCCGTCTCGCCGCCGATGAGCGCGCAGCCCACCGCCCGGCAAGCGCGGGCCAGGCTCCCGACGACTTCCGTCACCACTTCGGGCCGCAACTTCCCCGTCGCCAGGTAGTCAAGGAAGAAAAGGGGCGCAGCGCCGTGCACGGCGATGTCGTTGACGCAGTGATTCACCAGATCGGCGCCGACGGTGGAATGCCGGTCCAGCGCGAAAGCGATCTTGAGCTTGGTGCCCACGCCGTCGACGCTAGAGACCAGAACGGCGTCGCGCGGTAGACGTTGGAGGGAAAAGAAGCCGCCGAACGCTCCCACCTCACGTAACACCTGCGGGTTGAACGTTCGTCGAGCAAGTTGCTTGATGCGGGATTTGGCGCGGCTGGCCGCGTCGATGTCTACTCCGGCGTCACGATAGCGCATGGGAAGGGCTATCAGCCTTCAGCTATCAGCTTTCAGCGCGAAAGATCGGACGATCAGCGCTCAGCCATCAGCAACAGCCTTCAGCTTTCCAGCCGTCAGCAGCCAGCCCCGCGACCAGTCGATCATTTCTTGCTGATTGCTGATACCTGACGGCTGAAAGCTCCTTCGCTGATAGCTGATTGCTGATCGCTGACGGCTTTTCAAAAACTCTTTCCCATCCTCGACCAGCGCGTCTTCTTGAAGAAGTTCCAGACGATCGAGCCGTCGAATCTCAACCGTGCCAGCAGGTCGTCGTCCTGCCAATCGGTGCTGGGCGCGTCGTAGGACCAATAGACAAACAGCGGTTCGCCAACCACGTAGTCCACCGGCACGAAGCCCCAGAAGCGGCTGTCGAGCGAGTTGTCGCGATTGTCGCCCATCGCGAACAGGTACCCCTGCGGCACGTGCAGCCCGTCGTCGCGAATGAAGTTAGGCATCGCGCGCGCCCAGCCGGGATCGAGGCCCCACGAGGCGGGCAGCGTATCGATCTGGCTGATGGGCGGCGGAAAGCTGTCGCGCAAGGGGTAAAACACGTTGCTCTGCGGCTCGATGTAGGGTTCCTTCAGCGGCCGGCCGTTGACGAAGACCCGCTTGTTTTCGATCTTCACCACGTCGCCCCCCACGCCGATCACGCGCTTCACGAACATCACGGCCGGGTTGATTGGATAATGGAACGCCACGATGTCCTGGCGGTGCACGGTGCGCAGCGGCGGAATCCGCAGGGAAGTGTAGGGCAGCCGCGGGCCGTAGAGCAGCTTGTTGAGGAACACGTGATCGCCGATGAGGATGGTGTGCTCCATGGAGCCGGTGGGGATTACGGTGGCTTCGGCGATGAAGGTACGGATGCAGAACACTCCCACCACCACCAGCAGCAGCGATCGGAGTGTTTCCCAGAGCCCCTCGCCATGGGACGAGCGCTTGTGTTCCGGCGGGTCTGGGCTGGGCCCTGCTTCGGGCCTTCCTGCAGGCCCTCCGTCATGTAAGTAGGTCCGGGGCTCCAGATTCGTTTCCGGCGATTCAGGTGAGTCCATAAAGTCTTATTCCCTATCTCGTAATGCCAGCAAAGGTTCCTGCACTTTGGTGGGGTAATTGCCCGTGTAGCAGGCCAGGCAATAGCGCCCGCTGGGGTCGTCCACCGCCTGGCGCAGGCCTTCCATGGAAAGGTAGCCCAGCGAGTCGGCGTCGAGCCACTCGCGAATTTCCTCCAAGCTGTGAGTAGCGGCGATCAGCTCCTTCTTGGTCGGCGTATCGATGCCGTAAAAGCACGGCGAGACCGTGGGCGGGCAACTGATCCGCAAGTGAACTTCTCTCGCCCCGGCCTCCCGTACGATGCGCACGATCTTGCGGCTGGTTGTCCCGCGAATAATCGAATCGTCCACCAGCACCACGCGCTGGCCTTCGAGCAGGCTGCGCACGGGGTTGAGTTTGAGCTTGACGCCGAAATCGCGGATGGTCTGGCGCGGCTCAATGAAAGTGCGTCCCACGTAGTGATTGCGGATGAGGCCGAACTTCATGGGAATGCCGGACTCCTCTGCGAAGCCAAGGGCCGCCGCCACCCCTGAATCGGGCACCGGGACCACCATGTCGGCCTGCGCGGGGTGCTCCCGTGCCAGCAGCCGTCCCAGCATTTCCCGGCTGGCCTGAACGCTGCGCCCGAAGATTACGCTGTCCGGGCGCGAGAAGTAGACGTGCTCGAAGATGCACTGCGTGGGCTGAGGCGGAGCAAAACGCAGCGAGGTGGCGCCGCCGTTCGCCAGGACCAGCATTTCCCCCGGCTCGATTTCCCGCAGGTACGTGGCGTCGATCAGGTCGAAGGCGCAAGTCTCCGAGGCCACCACGTAAGCGCCGTCGAGCTTGCCCAGGCACAACGGGCGGAAACCGCGCGGGTCGCGGATGGCGATCACCGAGTCCTTGAAGAGCATCACCAGCGAGTAGGCGCCCAGCACCTTGTCCAACGCCTCGGCCACCGACTCCGGAATGCCGCCGTGCCTCGATCGCGCGAAGTAATGCAGGAACACTTCCGTGTCGCTGGTGGTCTGGAAGATGTCGCCGCGGCTTTCCAGTTCCTTGCGCAGCGCGGGGGCGTTCACCAGGTTGCCATTGTGAGCCAGCGCCACCTGCCCTTTCTGGCAGCTCACACTTATCGGCTGGGCGTTCTTGAGGTCCGTATCGCCGGCCGTGGAATAGCGCGTGTGCCCGATGGCGGCACACCCGCGCAGACTTTCCAGCACCGGCTCGGTGAAAACTTCGGCGACGTGACCCATGCCTTTGTGGGCGATCAATTCCTGCCCGTCGGAACTCGCGATGCCGGCGCTTTCCTGCCCCCGATGCTGGAGGGCGTAGAGTCCCAGGTAGGTTAGCTTGGCGGCCTCCGGGTGTCCTTGCACCGCAAAAATGCCGCAATGATCGTGGAACTTGTCGTCGGGTAGCGCGAACGAAGCAAGGCTCCCGGGACAGCCGCTCGCTTCGTTGGGAACGACAAAAAGGTTGGAGCCCTCTTTCAAGCGAAACTCACCTCAATCAGAGACGGCCGTACTGCCACTGCTTTACTATTCTGCACCTAAGTCGCGCCGTGTGCAATAAGTTTCCCCAACGTCCGTCGTCAGTTGTCCGTTGCGTGTTCAGTGAACCTCGTCCTTGCAAATCGGGAATGGCGTGCCATAATTGCGTGGATGATTGCGCGCCGTATGGAAACGCTTGTCCACGAACGGCTTGGCCAATTCCCGGCGGTGGGATTGCTGGGCCGGGCGATCTAACCCATTACCGCAATGCCTTCGGCGACCGCGGCGTCCCTAAGGAAAAGGTCCGAGGTAGCCAGCGGGAGGTTGGTGCGCAACGCCAAATCCAGATACGCCGGCTTCACGCATTATTGAGGATCATTGAGTCATCGAGCCATTGAACCATTGAAGTAAGTTTGCTGACGGCTGATAACTGACGGCTGACGGCTAGCCGCCTTTTTCAATAGCTCAATGGCCCGATGACTCAATGACGCAATGATTCAATTCCCTCCCTCCAGCCGCAGCAGCTTCGCTCCCGCCTCGACGCCCGACCCCTCGGCCGCGTATATCCTTCCTATCCGACCGGCGCGCGGGGCGTGAAGTTCGTTCTGCATCTTCATGGCTTCGATCACCACCAGTCCCTGGCCACGGCTCACCTGCTGGCCTTCCACCACCAGGACCTTGACGATCTTCCCCGGCATGGGCGCAACGATTTCCTGCGGTCCTTCGCCCGTGGCTGAGCCCGCCCGGCGGGACCAGGCACGGGGATCGCGAACCTCCACTTCGTACTCGCGCGGGCCGAGCACGACTACATACGAAGCCTCACCTGGGGAAGCGCCGGGCCGAGATGAGACGCGTGCCTCGTAGGATCGCCCGTCGATCAGGATGGAGTAGACACCGGGTGTAATCTCGACCCAATCGGCCGAGCCAGCGCGACCCGCTCCGTCGTTCGAGGGCGTCGCCGTTGCCGGAGCGTCTAACGAAAAGTCCACTTGTCCGCTACTCGCTGGGCTGCCCCTCGTGCGCAACTCAAGCCGGTGGTTTGAAGTGTCCGCGCCCCGGTTTAGTTGAATGTCGAATTTCATGGCTAGTGAAGAGCGAGGGCAAACTTGATGGCCTCCTCAACCGAGGCCATTTTGTCTGGCGAGAGGGTGGTGATACTTCTTTCCAGAGTGCCTTTGGAAATGGTGATGATGCCATCAAGATTGACAACGCACGCTTTGGGCATGCCGTCCTCCGGCCCCAACGGCACTTCTACCGGAATATCATGGATGGTCCGCGTCACCGGGGCCACGGTCATCGAGGCGCGTACCGCATAGGCCGAATCCCGTTTGAGGAGCACTACTGGTCGGCGGCCAATCGGTTTCGGGACATTCGCCCACCAAACCTCGCCGTGTTTCATTATTGTACTCAGCGCTCCAGTCTTCCTCGGGCCAGACTTCCGCGGCCAGTTTGAGGCCAGCCTGCCCTAAGGCGGGGTTCTCGGGCTTCCGCCGATAGCCTTCCACATAGCGACGATCCAACTCCTCCTCCTTCAGCTTTCTCAAATACTCCTCGCACGCCGCTCTGATCAGGGCTGCACGCGTCGAGTGAGATGCCTTCGCCCTCCGGTTCACAGCGCGGAGCAGGGTTTCGTCCATCGGTACTTGGATCACCTTCATGGGACCCTCCTCATTGAGCCACACGAAATATTGTGGAACCGAATGTCGAGTTCGTCAACCTATCCTCTGCGCGGCCATCGGTCCAGCAGGGCTTCTCGCCCCGCCCGTTTCCATGGACTCATCGGGGCGATTCTCGCCCCCCAGCCGTTGGCGTTTGGTGCTGCCTGGGGCGTCGCCCGCATCGAATGGATCGCCGCGGCCAGCATGGCGACGCGTTCCTCGTCCGGCGGAGCAGCCGCGTCGGACATCAGGCCGCTGTCGAGCGCGCGCGCGATCAATCCGGTATCGAGCCGCCCGGCCACGAAATCCGGATGCGCGAGCAATCGCTGGAAGAAAGCGATGTTGGTCTTGATGCCAGCCACTTCGTATTCGCTCAAGGCGCGCGCCAAGCGGGCGATGGCCTCGTTGCGGTCGCGGCCCCACACGATCAGCTTGGAAAGCAGCGGATCGTATTCGAGCGGCACCGTAAATCCCTCGCTCACGCCGGGATCGTCGCGGACGCCCGGACCGGACGGCGTCCGGAGCGCGGTGATAAGTCCGGGCGAAGGGAAGAAGTTCTGCGTCGGATCCTCGGCGCAGATACGGCACTCGATGGCCGCGCCGCGCAGGCAGACATCCTCCTGCTTCCAGCCCAGCAGTTGGCCGGCCGCGATCCGCAACTGCTCCTTCACCAGGTCGATGCCCATCACCATCTCGGTTACCGGGTGTTCCACCTGGAGGCGGGTATTCATTTCCAGGAAATAGAAATTGCGGTTTCCATCCACCAGGAACTCCACCGTCCCGGCGCTGGTGTATCCGGCGAGCCGGCCGATGGCCAGCGCCGTCTCGCCCATGCGGTGCCGCATGGTCTCGTCCACCAGGGGCGAGGGACATTCTTCCAGGAGTTTCTGGTGCCGCCGCTGGAGGGAGCACTCGCGCTCGCCCAGATGGATCAAGTTGCCGTGATGGTCGCCCAGAATCTGGACCTCGATGTGGCGGGGCCGTTCGATGTACTTCTCGAGGTAGATTGAGGGGTCGTTGAAGGAGTTCTGCGCCTCGGAGCGCGCGTTGCGATAGGCGGACTCGAGTTCTTCCAGCGAGCGCACAAAGCGCATGCCCTTGCCGCCGCCGCCCGCCGCCGCCTTGATCATCACCGGCAGGCCAATCGCCTGCACCGCCTGCTTCACCTCATCGAAGCTCTCCGGGCTATGATTCATGCCTGGAACCGCCGGCAGTCCGGCGCCGATCACCGCCTGGCGGGCGGCGGTCTTCGACCCCATCAGCTTCATGGCCGAGGCTTCCGGGCCCACAAACACGATCCCCGCCGCGTCGCACGCCCGGCGGAACTCCTCGTTCTCGGCCAGAAAGCCGTAGCCCGGGTGGATGGCCTCGGCGACGCTTCGCCGCGCAACCTCCAGAACGCGGTCGATGCGCAGGTAGCTCTCGGTGGAGGGAGTGGGACCGACGGGATAAGCCTCATCGGCGTAGCGGACGTGCAGGGCCCGCCGGTCGGCCTCTGAGTAGACTCCCACGGTGGCGATGCCCATCTCGCGACAGGCGCGCATCACGCGTACCGCAATCTCACCCCGATTGGCAACCAGAACTTTCTTGAACAACCGTTTTGCTCCCACCGGCCGCAACCCCCTCGGATACCAATCCAATCGGATCATCGTGATAATTCTGACGAACTTGGGGTTGCCTAATGGCTCAGGCTCCAGACATACGCGGCTAGCGCGAGTATCTGGTCGGCCGTGAGTTGCGCCCCGCCCATGGGGGGCATCGGGCTGCGATATTGTTTTGGATGCATCACGCCCTCGGTTATCGTTTTCGCGATTCCGGCATAGCTGCCGTCGCTCCACAACCATTTCTTGCCCGTTAGGTCGGGACCCAAGGGGGACCCCTTACCGCTCGCGCCATGGCAACCCGTGCAAGTCGCTCCGCCCACTTGACCGTGGTAGATGCGATCACCCAGCGCAACCATCTCTCGCGTCGCTCCTTCGGGAACGGGAAGAGTTGCGCCTGTGCCGGCGTTTGGATGCGTCCCCTCCGGCGGTTTGGCGGCGACGGCGACGATATCGCCAGCCGGAGCTGACGCATTCGGGCACGGAGTGAACTTCGGGGAAGCGTCCGCGGCACCGCCCGCATACACAATTCGGTAAATGCGTCCGCGCACGTCGTCGGAAACATAGAGCGACCCGTCCGGTCCGACCGCGAGGCCGCTGGGACGGTGTGCGGCACCCTCCGGAGACTTTATCGCCCCCGCAAAACCATCAGCAAATATTTCGCACCCGCCGGAAGCACGATCACCGGTGAGCGGCTGGAAAACTACGTTGTAGCCACCTTGCGCATAGGGTGCTCGATCCCAAGAACCGTGGAAGGCGATGAACACGCCGTTGCGGTAGCGGGCTGGGAATTGCTTCTTGTCGTAGAGCACCATGGCGTTGGGAGCCCAGTGGGCAGGAAATGCCGCGATGGGGGCGATCTTGTTCGCGCAGGGGCCCACCTTCTTGCCGCCGTCACCGCCATATTCCGGTGCAAGAACCAGCTCTTGCACGAAAGGGTCGTAGTAGCACTCGGGCCAGCCATAGTCGCCGCCTGGTTTCAAGAGCAGCAACTCCTCCGCCGGCAGCGTGGCTTCCTGGTCAGGTTTGTAGAGAGAAGGCCAATTTGCATACAACTGGTCGCGTCCGTGTTGAGTCGCAAAGAGGCGCCCAGTGGAGTCGATGGCAAAGCCTTCGGCGTTGCGGATCCCAGTCGCGAAGCGTTCGGCCGGCGAAAACGCCTGGTTCATTTTGTTCGCGTCATAACGCCAGACGCCGCCACGGGTCACAAGTTCGGTGCACGGGTCCGCGCCGGGCGATTTGGGTGTCCGGTTTTGCAGTTGGCACGAATTGGTTGCGGTGGCGACGTCAACGTACATGGATCCTTCCGCATTGATGATAAACGGATGCATAGGGTGGTCGCCCCCTAGAGGCAATCCGGAAACGATCGTATCGGGAGGATCTCGCGGCACGATGGAGCCCGCAGGCAGTGAATAGCGCACGATTCGCTCGTTGATCTCCGCATAAATCGACCCCTTATACATGTCGATGCCTAGGCCACCGGCTCCGCCACTCTGGGCGGTTTCACCGAAGCGCTCGATCACGTCGGCCTTTCCCGCACCGGTTGTGTCTTCGAGCGCTACCAGGAACCCGCCAGCATGTGGCGCCGCATTGCCATAGTACGCGCCCGACCACGTGTTGACGTAAACCACTTCGCTCGGCCCCACCACCATGTGTCGAGCGTGACCGATCTCGTCAGCAAATACGGTCGCGCAAAAATTAGCGGGCAACTTCAAGCCGCTGTCATCGTTCAAGCATGCTTGGTTCTTGGCTTCTGTTTCAGAATTGGAGAGACTCTGAGCCGACACCATTGAACTCACGACGCACAATGCGGCAAGCACGGAAACGGCAGACAACAGAGGCGTAAATAAGCGGAACGGTCGCATGGAATCCTCCTGGGATCGACGACTAAAAGCACCGCGATTGAGCTTATCACAAGGTTGGCGGCACCACTCGGGCTGCCTGGTCTCGGCCATTAGAATATGGCTGGCGCAGAGCGCATTTCGGCGTTTTCGCGTGTTACATTAGCGCTGGTAATCCCCAACCACAAACGGCATTTGCACGGTGACGGCACCGTGCCCTGGCCGGCAGCGGCGCGCCAATTTTTTTGAAAGTGAAGGCAGAACAAAAGCAAGAACTAAAAGGGGACATGTCTAATCGGATAAGAAAGGGGACATTTCTGGGCGGGCTTGATAAACCGCCCCGAAACGGATTGACACTTGCGACTTCGTGGGTTAGCTTGGTGCCCGGACACGAGCGGCGCTTATGCCTATGGGGGACTTTTCTCGATGACGAAAACTGGATTGAGATTACTTGCCACGGTTGCCTTGCTGGCGGGGATCACCTGTGCCGCGCTGGCGCAGGATGCTGCCAAGCCTGCCTACTTGGACCCGAGCCTGCCGGCCGAGCAGCGGGCGGCTGACTTAGTGCGTCGGATGACACTCGACGAGAAGGCATCGCAATTGGTGAACCAGGCGCGGGCGATCCCGCGGCTGAACGTTGCAGCTTACGATTGGTGGAGTGAGTCGCTCCATGGAGTGGCCGTCAACGGAACCACCGAGTTTCCCGAGCCGATCGGTCTGGCGGCCACTTTTGATCCCGCGGCGATCCACGAGATGGCGGTGGCCATCAGCACCGAGGGGCGCATCAAACACGTCCAGGCGCTGCGGGCCGGCCACAGCAACATTTTTGAGGGCCTGGACTTCTGGGCGCCCAACATCAACATCTTTCGCGATCCCCGCTGGGGCCGCGGCCAGGAGACTTATGGCGAGGACCCATTCCTAACCGCGCGGATGGGAGTGGCCTTTGTGACTGGGATGCAGGGCGACGATCCGCACTACTACCGGACCATCTCTACGCCCAAGCATTTCGCCGTCCACAGCGGCCCGGAGCCCGCCCGCCATTCCATGGACGTGGTGGTGAGCAAGCACGACGAACTGGACACCTATCTGCCCGCCTTTCGTGCCACGGTAACCGAGGCCAAAGCCGACTCGGTGATGTGCGCCTACAACCGCATCAACGGGCAGCCGGCTTGCGTGAACGAGTTCCTGCTCGACGATCAGTTGCGCGGCAAGTGGGGCTTCCAAGGGTATGTGGTCTCCGATTGCGGCGCGGTGATCGACATTTTCAAAGGCCACCACTTCACGGCCAGCCAGCCCGAGGCCTCGGCCCTCTCGCTGAAGCGCGGCATGGACAACGAGTGCGCGGACTTCTTCGCCAAGGTGACGGACAACCACGATTACGCGCCCTATCTGGATGCAGTGAAGCAGGGCCTGCTGAAGGAGAGCGACATCGACGTGGCAGTGACGCGGTTGATGACCGCGCGGATCAAGCTGGGAATGTTCGACCCGCCGGAGATGGTTCCTTATACGAAGATCAGCGAGAGTGAGCTGGACAGTCCGGCCCATCGCGCTTTGGCCCGCAAACTGGCCAATGAGTCAATGGTGCTGTTGAAGAATGACGGCGTGCTGCCCCTCAAGCCGGACGTGAAGCGCATCGCCCTGATCGGCCCGCTCGCCGACCAGACCCGAGTGCTGCTGGGCAATTACAACGGGATTCCCACCCACTCCGTCTCGGTGCTGGACGGCCTCAAAGCCGAGTTTTCTACGGCACAGATCAACTTCGTGCCGGGTACGCAGTTCTTGCGCAACGAGGGCCGTCCAGTTCCAGCGGAGCTGCTGACCACGGACGGCAAGCCAGGCGTGCGAGCCGAGTACTCGACCGGCAACTTGATGGCAAAGCCTACGCCATTGACTTCCCGCGTGGAGACCAGCATCGACCTCTCCGCCAAAACCCTCCCACCAGAGGCGGTCGGCAAATCGCCTGTCGGGGTGCGCTGGACCGCAACCCTTACGCCCACCGAGACCGGTGACTACAAGCTGGGATTGCAGGCGTCCGGCTTCGCGCGGGTCTCGCTGGACGACAAGGAATTTCTTACCGCGTGGATGCCCGGCGCGGTCGGGAGCAAACTCGCCAAGGTCCGCCTGGAGAAGGGCAAGCCCTACGCGCTGAAGGTGGAATACGGCCAGATGGGGGGCGGCGATCCCGTGGCGCGGCTCATCTGGACGCCTTTCGACCTGACTCCTTCGCCCGAGGCCGTTGCCGCCGCCAGGGATGCGGACGTGGTGGTCGCCGTGGTGGGGATCACCAGCGAGCTCGAAGGCGAGGAGATGCAAGTGAACGAGGAAGGCTTCAAGGGCGGCGACCGCACCAGTCTCGACCTGCCCAAGCCGGAGGAAGACCTGCTGAAAGCCGTAGCGGCCGCCGGGAAGCCGCTGGTGGTGGTACTGATGAATGGCAGCGCGCTGGGCGTGACCTGGGCCAATGAGCACGCTAACGCGATCCTGGAGGCGTGGTACTCGGGCGAAGAGGGTGGCGCCGCTGTGGCCGAGACCCTCTCCGGCAAGAATGACCCCGCGGGCAGGCTGCCCGTGACCTTCTACAAAGATGTGAGCCAGTTGCCGCCCTTCGAGAGCTACTCGATGCAGGGCCGCACCTATCGATACTTTCAAGGAATACCGCTCTACCCTTTCGGCTATGGGCTCAGCTACTCCACATTTGCTTACAGAGGACTCACCTTGCCGGGAACGGTGCAGGCAGGCCAGCCGCTCCCAATAGACGTGACCGTGACCAACACCGGCAACCGCAGCGGAGACGAGGTGGCCGAGCTGTACCTCAGCTTCCCGGATGTGAAGGGCGTTCCGCTCCGCGCGCTGCGAGCCTTTCAGCGGGTCCATCTGGAGGCGGGTGCCTCAGAGAAGCTTCACTTCGACCTGGGGCCGCGAGACCTGAGCATGGTGACCGAGGCCGGTGACCCCGTCATCGCCCAAGGCGAGTACACCGTCTCCCTCGGCGGGGGACAGCCCCACACCGGAGCCGCGGTGCTCACGCAGACCTTCCATGTGGACGGGCAGTTGGCGTTGCCGGAATAAAGGGGGCCGCCGTGTTCAGGGCCTCTCCCGCGGGTCGGTGTCTTGCTTCGGCGGCTGGCGAAGCCTATGATCGTGCCCCAGTCCCGAAACGACGTTCGGTGAAGTAGGTCTTGTCTTGTCACCCGGCGTTTACCGCTGGTTCCCCTCCCGATAGTTTATGGTCAAATCGAGGTTTGAGCGACTTCGTTCTACACCACCGCGTCTGCTGATATAGTACAGGGCCGTAGGAGGCAGTATCTTATGAGCAGGTTCAGCCTGGTCCGCCAGTTTTCCCGATTACTCCCGTGGTGCCTGCCATCCGTTGCCGGCCTCTGCGTCTTGGGGTTGGCTGGCATCACGACGGCTCTGTGGGGTCCGGGACTTCCCGTTGCGGCTGTGCTTCCCGCGGCTTTCCAGGTGGACAGTCCGCTTCATAACTCTCAGTTGTCGGTAGCCTTTGATCGTCAGAGCGGATTGTACGCGATCCGCGCCGGCAGCCTGGAGGCTCCGGTGCTTCAATCGCGCGTTGGCGCTGAGGTCAATCACCGATGGCTGCGGTCGAGCGATTATCCGCAACACGAGGAAGCTCAGAACAGTTTCGAAGACAACCTCGGTTCGGGCGAACAGGATACGATTACCTTCAGGGGGCTCAGCTCCGAGCCCGACCTGGTTTGCATCCTGCGCTTATATGGCGAGCTTCCGTACGGAACGGTCGAGGTAAAGGTTGTGAACCATACTTCAAAAGCCGTATCCGTCGAAGCCATTCGCGACGTGGACGCCATTGGCAGCCCGATGGTCAATCTGGGAGCGCCCGAAAGCGCGGATCGGGTGATGTTCGAGGTTTTTACGGAAGATCCCAGCATCAGGATCGGCGGCCTCGATCAGGCGCCGAAAGGCACTTATGCCGGAGTACGCGACGGGTTGATTTACAGCCTGTCGAGCAAACAGAGTCTGCTGCTCGCCGCGCTCACGAGCAACAGATTTATGACCGCCTTACACTTGAAGGTCCAGCAGTCTCCCACAGGCGCGGCGGCAATCGGCTCTTTCACCGTCGATTCTACGGGTACGACGGAAGCCGTGCTTCAAAGAGACGACATCGCTCCCGACCAGCGGGTTGAGCTGGGCCTTCCCGTCGAGCCCGGCAAAGAATTGAGTTCGGAGCGCGTGATGTTTGCCGCCGGGCCGGATTACCACGCGCAACTGCTGGCTTATGGGGCGGCAGTGCGGCGCTTGTACCACGCCCGCGTTTCGAGCCCTGCGCCCATGGGTTGGTGGAGCTGGACGGCTTTTTATGCCGGCGTTAATGAAGGCGAGGTGCTGACCAACGCCCAATGGCTGGCGCAGCACCTGAAGTCGCTCGGTTATAACTACTGCCATATCGATGAGGGATACGATTACGCGCGCGGCGAATACGTCACCGCCAGCGCAACGCATTTCCCCAACGGGATGCGCAGCCTCGGTTACAAAATCACGAATATGGGGCTGACGTTCGCGTTGTGGACGGCGCCGTTCGAGGTGTCCCAGCGCGCCTGGGTTTACGAGCACCACCCAGACTGGCTGGTGAAGGATGCGCAGGGGCGGCCGATCCGGATCGACTACGTGAACCGGCACGTTGATCCGCTCTACGCGCTGGACACCACCAACCCGGGAGCGCAGCAATACCTTCGCGAAACCTATCGAGTTCTGACGCGCGAGTGGGGCGTTCGCTACATCAAGCTCGACTTCATGGATTCTTCGGCGATCGAAGGCTATTACTATCGTCCGCACACCACCGCGCTGGAGGCCGAGCGCATCGGGCTCAAGATCATCCGCGAAGCCGTTGGCGAGGAGGTTCTGCTTGATAAGGACGGCAGCCCGATGCTCAATCCCGTCGGCTTGGTGGATGAAGGCCGCATTGCGCCGGATACAGGACATTCGTTCGAAGCCAGCCGAGATGCGGCGACGAACATCGCCGCGCGCTTCTATATGAACAGAAACTTCTACATCAGCGACCCGGACGCCTTCAGCGTCTCGACAGAAGTGGAACCGCAGCAAGCTTGGCATGAGTCGAAGAAGGCCTTGACGCTGGATGAGGCTGAAGTGCAGATTGTGCTGGCCGCGGCTGCCGGAGGCATGTATGAGATCGGCGACGATCTGCCGACGCTTGCCGCAACCCCTGACCGGCTGGCCCTGGTCGAAAACCGCGACCTGCTGCGGATGGTCAAGCTGGGACGAGCCGCCACGCCGGTGGATTTGATGAGCTTCTCCACGCAGGACGAAATGCCCAGCGTGTACTTTCTGCAAGAAGACGCGCGGCAGTCCATGGCGGCGGTTTTCAACTGGACCGAGGGGCCGCGCTCGCACACTCTCGAGCTCAGCAGCTTGGGCCTTCCGCCGGGGCATCCTTATGAAGCTTATAACGTGCTCGACGCAAATGCGCCGGTAGCCATCGAAGGGGGAAGCGTCGCCGTTGGTCCCCAACCTCCGCACTCGGTAAGGCTGATCAAGATTATCGATACTTCCTTGCCGGCCTCGGCTCCAGCGGTCTCTTTGGACGTTCCCAACTCGGCGGAAACCGGTGAGGCCATCCATCTTCGGGCGACGCCTGCCGCGGAGGGCGGGCCGGTTCTCTCGTACGATTGGGATTTTGGCGACGGGACAACCGCCAGCGGGTCGGAGGTGAGCCATGCCTATACAAGGGCTGCCGTCTGCGATGGCAAATTGACTGTTGATGGCGTGGACGGGATCCCCGCTGAAAGACATTTCAAGGTTGCCGTTCAGGGCCAAGCAAGAACACGTTTCGATCTCCGTGAGAACCGCCGCTACGTCGAGCCTGGCGGCAACCAGCCGGAAAGCAAGAAGGGCGCGAGACCGCCGGATGTGAAAGGCGTTCTTCCGCCCGCGGCATAATTCGCGACCTTTCACTACTCGAGCCGCTGGCCGAGTTCCACCACCCGTCGTCAAATCGCTCATCATATTGAAAATAAACCGGTAACCGTGAATCGGCACTAGAGAGGAACCTTTCACTGGACCTGCCTTATCGAAAATCAGGCTCAAAATCGTCATAAATTACTGACTGTAAAGCACTTAATCATAGTGGCTTCGTTCGTCTGGATTTCTTCTCAAGTTATTGATAATACGCGCCTTGATTCGAGTGGCTTCGATTGGCTTCGTTTCTGCCTTCCTTTCCTTCCCCCGACTCAGGCCCCAGGCCGGGGCTCAAAGTTCCGCCTGATACCGGCGGCAGCCCGCGTCGCTACTTGGTCCAGCATGTCGTCCATGGTAGCTTTTAACTCCACGGCCGCCTTTGCCACCTCATTGGGATCGGAACTCTGACCAAAAGGTCGGCCATGGCCCTCTGGAACTGATCCCTCGGCGTCTCCGCCTTCCGAGGCTTTGGATACCTCCGAACGGCCTTCGTCGCGCCGAAGGCTAACATCCGGCGCTCGATCTTGCGGCGCGCGTCGCCACGGTAGAGGACAGCGACCCGCCCAGGCCCCTTGCCCCAGCACCGCCGTCAGCCGCACATGCCACTTCTCGTGGCGCTCATCCGCTTGTTCACCAGAAACATGAGCAACTGCTCGATCCTGGCGTCCAGATTGCCGGTTAGGGGCCTGCCGTCCCCCGAGCGGTCGCGGAGACGGCGAGCCTTCTCCCACCACGTTTCAGCCAGCACGCGCACGGCGGTCTCGTCGCTCGCTTCGTGGGGCGGGAAAAGGGCCACCAGGTCGCGATGCAGGCGCCGAAAATCGTGCGGGTTCTCGCCGCGCTCCTGCAATTGGCGTTCGATCTCGGGTGGAGCGAGGCCGCGCCTCTGTGAGTTCAAGGCGGCACGGCGCTTTCCTGCCGCCGTCCTGGGGCCGGTGGACTTCTGAGCGTTGCGGCGGTTGGCAGCCAGCCGCGCGGGACTTGCAACGGACTTTTCTCTTTCGTCAGCCATAATGCCAGGTTTGTTCTAGGTTTGTTTTGGGACGACTTCCGCTCTAAAGCACTTACTAGGTTTGTTCTAGGTTTGTTTTCTATCGCTCCACGATTCTAAAGGACTTACTAGGTTTGTTCTAGGTTTGTTTTTTGGGTCATATTAATGATTCTAAAAGACTTGTCAGGTTTGATTGATCCATTTTTTCCATTTTTTCGTTTTCTGCCCCCAGAGGCCGCCGCTTGAACACCGTTTTCGTCCCCTTTGGACTATGCGCCCAGAAAAACTTGTTGACGACAATTTGCCGTTTTCGTCTGCGAACCCTGAGATCGTGCAAACAAACCCTGGGAGCGCGGGCATCTTGCCCGCTCTTGGTCTTAAGGCTCTTACCAGAAGCGAAAAGCGGGCAAGATGCCCGCGCTCCCAGGATTCCTTCACAAGTTTCCGAATCCACAATCCCGAAACCCGTTGCTCCTGATCGTTCATCTCTCATGCGCAGTTCCTGCTTTTCTCGCTCTAGCCATTGGTCCGTTTTGGCACGCCCTCCGGTATTGACGGACCGTCCGCACCGCATGGCGTTCCTTCTACCGGTCCCCGGCCCCGAGCTCCCTGACGCCGACCTTTCTCTGGGAGTTTCGCCCCCCGTCTTTCTTCTCAAACCCAAATCCCGAACTCTCGCGAACCCCGAATCCCGAACCCCGGTCCGGTCCAACGCGAGCCTAGAAGCATTATACAGTACCAAAGGGTGAATTGCAAGAAGAATACTTTAAGGACCGACATCCATTGCCCACCCATACCCAGCGTCATAGGTAAATGCCGAAACCCTTCAAGCATGTCATTCTGAGTGTTACATGGGCCGAAGGCCCATGTAACACTCAGAATGACATGCGGACTGACTCTGACGCGCTGTGTATGAACACATCTCGAAGAAATAAAGAACGAGGGATTGATCTGATGCGCAAGACCTGGATCGAGATAAAGAACGAGACGATGACCAAGGAAGAGCAGCGGCAGGCACGTCGGCTGGCGATACGCGATCTGGCGGAAATGGAACTTGCCGAACTGCGTGAGACACTTCAGGTGAGCCAGGAAGAGTTGGCCGAGAAGCTGAAGGTGACCCAAGCCGCCATCTCCCGGCTCGAACGGCGCCCGAACCTTCTTCTCGAAAGCATCGCCAATTACATTCAAGCTCTGGGCGGAAGGCTCGAACTCCACGCTGTCCTCCCCAATAGGACCGTCAGGCTCACCCACCTCCTCGCCGCCACGGAGCGGAAAGGCGCTGCGCCCGCAGTTCGGAGAAGACATCGCCAAGCCGAAGCCAGCACGCGCTGAGACCCGTGCCGAGGTGGATCAGTTCATGGCGCGCCACGGGGTACCTTTTGACTACACGGCGGAGGATTTCGAACTCGACGCGGAAACCAGCCGCTACCTACGGGAAACCCGCAGCAAGGAACTCGAAAGGTGATGATCGTCATCGCCGACACCACCCCTCTCCATTATCCTGTCCTTCCAAACCACGCCGAGATCCCAAACAGGAAATCCGTGTTAAGATACCGGACGGCAGCTTGGAAGCAACGACGGCTTGCAGGGGTACGGATGAACGCTTTTGGGCTGTGCGACCCCTTTAATAGTCTCCATGTTGTCCCTTGCACGCTTTCGGGGATGTTATGCAATGATCAAGGCCTTGCAGCTCACGAACTTCCGAAATCACGCCCAATCAAACCTCCAGATGGAACCGATCACCTTGCTGGTCGGCCCCGCCGGCGCCGGAAAATCCAACATCTTCAAGGCCACGGTTATGCTGCAGAACTCCATTCACCGGACGCTGGTGGAGATGTTCCCTCCTGGCTTGGGAGAGTTTCACTTTGTGCGCAGCCGTTGGGCTAATGAGACCGACCCGATCGGGTTTAAAGTGCAAATCGATCAGATGCCCGATTATGCCGATTCCACCGCAGAGTATGTACTCACCGTCGCCGACTCGCCGGCTGGTTTGTACGCCCTGGAGGAGACCCTCACGCGACGGCAGGGCCAACAGCCCGCCGAGTGGGTCTTTCAGCGCCGCAGGAACCGTACGCAAATGGGAGAGTTCGGCGTCGTGGAATGGGACATGCCGACCATCCTGCACCGCGTTTGGCATGGGGAGGGCGGCGTGCAGCCCGGAGCGCCAAACGTTAAGTTCGCCAAGGCCGTCGCCAGGGCTCTCTCCCGAGTCGGCTATTATCACCTGGAGGTTTCGGAACTCAAGTCGCCCGGGCGTGGCCAGCTCAGCAACCGCATCGGCTACTACGGCGAAAACGTGGCCGACTTCATCGCCTGGACGAAGTCTGATCCTGAGGGCACCGCCGTCTACGAGGCAATTCTGGCCGAGATGCGCCAGCTTTTTCCGGCCCTGGAATCAATGATCGTGACCCAGACCCGAACCGATCAACAGGGCCTAGCGTTCAACTTCTACGGACAACGGGGCTACATCGCAGCGCCGGATATGAGCGACGGCACGATGTTCACTCTGGGCATGCTCTCGAGCCTCAACGCGCCCCAGAAGCCGGATATCCTCTGCATCGAAGAGCCTGAAACAGGGCTGCATCCTCGTCGGCTGCGTTGGCTTTTCGAGAAGTTTGTCGCTCTCGCCTATCCCGCGGCGGGAGAGGCGCCGACGCAAGTGGTACTGACGACGCATTCGCCCTCTTACGTCGATCTCTTCAAAGACATGCTCCCATCCGTCCAGGTGGTTGAACAGCGGGAAGGACGAGCGAAAATCACGCCTCTTCCGGAAATTCTCCAGCGTCTCCACATCAGCGAGGAAAAAGAGGAAGCGATCGGCTACCAGTGGGCTACTGGCTTGTTCGAGGGGCTATGAAATGCCGATCCTGGCGGGTTTCCATGTCGAAGGCCACGATCACCTCATCCTTCGCGCCTTCGTTGCCAAGGCGCTTCCGCTGCCCGAGGATCAGATTCAAGTGGATTTCATCGAGGCGCCGGGCCGTGGCTGGCAGTTCGTCCTGGAGTTCATTCCTAAGGCCCTAAAACGCTTCTACGGAAAGTGCGCCCAGTTTGCGGTGGTAGGAATAGACAATGACGGCAATGTGGATTTGGATCGAGCCGCGCTCCCAGAAGACCCTCACCATCCCCGCCACGGGGCGGCGGTTACGGCCTGCCGGTTTTGCATGATCGCGGAGGCCGTCGCCCGTACTCGCTCCGAACTGAATTGGGTTCCGAAAAAACCGGGCGTCACTTGGCCCGTTCTCATCGCTGTACCGGTGGAAATGATTGAAACCTGGCTTCTCATTTTGAGGGGCGAGCCCGGTATCCAGCGGAGGCCCAGAAGCGTTCAGAAGCGGCTCCTCTATGGAAAACCCGTCGCAACCGCCGCTGATGTCACCAGCGTTGCGATCCCATTGGTCCGTGGTATGAGCGATGCCGCTCTCGCGGGCCTTACCCAGGCATCACCGAGTTTCCATTTTTTTCACGATCAGATTACCGCTGTCAAAACCACGATCCTGGGAATTGCCGATTGTTGGTGATTGCCCCATCGGCCCCATTGCTTGACAAGACGGGCTGAGCTGGCTTATATACTAGCGAGCGTTGGTGGTTCGCTTGGGTACAAGCTTGTTGCTTCGTATTCCGACCGTGGCGTAACTTCGGGAGGTTCCCATGAAGACGACGGTAAAGTGCCTGTTGGTTTTGATGGCCATCCTGCTGGCGTGCCCGTTTCTCTCCGCTCAGGTTGACACGGGCGCGGTTCTTGGCGTCGTTAAGGATTCGTCCGGCGCGATCGTGCCTGGCGCTAAGATCAGCCTGACCAATAACGGAACCGGGCTTACGGTTAGCACCGTCGCAGGGCCGGACGGGAACTTCGTCTTTAACCCGGTGAAAATCGGGTCGTACACAGTGAAGGCCGAATTCGAGGGCTTTCAGACGGCCATTTACAAGGACGTGAGTGTGGAGGTGCAGCAGCAGGTGGTGGTGAACGTGACGTTGCAGCCCGGCCGCATCACTCAAACCGTCGAGGTCACGGCCGCCGCCGCGCAACTCCAGACCCAGGATGCTTCGGTCGGCCAGGTGGTGGGCTCCCGCGAGGTGAACAACCTCCCGCTGAACGGACGGAACTTCACCTTCCTGGCCCAAATCGTGGCGGGAGTCAACACGCCGCAGGCGGACACGCGCGGCAACGCTGCGTCGGGCGCTTTCTCGGCGAATGGTGAGCGGCCTGCTCAAAACAACTACCTTCTCGATGGCATTGACAATAACTCCAATACAATCGACTTCTTGAATGGCACGAATTTTGTTGTCCTGCCCCCGGTGGACGCCATTCAGGAGTTCAAGGTCGAGACGAGCAATTACAGCGCGCAGCAGGGCCGGGCGGGCGGGGCCATCCTCAACGCTACGATAAAGTCCGGAACCAATCAGCTTCACGGTGACGTGTGGGAGTTCCTGCGCAACGATAAAATGGACGCCGCCGACTTCTTTGAGGACTCGGGAGGGATCCAAAAGGGCGAGTTCCGGCAGAATCAATTTGGGTTCACCATTGGCGGGCCGGTGGTGATTCCCCACGCGTTCAACGGCCGGAACAAGCTCTTCTTCTTCGGCGATTACGAGGGCTTGCGAAGGGTGCAGGGGAGCGTGTTCACTAATTCGGTTCCCACCGGCCTCGAGCGGAACAGCGGCTTCACGAATTTAGCCGAGTTGGTCACCGAGCAAACCGGAAACAGCACTTCCACGGATCTCCTCGGGCGAACGTTCCCTTTTGGAACAGTTTTTGATCCCGCCACTACCCGCCCCGTGGTTTGTGGAACTACCGACGCGGTGACTGGACTCCCGGCTCCGACGTGCGCCTCGGCAGGGCAACCGGCCGGAACCATCCTGACCCATATCAGCGATCCGTTCTATGGGCCTGGCGGGATAAGTCCTGTCGGGAACACCATGGATTTCACTGGCTCTTGCGCGAACCCTCCTGCGTGCTTGCTCAACCAGATTCCCGCCGGCCGCCTCGACCCGAACGCCATCAAACTTCTTAACCTTTACCCGGCCGCGCAGAGGGCAGGCATAGTTAACGACCAGACCTCCAATCCAAATCTCACCGAGCACCGCAACGCCTTCGACACCCGGCTGGACTTTAACGAGAGCGACAAAGACCAGATCTTCGGCCGCTTCAGCTATGTGAACGACCCCCAGCTCATCCCTGGTCCGTTCGGAGGGATTGCGGATGGCGGCGCCTTCCAGCAAGGGCTTCAAACTGCCCTGTCCGAACAAGGTACTGTGGGCTGGACCCGCACCCTTTCGCCCACCACGGTGAACGAGGCGCGGGCAGGAATCACTTACATCCATACCACACGATACGACCCCGAAGGCACGACACTCGGGATTCCCGCCCAGTTTGGAATTCAAGACGTGCCGCAAGTCACAGAGAATGGCGGCTTGCCGGCGTTTACCATCGGCGGCCTGAACACGCTGGGGACAAATCAATTCCTGCCTTCCGATGAGGTCAACAACACGTTCCAGGTCACCGATAACTTCAGCAAGGCGCACGGGAACCACTCCCTCAAGATGGGTTTCGAGTTTCAACACATCAAGTTCTCGGCGCTCCAACCTGTCTCGTCCCACGGCCTTTTCGACTTCAATGGGACTTATACAGGCAGTGATAATACCGGAATGGCTCAGCTCCTCTTGAGTCCCGTTGCGTCAACCGCGCCCAATGGGGTCGATTTTGTCGGTGGCTCCGATTTCATTCAAAATTCGAACATCTCGCTGATTGATGACATGCACAACTACTATGGGACGTACTTTCAGGACGACTGGAAAGTGACACCGAAATTGACCCTGAACCTCGGCCTCCGCTGGGAGCACTTCGGCCTGCCGGAGGAGGTCCACGGGCGGCAGGCTAACTTCGTGCCCGGCGTTCCTTTCTCCACGGCAGCTTACCTGATTCCCGACTCAACCAAGAACCATAATCTCTTTGCCACAACTCCCAGCTTTAACAACGCGCTGGCTACCGATGGCATTGCGCTGCAATTTGACAAGACCCCGGAACTCGGCACTGCCCAGAACCTTAACTTTGCTCCCCGCTTTGGCTTCGCCTACCAAATCACGCCCAAGCTGGTGATGCGCGGTGGCTATGGCGTCTTTTACGGCGGCTTTGAGGTCCAAAACGGAAACAACCAAGGGAATAGTTTTCCTTACGAGTTTCTCTTTTCGCTCTCGAGCCCCAACTCGTATACACCCATCACCGTGCCTGGGCTTGCCAACGCGCCGGCGGGCTGTACCACCGCTTATACTTTCGAGCTCGGCTTCGCTTGCACACCGCTCGATCCGAGCTTGGTTCCCGGGTTCGGCGTCTCACTAACAGGGCTCCAAACCAACTTCCAAACGCCTTACACTCAGGGCTGGAACCTTTCGCTCGAGTACGCTTTTACTCCTACCCTCAGCCTGACCATGGGTTACGTGGGAAATACCACTCGCCACTTGGAGCTTTTTAAGGGGTCGAACGATGTGTCGCAAATCCTTCCCCCCAACACCTGTCTGGAAGCTCCAGCTTGTCCCGGCCAAAATCCAAACAATATCAGTTATGTCCCCTTCCCCAACTTTTCAACGGGCACCACCTACCAAACCACCGATGGCGACAGTTATTACAACGGCCTTCAGACCACGCTCGAGAAGCGCTATTCGGCCGGCTTGAGCTTGCTGGCCACCTACACCTGGTCAAGGTGCCGCAGCGACGCGGGAGACCTTCTCAACGGTACGTCCATCGGGGCGTATCGGGCTGTGGATGTTCCGGGTGCAGGGATTAGGGCTGATTACGGCGACTGCGACTTCGACATCCGGCACGTCGTCCACTTCAGTGGCGGATACGAGCTTCCTTTTGGCCGCGGCAAGCGATTCTTAGCCACGGCCAGCCGGACAATGGATCTGCTCGCCGGCGGCTGGAGTACGCAATGGATCACCACGATTGAGGGAGGTCAGCCAATAACTCTCAGTTGTGACGACGGCCCTGCGGCCGGGGTCGGCTGTTATGATTACACCATTCCGGGAGTAGACCGGCACGGTTCGGGCGCGCCTGACCATTTCCTGAATCCCGCAGCCTTTACCCAGCCCTGCCCGCCGCCGAGCTTTACCCAGCCCTCGACTTGCATATCCGGCATATCCAGCCTCGGGTTGCTGGGGGGAACGGCTTCTCAGGTTTCTGGACCGGCCATCGTCCGGTTGGATATCTCCCTCTTCAAGGAATTCCGGCTGTCGGACCGTTTCCGAATGCAATTCCGCAGCGAGTTCTTCAACATCCTGAACCACCCGACCTTCAATAATCCGGGATTTGGTGGCAACGGCGTCATTGCCATCCCGGGGTCAACGGATTTTCTCAACTCGTCTTTCGGCGAAATTGGGTCAACGCGCTTCCCATTCAACGACCCTCGACAGATCCAGTTCGCCCTGAAGCTCTATTATTGATTCACGAGGGTGTTCGTCATCCTGACCGGACGTACTCGCGACCCCAAAATGGGGTTCAGGGAAATTGGACCTGCCTGGTCGCCAAGTGGCGAGTGATCCTGATCGGCCTCCGTCCTGTGGCCAGATCGCCCTCACGCCGTCAGCGAGGATCTATCCCGTTACTGGTGACAAGGGGATTTATCGCCGGGAATCTGGGGGCAGAAATTGTCGGTGAACATTACGGCGTCAGCCTGAGGTAATGCGGTCAGGTGCCCAGCGGACAGCTTGCGGCTGCTCACTGACTTCCGAGTACCCCGTCCTCCGCCCGGGTGTTTAGTTGTCAGCGGCGTAGCTGTTTGGGGGCTGCTCTCTGTTACTCTTCCGGCCCTTAGGAGCCCGCGAGGCTCTAACCCTTCAATTAAACAGAGCGACATAAGTGATTTCGCATCCGGCTGTAGCGGCGGTCTGTGACCGCCGGTCGGCGCTCATAGAGCGCCGCTACAACTTATGTCGCGATGTATAGTAATGTCACTCAAATCTTCTTCTTGACAACGCTACCGTGAGAAGAAGTGGTCGTGCCGCCTAAAGCGCGAGACGACAGCATCCCACGATTCGGCCCCTCGGCCACAGCTTGGTCTGGAATCTGCCGACCGTTACCTCGGTACGAGCCGCTAAGGTTGGAATTGGCATGGCAGGCTCTTCTGCGCGGGTTCTTAAGACTGAGTGTGAGAGTTTGGTTTAGCGCAGAAATCGCAAGAAACGCAAGGCGTGCGCCATCCGCGAACGCAGAAGCTCTCATATCATTGTTGGAGTCAGCCAACCTTGGTCTTTCAGAACCTGCCATGCTAGACGAATTTGCTTGTCTTCAAACACCCGTTTTCGCTGGCTCCAGCCATACGTCTTTTCGACGGCTTGATCCGCGGAACGAGCTCCCTCACGCGCGAAAACCCAATGCACTGTAGCTAAGAGCTCCATTCCATAGGGGGTTCGAATCCGTGTATCAAACGAGACACACGGTCGAAGCGTGCCTGTGTGTCCGGGTGCGTGGCGATGGAACCTGCCGCCAGACCTGCGATCCCTGGCAGGAGTTCAATGGGCCTTTCGGGCTTATCCTCGGCATCGCCATAACCGGTAATGAAGTGGCCTTCAATCAGGCTCAATAAGTGACGGAGGTTCGTAGCGTACGGTCCATACGTCGCTTTCACGTACCTGAGATTAAGGGGCCCCGTCATGAAATAACGTTTCCATTTAGGTCGACTTGATGTATTCTGGGACCGATGTATGACACAGCCGGAATTCAGCAACGGTTCGCAGCTTTGCGAATCGCTTTGGATGAACGATCGCGGCGCTTGGTCGCGGCGGCG
>DATFYM010000004.1:0-15653 GCA_035315065.1 Terriglobia bacterium
CGGCGGCTCTGTACCCATAACCAGTACTTCCCCGAGCTTAAAGATTTGCTCGATGCGGTCTCGCAGCAGATGGCCGCTTGGCAAAAACCGAACTCGGTGCTGCATCGATTATGCGGCATTACTTAAGACGCTATGTTTAACGAGGAAGCCCGATCATCTCCGCGTACGCGTCACGCGCCGCGTCGAATTCTCGGAGAAATTCCTTGCGCATTCGGCGCAGTTTCGCCTGCCGGTTGCCGGCGCGCGCTGCATGATACAAGAGGCGGGTCCGATGCCGCAGCAGCCAAGTGTAGCGCCACAGATAAAGGCCCGATGACGGAAGGCTCAGCGCGTAATAGCCGGCGACAACTCGCCCAAGGAAGTGATGGCATATCCCGATCTGGGCGGCCCAGCTTGCGAGAACCACCAGGGCGCGCGCTAGCCACTTGCCCGGTGGCGTGGGGCCCGCGCTCTTGTTGAACAGGTGGGTTGCGAGCAGAACGATGCCTGCCAGGATGTGATTCAAGAAAGCGTAAGCTGCAATCGGGGCCGCGATCAGGGTCTCGCACCACGCCGCCAGCCGGCGCCAAGGCGAAGCGAACCACGAGGCGACACCCACCTCGCACTGCTGGAGCCAACTCACGCGTTCGGCCTCGTGGTAGAGGTGCAGCGACTCCCGAAGGGCAACCAGCCGGCCGGGATTGAAGCCATTCAGTTGTTTGACCACCTCGCCAGCGAACCGACTTAACCGAAGGTCGTCCGCGCTCTGTTTCCAGTTCGGCCGGGTCTTCCAGTCATCGTCTAAATCGCGGCGCAGAACCTCTTCCAGGTCCGTCTGGAAATGCTCCAGTTCATCTCCGGGAAGACGGAAAGCTCGCTGCCGCCCGGCTTCATCCAAGGCGAGGGCGCGATCTTCAGGTGATCCACCTCCCCGGCAATACTCAATTGCCGGAACGGGGGCATCGACGTAGATGAGCAATTCCCCGGACTGCAGCGACGCCACCGGCAAGAACAGGTCGACGGGGTACAAGCTCATGCCAAGCTCGTCGGCGTGGCGCGAGTCCGCCTCGACGGCGATGGATGCCGCGGGTAGAGCGGGGCTCGATGAGCCGTTTCCTGGCAAGGCGCGCGGGTCGCTGAAGACGACCACGGCGGCACCGTTTGCCAATCGATCGCAGCACGCAGCGAGCACGGATTCCCAATTTCCGCCCGAGGGGTCGTACGGAAGCATACCTAAGCAACGGGCGACAAAGGCCCGCGCCGGACCTTGAAGCAACTGGCGGGGAACCAGGCAACAAACCTGCCTTGCGAAGGCGGCAACAAGGATCAGCGCGTCCAGGAAGCCCGGCGGGTGGCGGACGATCAGCAAGGCTGCTCCCGAATCGGAGAAGGTCCCAGCGTGCAATAGCCGGATCTTGCCGAAGAAGGCTCCCAGCCAGCGACGTAGTAGTCCGCGCATCAGGCGGTATGTTGGCGGAGCGACGGCGGCCGAAACGGGACCGCGACTCCTGGTGGGCGAAGTGGCGGTCATCGGAAGGCCTTTCGCAAGGATGGCGCAGAACGAGTCTGCACGGTGGTGCCGCGCCGCCGTTTTGACCTCGGTTGAGGCTCAAGCGGCATGGCATCGCTTTCCCACCCATCCACCGTTCCCAACGGACGAGTGATCGTGTCCTGCAGTGAGTACACCTTCTGGAACTTGCGCCCTTCGTCGTCGACCAGCCGCAGGCGAAACGCAATACGGTTGGCCGCCTGCGAAGCGCGAATCGGGAGATAGCCCATCAGTTCGCTTTCGACGTAAGCCACCGCATAGGCCTGCTTCTTCTTCCACCAAGTCAGAACCCGGATGTGCGTGAAGTCGAATTCTTCGGTTCCGATGCGATCGGCAACTACGTACTGAGGGACTTCCTTTCCGTCGTCCTCCACGGTATCCAGCACCACCCACGCCACCATGTTAAACTCGTGCGCATAAGAAGCGATGGTCGGCGGAATATCGAGGTCGATGAGCCGTCCCAGAACCCAGCCCGCTCTCGATCCGGCGCGGACCATGTACCATGCCTCCCGGGTTCTGGCGCCGGCGGATCCCATGGCCGGGGTCGGGCGATCCACCAGCCTTCGCTCGAAAATCTCCATGGGCTGATTAGCGGCGAGTTGGCAAATCTCGGTCGCGTCTCGCGACGGAGTGATACGCAGCTTGACTTCGTTGCCGGCGTGCCCAGCGGCCTGGGCGGGGATCCGGCGCGTCTCATCAAGCAACTGGTCTCCGGCCTCGTGAGTCGCGCCGTCGATCAGATTTCGCAGTTCCACGTAGCCGATCCGGCGGGCGCCGAACTGCACGCGCGCCCAGTTACGAGTGCGGCTGAGGACCTCCACGCGCTGGCCTTCCTTGAGCGTGGCGATCTCGGAACGGATTTCGGCCGGAGTATCAAACACCGGGAGGGACTCCGGCAAGACATACGCAGCCTCGCCTGAAACCACATGCCGAGGGCGGTAGACAAGGAAGTAGCAGGCTGCGCCGACGGCCACCAGCACAAGGAAAAGAATGAGGCCGGCTTTCAAGCGGATGAATGTACCTCGTCTGCAGGAATTGCGAAATCAGAACAGGACGGACGCCACTTAGGGTTCCCCCCTTGTTCCATTTTCATTCTACACTAATTGCTGCGTATCAACCGCAGCCTGAGCGTAGTGACTTGAATCGGCCGGCTCGACCACGGTCAGCGAGCGGACCGCTGACCGTATGCCCTCGGCGAGTCTCGAGGAGGAGCCCACGAAACTGGAAAGAGTCTCCATTCCTGGTCCCGTTGGCAAGCTCGAAGGCTTGGTGGAGTGGTCCACGGACCATGCGTCGTCGAGCCTGGCGGCGATGGTCTGCCATCCGCATCCCCTCTACGGCGGGACGATGCACAGCAAGGTGGTCTATCGCGCTGCCAAGGCCGCGCTCGCGCTCGGTGTTCCCACTCTGCGCTTTAACTTCCGCGGCGTGGGCAAGAGTGAGGGCGAGTATGCCGGCGGCCCGGGCGAGCACGACGACGTTCGGGCCGCGCTCGATTATCTTCTGTCGCGATATTCCACCGCCTCGGTTTGCCTGATGGGCTTTTCTTTCGGAGCCTGGGTGGGCCTGGCGGTGGGCGCACACCACTCGCGAGTGGGCGCGCTGGTAGGGCTCGGCGTTCCCGCCGGCTCGTATGACTTCAGCACCCTGAGCGGTGTCACCAAGCCCAAACTGATCGTCCAGGGAACCGAGGACGTCTACGGGCCGCGCGACAAGCTCGAGGCTCTCTTCGCCTCGTTGTTGGAGCCCAAGCGACTCTGCTGGATCGAGGGCGCCGATCACTTCTTCGACGGGCATCTCGATGAAGTCCAGTCGACGGTGCACGAGTTCCTCCAGGAGTTGTTGGCGGGACGAATTGACCAAGGATAACCAGCAGGTGAACGAATTGAGCCAAATCGGAGAGGCGCGGCCGGAACCCTTCTACTGCCCGCAATGCGATCGGGAAGTGGACGACCCCCTGGTGTGCGGCGACTGCGGGGCGGTGATCTGCCGCCGCTGTGGAGCGCCCCTCGAGAAAGTGGATGAGCTGGGCATCGGCTGAAGGTTGGTCATTGGTCCGTTGTCCTTGGTCCGTTGCAAAGCTCGTTCCCAGCGCGCAGAGGTTCTTCTTGCTCGCCACTCGTCACTCGCGGCTCAATAGGCCGCTAGCTCCCTTGCCGCCCGCACCATATCCGCGGGCTGCGGCAGCACGGCTTCCTCCAGCGCCGGATGGTACGGAACCCACACGTCCCTGGCGGCCAGGCGGCGCACCGGCGCGTCGAGAAAAGCAAACAACTCGTCGGCGACGCGCGCCGCGATCTCCGCCCCGTACCCCCAGGCTAGGCTATCTTCGTGAGCTATTAAGGCCCGGCTGGTCTTCTTGACGGAGGCCGAAATCAGGTCCCAGTCGTAGGGCTGGAGCGAGCGCAGGTCGAGGATCTCCACCCGCACGCCCTCCGCCTCGAGCTGCCTGGCCGCCGCCACCGCGCGCACCACCAGCGACCCGTAGGTGACGATGGTCAGGTCCACGCCCTCGCGCACCAGCTTGGCTTTGCCGAAGGGAATCATGTAGTCGGGTCCGGGATAGGGGCTGCGATTGTGGGTTTGCCGGTAGAGATGTTTGGGCTCCAGGAAGATCACCGGGTCGTCGCTGCGGATGGCCGTGCGCAAGAGGCCGTTGGCGTCGAGTGCAGTGGCCGGCATCAGCACCCGCAAGCCCGGAAAGTGGGTGAAAATCGACTCCCCGGACTGGCTGTGATAGATGGCGCCCCCGGAGAGATAGCCGCCGATGGGCACCCGGATCACCATCGGGCAGGAGAAGTCGTTCTTGGAGCGCCAGCGGATCACACCCAGCTCGTCGCGCATCTGCATCATCGCCGGCCAGATGTAGTCGAAGAACTGGATCTCCACCACCGGCTTCAGGCCGCGCGTCGCCAAGCCGATGCCGTTGCCGATGATACTAGCCTCAGCGAGCGTCGAGTTGTAGCAGCGGGCGCTGCCGAACCGGCGCTGCAGGTCGTGAGTGGCTTTGAACACCCCGCCCTTGCCCTTCACCCGGGCCAACTCGTCGTCGTGGCTGCAATCGGCCACGTCTTCGCCGAACACCACCACCCGCGGGTCGCGGGCCATTTCGTCGCGCAGGCAGAGGTTGATGAGGTCCACCATGGTCCTGGGCTCGCCTTGGAACTTGGGCGGCCGATCGAACTGCCCGGAGGTGGGATCGGCGGTGGGCGAATAGAGGTACAGCATCACCCCCGCCGGGTCCGGGTCCTCCGCCGCCAACGCTTGTTCGGCGGCTTCGCGGACCTCGTGCTCGGCGGCCGCTTCGATCTCCCGCAGTTCCTCCTCCGCCACCCCGCACTCGGCCGCCAGCCAACGGGAAAGCTGTGGCAGCGGGTCCCGCCGGGCCTCCTGCTGCCGAAGTTCGGGCAACTTGTAAAGGCGCTCGTCGTCGGAAAGCGAGTGCGAGTAAGGACGAACCACGTGGGCGTGCAGCAGCGCCGGGCCCTGGCGCCGGCGCACATACTCCACAGCCTCGGCGGCGGCCTCGTAGCTCTCGGGGAAGCGGGTGCCGTCGCACTCCAGGGTCAGGAGGTCGGGGAAGCTCTTCACCAGGCGCGAAATGCTTCCCCCGGGCGTCTGGGAGTCCACCGGAACTGAGATAGCGTAGCCGTTGTCTTCCACCAGAAAGAATACCGGCAGCTTGCGCAGCGCCGCGCCGCTCACGGCTTCCCAGAACTCGCCCTGGCTGGTGGCGCCCTCGCCCGCGGAAACGAACACCACTTCATCGGCGCGGAAGCTGGTGGCTAGCTCCGCCGCCTCCTGCACGCGAGAGAAGTAGAGGGTGGCCTGGGCCGCGCCCACGGCTTGCAGAAGCTGGGTGCCGGTGGGGCTCGAGCCAGTGACAATGTGCAGCGATTTCGACGACCAGTGCGAAGGCATCTGCCGGCCGCCCGACTGCGGTTCGTCCTTCGCGCCCACGGCTTGCAGCAGCATGTCGAGCGGAGTCAACCCCAACTGGAGGCAGAGCGCCCGGTCCCGATAATAAGGATAGAACCAGTCGTAGCCGGGCTTCAGGTGCATTGCCGCCGCCACTTGAATAGCCTCGTGTCCTGCGCCGCTCACCTGAAAATAGGTCCGGTTCTGGCGCTTGAGCTGGATTTCCTTGTCATCCAGACGGCGCGAGAGCACCATTGTCCGGTAGGCGCTGAGGAGGACTTCCCGGGAAAGCCCGGCCGCTTTTGTAAGCTGTGTGGTGGTCGCCATGGAGCCTCTTCGGAAGGCGGCGTGGACTCCCAGCGGAGCGGTTGGTCCCGCCCAGCGGGAGCCGCATCGCACCGGAGGAATCGAGTCTCGGAGCCGGCCGCAACAAGAAGGGCCATTATCAATTCCTCTTCCCGTAAAGTCAACTGCGACCCATAGACAAAAGAGTCGAGAGTCGAGAGTGGAAGAAACATGCCCGGTGCTCGCCTTCAATTCAGTTCCAAGCCGTCTTGACTTTTCGACTTTCAACTCTCGACTTGCTCCTAAGTCATTGGCGGCATAAACCTGCAGCCACAACCTTCTTCAGCAGCATGCCAGGTTTGTTCCTGGGTTTGTTTTTCGGACCGCTTCCGTTCTAGAAGCACTTACTGGGTTTGTTCCAGGTTTGTTTTTTGTGGCCATTCGATTCTAAAGGACTTACTGGGTCTGTTCTAGGTTTGTTATAAGGTTCATGTTGATGATTCTAATAGACTTGTCAGGTTTGATTGACCCATTTTTTTCATTTTTTCCCCAACGCCGCCCGTTGAACACGCTTTCGTCCCTTTGGACCATGCGCCGGCACACTTGTTGACGACAATTTGGCCCGTTTGATCGGCGAGCACTGAATCCCAATCCCGAAACCCGTTGCTCCTGATCGTTCATCTCGCATGCGCAATTCCTGCTTTCTTCGCTCCAGCCGTTGGTCAGTCTTGGGACGGGCTCTGGTTCTGACGGAAGTCCGCAGCGCATAGTCTTCCTAACGCGAGTCCCGAGCCCTGATGCCGACTCCTCTCTCTGCGAGCCCCGAACCCCGCTGTCGCGCACTAGCCGCCTTTCAATCGCCAATCGGCAATCAGCAATCACCGCGCTCTTCTTCCGCGCCAGAGACTAGGCAGACGGAGCTTCTCGTTTTCAAACCCGGCTGCCCTCGGTCCCAAGCGACCTAAAGAAAGTATAGTGTACCAAGAGCTTTATGTCAAGAAGAATATCCAAAGACTGATATACCCTTTGCCGGTGTAAAATCTGAAGCGCCAATGCGTCTTAGCTCTCAGCCGTATACGGACCGTCTCCCGCCAGAAGAAATTGTGGCACCACTTGGAAACCGCTAATCACACCCGTACCCGTGGGCCGGTCAAAAACGAATACCAGGTCGTAACGATCTTTCGGCCAACTCTCGGTATGGGAACTTCGTCGTGGTTCCGGTTTGGGTCAGGATGCACTGGCTTTTTGCTGATTCGTTGTTCACCTCCACAAAATCGCCCCACTTCGCCCCTCACAAGCAAGTCACTCCGACCGCCAGGACAGGGTCACGGAGGCATCCACAACAATCCAACTCACGGACGCGCCTCGTCCCGGAGCTGCTTGATGGTGATGCCGCCAAGGGAAAGCTGGTGCGTCTTGCCGAAGCTCTTGAGCCGCTCAATGGCCGCTTGCCGCTCATCCTCGGTCGGCTCTGCTAACGCAGCTTGCCGCGCCTGCCAGACGGCGATCGCTTCCGAGAGCATCTCCTCGGCCGAGCGGTATTGGCCAGAGAGTACGGCATCATTGACGATGCGCTCGATCTGGGGGGGGAGATGGACGGTCATCGGAAATCTCCTTGCAACCAATGTCCACAGTAGCCGAGAGCGGCCGCGCCCGTCAAGCACGGGCTCTCTGTCGGGCGGCGTCGCTCCTATTGTATTTTAGCTCTTCCTAATAAAAACAAGCGCGCGAACGACGGCACGCGATGATCAACGGGCTGGGCTCCAGTGCCCCATGCAAATGCGACCTCTTCTCGGGTGATGCCCTCGAGTTCGCGGGCATCGAACTACTGCGTAGGTATCGCCCAGGTCAGACCAGCCGCCCCCGAACGGAACGCAGATCGAAAGGCACGCCTTGATCTATGGCCAGCATAAAAAATATTGATTTCTCCGAACGGGTAGGAAACGGCACAATGGTCGATGCCTACAATAGGGCATTTGCAGGCTTTCCGGAAATGGCAAACAACTCAGGAAGCGATGGTCGGACCAGTCTCTATCGGCGCGAGGAACGCAGCGCGCGCGGCGGGGTTCGTGGACTGCCTCCCGCCCAAGGGCTGTACGATCCGGCGCACGAGCGCGATGCCTGCGGGATCGGATTCGTAGCCAACATCGAGGGCCACAAGTCCCACGACATCATTGCCAAGGGCATCCAGATCCTCATCAATCTCACCCACCGCGGCGCCTGCGGCTGCGACCCGGAGACCGGCGACGGCGCGGGCGTGCTGATCCAGATTCCCCACGCCTTCTTCGATCGCGAGTGCTCCCGCCTGGGATTCACCCTTCCCGCTCCCGGCGAGTATGGCATCGGCATGGTTTTTCTGCCCGTGGCCCGTCAGGAGAGAGTGCTTTGCGAGGGTATCCTGGAAAAGATCGTGGCGGAAGAGGGCCTTGCCGTCCTGGGCTGGCGCGACACGCCCATCAACTCGAACTCCATCGGCCGCTTGGCCCGCAGCACCCAGCCTTACATCGAGCAGATTTTCATCCGGCGCTCACCCGAAATGGACCAGGACGCCCTCGAGCGCAAGCTCTATGTGGTTCGCAAGCGAGTGGAAGCAGAGATCGCCAAAAGCGATATGCGCGAGAAGGACTTTTTTTACATCCCCTCGCTGTCTTCCCGCACCATCGTCTACAAGGGGCTGCTGCTGGCACCCCAGATCGCCAATTTCTACAAAGAACTGTCAGACCCGGAGGCGATGAGCGCGCTCTGCCTGGTCCACCAGCGATTCTCCACCAACACGTTTCCCACCTGGCACCTCGCGCATCCTTATCGCTACATCTGCCACAACGGCGAGATCAACACCCTCCGCGGCAACGTTAACTGGATGTACGCCCGGCAGTCGGTGCTGGCATCGTCGTTGATGGGCGATGACGTCCGTAAACTGATGCCTATCATCACCGCCGGCGGCAGCGACTCAGCCAATCTGGATAACGCCATCGAACTCCTCACGCTCACCGGGCGCAGCCTTCCCCACGTGCTTTCCATGCTGATTCCCGAGGCGTGGAACAACGATCCCACCATGCCGGCGGACGTGCGCGCGTTTTATGAGTTCCACGCTTCCTTGATGGAGCCGTGGGACGGCCCGGCGGCGGTGGCGTTCACCGACGGACGCGTGATCGGAGCCAAGCTCGATCGCAACGGCTTGCGCCCGGGGCGGTATCTCGTCACCAGCGACGGCCTCATCATCATGGCGTCGGAGGCCGGCGTCTTGCCGGTGCGGCCGGAAACCGTTCGGCTCAAGGGACGGCTCGAGCCGGGCCGCATGCTGTTGGTCGATACGGTGGAGAAGCGGCTGATCCCGGACGACGAGGTGAAGAAGCAGCTCGCGGCGCGCCAGCCTTACGCACAGTGGCTGAAAGAGAACCAGATCACCCTCGACCACCTTCCCGATCCCCCGCACGTAAAGCCAACCGACCATAAGACCATCCTCTTGCGGCAACGCGCTTTCGGCTATACGGACGAGGATCTGAAGTTCATTCTTGGCCCCATGGGAACCAGCGGGGAGGAGCCGGTAGGATCCATGGGCACGGATACGCCCCTGGCCTGCCTTTCCGACCGGCCCCAAATGCTCTTCAGCTACTTCAAGCAGATGTTCGCCCAGGTCACCAACCCGGCCATTGATCCCATCCGCGAGGACCTGGTGATGTCGCTGACCAGCTACATTGGCTGTGAACCCGACATCCTGGAAGAATCGCCGCGCCACTGCCATACCCTGAAGCTCACCCATCCGGTCATCACCAACCGGCGCCTGGAAAAACTGCGGCGCGTGAGCCAGGGCGATTTCCTGGCGACCACGCTTCCGATGCTCTTCGCGGTGGAAGGAGGCGAACAGGCACTTCAGAAGGCGGTGGACGAGCTTTGCGAACGCGCCGATCTGGCCATCAAGTCCGGCTACACGCTGCTGATTCTTTCCGACCGCGGAGTCGATAAGAAGTATGCGCCCATTCCCAGCCTGCTGGCGCTCTCGGCGGTCCACAATCACCTGATCAGGTCGGAGACCCGCAACCAGGTGGCGCTGATCGTCGAATCCGGCGAGCCGCGCGAAGTGATGCACTTTGCGCTCCTGCTGGGCTACGGCGCGAGCGCGGTCAACCCTTTCCTCGCCGTCGAGACCCTTGAGGATATGCACAAGAACGGCTACTTCCCCGCCGATCACAGCTTTGACAAAGTCTTGAAGAACTATATGAAGGCGGTGGATAAAGGCCTGCTGAAGACTGCCTCCAAAATGGGAATTTCCACCCTTCAGAGCTACCGGGGCGCGCAGATCTTTGAAGCCGTGGGGTTGAACCGCCCGTTCGTGGAGCGATACTTCACCGGTACGTCGTCACGCATCGAGGGCGTAGGCATTGACGTTCTGGCGAAAGAGGCACTGATGAAGCACCAGTTCGCTATGCAGCCGCCGGCGGACTCGGAGACGGAACTGCAAATTGGCGGCGAATACCAGTTCCGCCTGCGCGGCGAACGGCATCAACTGAATCCCACCACCATCAGCAAGCTCCAGCAGGCGGTGCGGCAGAACCGCTTCGAAACCTTCCGGGAATTCGCCGACACGGTCAACCAACAGAACCGCGACTTGATGATGCTGCGCGGCATGTTTGAGCTGAAACCCATCGGTCCCCCGATGCCCCTGGACGAGGTTGAGCCAGCGTCGGAGATCGTGAGGCGCTTCGCCACCGGCGCTATGTCATTCGGTTCTATCAGCAAGGAGGCACACGAAACGCTGGCGATCGCCATGAACCGCATCGGCGGCCGCTCCAACACCGGCGAAGGCGGCGAGGACGAGGCGCGTTACCGGCCGGATGCGAACGGCGACCTGCGGCGCAGCCGGATCAAACAGGTGGCCTCCGCGCGCTTCGGTGTTACCACCCATTACCTGGTGAACGCGGACGATCTCCAGATCAAAATCGCGCAGGGCGCCAAGCCCGGCGAGGGGGGCCAGCTACCTGGTCACAAAGTGGACGAAATCATCGCCAAGGTGCGTCACTCGATTCCCGGGGTGGGACTGATTTCGCCGCCGCCGCACCACGATATTTACTCGATCGAGGATATCGCGCAACTGATCTATGACCTCAAGATGGTGAACCCGCACGCGCGTGTTTCTGTGAAGCTGGTGGCGGAAGCAGGCGTGGGAACCGTGGCCGCCGGGGTCGCCAAGGCGCACGCGGACGTGATCCTGATCAGCGGTTATGACGGCGGTACGGGAGCGTCGCCCGTCAGTTCCATCCGCCACGCCGGAATCCCCTGGGAACTGGGGCTCTCCGAGACCCAGCAGATTCTGGTGATGAACGATTTGCGCAGCCGCGTGCGCCTGCAAGTGGACGGCAAACTTCAGACGGGTCGCGACGTGGCCATTGCCGCGCTGCTGGGCGCGGAGGAGTTTGGCTTCGCCACCACTCCGCTGATCACCATGGGCTGCATCATGATGCGCAAGTGCCACTTGAACACCTGCCCGGTGGGCGTGGCCACGCAGGACCCGGAATTGCGGAAGAAGTTTCAAGGTCAGCCCGAGCACGTGATCAACTTCTTCTTCTTCGTGGCGGAGGACCTGCGCCGCGTCATGGCGAGCCTCGGCTTCCGCAAGCTCGACGATATGGTGGGCCGCGTCGAGTGCCTCGCTCAACGCCAGGACGTGGAACACTGGAAGGCCAAGAGCATCGATCTCTCTGCGATCTTATACAATCCTCCTATGCCGCACCACGTGGGCCGGCACTGCTTCATCGCTCAGGATCACGGCATCGAGAAATCGTTGGATGTCAGCCTGATCGAGCACGCGCACGAGGCGCTGGTGAACCGCACGCCGGTCTCATTCAGCCTGCCCATTCGCAACGTACATCGCTCGGTGGGCGCCATGATGAGCGGAGAAATCGCCCGGCGCTACGGCTCGGAGGGACTGCCGGACGATACGATTCAGATTCACTTCCAGGGCTCTGCCGGCCAGAGCTTTGGCGCGTTTCTGGCCAAGGGTGTCACCCTGACTTTGGAAGGCGAGGCCAACGATTATGTGGGTAAGGGGCTTTCCGGCGGCCGCCTGATTGTCTACCCGCCGCGCGAATCGGAATTCGTGGCGGAGGAGAACATCCTCATCGGCAACGTTTGCCTTTACGGCGCCACCAGCGGCGAGGCGTTTTTCAACGGGATGGCAGGGGAGCGCTTTGCCGTGCGCAACTCCGGGGCCACCGCCGTGGTGGAGGGCGTGGGGGACCACGGCTGCGAGTACATGACCAAGGGTCTGGTGGTGGTGCTGGGAAAGACGGGACGCAACTTTGCCGCCGGCATGACGGGCGGCATCGCCTTTGTGCTGGACCGAACGGGCGGCGAGTTTGGCCACGTCCTGTGTAACCGGCGGGAAGTGGACCTGGAGCCGGTGGTTGATCCCAGGGACGTGGAGACGTTACTCTCGCTCATCACGCGGCATGGCGAGCATACGGGAAGTCCGCAGGCCAAGTGGATCCTCGACAATTGGGAAGTCACGCTGCCGCTGTTCGTGAAAGTGTTCCCGCACGAATACAAACGTGTGCTCGGCATTCCGAGGGTTGCCGCCGGCGTGCTGGCGGCCCATGCCGCGGCGGTGTCTCGAGGGGTCGCCTCCCTTTAATCAGGAACAATCGCGATTCTCACGAAGGCCACGCGACAAATGGTTGAGCTTCTTCGCGGCGTGCGAAGAACAAGAGCGCAACACAGAGTTCGCAGAGGGGTTACGGAGGTCACGGAGAAGACCAAGAGCAGGGCGCTTTCTTCGGGACTTTCTTCTCTGTTCCCTCTGTGAAGCCTCAGTGACCTCTGTGTTGGGGTCTTTGGTTGCGGCCAAAGGGCTGCGCAGTGTTGAGGTTTTCTTCTTGGCGCGGCGCGAAGCAGTTCAAGGTGATCATGGGCAAGGTTACAGGATTCAAAGAATACACGCGCGAAATGCCGGCGCGGCGCCCGGTGGCAGAGCGCCTTGACGATTTCTTCGAGGTCTATCAACCGTTTCCCCATACCAGCGTTCAGACGCAGGCCGCGCGCTGCATGGATTGCGGCATCCCCTTTTGCCACACCGGCTGCCCGGTGAGCAATATCATTCCGGATTGGAATGACCTTGTCTATAAGGACCGTTGGAAAGATGCCATCCGGGTGCTTCATTCCACCAACAATTTCCCGGAAATCACCGGTCGCATTTGCCCGGCGCCTTGCGAGGCGTCGTGCGTGCTCGGCATCAATGAGCCACCGGTCACCATCAAGGTGATCGAAAAGACGATTGTCGAGCGCGCTTTTTCCGAGGGATGGATTCGTCCGGAACCGCCGGCCACCCGGACCGGCAAGCGGATTGCCATTGTAGGCTCGGGGCCTTCCGGCCTTGCCGCCGCCCAGCAACTGAATCGCGCCGGCCACTGGGTTACCGTCTTTGAAAAGAACGACCGTGTGGGCGGCTTGCTACGCTACGGCATCCCCGATTTCAAGCTGGAAAAGACGATCCTCGATCGGCGCTTGGAGCAGATGACCGCCGAGGGGATAAGTTTCCAACTGCGCTCTCACGTAGGGCACAACGTGCCCGTGGAGGACCTGCGCAAGGACTTCGACGTGCTGCTGCTGGTGGGCGGGGCCGAACAACCCCGCGACCTGAAAGTTCCCGGCCGCGACCTCAAGGGCATTCACTTCGCCATGGAGTTCCTGCCGCAGCAGAACCGCCGTAACGCGGGCGACGCGGTGGAGAATCAGATTCGCGCCACCGGCAAAAACGTCATTATCATCGGCGGCGGTGACACAGGCGCCGACTGTCTCGGTACCACCCACCGGCAGAAGGCCAAGTCTGTCCAGCAGTTTGAGATCATGCCGACGCCTCCGCCGGAGCGCGATCCCAGCACGCCCTGGCCGCTCTGGCCGCTTCAGTTGCGCACGGAAAGCTCCCACGAAGAAGGCGGCGTCCGCAACTGGTCGGTGGCCACCACCAGTTTTGCTGGCGATGAGAACGGCCAGGTGAAACAGTTGCACGGTATTCGGGTGGGCCCACCGCCGAAGTTCGAGCCGCTCCCGGGAACCGAGTTCACCATGGACGCCGAGATGGTGCTGCTGGCGATGGGCTTCCTCGGACCGGTGCGTCAAGGTGCGGTGGAGCAACTTGGACTGAAGCTCGACGGGCGCGGCAACATCGCTACCGACGCGAACTACATGAGTTTGGTTCCCGGCGTGTTCGCCGCGGGCGACATGCGCCGGGGACAATCGCTGGTGGTGTGGGCCATCAGCGAAGGCCGCAAAGCCGCCCGCGCCATTGATCTGTTTCTGATGGGCTCGACGCGGCTGAAGTGACCCCTCACAAGTGAGACCGGTTTCCCCGCTGACAGGCTGCCGAGAAGTGCTCTATGATTAGGGCAGGGGGCTTGGCACTCGCGCGAAGCAAACGATAGACGCGAGTTGAGGAGGACTCATCGTGGATCGCTCGATGGCGAAGGAAATTGTCGAACGTGTGGGCGAATTACCTGCCGCGCAGCAACGACTGGTGCTCGATTTCGTCAGGTCTCTCACGACCAAAATGCCCCGAGGAGTTCCTGCAAAAGACTTGCTGGCGTTCGCCGGAGTCATCAGCCCCGAAGACGCTCGTGCGATGTCAGATGCGATTGAGGAAGGCTGCGAGAAAGTCGATGTGAATGGCTGGTAAGTTTCTGCTCGACACAAATTTCGCTATCGCCATCCTTGCCGGCGAGGGTGCGGCTCTTGGTTTTCTCAACGGCAGCGAACCCACGTTTCTGTCGAGCATTGTGCTTGGGGAACTTTACTACGGGGCGAGAAAGTCAGCCCGCACGGCATCCAATTTGGCCAAGGTAGAGGAACTTGCCGCGGCCTTCGCCGTGCTCAACTGCGACGTCTCAACCGCGCGTCACTACGGGAAGATTCGAGACTTGCTGAGGGCAAAAGGGCGCCCGATACCAAACAACGACATTTGGATTGCCGCTCACGCCCAACAGTACGAACTCACGCTGGTAACACGAGACGAGCATTTTAGAGCCGTCGAGGGAATTGCCGTCGAAGGGTGGTGAGATAGCGAATGCTCCGCTGCGACATCCCAACGAGATCGACCGGCACATTATTCGCAACGAGTCTCGGACGCAACAGGGATTCGGGCGCGCTACCCATTCCTCACGGCAATCGGAACTGCGGATTCAGCTTCACCGCTGTCGTGATCGAGTTGGAAATGAAGCAACCCGCCTTGTGGGCGCCGTCATCCTCTTCAACGGAATGGCAGGTAATCGTTTCAGGGTCCGGTTAGCCGGGTCGACGGTAATGCCCACGGACTCGAGAGCTGTGACCCCGAGCAGTGGCTCCGCATCATCGGGACCGAATACCACCCGGCCGGCAGTGATTTCGCCCATGAACCTGATTTCGACCAATCCGAAAGAGAACTGGTGTTTGGTGCCATCCGCCCATTCTTACATCGTCGTCCCGACGGGCTGGACTCCAATTTGCCGAAGCTTGGCAGCCGGAGCCACGCAATCCGTTGCCACAGTGTCGACGAGAAAGTCCGCTTCGTATGTGCCGTTGGAACTTCCCGTGCCTCTCAAGGCGACAGTGACGTGTGTGAGTCCCATTTGACGCGCCACCTCTATGATACGCGCTGGACCGCCAGCGAGGCAAATCGCATGCGCGCTTATCAAGCCACCCGGAAGTTCGCATTCAGCTTCACCGTTGCCGTGATCGAGTTGGAAATGAAGCAGTCCTCCTTGGCGCTGGCCATGATCTCGCCCGCGCGCCCGAAGTCGGCCTCGGATTTCAGCGCCACGCGAGGCTCCACCGTAATCTGGGTCACGCGATACTTGCCGTCGACGTTTTCCAGCAACCCGTCAGCGTGCGATTCGTAGGAGACCACCTCCAGTCCTTTGTGTTTGGCGTAGGAGAGGAAGGTCAACTTCAAGCA
>DATFYM010000005.1:0-14304 GCA_035315065.1 Terriglobia bacterium
GTTCCGGCCACCGGCGAAAAGTGACCGGCTTAAGATCGGAATCCGTGACCGGCTTCATCCCGGAATCGTGCCCGGCTTCATTTCGGAATGGCGCCCGGAATGATTTCGGAATCGTGCCCGGCCTGCCCCGGAATCCGCAAAAAGGCTGGCGGAGTTTCTACAATCAGTGGAAGCCAAAGAGGCTCTGCTTGTGCAAAGAGCGCGCGACCGGGAGGTTCGAGAGGCCGTTGAGAGCGGACGAAACGGGAGTGCAGATCCCTTACCGAGCACCCCGGCCAAAGATGACCCCGACAAAAGCACGCCTGAGGCGGGCCCTGCCAGCAAGACTCACGTGCAACACGTTCGAGAGGAGTACGGAGAATTCTGATGGCAGCATCCCGCCAACACGGACCATCCGACTCAACTCTCGGGCAATCACGGAGAAAGAGGCTGCAGGAGTTTCGGGAATGCACGCTGGCACACCCTCAACTGGTGGAAGCAAAAGACCAGCTGATGGCTGCGATTCAGGAGTCTCCGCCGAATTCACTCGTGATGGTGTTCGGACCCACAGGTGTCGGGAAGACGACGCTGCTGGCAAAGATCGAACAGACACTTACCCAGAGCCTCCTCGCCACTCTCCAGACCGATCGAGGCCGGATTCCTGTTGTGAGCGTGGAGGCGGTAGCCCCAGAGTCGGGCAATTTCAATTGGCGCGATCAATTCAAGCGGACCCTATTGAGGATGGAGGAGCCCCTGGTGGGATCCAAGCTTCCTCAGCTGATCTCGCGGAATGGAGGCGATGAACTTTACGCTCGCCTCAACGCGAGGACTCCAGGTGCCGAATATCGATACGCCGTCGAGCAGGCCTTACGCTACCGGCGTCCCCTGGCAGTCTTGATCGATGAGGCGCAGCACCTGGTCAAACTGACTTCGGGACGCAAACTCTTGGACCAGTTGGATGTGATTAAATCGATCGCCAATCTGACCGGCACCGTGCACGTGTTGTTCGGGACCTATGACTTGCTGGCCTTTCATAACCTTAATGGGCAGTTAAGTCGGCGAAGCGTAGAGATTCACTTCAGGCGCTACCGAGCAGATCAAGAAGACGACCGGAGAGGCTTTGTGAACACCGTACACTCGTTCGCCCGGCGACTGCCCTTTCCTGAACCCCCGGATCTAGCCACGAATTGGGAATACTTATACGAGCGGAGTATCGGCTGCGTTGGTGTGCTGAAGGACTGGCTGGTACGAGGGCTCGCGCATGCTTTGAAACAGGGGAAGACAAGCCTGAGCCGCGCCGATCTGGAACCTCACGCTCTCTCAGTATCGCAGTGTGAAAGGATGCTGTCAGAAGTGGTCGAGGGCGAGTTGCGGTTGCGAGAAACCGCCGACGAACAGTGTCGGTTGCGGACCCGGTTGGGTTTGGTGAATTGTGATAAGGGCGAGGGTGGCGTAACACGTGGCGATCACTTGGACCAGTTGGAGCGGCTTAGCAGGATTCGACCAGGCCAACGCCGACCAGTGCGGGACAAGGTCGGGGGGTCTACGCTCTAGCATGACGGCAAGTTTTGAGTGCTGGGACCTGACGGCACCAGTCGTACCTCCGCGCTCTCGTTTCTACCCTCTCAAGCCGATCGGCATAGGCACACCACTCGTTGAGAGCCTGACAAGCTATTTACTGAGGCGGGCCGAGGCACATACTGTGCCGGTGGGAACCCTCACCGACGAGTTGCAACGATGTGGGGCGGTCACCCTTCCCGGTACGACCGGCCCGAGGACAAGCTGTACTTTCCCATATCCTTTGTTCTCCTATTCAGTCAACGGCGTTGAATAAAGCGCTGTCAAGTGGGTTCAGGCCTTGAGCACGGTCACGTTGCGTGATGACCTAAAGCAACTGACCCTTCTCCCTTTTGAAGGCCTCCTTTGCAGCCTGTTTCTGTTTCGTCGTTTTAGAAGCTGGTGCCCCACCTGTCTCAAAGAGTGGCAAACCTCCGGTGGAGAGCTTTATGAGCCTCTCCTATGGTCCCTGAGGGTCGCCAGCGTCTGCCCTGACCACCACCTACCCTTTCAGAGTGTCTGCCCGCACTGCGAAAGGCCGATGGCTCCGATCATGTCTTTTTCGCGTCCAGGTCACTGCGGCCGATGTGGCGGTTGGCTGGGTGTTATGCCGGCAAAGCGGGTGCCAAAGGAGTTGTCAACAACCACCTCGGAATACTGGGTGAGTAATGCGGCCGGTGACCTGCTCGCGCTGGCTTCGCATGTCGGGAGCCGGCCTAGCGCTCTGCGAAGCGTTTTCAGGGACAACCTCGACTCCTGCGTGCGCCATCTTTTCCGGGGAAACGGTGCCGAGTTCGCCAAATTCGTTGGCTCCACGGCAACCTCCGCCTACAATTGGCGCAATGGGGCGGCAATGCCGCGGATTGATCAGCTACTCCGGATCAGTGATCGTTTGCGAGTTCCGATTGAGGCATTTCTGACAGCTGGTCGTGCAGCGGATTGGAAAGTGATCAAGCCTTCCGCAGCAAACTATGCGCTACCGATCGCACTCCACCGCTCGAGCGCAAAGGTGCGGCAAGCTCTGAGACTGGCACTCAGTGAGCATCCAGCGCCAAGCCTGAGGGAGGTTGCCCGGCGGCTGGGCTATCGGGGTACGGACGGTCTGAGGCGGGTTGGCCGGAGCCTCTGCAAGCGAATCACCGACAACTACCAGAAGTCGGTTGGGCCAGAACCCTACTACAACGGGCCGCGGCCTCGGATCTGCCAGCCCAAGGAGATCGAAGCAGCATTGAAGGCTGCACTGGCGCAGGACAATCCTGAATCCGTGCCTCAGGTTGCTCGTCGTCTCGGGTACGTCACTTCGGGCCCCTTCTTCAAGCCTTTTCCCGCCTTGTGTCGAGCAATCCATTTGAAAATCGCACGCCGGAAGGCAGCTCGAATTCGACAGATGCGACGGATTGCCGAGGCAGCCCTCCAAGAAAATCCTCCACCTTCTTTGCGCGCGCTGGCCGTTCGCTTGGGTTACAAAGACAAGAAAGTGTTTGCACGGCATTTCCCTGACCTTGGCTCTAAACTGCAGGCGCGTCGGAAGGCCCTTGCGAGAAAGCATGCCGCACAACTCAGAGAAGAATTGCAACGGTATACGCGGACCGAACCGGCTCCTTCCATGGCCGAGGTGTGCCGTAGACTGGGCTTGAAGCATCTAACGGCCAGTCGCAAGTTCCCGAAGGAATACAAGCTCATTGTGTCAAGGTACCAGCGACGTTGTCGGGCCGTGGCTCGACTGCGGCGACATGGATCCAGACTGCGCCCTTCATGACCCCAGCCTTCAGGCCACCAGCATCGTTGGAACAGCTGACCCTGTGTTTTCTCGCAAGTAATAGTATCAACCTGGGTTATCGTCAATTGAGTGCCCAGCCTCGCACCCTTTGGGGGCGCCTCTACAAGGCTCGCGCGACTTCTCAAAAACCAGGTTAACCTGTGGCCCTAGTGTGAGTTGCAGCTGGTTTTCCAGAATAAAGCATAACCGTGCCAAACGGCGATTTTATGCCTAAAGTCACACCACACGCGGAAAGGAGAACCTGCGCCATGGCCTGGGTCTTTGCCCACACTGGAGATCTGCATGTCGAAGAGGGCCGCTACTTCGGCGACACCGCCCAATGCCTTGATTGGTTTGTTGCGGACGCCGTCCGTACCAACGTAGACCTATTCGTAATCCGACGGCGACTTGACCACCTACAAAGCCACGATCAAGGAACGGAACCTCTGGATCGACATACTGATCCGGATGGCTAACCATGCCCCCGTCGTGCTGGTCGCGGGTAATCACGGCGCCGAGTTAACCGGCGATCTATATGTCTACGGGAAGGCCAAGGGGAAGTTCCCAATTTATCTGTGCACCGAACCCGAGTTCATCGAGCTTGATCGTGTCGCGATCGCTGTCTTCCCATATCCGCGCAAGGCCGAGTTCGTCGGCACGCCCGAGGAGGCAAATCTACAAACAGCCTTTGTTGAGCAGCTAGAGGAGTTCAACCAGCGATTCGCCCGGCGACCGGATTGCTACCGGCTGTTCTTCGGTCACTTTGGGGTCGTCGGCGCCAAGGTGAGCAGCGGGCAGCCCTTGGTCGGGCGATGCGCCGAGTATCCCCTGGATCCACTGCGGCGCTTGCAGGCTCAGTACATTGGGCTCAGTCACATTCACCTTCGTCAGCAGCTTGCGCCGCGGGTCAGGTATGCCGGATCCCTATCGCGGTGCGACTACAGCGAAGAAGAGGATAAGGGGTATCACCTGGTCACACTCAAGGAGCCCAACTTGAAGAGTGACCTGTCGGACCTCGAGGTCAACTTCCGGGTGTCGCCCACTCGTCGCATGGTGGAGTTGCGAGCGGTCTACGAGAATGGTGATTTCCAGTTTACAACTCCGCCGGATCCAGCGCGCCTCAAGGACGCACGTGTGAAGTTGGTCGTCACGGTGGCGAAGGGGCTTCACGAATCGCTCGCTCGGGAGGAACAAGAAAGGCTGAGAGACCAGTTGCTCGAAGCTGATCCTGCCGAACTGAAAATCAAAATCGAGCATCAGTCGGAAGAGCCGACCGAGACCGCCGCAGTCAGTCTAGCAAAGGCGGCCGAGGACAAGCTTCGGGCTTATTGGGCCCTAAAGGGAGAGCCCCCTCCGGAGCAGCGCCAGCGGCTGCTTGCGAAGTTATCCCAAATTGAAACGGCCGTGCTCGCGCAGCACAGCTGACCCTCCCAGTGTAGCCGACGAAATCAAATCCATCGCCTCTGCAACGGGCAACGTCACAACGGATCCAGCCCTTGGCCATACCCACAACTGAGTACCGTCTAACACCAACAACTGCGACAAGATCACTTCTGCTCGTAGATATCGCGAACCAGTCTGCCCCGGAAGCGAAGAGAAGGGACATCGTATGGATACGGAATTGGCGCGTGCGCGCTTTGCCAAGCTGGAGGAAGAGATTGCGGCATTCGAGCGTTGGCAGGAAGACAAGCTCGACAGACGAACGTGTAATGCGGAAGGGGTCCAAGCCATGGAAGACAACAGAAAAACGCCCGCGGAATTCGATCCTCGGACGCCGGCCGAATGGCACGACACGGGAGTCGGCCTTGCCGTTGCGGCACGCGACGGCGAAACTCCTGGAAAGGCAGAGGAATCCGAAGTCGAGCTACTGAAAGCTAGTGCCAACTACTCCCTGTCTTCTTCGAGTACGGGTAGCGAAGAAGAAGAATGTAGGGTGCCAGAGTAAGTGAAAATGCAACTGTTGATATCAAAGGGTCAACCGCAGTTCGAGGTCACAGTTTTTGGCATTTGGTGTCACGATTAATGGTAAGGCCCTACGTTTGTGCCACAGTTGTTGGCAAAAGCCTATAACTAAACAAGGAGCGATACTGAGGACAGGTGTCCTTCGCCAAAACTCGATAATGTTGCACTCGCTGCAAAAATAGCCATCCAAGGACCGTAGTGTCGACCGTCCGTTTGGTATCTGGTCTGTGATGTCATTGGGTTGGTCGAGCCTTTGCGCCGACAAGTGCGCGCCTTACGCGAGCCGGTTTGACGGTTTTCCAGGTGAGGGAACGCAGGCGCATCCTGCCATCGGTTACGCAGCGCGCCGTTCGTAGCGATGGTGGAGTCCGCCGACCTGCGGGATCCCCACAATCTCCAGCCTCCTGCCCCTGCACGACGCGAGAGGTCGGAGCGTCCTTGGCTAAGGATAGGTGGGTTCTCGAACCCAGATAATAATCGAAATAATTCTTCAGGATTCGTCGCAGATGGTTGTCTCCCAGCACGATCACGTGGTCGGAGCACTCGCGCCGGATGGAGCCCACCAGCCTTTCCGCAAACGGATTTTGCCAAGGGCTTCGCGGTGCGGGCAGAACTTCGGTGATGCCCGTCTCTGAGACCATTCCGGAAACATTCCCCGTAGATCTGGTCCCGATCTCGCATCAAATATCGTGGCACCGTGTCTTCGGGGAACGCTTCCAGGATTTGTTGCGCGGTCCAGGCTGCCGTCGGATGCTCCGTCACGTTGAAATGCACCACGCGCCGGCGATGATGCGCCAGCACCACAAAAACGAATAACACTCGAAAACTCACCGTGGGCACCGTGAAGAAGTCCACCGAGGCCAAACCCTGGACATGGTTATTCAAGAAAGCATTCCAAGTCTGGGAAGATGGCTTCTAGGCTTGGGCATCAGTCGGGATACCGTGCGCTCGGAAACCTCCATTCCCAGCCTGAGCAGCTCCCCGTGAATGCGGGGCGCTCCCCAGAGCGGGTTCGCAGCGGCCATCTTCAGGATCAGAGCTCGAATCGCGGGGCTGACTTCGGGACGTCCGCCCTTCCGCCATGAGATGCAGGTCCAGAACAGGCGAAAGCCCGTGCGATGCCAAGCCACGACTGTCTCCGGTCTGACGATGATCAACGCCCGCTGCCAATCCTTCCAACACCTGGACAGCCACACCCAAAAGAAGCGATCGGCCCTTCGTAGCCGAGCCCGCGGGCACTTGCGCTTGAACACAGTTAACTGTTGGCGAAGGGCGAGGTTTTCCAGGGCGAGCTCGCGGAGATTGGCGGGCGAAACGAGCAGCCGAAGCAGCGAACCAAGCAGCGCGACCATGGCGCCAGGGTGAGGGCCGACACTGGAAAAAGTCAATTGTTTTCAGCCTGATGTGTTTTTGGCGAAGGACAACGGCCTTGGCCTTGGTCTTCGGGACAGGAAAGCCCCAACACAGTTCCAGCAAGTGCACACTTTCTGGTTCCTGGCGTGCTTCACTGCCGTACGCAGCGCTCCGCCCATTAACTCATGCGGCGAGCAGGAGATCTGTTCTCAAGGCGCACGTTGGTCCTACGCAAGGTTCTCCAAGGCAGTCGTCAACCGCTGCAGTTGTTCCAGCATCCGCGTGTGAGCTTACTTGAGCTCCTTAATTGTGTACGAACCTAGCGCCCGCTGTCTTCACGAGACCTCGAAACCAATTCACTTCCATTTCCCAGTGTCACCCCTGCCTCCGCAAACACAAATCCATTAAGAAACTCGCTGCTCTGACTGTAGACACCGGTGAGTGCTCACAACGCCCATCCGAGATGGACTCGAAAAGACACCGTGGAAACGGCTTGTGGGTGGGCTCACGAACCTGGACAGGCACGACCGTGAGCTCAGGAAAGCGCTGTGACCAGAAACGGAGAAGGCCCGTATGAAGAAGAACATTCCCTTGATTGTGTTTGCGGTTCTAATCGTTAGCGGCCTCGTTTCCGGGATGAGCGTCAACACGTTTCCAAAAGACACACGCTCCAAAGGTAACCAACAGACATGCTCCCTGGTCGGCTATTGGCAAGCTGTTTGTCCCTGGTCGATGGTGCACCGGAACACTGGTGTCCCGCGACCTGGTGGTGACCGCCGCCCATTGTGTGGTCGATCCGGAGACCAAAGGACTAATGTCCGGCCCCTTTATCTTCTATCCCGGCTACACCGATCACCAGGGCGACGTTTCCAGCCCCGTGACCTACGTCTGGTTGGGAACGAACGATCCCTCAACCTACCGTGGTGCGGACTGGGCCATCCTCCGTCTACGCGATCCTCTTGGCAATTCAACCGTATGGATGGGCGTCCGCGCCGTGGATCTGACTGAGCATCTGAATTCGGACCGATTCTACGCGGCCGGGTACAGCTCGGATTTCCTGAACGGAGATTCCGCCTCTTGGGAAAAGGGTTGCGCGTTTACCGCCTTCAATTCGAACCGCCGGTTCTTTCTCCACAACTGCGATGGCAGTCGAGGCTCATCCGGCGGCCCGATCTTTGATTATGACGATGTGAATCAGCCGGGCGTGAGCAATCATATCGTGGCCTTGCAAGTTGCAGAACACCGCAATGGTGGAGAGGAGTCACTGCTTAATGTTCCATATTCCGAAAGCACAGCCAACGTTGCTGTGCCGGCCAGCGCTTTCATGCATACCCTGCGCCAGATCTTAGACGCTCAGGAATGAACAAACTATGGGCGGCTGCCGAATGGGGCCGCCACTCTGAACTCTGCCCGGCAGCCAAGAGCCGCAGCAGGAACACAGAGAAAAACAACAAAGAGCAGCGGGTGGAAGATCAATAAGCAAAGAGGGAGGATGAACTCGCACGCAATACGAGAGAGGCTTCTCGAGTTCGCCGATGTTTTCCAGGTTGATGGCGCGGATCTGATTTCTCTCCACGAGTCGATCGACACCACCACCCCTGCTGGTAGGCTCTTCTACACGATGATTGCGGCGATGGCACAGTGGGAACGGGAAGAGATCGCCGAGCGGGTCGCTGCCTGTCGTTTTTCCTTAATTGGCCCACCGGCAGCGCCCTTCATCTATTCCGCATGCGGAATAGTCCGCTATTGTGGCCGCTACCCGCTTGAGGGGGATCGATCTCCCTGGCTGGCGGAGTTCGTCCATGTTCTGGGTCGCGAGGACTTCTCCCCCCAGACCGTGCGCGGATTCCGTCTAGGTGATCGATCTGAACTGCTGGTATAACATCTGTTGGCGGGCTTTGCCTTTACGACCCGCGTGACACGGCAAGAAGATATTGGCATTGATTTCTCTGCAGACACTATGTGTCCACGACTCCAGTGCCGTAAATCGATGGCCAATGCCAAAATCTACGTTTCCAGTGCAGCGCGACACCTCCGGAGAACCCCTCCGGAAAACAGGAAAACCGCACCCGTAGAAGCCACAAGCAAAGCGCGATAAAATGCCCTGAGCAAATTCGAGTACGAAGGGAATGGCAATAGCGACGCAAACTCCCAGATCCCTTACCCAGGACGACCTCCGTGGGCAACCCGGCCTCTCTCGGGCGGCCTGCGACGCCCTCGTCGCATTGCAGCCAACGACGGTACTCCAGGCGCTTCGCATCCACGGCGTTGGACGCAAGACGACTAAGCGGCTCCTTTCCTTGGGCCTTCTCACCGACCCCGAGGGCTTACAGAACCGCGCATTAACGCTGACGGATTTGAGGGGTGAACGATGAAGCGGGGAACAGCGCGGCGGGACCCTCTGGAGGCTGCGATCGAAACTGCCCTCCGGCCGGGGCGGTTCATCGATTACCGGGCGGAATCGGACTTCGTTTCGGAACTGGGAGAGATCAGGACACAGATTGACCAGCTTGCCAGCACCGATCCCCAGCGGGCCTTGCGCCTCCACGAGAGCTTCCTGGCCGGCTGCTACGAGAAGGCCGACGAGGTCGATGGTTCAGACGGCTACTTCGGCGGGTTGGTTGACACCCTCTACGTGATCTGGCGGAAGGCCCGGCAGGCGGTCGGCGCGGACCAGGACGAAACTGCGAGCCTGTTGCTTGATCGCATGGAGAATGATCCCTACGGTTTCGCCTATCAACTCGAACGCGAGGCCGTGAAGGCGTTGCACGAGAATGGCCTCGCGGCTTTCGAACGTGCCGTGAAGATGCGCTTTGAGGCCAGGGACAGCACCGAGCAAGCGCGACGCCGCTGGAGCGAGGTACTGCGCGCCATCTATGCCCAGCAGCGGAATGTCCCGGCATACATCGCTCTCTGCGAAGAGACTGTCCTGTCTGCGCAAGACTGTCTTGCTCTTGCCGCCATGCAGAAGGCGCGACGCAAGCCCGAGGCGGCGCTTGTTTGGGTGGAGCGCGGTCTGCTCCTCCACAAGGAGCATCCGCACGAGTCGATGGCGGGTCAGGATTTGGCTAGGCTCAAGCGCGAGTTGCTCACCAAGCTCGGCCGAAGCGGTGAGGCCCTTGAAGCAGCCTGGGCCGAGTTTCACGGGGACCCGAACAGGTACAGCTACAAGGAACTAATGCGCTTCGTGCCGACGACGGAACAAGCGATCTGGCACGCAAAGGCGATGGACGCCGCCGAGCGCGGCAACCTCGGGTCCCTCATCGAGTTGCTGGTGGAAACCAAGGAGACGGAACGTCTCATTCGTCGTCTTCAAGAGACGAGCGACAGCGCACTCGAGAGTCTCAGCCACTATGTCACTGAACCCGCGGCGAAGCGCCTTGCCAAAACGCATCCCGAAGTGGCGGCCAGGGTCTTCCGAGCGCTGGGCATGCGGATCCTAAACGCGAAAAAGAGCAAGTACTATTATGAGGCTCTCTCGCACTTTGAGGACGCCAAGAGCTGCTTCGAACGGGCTGGTGTGGGCCAGCAGTGGGACGCGGTGGTCACCGAGGTCCGCCAAGCGCATCACCGCAAGGTGGGCTTCATGCCAAGTTTCGAACGGCTGGTGGCAGGTCAGGGACCGCGCCAGGAGCCTTCTTTTCTCGATCGTGCGCGGAATCGTTGGTTGCCGAGAGGCTGATAAAGAGGCAAACGATTGAGTGTCGCCGCATCGACAAACCTCAGTTTCCCGCCTGGCGGCGGCAAACGGGTCAACCGAGCTTGCCATTCTCCAATTTCTTTCTTGTTCCCCCACCGCTGATCGAGGCGGCCCATTCTGGTTAAATTTGCACAAAGGTCCCAAGTGCGCAATAGGAGTTTTTCCAAGTCCCTGCCGACATTGAGGTTACGTCGTTTTTGCTGCTCCTAAAGATGGCCTCCGTTTAGCCCGCCAATTTTGGGAGCCGAATTCCGACGCTGTTCGACAAGGCAGAATCGGAGAGCAGGATGTTCGGGGAGGCCTCGCTCACCGTCGATCACAGCGACGTGCGCCCTGCACCCCACTCGCATTTGCACGAAAACACGAAAGCACGACATTTTGACGCCGTCCCCATGGTGGGCCTGACCGGCTGTCGCGCTGTACTTAAAACAGTTTTTCCTCACTTTTGTTGCAACCAGGGCACGTAGGGCGCAGCAAAGACTTCGAATGCGGTCACTTACAGCCCGTGGCGCTTGCACGCCGATAATCTCGTTTTGGCTGCCGAGGGAAGTGCGTAAAGTTTTTGTTATCCGCGAGATGACCGAGATCTGAAGGGTCCCACGTGCAACAAAAGTGAGGAAGAACCGAATTAAGGAAAAACGACATCCGGGGAGCGTCGGGCTGAGGAGCGCTACACCGGATGGCACTCGATCAGCGAGGACGCCTCTATTGGGATGATTCGGGTGAGCGCGAAACCGGTGGCCGCAAAGAGCGCACGGAAATCACCTTCGGTGCGTTCGCGGCCGCCGATCGCGAGCATCAGCAGTTCCATAACACCAACGGGGCGGGCAGTCGAATCAACGATACCTTCGAGGAGAAGGAGAATCCCGCCCGGACGGATAGCGCGACGCGTATTGCGCAGGATTCTGGCGGCGTCCTCGTCCGGCCAATCGTGAATGACGCCCTTCAGTAGGTAGGCGTCGGCACCTTCGGGCACGGAGTCGAAGAAATCGCCTCCCACGATTTGACAGCGTGGAGCGATATGGCCTGTCAGAACCTCGGGAGCGCGGGCGACGACCTGAGGCAGATCGAACAGAACACCGCGGAGCCCTGGCGTGGCCGAAAGAATGTCGCGCAGCAGCGCGCCCTCGCCGCCTCCCACGTCCGCCAGTCGGTCGAAGCGTGAGAAGTCGTAGGCAGCGAGCAGCGCGGGAGTGGTCCAGGCGACGCCCTGGGTCATGACGGCATTGAAGACCGCGGCGTCGTCCGGATGGGTGGCGAGATACGGGAAGAAGCGCTGCCCGAAGATTCGTTGAAAGGCGGCCTCACCGGTGCGGACCGATTCTTCAAGCTCGCCGAGCGGGCGCCAAAGAAAAGCCGCAGGCAGAAACAGGGCAGCGTTGCGCTGCGACTGCGGATGATCTGTGCGCAGCACTTCCGTGAGCGGAGTGTTACGGAAACGACCGTCGGGTGTGCGCGCGAACATTTCGAGGGTGCTGAGTGCGCGCAACAGACGGTCGAGCGTGGGTGGGTGCGCGCCGGAATCCGAGGCGAGTTCGGCGATCGTCTTAGGGCCGGAAGCAAGCAGGTCAGGAATACGCAGCTTCGCCGCAACATGGATGGCCTGCGCGGCAATGATGCCGGGCCAGAGGTATTCCATCGGGTTCGTCGGCATAGTGGCCTTCCTCCTCTCGGAAAAAACAGAGGACCCAAGTCGCGCTGCACTATAAGGGGTTCGGGGAGCAACCGAACATAAAACCGGCTTAAGGAACCCCGGGCGAACCGTAGGCCATTGGGAGATCTAGATTTGGACCACACGTGCCCGATGGGGTTCGAATTTTCAAATGTCAGTCAGACTGGGCGCGGCTGCAAAAAAGTGACAGGGTAAGTCGTTGATTCTTCTTCGAGCCGTCTCCCTTCTCGAGGGTTAAACCGGTGCGGCGTTGGTTTCTCCTCGAAGGGCCCTGCGAGCTTGAATACCCTCTCCAGCCTGCGCCGCCATGTATTTGTCACGGTTTCGAGACGGCGGGACGGGCCGACCATGAAGAGCATGGAGCCGTGCGCTTTTGACCGCTGGATGAGCCTGTCCCGGAGCCAGTCCGGGATGTACGCGAACACATCGCCGCCGTTTTTCTTCGCTCGGAGAAAAACCTCATTGCCATGCAATCGCTTAATGTCGAAGAACGCCACGTCAGATATGCGGAGGCCGGTGTAGGCCAACGTCCAGATAAAATCCTTGGTGTCTTCTCCGGTCCAGGCCCCGTGCCCCTGCTCATTGATCCAAGTGACCGCGCCGAGCGTATCGCAGGCCGCAACGATCCGCTCGAGCTCGGCATCCGTGAAGGGGACCTTGTTCGCGACCCGGTTGGCCCCAAGCGGCGGTTTGAGATCGCTGCTGACCGGATTCTCCGGGAGCCATTTGCGATTCATGCAGAAGCGGAAGAAGCATCGAAGCGTTCCGAGGCGCTTGCCCTTGGAGCGCACGCCGAGCTTTAGGCCGCTGTAGAACCTATCAACATCGGCGGAAGTGATCTGGTCGAGCATCACGTAGCCGCGCGACGCGGCGAAGGCCTGAAGCTGTTTGGTGAAGGTCCGGTACTTCCGAAGCGTGGCGGGCGCCATCCTGTCGCTCTCGCGGAGCGACAAAAAAACTTCGCTTGCCTCGTCAATTGTGATACGTGCGGAAATCGGCGCGGGTGGCGGGAGTGGCTCAGGCGGCGGCTCGGCTTTGCCGTCCCACGAGTCTGCTCCTTCCCACTTAGCGGCAACCGCCTTCGCCTCCTCCCAGGTGTATTTGCCGGTTTGCTTGCGCGTGAACTTCCCGTTGAGCGTCCCCGAGGCGTGAATCAGACAGGAGCATTTCTTCCAGCGGCGGCGGCGCTCTTCGACTTCTCCGGTGCGCGTGTCCTCGGGAAGGTCCGCCTCGCATTCGTTGCGGTGCCGGCGGTAGAGCTTGAGCGGCATAAAAGGCCCAAACTCATTCTAACACGGTTGCACGCTATTGCACGCTGGAATTGTGTTTTCTGTGTAAGCTGCTGAAAAGATTATGGCGGAGAGGGTGGGATTCGAACCCACGTGCCCGCTTTTGGCAGGCAAGACGCTTTCGAGGCGCCCCCGTTATGACCACTTCGGTACCTCTCCGGGAAATCGGGTCATTGTGCGATCGGGCCATTGAGTGATTGAAGAAGGTCTCCCTATGTTGCTCGATGCTTCGATTCTTGTTTCCTCTTCCTTTCAAAGAACCGTTGGATCACCGCCGCGCATTCGCCGGCCATGACTCCGCTGACCACGTCGACCCTGTGATTGAGCTTCCGGTGGTTCAGGACTTTGAGCGCGGCGCCGCACGCCCCGGCTTTGAGGTCGCGCGCACCGTATACCAGTCGCTCGATTCGAGCCTGCACGATGGCTCCCACACACATCGCGCAAGGTTCAATTGTAACATAAAGGGTACAGCCTGGCAGACGGTAATTGCCGAGCTTGCGCGCGGCCCGGCGCAAAGCGAGGATCTCGGCATGGGCCGTGGGATCGATCAGGTGCAGCGGGCGGTTATGAGCACGCGCCACGACGCGTCTTTCGCGCACCACCACCGCGCCCACCGGAACCTCGTCTTCACGCGCCGCTCGCCGGGCCTCGCCCAGAGCGGCGCGCATGAACCTGAGCACTTCCTTCGTGAACTTCGGCATGACGCTTCGCAGGGCACCAGACTTCGCTTGCACGCTTCCATCGTAACATGCGGCGGCGCATCATTCAGTAGCCCGGTAGCGCGGGCATCCCGCCCGCTGTGGCGAGGGCATCCTGCCCGCGCTGTATCGCTGGAGTGCCTCAATTCTCGAACTGCCGCGATTCCTGGCCCGGGAGCGGGACGCTCCCGTCACACAGCGGGCGGGACGCCCGCGCTAGTGCGCCTGAGAGCGCTTGTGGTCGGAGAGGTGAAAGTCCTCTCCAAGTCAACGTAACCTGTAACCGCCTGCAACTGCGTCGTCGCGAGACGGGGTGGGGAGCAGCAGGAGGTGAA
>DATFYM010000006.1:0-52828 GCA_035315065.1 Terriglobia bacterium
CATGCTCCCGCATGAGCGCCGCGATATGAAGATCGTGCAAACGGTTCCCGGAGAGGCGCGGGTATTCGCGTGTGAGGTCGCGAACCACCTCCGCATGGTGGTCCGTTTCCACCAGGATTCCAAAGGAGGGCGACGATTGCAGGTTTTCGATAAAGCTCCAGGCATCGGCGAACGTCAGGGGATGGGAAAAGGTGGCGCGATGAGTCACGACCCGCATAAATTCGTAAGTAATAGACCAGGTGATGAACCACGGCACAGGCGAGGATTTCCACTCGGTCAGGACCTTGGCTGCACGACCGTGTTCTATGAATTGCCGGATGGCCGCGTAGATCAGCAGATTCGTGTCGACGACGAACACGCTCAGTCCTTTTTCCTGAGGAGCCGCCTGTACAGCCGCTCATCGCGCTCAGCCTCCAGGAAGTCATACAGCGCCTCACGGTTGGAGACGTCTACGAGAGGACGCCCTGCATCGAAGCTGGGCAGGGGCGGGAGGCGGGCTGGTTTGGGCCGCTCGGTCAGCCCCTTGCGCAGGAGTTCTGCGGCCAACTCCGACAGGGTTGTACCCCGTTTGGCGGCTTGCCGCTTCAAGTCGCGGAATACCGGGTCGGGAATGATCAGAGTGGTCTTCATATGGAAAACCATATCAGGGGTACGGAAAGATGTCAACCGAACCCCGTTCAAAATGTGGTTCAGTTTGATGTTGTAGCGGCGAGTTTGCCTCGCCCATTGGCGGCGTAAAGCCGCGTTTACTATCGATGAGGTGATGGGAGTATGAGTACCACGGTGGAAGGGCCTGCGAATCTGGAAGGCGCGGCACAGGCTCGAGTCCTGATCGCCGATGACCAGCCGGACGTGCTGGAGGCTCTGGGCATGCTGCTCCGAACCAATGGCTACCAGGTCCACGCGGTCAGTTCGCCGGCGGCGATTCTGGAGGCGCTGGGTGGCAATCAATTCGACGTGCTCCTCATGGACTTGAATTACGCCCGCGACACGACCTCCGGCCGAGAGGGATTGGATCTTTTGACCCGCCTTGAAACCATGGGTGACTTGCCCATCGTGGTGATGACCGGTTGGGGCAGCGTGGATGTCGCCGTGGAAGCCATGCAGCACGGGGTGGGCGATTTCGTCCAAAAGCCTTGGGACAACACCCGCTTGCTCGAGACTCTCCGCAAACAAATCGAGTTGGGCCGAACCCATCGGCGAACGCGGCAAAGGCAAGCCGAAGACGAGCGGCGGGCACAACAAGCGATGCAAGAACTGCGCCAACGCGAGGAGGAGATCCAGGAAGCGCACCTCATCCAGGAGCGCTTGGTGCCCGTGGATATCCCGCAGATTCCGGGATACGAAATTGACGCCGCCTGGCGGCCGGCGCGCAGCGTGGGCGGCGACTATTTTGATGTGCTGAAATTTGACGAGACGTCGCTAGCGGTGTGCATCGGCGATGTCACCGGAAAAGGCGTTCCGGCCGCGCTCTTAATGTCGAATCTGCAAGCTTCGGTGCGGGGCTTGGCGGGGCCGCACGTGCCGCCCTCGGACCTCTGCGCCCGGGTCAATCGCGCCGCTCTGCCTCACGTCGGGGCGGATCGCTTCATCACCTTCTTTTACGGCCTTCTCGACGCACCCGCGCGACGCTTGGCGTATGTCAACGCGGGACACAATCCTCCCTTCCTGGTTCGCCGGGATGGCTCGTGCCAACGCCTGCGGGACGGGGGGCCGGTTTTGGCCTTGGTGGCCGATTGGGATTGCCAGCCGGGGATGGTGGAGATGGCTCCCGGTGACCGCCTCATTTTGTTTACCGATGGGATCACCGAAGCCACCGACGCGCAAGGAGAAGAGTTCCAGGAAGAGCGCTTGATGGCGCTGGTCACCGCTCACCGGCATCTTCGGCCGGGCCTCATAAGGGAAGAGATCATGGCGGCGCTCCGAGAATTCACCGGAGATAAATGGAACGACGACGCCACGCTGCTCGTACTGGGCGTGGAGGGAAGTGAGGTAATCGGGTGATTTGGCGATTTCGCGATTGTGCATGGAGTGACGGGGTGAGGGGTGATCGCGCGATTGTGGATAAACCGCCAATCCTCAACTTAAGCCAAGAATCGCCAAGTAAGTCACCCGATAACCTGTTGGAGCGATGGACAAATTGCCCGATGCCCTGATTCGAGATGGACGATGAGGACTTTCCTCCAAGACTTACGATTCGGCCTCCGCATGTTGGCCAAGAACCCTGGCTTCACGGCGGTGGCCATTTTGACCCTCGCCCTCGGCATTGGCGGGAATGTGGCCGTGTTCAGCCTGCTTGATGCGGTTTTGCTGCGGCCTCTTCCCTACCCGCAGCCGGACCGGCTTTTCAGGTTGTTTCCCGCCCACATGGAGGCATCCTCATACCCTGACTTTCGCGATTGGCAGCGTCAGAGCCGTACGTTCGAGTCCATGGCGGCATATGAAGAGCTACCAATCAACTTGACGGGTACGACGGAACCCGAACGCCTGGACGGCTCGGCCATCACCCCAGGCTTTTTCGCAACTTTGGGAATTCGCCCCGTATTAGGGCGTGAATTCTCCGGCGATGAAGACGAGCACGTTGCCATGTTGAGCTACCAATTGTGGCAGAGGCGATTCGGCAGCGATGCCGGAATCATCGGCAAATCCATTCACCTCGAGGGCCGGGCGTACACGGTCGTGGGCGTCTTGCCGCCACAGCTCCGCTTTCGACCGCAGTGGTGGGGAGGCGCGGCCTCTGAGATTTTCGTACCTGTAATCCCGAATCCGGAGCGTGACTGGTTTTATGTAAGGGTGTTGGGACGCCTTGCCCCAGGGGTAAGCGAGCAGCAGGCGCTCGCGGAGATGAACGGCATCATGGCCCGCCTCGCGCAAGCCTACCATAAGCCGGAAAAACAAGGAATTACGCTCGAACCGCTTGCGCAATACATCGTTTCGGATGCGGGTCAGACCGCGTGGGTGCTGTTGGGCGCGGTTGCCTTTGTGCTTCTCATTGCGTGCGCCAACGTAGCGAATCTCCTCTTGTCCCAGGGCGCGGCGCGCGAGCACGAGATGGCAATCCGAACCGCCGTAGGGGCAACCCGCGGGCGCATCTTGCGTCAACTGCTAACCGAAAGCCTGCTGTTGGCAGGCTCGGGCGGTGCGATCGGCGTGGCCTTGGCATGCTGGACGATACCGCTGGTGGCCGGCATGGTGCCACCGCATGGCAATTTCTCCGCGCGGATCCAGGATGCCGGCATCCATCTGAACTTGACCATGCTTGTCTTCAGTGCGCTCTTGGCAGTGCTCTCTAGCGTTCTATTCGGAGTCTTACCGGCTTTGAAAGCTACCCGGCCCGCGCCAAGTCCTCGAGCGAGCGGTCGTGTTGGCCGCATGCACGGGGGGCTGATTGCGCTCGAAGTTGCTTTGTCGTTCGTCTTGCTGGTGGGAGCCGGGCTGATGATGAAGAGCCTGCTGCGCCTGCTCGCAGAAGACGTTGGGTTCCGAACAGAACATCTGCTGACGATGGACGTTAGTCTTTCTGAGGAAAAGTATTCCACACCCGAGAAACAGACGGCCTACTTTGACCACGTTCTGCAACGTCTCATTGCGATGCCCGCGGTCCTCTCTGTGGGCGCTGTCACGGACCTGCCGTTAACGCGCAACGAGACGTGGAACGGGTTCGACATTCCGGGACCCCACTCCGGGCAGGGCACAGCGGGTTACCATGCCGTCAGCTCGGACTATTTTCGCGCCATGGGGATATCGTTGCTGAATGGTAGAGAACTGGGGATTGCCGACTCCGCGAACTCGCCCTTGGTCGGTGTGATCAACCGCAGCATGGCAAGCAAGTACTGGCCGAACGAGAATCCAATAGGCAAGACCATCGTGGTTTACCGCTTCGTGGCCGAGCGAACTCCCGCAGGCACCCACGTCCAGTTCAAGCCACGGATGCTCGAGATCGTGGGAATCGTGGGTGATGTTCGGCAACTTGGGTTGGATGCGCCGCCCGATCCTGAACTGTTCATGCCTTACGAGCAATGGCCGGCAAACGAGATGTCCCTGGTGTTGCGGACGGGCTCCGAAACCTCCTCTCTGATCCCTGCGGTCAAGAAAGAGATTTGGCGAGTCGACCCTGACCAGCCGGTCACCGATATCAAGACCATGGATGAGCTGGTTTCCATCGAGGCGGCGGGAAGGCGGTTTGTACTGCAATTGATCGGAGCCTTCGCCGCGATCGCCCTGGTGCTGGCGGCGGTAGGGATCTACGGCGTGGTTTCCTATGCCACGCGGCAACGGACGCATGAAATCGGCATTCGCATGGCCATCGGCGCCCGAGGGCAACAAATTATGTGGTTGATTGCCGGCCAAAACGCCCAGTGGCTGCTGATCGGAATCACCACCGGCGTTGCCAGCGCCCTGGCTTTGACACGGCTGCTGGCGGCCTACCTCTATGCGGTTCGGCCCACCGACCCGCAGACCTTTATAGCCGTGTCGTTGTTGCTGCTCGCCGTGGCCCTGCTGGCCGTCTACATCCCCGCCCGCCGGGCAACGAAGGTCGAGCCCATGGAGGCGCTGAGGTATGAGTGAAGGAATCGGTCCATCGGTTCATCGGTTCATCGAGTGATTTGGTGATTTAGCGATGGAGTGAGTGTGCCCTTCTGGGATTTGGTGATCGGGAGAAGGTAATGAAAACTCGAAAATCGCAAGTTGCGAGCCAAGTGCCGATTTTCGAATTTCGATGAGCCGATGAGCCGATGGGCCGATAGTCCGATGAGCCGATGGACCGATGAGCCGATTTGAGGTAGACGAATGAATACCTTGTTCCAAGACCTAAAGTTCGGCCTGCGCATGTTGGCCAAGAATCCTGGCTTCACGGCGGTGGCGGTCATAACGCTGGGACTGGGAATTGCCGCCAATACTGCGATTTTCAGTGTAGTCAGCGGCGTCTTGCTGAGGAAACCTCCCGTGAAGGATCCCGACAGGGTGATGATGGTTCTGTCGATAAACCGAGCGAAAGGTTGGGGCGATAGACCGGAGCATCCCGTTTCCGCGCCGGATTTTCTCGACTGGCGGAAGGATAGCCACAATTTTGAAGAAATGGCCGCCATCGCGCCATGGGGTGATTTCACCCTGACCGGACACGACGAACCGGAGCGCGTCGCCGGGATGCGGGTCTCCGCCAACTTCTTCCACCTTTTAGGTGCCGATCCCTCTTTAGGACGAACATTTACTGCGGGGGAGGACGGGCCCGGTCGTGACCACGTGGCGATTCTCAGCTACGGGCTCTGGCAGACTCACTTTGCTTCGGACCCGAGTGTGGTTGGAAAGATAGTCAAACTGAACGGCGAGTCGTACACCGTGGTGGCGGTGATGCCTGCCGGTTTCAAGCTCATGGCCTTTTCGGCCCAGGTTTGGATTCCGCTGGTGTTTGATTCGAAACAATTGAGTCCGGCCGGACGCCAATCGCGCTCGTTCTTCGTTTTCGGACGCCTTAAGCCGGAAGCGACGGTCGAGCAGGCGCAGGCAGAGATGGCTACAAACTCCCGGCGTATGGAGCTGACCTATCCGGAGGCAGACAAGGGCTGGGAGGCAAGGCTTATTTCGCTCCAGGAATTTATGATTGAGGTCTTCGACGTTCGGCCATCCATCATGATGCTGATGGGAACTGTCGGTTTGGTGCTGCTGATTGCGTGCGCCAACGTCGCCGGCCTGCTACTGGCTCGTGGCACCGGACGCAAACACGAAATCGCTGTGCGCTCAGCCATGGGGGCAGGGCGCGGACGTTTGGTCCGGCAATTGCTTTCCGAAAACATCCTCATTGCCATCGCCGGCGCGAGTGTGGGCTTGCTCCTCGCCTCGTGGGGAATCAAGATCCTGCATGCTGCCGTCAGTTACAATGAGTGGGTTAATTCTCTTGAGTTCGGCATCGATACGCCGGTCCTGATCTTCACCATCAGCCTTTCGCTGCTCACCGTTTTGCTATTCGGCCTGGTGCCCGCCCTGCAAGTTTCAAGGTCCGACCTTCACGAGACCTTAAAGGAGGGTGGCCGATCCGGGGGTTTGGGCGTGGCTCGCGGCAAAGCACGGCGCGTCTTCGTCGTCGTGGAAGTCGCCCTGGCTTTGGTATTGCTTACGGGAGCGGGACTGATGATTAAGAGCTTTCTGGAAGAGATCAGCACCGAACCCGGCTTTAATCCGCGAGAGCTATTGACCGCGGAAGTATCCCTTCCCACTTCTAAATACGGGAGTCCATCCCAACAGGCCGCCTTCTTCCAGCAGGTGACGGAGAAGCTCCACAACCTTCCGGGCGCTGTATCCGCTGCGGCTGCCGCGAATCTGCCACTCGCGGCGGAGGCGGGAGCAGTCCCCTTCCGCATCGAAGGGCAGCCGGCGAGTCCGCCGCAAGAACGTCCACAAGCCCGATACTACGCAGTTGGTCGGGACTATTTGCGAACTATGGAAATCCGGCTGACCAAAGGACGCGCGTTCACGGACTTTGATAACCAAAGCGCGCCGCCCGTGGCTTTGGTCAACGAGGCTTTTGCCCGTCGCTTCTTCCCCAAGGAAGACGCTATCGGTCAGCATATCAGCCTCGATACCGAAAATGGAGTTTCCTCCCCCTGGCGTGAGATCGTGGGCGTCGTCGGGAATGTGAAGGATTTTTTTGGTCAGCCGGGTTTCAATCCGCAGCTTTACGTCCCATATGTTCAGGCGCCCTCGGCGGAAATGAACCTGGTGGTGCGAACGAAAGGCGATCCGGCAGCTCTGGCTTCCGCCGTCCGCGCTACGGTGTGGTCCGTGGATAAAGATCAGCCGCTGGGCAACGTGATGACGATGAGTCAGCTTATCGATGCCCGAGGAGAGGCCGGGGACCGCTTGATGGGCGAACTACTTGGCATTTTTGCCGGATTGGCGCTGATTCTGGCGGCGGTGGGAATCTATGGAATCATCGCCCAGGGTGTTACCCAACGCACCCACGAGATTGGAATCCGCATGGCGCTCGGCGCGGAGAGGGTCAGCGTCTTGAAGCTGCTCGTGGGAGAAGGGATGAGGCTTGCCGCCTTGGGGTTGCTGATCGGTTTTGCCTTCGCATACCCGCTTCCCCGCCTGTTTGACGCGGCGTTTGAAGGATTCAGTGTCCATCCCTCCTGGATCTTTGTCCTTGCCCCTACCCTCGTGGCGACTGCCGCGCTCTTCGCCAGCTACATCCCCGCGCGGCGGGCAACGAAGGTCGATCCTATGGAGGCGTTGAGGTATGAGTAAGGCAGTGAACAGTGGACAGTGGTTAGTGGCACAGGCACTCTTGCCTGTGCGCCCGGCAGAAGTTTTGGGCACAGGCAGGAGTGCCTGTGCCACCGCGCAACTCCCCTCCTTAGTTAAGGAAGGGTGCCCGAAGGGCGGGGTGGTTGGGCGCCGTGGCTGAGAGCTGAACGCTGATAGCTGATAGCTCAGCACTGAGGATACGAATGAACACATTATTCCAAGACCTAAAGTTCGGCCTGCGCATGATGGCGAAGAATGCCGGCTTCACGGCGGTGGCGGTGCTGACGCTGGCGCTGGGCATTGGCGCCAACAGCACCATCTTCAGTTGGATCAACTCGACGCTTCTCGACCCGATTCCGGGGGCCACCCACATCGGCGACCTGGTGACGGTCATGAGGGGGGAGCGGAGTGAACACCCCTCGGCGCCGCTCTCTTACCTCGACTACGTGGACCTGCGCGCGAGGACCCGGAGCTTGTCCGGCCTCGCAGCGCACCACGAGGAATTCTTGTCCCTCACCGGCACCAGCCAGCCGCAGCGCGTTTACACGGACATGGTCTCCGCGAACTATTTCGAGGTGCTGGGTGTGAAACCCATCCTTGGCCGCGCCCTGCTGCCGGGGGAGGAAGAAAAGCCCGGAGGTCCGCCGTCGGTGGTGCTCAGCTATGGCCTGTGGCAAAGCCACTTCGGCGCCGACCCCTCGATCATTGGCCAGACCATCCAGCTCAACCGGGTTTTGTGCACGGTTGTGGGGGTAGCTCCTCGGGAATTCCAGGGATGTTCGACCGGTATACGCTTAGACCTTTGGGTTTCCCTGATTCATCAGGCAGAGGACCTTCGCAACCGCGACGAATTCTGGCTCAACGCGGTCGGCCGGCTCAAGCCCGGGATCAGCCGCCGGCAAGCCGCGGAAGAACTCGACCTCCAGATGCAGCGCATTGTCGAGCAGTTTCCCGACTCGCATCGCGGCCCCAACCAGATTACGCTGGACCCGCTCTGGCGCTCGCCCTTTGGCCCCAACGTCTACATGTACAAGAGCCTGCTCATGCTGCTGGCGCTGGCGGCGGTGTTGCTTTTGCTGGCCTGCGCCAACGTGGCGAATCTTCTGCTGGTGCGCTCGGTCGGGCGGCGGCGCGAGGTTGCCCTGCGCCAGGCCATGGGCGCCAGCCGCGGGCGGCTGGTGCGTCAACTCCTGGTGGAAAGCCTCTTGCTCTCCCTGGCGGGTGGCGCCGTCGCTATGCTGCTCACCACCTGGACGGCCGGGACGCTCGGGGGTTTCTTTCCCCCCCTGGCGAACTTGCCGTTCACGCTCAATGGGCACGTCGACCATACGGTGCTCCTCGGGACGGTGGCCCTCTCGATCCTTACCGTCAGCGTTTTCGGCATCCTCCCGGCGCTGCGCGCTTCCGCCCTGGCCCCCGTGGCGGTGCTGAAGGAAGAGGCCGGCACGATTTCCGGCGGACTCCAAAAGTTGCGGCTCTCGAGCGCGCTGGTGGTGGCGCAAATCGCCCTCTCGCTGCTCCTGCTGATCTCGGCCGGCCTGTTCATTCGTACCTTGCAGAACGCCCAGCGCCAGGATCCGGGCTTCGACCCCAACCATGTTTTGTTGGCTTACTTTGAGCTGGCGCCCATTGGCTATTCGGATGCCCAAGGCATCGCCTTCCACCGCCAAGTGCTCTCGAAACTTGAAGCCCTGCCTGGGGCTGAGTCGGTGACCTTGGCGGATTTCTCCCCGCTTAGCTTTACCATTCACTCGGGCATTGTCCAAGTCGATGGTTACGTCCCCCAGACCGGCGAATCGATGGAAATCGATCGGGCCAACGTAGCTCCGAATTACTTTCGGACCATGCGGACCCCTATTGTTGCGGGGCGTGAGTTTACCGCACAAGATGGCGAGAAGTCGCAGCCGGTGGCCATCGTCAATCAGGAGTTCTGTGACCGTTATTGGCCGCGTCAGGACCCGCTCGGCAAGCGGATCCACATGTGGGGTGAGTGGCATACGGTAGTGGGCGTGGCTCGCAACGGTAAGTACCGCCGCTTGATTTATGCTCCGGTGCCGGCGGTTTTTCTGCCTCTGTTCCAGGATTACACGGATCCGGTGATCATTCACGCGCGGGTTTCAGGCAATCCCCAGGCCTACGCCGCGGCGGTGGAAAGAACGGTCCATGACCTCAACGCCGATTTGCCCGTCTTCGGCGTCGCCACCGTAAAGTCCAGTATGCAAATGGGGAGCATCTTCGAGCGGATCGCTGGAACTTTCGCGGGCGCCTTTGGATTACTCGCTCTGCTTCTCGCGGCGGTGGGTATCTATGGTGTGATCGCCTACACGACACGCCAGCGCACCCATGAGATTGCCATTCGTATGGCGCTCGGAGCTCAGCGAGCGAACGTTTTCCGGCTGGTGCTAGGCCAGGGTCTGCTGCTGACCGCCGGCGGCTTGGCCGTCGGCATCGGGGCGTCACTCGCGCTGACGCGTTATCTGCAAAGTGTGCTTTACGGCGTCACCGCTACTGACGTCCCGACCTATGCAGCAGTGGCGTTCTTGCTATGCCTGGTGTCACTCGTAGCCTGCTACATTCCTGCGCGCCGGGCAACGAAGATCGATCCGATGGCGGCGCTTCATTATGAATAGGGCCATTGAGTGATTGAGTCATCGGGCCATTGAGCCATTGAAAAGAAACCCAGCGCCAATGGTCCAATGATCCAATGATTCAATTCGTGAACGGGAGAACATCAAAATGTCCATGCTAATCCAGGACCTGCGCTACGGAACCCGCATGCTGGCGAGGAGCCCCGGGTTCACATTTGTGGCGGTCCTGACGCTGGCGCTGGGCATTGGGGCCACCACGGCCATTTTCAGCCTGATTGACGCCGTGATGTTCCGCTCGCTCCCGGTGCGCGACCCGTCCCAACTCGTCTTGCTGCGCTGGACCGCGCACAAGACGCCGGAAAGAAACGGAGTGTCCTCGTTCGGCGACTGTGGCGGCGAGGGAAACGACCGCAACCCCTCGGGTTGCTCGTTCCCCGAGCCCTTTTTCGAGCTGATTCGCTCGGATAAGGAAGTCTTCTCCGGAACCACCGCATTTGCCGGTCCCGCGCACCTGGTGCTGAGCGGCAACGGGTCGGCGCGCATGGCGCGCGGCGAGATTGTCTCCGGCGACTACTTTTCCACCCTGGGCGTGGGTGCCGCGCTGGGCCGGACGCTCGGCCCCGACGACGACTCGCCCTCCGCGTCGCCCGCCGCCGTCCTCAGCTACGCCTTCTGGCAGACCGCGTTCGGGGGCAACCGCTCGGCCGTGGGCCAGACCGTCCTCTTGAATTCTGTCCCGTTCACGATCGTCGGCGTCGCCGACCCTAGCTTCACCCATCTTTCGCCCGGAAAAACGCAGGACCTTTTCCTGCCCTTATCCATGGTGGAGCGCCTCAACATTCCGTGGGGAACCCAGACGCGGAGCCTCACCGAGTGGTGGCTGGTGATTTTGACGCGGCTCCAGCCGGGAACCACGATTGAAAAAGCCCAAGCGGCCACCAGCCTGATCTTTCGCGACGAGATGTTGCATGGCGGCAAGCCGCTTTCCAAGGCCGAGGACAACCCGGCCATCGTCCTCCTGCCGGCGCAGACAGGGCTGCGCGGCCAGCGGGGATTCTTTTCGCAAACCCTCAACGTTCTCATGTTCGCCGTCGCTCTGGTGCTCCTGATTGCTTGCGCGAACGTCGCCGGCCTGCTGCTGGCGCGGGCTACGGCGCGGCAGAAAGAAATGGCCGTGCGGCTCGCCGTGGGCGCGAATCGCGCGAAGATCGTGCGCCAACTGCTCACCGAGAGCGTCATGCTTTCGTTCTCCGGAGGCTGCCTGGGAGTTCTGTTCGCCTATTGGGGCGTCCACGCCATGTCGGCGCTGATCCTGGGCACCTCGGACCGGCCCTTTCCCTTTGCCGTTGAGCCCGACTGGCGCGTGCTCGCGTTCACGCTTTCGGTGGCGATTCTTACCGGCATCCTCTTCGGCCTTGCGCCTGCATTTCGCAGCACGCGCCTGGATCTCGCCCCGGCTCTCAAGGAAAATGCGGCGACGCTCCCGGGCAGGGGTTACGCCGGCCGGCCCTTCCCGCTCGGAAAGGCGCTGGTGGTGGTGCAGGTGGCGCTTTCGATGATCGTCCTCATCGGCGCCGGCCTCCTGGTACGAACGCTTCAGAATCTTCGCGATATCAACCCCGGCTTCGATACCCGGAATATCCTGCTCTTTGGCATTGATCCAACGCTCGCCAAGTATGAGGACTCGCAGATTCAGAGCCTTTATCGCGGCTTGCAGGAACGGCTCGCCGCGCTTCCCGGCGTGATTTCCGTCGGTTACTCCTCCGATGCTTTACTGAGCGGCGGCTTGTGGACGGAGGACGTCCACGTGGAAGGACAACCGGAAAAAGCGACGGTGGAAGTGGATATGCTCGCCACGGGCCCGGACTTTTTCAAAACGATGCGCATTCCCCTCATCGGCGGCCGCACGTTCACCGCCGAGGACTTTCACCAGGCGGATGAGGCTGCCGCCGCCCGCAAACTCGCCGAAGACGCGGCGGCGAACGCACCCAAGGCCCCGGTGAACGCGGCCAAGGCCGCCCCGCCGGGTCCGCCCATTGCGATCCTTGTGAACCAGGCGTTCGTTCGCAAGTACTTCCCCGGCCAGAACCCTTTGAGCAAACGCCTGAGGGAAGGCGACAGCTCAGGATCGAGCGGAGACGCGTTTACGGGTGGGGCGAAGGTGAGGGCGTATGAAATTGCCGGCGTCGTGGGCGACACCAAGTACGCCACTCTGCGGCGGGAGATCCATCCCATGGCGTACGTTCCCGCCACCGGAGGAGGGGCCTATTTTGAATTGCGCACCGCGCCCGATCCCAGCACGGTGATTCCGGCCGTCCGCGAGGTGGTGAAAAGCGTGGATAGCAACCTGCCGCTCTTCGAGGTGCGCACCCAAAAGGAGAGCATCGAAGGATTGCTTACTCAGGAGCGGGTGGTGGCTCGCCTTTCGAGCTTCTTCGGCTTGCTGGCGCTCCTGCTCGCCTGCGTCGGCCTTTATAGCCTGCTGGCTTACGAAGTCGCCCGCCGCACCCGAGAAGTTGGAATTCGGATGGCCCTCGGGGCCGAATGGCGTGATGTGGTGCGGTTGATCCTGGCCGGAGGGATGAAGTTGGCCCTCGCTGGAGTGGTGGTCGGCGTGGCAGGCGGGCTGGCGTTCACGCGGGTCCTGTCAAGCTTGCTCTACGGACTGAAGCCCACGGACCTGCCGACGTATTTGACGGTGGCGCTGCTGCTCGGCGCCGTCGCGTTCCTGGCGTGCTACATTCCCGCGCGGCGGGCGACGAAGGTGGATCCGATGGTGGCGCTGAGATACGAGTGAGGGCATTGGGCGATTGCGCGATTGAATGATTGGGTGATTGAAAATCGGAGGGGCCTCTTTTTAGAATCGCTCAATCACCCGATCACGCGATCACTCAATGGAGGAACCATGACGACGCTTCTCCAAGATCTTAAGTTCGGCTTAGGCATGTTGGCGAAGAATCCCGGCTTCGCGGCCGTCGCTATCATCACGCTAGCCCTCGGCATCGGCGGGAATGTTGCCGTGTTCAGCCTGCTCGACACGGTAATGTTGCGTCCGCTTCCTTATTCACACCCAGAGCGGTTGTACATGTTCTTTCCCGTTGATGCGCAGTACCATCACGGCCAAGTCGCGTCGTCGTACCCCAACTTTCAGGACTGGCGTGAACAGAGCCACGCATTTGAGGCCATGGCCGGATACCACGAAGAATCTTTCAACCTCACCGGCACCACCGAACCCGAGCGCTTGAACGGCTTAAGCAGCACGCCGGGGCTCTTTGCCCTGTTGGGAATTCCCCCGTTGCTGGGCCGTGAGTTTAGCCCCCATGACGACCCCCACGTGGCCTTGTTGAGCTACGAGTTGTGGCACAGACGGTTCGGCGGCGATGCCGGGATCATTGGCAACTCGATCTATTTGGAGGGCCGGGCATACACCGTACTGGGCGTCTTACCTCCGCATTTCATTTTTCCACCTCAGCGGTGGGAAGGCACCCCTGAGGTTTTCGTACCGGTAATTCCGAACCCCGATCGTGGCTGGCATTACGTACGGGTGATCGGACGCCTTGCCCCCGGCATAACCAAGCAGCAAGCAAGGACGGAAATGAACGGAATCGCCGCCCGCCTCGCCCAGGCCTATCCCGGTACCAACCGCGACCAAGGAGTCGCAATTGACCAGCTTACCCAGTACGTGGTTGGCGGTGTCCGCCAGACGGCGTGGGTTTTGCTGGGGGCTGTCGCTTTCGTGCTGCTCATCGCATGCACCAACGTGGCCAACCTGCTGCTGTCCCAGGGCGCGAAGCGGGAGCGCGAGATCGCCATCCGAAGCGCTGTGGGAGCGACTCGGTCGCGCATTGTGCGGCAGTTGCTCACCGAAAGCCTGCTACTGGCCGGCGTGGGGGGCGTTCTGGGCGCCGTTCTGGGATATTGGACGCTCCCCCTGGTGGCATCCGCCCTGCCGCAACACACCACCTTCTTCACGAGGGTTCATGATGCCGGCTTCCAACTCAACTCCGCGGTATTGATGTTCACGGTGCTTCTGTCCGTGCTGTCCTGCGCTCTGTGCGGATTGTTGCCTGCCTGGAGGAGCACCAAGCCGGCGCGAATTTCCGGGGCGAGCGTTCGCACCGGGCGGATTCGCGGGGCTCTGATCGGGCTGGAAGTGGCGTTGTCCTTCGTTCTGCTGGCAGGCGCTGGCCTGATGATGAAAAGCCTGATCCGCCTGCTGGAAACGGACGTTGGGTTCCGGACGGACCACTTGCTGACCATGGACATAAGTCTGGCGGGCGAGAAGTACGCTTCCGGGGAGAACCAGGCGGCCTTCTATAGACAGGTGCTCCAACGGCTCGAATCTCTGCCGTCCGTGGCCTCGGTGGCCGCGACCGTGGACCTCCCGTTGACAAGGTCCGAGACTGTGAACGGGTTCGAGATTCCGGGACCTCATCCAAGACAAGGGTCGGCAGCCTATCACGCCGTGAGTCCTAGTTACTTCCGCACCCTGGGAATACCGCTGTTGAACGGGAGGGAGCTTCTGACCTCCGACTCCGAGCGCTCGCCCCTGGTCGGTGTCCTCAACCGTACTATGGCCCAGAAGTACTGGCCGGATGGAGACCCGATTCGTAAGACCATAACAGCCTCCCGCGCCGTTGTGGTTTCCACCCCGAAAGGGTCCACCGTCGAATTCAAACCGCAGCAACTGGAGATTGTGGGAATCGTGGGTGACATCCGGCAACTCGGGCTGGACGTGCCGCCCTACCCAGAACTTTTCTTGCCGTATACGCAGTGGCCCTCGAATGAGATGGCCGTGGTTCTGCGGACCGCCTCCCAACCTTCCTCTCTGATCCCGGCGGTCAAGAAAGAGATTTGGCGCGTCGATCCTGACCAGCCGGTCACCGATATCAAGACCATGGATGATCTGGTTTCCACCGAAGCGGCGGGAAGGCGGTTCGTGCTGGAATTGATAGGAGTTCTTGCGGCAATGGCCGTGGTGCTGGCCGCCGTGGGGATCTACGGCGTGGTTTCCTATGGCACACGGCAGCGGACGCATGAAATCGGCATTCGCATGGCCCTCGGCGCCAGAGGGCAACAAGTTATGCGGTTAGTCGCCGGCCAAAACGCCAAGTGGCTGCTGATTGGAATCACGACCGGCGTTGCCAGTGCACTGGCTCTGACACGGCTCCTGGCGGCATACCTCTACGCGGTTCGACCCACCGACCCGCTGACCTTTGTGGCTGTCTCACTGCTGCTGCTCGCCGTGGCACTGCTGGCCGTTTACATTCCCGCCCGTCGGGCAACGAAGGTGGATCCGATGGTGGCGCTGAGATACGAGTGAAAGCTCTCAGCGGTCAGCTATCAGCGCTCAGCTAAAGATCCGAGCAGCCCCGTGGGCATTAGCTGAAAGCTGAAGGCTGAGGGTCGACTGCGGCTCGCTGAGAATCGAGATTGCCAATGAGGACTTTGTTCCAAGATCTAAAGTTCGGCCTGCGCATGCTCGCCAAGAACCCCGGCTTCACGGCAGTGGCGGTACTAACGCTCGCTCTTGGCATCGGTGTGACCACCACCATGTTTACTGCCGCCGACGACTTCCTTCTGCGCCCACTGCCTTTCGGCAATTCTGACCGGCTCGTCATGGTGAAGCGCTACATGAAAGCGGTTCCGCAGTCCGGAGAGAACGATCCACCCACATTCCAATTCTGGCGAGAGCAAACCCATGTCTTCCAAGCAATGGCCGCTTGGAACGGGATGACTCAGCAAGTTAATCTAACCGGTCTGGAAGGACCGGAGCGCGTACCCGCTATGCAGGTCACCGCCGAGTTCTTTCGCGTACTCGGCGTCAAGCCGCTGTTAGGTCGCACTTTTTCGATTGATGAGGATCGGCCGGGTGCCGGCCGGGTGGCGGTGGTCAGCCACTCGCTTTGGCTGACTCGATACGGCGGAGACCCGGGTATCCTCGGCAAAACGATCGTGCTCAACGGCATCCATTACACCGTTATTGGCGTGCTGCCCGCCGGTTTCCGTTTCTCCACCACGCCGGAGGACGTCTGGGCGCCGCTGGCCCTCTCTCCGCAGGCTCTGGCCGAAGGGCACGGCGGTGAATATCTAAATGTGATCGCGTGGTTGAAGCCCGGTATAACGCTGGCGCAGGCGCAGGCCGACATGGAAGCTACTACCACACCATGGGCTCGCCAGTTTCCCGATTGGGGAAACGGGGATCAGAAGGTTGCGGTGGAGAGCGTGCGCGACCGGTACGCTCGGGACCTCCGCCCGGCTCTTCTGGCGCTTCTCGTGGCCGCGGCGCTGGTGCTGCTGATTGCCTGTGCCAACCTCGCTAATCTGCTGCTGGCTCGAGCCACGGGTCGGCATAAGGAAATCGCCATTCGGCGCGCGTTAGGCGCCAGCCGGCCACGGATCATCCGGCAAATGCTGGCGGAGAGTTCTGTGCTGGCGCTCCTGGGATTGTCAGCGGGGCTGCCGTTGGCTTTGGCCGGCACCCGTGTTTTCTACGCCGCACTGCCCGTGGAGTGGCAACCGATCGGGCGCGGCGGCATCGACGCCACAGTGCTCGCCTTTGTGCTGGTGACCTTGCTTTTGACCGTGTTCCTGATCGGTATGGCGCCCGCCTGGAGCGCCACCGGTTTTGACCTGAACCAAGGCCTCAAGGAAGGCCTGCGAAGCCCACTGGCCGGGATCAGCAAGCGTTCGTTCCGTACGGCGCTGGTAGCGGTTGAGGTTGCTCTGGCCACTATGCTTTTGACGGGCACGGCCCTCGTCATGAAAAGCTTTGTCCGGCTCACAGCCGTGAACCTGGGCTTCGACTCTGAGAACGTGTTGACCGTTGATCTGGCACGGACCAGGGCGGGAACGAATGCTTTCTACAAGGACGTGCTCGAACGCGTTTCAGCCTTACCCCAGGTGCGAGCGGCAGGAGCCATCAACTTCCGACCTCTGTACGGCCCGGCGTGGAGCCAAGATATCACGATCGAGGGTCGCCCCCCTCGCCCTCGGGGTGACTACATCTGGGCGGGCCACCGATCGGTGAGCGTCGGCTATTCCCGCGCCATAGGAATCCCGCTGCTCAGAGGTCGATCGTTCGTTGCCGCGGACCAGGATAAGAGGGTCGCTGTAATCAGTGAAACCATGGCCCGGCGTTACTGGCCCGGCGAAGATGCGGTAGGCAAGCGCTTCGGGGTCAACTGTTCTGAATCACCCTGTAAATGGAATTCCATTATCGGCGTGGTGGGCGATGTGAAGGAGCTTGGCGCTGCCGCAGAACCCGCCACCACGATGTACTTCCTGGAAATGATGCCCGACATGACCTTGGTGGTTCGGGCCGCCCAGAACCCCACGAACCTCATCGCCGAAGTTCGCGGCATCATCCGCTCCGTCGACCCCGATCAGCCCACGGGCGCTATCCGCACCATGGAGAACATCGTGTCGGAATCCGTAGCACCTCGGCGTCTCACCATGCTCGTTTCGGGGCTCTTTGCTGCGCTGGCGCTTCTCTTGGCCATGGTAGGTCTCTATGGAGTGCTCTCGTATTCCGTTGCCCAGCGAAGCCACGAGTTCGGTATTCGCATGGCGCTCGGCGCGCGGATGGAAGACGTGCTGAAACTGGTGGTCGGACAGGGCCTGATCCTGGCCTTGATCGGCGTCGGTGTCGGGGTGCTTGGCTCGTTGGCACTGCCTCGATTCGTCAGGAGCATGCTTTTTGGTGTGCGTCCGAATGATCCGGCCACCCTCGTAGCCGTTCCGCTAGCCCTTATCGGCGCGGCTCTCGCGGCCAGTTACATTCCGGCACGACGGGCGACGAAGGCGGATCCCATGATGGCGCTTCGTCATGAGTGATTGACGATTGGCGATGGATGACTGAAGATTAGAGACGTTGGCTCGCATAGGGGTGGCTAAGCCATGAGACCTCTAGGCAACGGGCGATGCGTGGCCCGAAGTTGAGACCGGCATCGGCGCTCGAATCACCGCCGGCGACCAAGGGATCCGTGACTGATCTTGAACTGCTGCACTACCGGGCTTGGGTGGGGTCAAGGATTGAGAGATGTTTGAAATACGCGCGGTAGAAGCCACGGTCGCGGGTGAGAAGGCGGTCGGCTTGGCAAGAGGCGTGGGCGCCGATCAGGAAGTCGGCTGCCACTCGCGTCCTGGTGCCTCTTCGCTGGCGATATGCCTTCCAAGCGACGCCGGCTTCGAAGGCGGCCTTCGGCTGGAGCGGACTGAACTCCAGGCCCAGCCGGTTGAAGGCTTCCTGGGTTGCCGCAACAGACGGGAACAAACCGGCGACCTCCGCCCACACTACCTCGCACGCGATGAGCGGGCCTTCTCGAAGGGCGGTGCGGAGGGCATCGGCGGAAACGGGGCCAAAGACTGGATCGGCTCCGAACACATCGAACAAGATGTTGCTGTCTACAGCGGTGATCACTCTGGCTTTTCACCGCCTCGAAGCTCCCCCATGATCTCGTCCGTGGAACGGCCGAGCTTGAGGATTCCGTACAGCTCATCGATTGCATCGCGTGGCGGCTCGTGCTTCGTCATCACCAAACGTCCTCGTTCCTCACACACTTCGAGCACTTGGCCGGTCCGGATGCCCAGGCGCACTCGTAAGGGTTTGGGAATAGTGATCTGCCCTTTTTCGGAAACGACGGTTTTCATACCAGCATCGTATGAATTCCTACCGGGTTTGTCAAGCGCCCGGAGCGGTAAGCGGGTCAAGGGCCAAGCACTGCGCGCAAAACAACGGCTGCGGCCTCGGTGATGGAAAACGGATGCTCGAGAACACGGGAGCTTGTACCTATGCGCAGGAAGGCGAGAATCACCATCCAGGCGAGCCCGACGGGTTCGGGCTCGGCAAAGGCGTTTTCGAGCCAATCATGGGCGGCTTGGTGATGAGGCGACGAAGGATCGTAGGCATAGAGGAGTATGTTGGCATCAACAAAAGAATCATCGGTAGGAGGGCCCTTCAATCTGCTCGATGAGTTCCCATACGTTGTCGTAGCTGAAGCCCGGGCTCAAACCCAAGGGTCGCGCTTCGATTTTGAAAGGTGGCTAAGGAGTTGTCTTGGATCGCGCGCTCACCCCCGACGCGAAGACAGTCGTTCACGACCTGCTTGAAGGGTTTCCCGATCGCCGGGACTCCTCCTTCAGCTTGGCGCCCAAGTCATCGAGGGTTAGGGTGGTCCGCACATCATGATGTTACACCCGGCGCATCATGACGTCAAACCGAAGAGGAATGAAAATGACGACGACACCGGAGTAGCATAGAGAGAGCTTGACAAGATTTTATATTTGGATTAATATATTAAGAGTGGACTGCGGCGTCTGGCGCGAGGGTTGCCGATGCCCCTTACCGATTCAGGATGGTGGGGCAAGAGGCGCTTGGGATGGCAATGAGGAGTTCGGAATGGAATCAAACCCACTTAACCTTCTTGTTATCAAAGAGATCGATGAGGAACAGGCAAAACAAACCCATTGCGAGTATTTCCTTATGTTCCAATGGCTTAGGGTCGCTTGGAGGCCCAATTTCAGGGAAAGATGAATGGATCGGGTTGCCTACCCCCAACACTGATTCAAGATGTACCGGAACGGACGGCTTGGGCAACGGGAGAGGTTCCTCCCGAAACGGCTTGGGTATCATGGGGTGAAGAGTCCTTTTTAGGCACCCGAAGCCACGATGTTGCTGAAAACACGATGAAGGCAGAAACGATGCGGCTCGAAAGCCACGATGTTTATGAAAATAGGGATGTTAGATCTAGTTAGCCAGGATGTTGTTGATGGAGAAGGGCTTAAGGAGCAGTCGAAGGTTAAATGTCAAAAGCCGAGAGCCACACGCCAAAGTCTGTCGGCCTATATGAGTCCCGATGCACCTGCATCAGAGGGGGGGCCGAAATGAAGGAAGGTCCCACTATGTTGATGAAAACAAAAGGTCGCCTCCGGATGGTCCCACTATATTGATGAAAAAAATCTACTTAGCACGTGACGGCCCACTATGTTCATGATAATGAATATGGTTATAGACCGGAGACCGGCAGTGGAAAATGAAGGAAGGAAGCAGGAGACCCAGGAGACCCAATGATCCGACTAGTGAACATCGAGAAGTCTTACCCGGTAGGAGCAGGAAGATACTTCGTCCTGCGGCGCGTGTGCGTGGAGGTGAAGGAGGGCGAGTTTGTCACCGTCATGGGACCCTCCGGCGCCGGCAAGTCCACGCTGCTCAGCATCGTGGGAATGTTGGACGGCGCCTGGACGGGCGAGTACTACTTCCTGGAGCGTCCCGTCCACAAGCTGAACGTGAAACAGCGGGCGGAAATCAACAAGAAGTACATCGGTTTCGTCTTCCAGCAATACCACTTGCTGGATAATCTGACGGTATCAGAGAACCTCGATATTCCCCTTTCGTATCGCGACGTCAAGCCCTCGGAGCGGCAGGCCATCGTCGCGGACGCGCTGGACCGCTTTCACATTGTGGGCAAGAAGGACCTGTTCCCGAGCCAGCTTTCCGGCGGACAGCAACAATTGGTGGCCGTGGCGCGGGCGGTGATCGCCAGCCCCAAACTGATCCTGGCCGACGAACCCACCGGCAATCTGCATTCCAGCCAGGGTAAAGAGATCATGGAGCTGTTCAAGAAGTTGAATGATGAGGGCACGACGATCATCCAGGTGACCCACTCGGAGGCGAACGCCGCCTACGGCAACCGGATCATCAAGCTGGCGGATGGGTGGGTGGTGGCCTGAGGGCAGTCGAGAGTCGGGAGGGCAGTCGAAAGTTGAAAGTCGAAAGTGAAGAGGCCCTTTTTCTCGACTTTTGATTTTTTGATTCATGAGGAAAGACAGTCGAGAGTCGAAAGCGCCAAAGCGGAGAGTGAAGCGGTTTTCTTTCTTCACTTTCGACTTTCGGCTCTCGACTTTCGACTTCTTCCTATGGCTGGTTATTCAAAGCGGACCTTGCAAGAGAAGCTTGGAATCAAGGAAGGGGCGCGGATCGCCCTCGTTGGCGCGCCGGAAGGATACCCCGGCACGCTGGGAGCGCTTCCGAAGGGCGCGACCGTGGCCCCGGCGGCTGGGAAGGCCGGCTCCCTCGACTTGATTCAATACTTCGCAACGCGCCGTGCCGACCTGGAACGCGGCATTGGCGGCTTGAAGAGTCGCCTCCAGCCGGCAGGCGCTCTCTGGGTTTCCTGGCCCAAGGGCTCGTCCGGTGTGGAGACCGACTTGAATGAAAACGTCGTGCGCGAGATTGCGTTGGAGAATGGCTTGGTGGATGTCAAGGTCTGCGCGGTGGACGATGTTTGGTCAGGATTGAAATTGGTGGTTAGATTGAAAGATAGGAGTCGAGAGTCGAAAGTCGAAAGTCGAAAGTGAAGAGTCGACGGTGGAGGAGGGATTGCAACTCTCAACTCTCGACTCTCGACTTTCAACTTTCAACTTTCGACTGCTTCACGATGGAGAAAACAAGAACAGAAACTCAAGCGCCGAAGGTCCTCATCGCCGACGACCAGCGCGATGTGCTCGAATCCCTGCGCCTGCTGCTCAAGGGCGAGGGCTTTCAGATCGAGACGGTCACTTCACCGGCGGAGGTGCTGAGCGCGCTCGAATCCGGCGACTTCGATTGCCTCATCATGGACCTCAACTACGCCCGTGACACTACCTCGGGCCAGGAGGGTTTCGATTTGCTCTCCAGCGTTCAGGTGCTGGATAGCACGCTGCCGGTGGTGGTGATGACCGCGTGGGGCAGCGTCGATGTGGCCGTCGAAGCCATGCGGCGCGGCGCGCGCGACTTCATCCAGAAACCTTGGGACAACGCCCGGCTCATCGCCATCGTTCGCACCCAGGTGGAGCTGAGCCAGGCTTTGCGACGCGGCCAGCGCCTCGAAGCCGAGAACCGGCTCCTGCGTTCTGCCCCGCGGCCTCGAATGATTGCCGAGTCCCGCGAATTGGTGTTGGTGATGGATCTCGTCAAGCGCATTGCGCCTTCCGACGCGAACGTACTGGTCACGGGCGAGCATGGGACGGGGAAGGAAGTGGTGGCGCAGGCGATTCATACGCTCTCGAACCGGGCCTCGAAGCCGATGATCACGGTCAACGTCGGGGGCCTTTCCGAGGGCGTGTTTGAGAGCGAACTGTTCGGGCACGTCAAAGGCGCCTTCACCGACGCCAAGTCCGATCGTATTGGCCGCTTCGAGCTGGCCGATCGTGGCACTCTCTTCCTCGACGAAATCGCCAATGTTCCTCTCGGCCAGCAAGCCAAACTCCTGCGCGTATTGCAGACGGGCGAGTTCGAGCGCGTGGGCTCTTCCAAGACGCGCCACGCCGACGTGCGTATCATTGCCGCCACCAACGCCGACATTAACAAAGAGGTGGCGGCGGGCCGCTTCCGCGAGGACCTGCTCTTCCGCCTGAACACGGTGGAGATTCACCTGCCTCCCCTGCGCCAGCGTCACGAGGATATTGCGCCGCTGGCGGTGCATTTCCTTCTCGAGCACACGCGGCGTTACCGGAAATCCCTGATGGGCTTCGACGAAGCGGCCATGCGCCGGCTGACGGAGCACTCCTGGCCGGGCAACGTCCGCGAGCTGGAACACGCGGTGGAACGCGCCGTCCTGATGGCCGAGGGTGAGCGCGTCAGGGTCTCCGATCTGGATCTGAGATTGGCCCCGGAAAGCTCGGGATCACGCCTCGAAGATATGAGCCTGGAAGAGGTGGAGTGCCACCTTATCAAGAAAGCCCTGGCCCGCTACGATCGCAACGTGAGCAAGGCCGCCAAAGCCCTGGGCCTGAGCCGGACGGCGCTGTATAGGAGGTTGGAACGGTACCGGCTTTAATAAGAAGTGGCTAGTGGTTAGTGGCTAGTGAAGAGAGCAGAGCCGCGACGCCAGGCAGTGCTTGAAGCGGAGCAAGGAGTCAGGGTGGTGGAGTTAACCATGGATGAGCCGGCGAGAATCAAAAGCTACCGCGACCTGCTGGTATGGCAGCGGGGAATGGACTTGGCGAAGCGCATATATCAACTGACAAAGACGTATCCAGAAGACGAAAAGTTCGGCTTGACTTCGCAAATGCGGTGAGCAGCGGTATCGATTCCTTCGAACATTGCGGAGGGTCAGGCACGCCGAAGTACTAAGGAATTCGCTCAGTTCTTATCGCACGCAGAAGGCTCGGTGGCGGAGCTCGATACCTGCTTATTCTCTCCGCCCAGCTCGGCTATTGCAGCCTGCAGGAAGTTGAAGGCGCCTCGGTTCTTATTTCTGAATTGCAGAAGGTGCTCAGCTCGCTGCTGCGCAAATTGGTGGTTGCTGAGCGCCAGGAGAGGCTCGTTTGTTGGCTAGTGACTAGCCACTGTTTCTCGTCTTTGCTAGCCACTAGCCACTAGTCACTAGCCACTGTGTTGGTTATGGCAGCCCCCTTCAAGTCGGCCCCGCCTCATAAGCTCCGATACGACACCCGCATTCTCTTGTATGCTCTGGCGACGGGTTTTCCCGGCCTGCTGGTGGCGCTGATCCTTCTCTGGCGCGGCAGCCACGACCCCAAGACCGACTGGACGGTGGGGCTGTTGATCGTGGGCTGCTGGCTGGGCTTTGCCTTCGCCTTGCGCGAGCGCGTGATCCGTCCCCTCCAGACACTCGCTAATATTCTGGCGGCGCTGCGCGAGGACGACTTTTCCATCCGAGCGCGCGGCGCCGATCCTAACGACACGCTGGGCGAAGTGGTGTTGGAGGTGAACGCGCTGGGCGAGACGCTGAAGGAGCAGCGTTTGGGCGCGTTGGAAGCCACGGCATTGCTGCGCAAAGTGATGGCGGAGATCGACGTCTCGGTGTTTACTTTCGACAGCGGTCAGCGCTTGCGCCTGGTGAATCGTGCTGGTGAGCGACTCCTTGGCCACCCCGGTGAGGAGCTTTTGGGCCGCACGGCCGCTGAGTTGGGCCTCTCGGATTGCCTCGAGGGTGAACCGACGCGGACCATTCAGAAAGTCTTTCCCGGCGGGGTGGCGGGGGCAACGCGATGGGGCCTGAGCCGCAGCAGCTTCCGCGAGGGCGGCCTTCCCCACCAGTTGCTGGTGCTTTCGGACCTCAGCCGCGCCTTGCGCGAAGAGGAGCTTCAAGCCTGGCAGCGGCTGGTGCGGGTGCTGGGCCACGAGCTCAACAACTCGCTCGCCCCGATCAAATCCGTGGCCGGAAGCCTGGAAAGTCTTCTCGTCCGCCAGCCGCGCGCTGCCGACTGGGAAACCGACATGCGGCAGGGCTTGCGTTTGATTGCCTCCCGCTCGGAGGCGTTGAGCCGCTTCATGGAGGCCTACGCGCGCCTCGCTCGTCTCCCGCGGCCGAAACGCAAGCCGATGGATGTAGCCGAGTGGATCAGGCGCGTGGTGACGCTCGAGACGCGCCTGCCGATCCGGCTGGAGGCCGGTCCGAATCTCATCATTCGCGCCGACGGCGATCAGTTGGACCAACTCCTCATCAACCTGGTGCGCAACGCGGTGGACGCATCGCTCGAAACCAGCGGCGGCGTGAACGTAAGCTGGTCCAAGGACAATTCCCACCTTTTGGTTCGCGTGGACGACGAGGGCCACGGCCTTTCCAACACCGCCAACCTGTTCGTGCCGTTCTTCACCACCAAACCCGGCGGCTCCGGCATCGGGCTGGTGCTGAGCCGGCAGATCGCCGAAGGGCACGGCGGACTGCTCACGCTGGAGAATCGCAAAGAAGGCCCGGGCTGCGAGGCGCGGCTTCTTTTGCCCTTATAGGCCTCAGCAAGAAGTGACAAGTGACGAGTGACGAGTAAGAGGAAAACCGGCTCCTCACTCGCCACTCGTCACTTGTCACTTGTCACTCGTCACTGCTTTTCCGCTCGTCGCTCGCGAGGACGCGTTTTTTTTGCTACGAGAATTAGCTTGACACAAACCCCTTCCCGGATTATTTATTCTACTGGCCAATAGCAGTAGCTAAATCATTTAAATCATTTTAGCGTTGATACCGGCACGAGATCAGGCGCCTGTGCTGGGACTGGTTCCGGACCGGCCTCCGCATGCTCAGCCTCGATCCAGCAAAAACCGGCATCCCCCCGGAATCGGTGCTGAGCGTGAAGGAGACCGCCGCTTGTTTGGGCTACGACGACCATTGCCGCTTCGTGGAGGATTCCCGGAAAATCCACGGCCATATTACCCTCGCCACCGCCGCCTCGCTCCGATACCTGGCCGCAAAGTCGTAGGAGCGAGGGCAGCCACGCACAACGTGTTGTGGACAACGGACGAACGCGACCAGATTGCAGGTAAATAACAAACAAGCGCATATTGATGGCACTTTTAATCCGAGAATTCCGCCTTCCTTAGTGGGCTGTAAAGATCATTGACCGGCGAACACGAGGCTAGAGGCTTGCTCGAGCCAAGGAGTTGCTGGAAGCTTCAGTGTTCAGCGTGAAGGAAGTCGAGATGCGGGTGAAAATGTGGACGGTCCCACAGCGGAAGGGTCGAAATGGGGATCCCATGGCCTTGAGGAGGCGATCTTCTGGCTGCGATACGAGAATTAACTTGACATCAAACTCCCGCCCGGCTTATGTATTCTGTGTCCAATACAATTTAGCAAAGTTGAAGTTGGGGCTGATATCCGCACGATATCAGGGAGGGGGCCAGGTTGTCCGGGAGGATCGACGGTTGGTCTCCAACGATCCCACAGCAGCGGCTCAAAACCGGGAGGCGGCTTCGCGGACGGCCGGTCCTTGGGGTGGTGTCAGCCTATTTCCCAATCCAACCGTAGTTGATCCCAGGATCAGCAGACTCACAGCCCTGATGCATCGCGCCATGCACCGGAAGTTGCCGCTGTGTGAGCTGGCGGGTGCAACGGGGCTTTCGGTCTCGCGGCTATGTCATTTGTTCAAGAGCCATACAGGGCTCGGCCCGGCGCAGTACCTGAAGTCACTGCGAATGCAGCGAGCCAGGGAGCTGCTGGAGAAGTCGGTGCTCAGCGTGAAGGAAATCGGAGCACGCTTGGGCTACGACGACTCCAGCCGCTTCGTGGAGGCTTTCCGGAAGATGCACGGACTGACCCCACTGCGCCACCGTCGCCTCGCTCTGAGGTGCGACTGTCCAATCGCAATGGACCTTCGACCACGGACCTCGGATTATGGGCAACGGACGAACGCAGCAAGATTGGCATATAAATAGCAAGAAATGGATATCAAACGTGCTTGCCATCTGAGAATTGCGTGTTACAGGTGAGGGGTACGGATAATTGGGTCAGTATCGCGTCGGTGCCATTGGTTAAGAGCCACGCGAGCCTTAAACGCCGTAGGCGCTAATCATGATCACGCGCCCCTGAGGATCTGTGCGGGGTTACCGGACAACTGGTATCCCCGCCGCGAGGGAATTTCCGTCATCGTCACGTAGGCATAAAAATGGAGGCACATTATGAGTAACGGGAGTTCGTTCCAAGACGCTGTCAGCCGTTTAATCGCGCAGTCTGACGCCGTCGGACAGCTTGCCCAGAACAGCGGGGGGTTCGCCGCCGTGGTAGCGGCCTTCGAGTCGAAGGACCCCAACGCATTTCGCTGGACCCTGGATCGCCTCGAAATGCTTCCCCACTGCGAATTGATCTGCGAGTGGGTGCGGACCAAGATTTGCGTGCTGCGGTGCATGGAGGTCTGTGGCCCGCCTCGGGAAGGGATACAAACCCCCAATCTGCACGAATTCGCCCGCGCTATCGTCCGACTCGCGTCCAATGAAAGGCTTTTGCGCCGCGTCGTCGATGCCGTCTCCTGCGGCAATGCGGAAGACTACCGGGCCGCCATCGACGAGCTCGAGCTCAATCACTTCTGCTACCTGGTGTGCCACTGGGTTTGCTCGATTATCTACCGCCGGGTCTGCGAGGTTGTCTGCACACCACAACCCGTCCGCCTTCCGGACGCCGTGAACGAGATACGGGCTGCCGGGAAAGTCATCGCCGGCGTGCTGGCCAATGAGAAGGCCTTCGACGCCATTTCCAAAGCTGCGGTGGCCCTCAACTGTGAGACGTTGCAGTCTGCGATTAACCAGGCCGGCTTCGCGCCCTGGTGCGAGATCATCTGCTGCCTGATTTGCACTTGGCGGTGCGTCTGGGTGTGCCTGGAGCTGTGCGAGATTCGCCAGCCGGTTTTCACTTCCGGAGTGGGTGACATCGAGGAGGCGCGGAATTTCGCGCTGGCCACCCGGCAGCTTGCAAGCCATCCTCGCGCGCTGGGTGATCTCGTAATCGACGTGCAAAACCATGACGCCAAGGCCTATCGCGAGGTCATTGCCCGCTTCGGTCTCGGCCCCTACTGCCACCAGGTGTGCGCTTGGGTGTGCTCGGCCATATGCTACGAGTTCTGTATTTGCGTGTGCCCAAGCCCGGCGCTTGAACCCATGTTCAGGTTCGTGGGGAATTTCCAAATCTATTCGGATATCGACCCCTCGACCGGACTTACCAGCACGCACCTTCCTATCGCGACCCTGGCCTTTGGGGGCGGCCCGAACTTTGCGTTTTATGACTGTCTGCGGTTGGGCGGGTTCTGTCCGGTCTACTCCCCGACGCATCCGGGCGTACAGATGCAGTATCGCTTCCTCTATGCCACCGCCTCAACAACCCTAGCCGCCCCCATAAACACCATCCAGGGGTCCATCACCGTTGCCGGCGGCGCCATCGCTCCGGCTACGCCGTTCAATGTGTCGGTCTGCTATTCCGCCGAGCCGGGCGAGGTCGGCGGCGAGACCATGACCGTGACCAATGTCTCGGCGACCACGTGGACGGTGCTCCGCGGCCAGGATGGCACCACGCCGGCCACGGCCCCCGCGGGAGCCACGGTGTGGATCAATCCGCTGCCGATCACTGGCAGCTTGGTTTGCCCGATTGTGGTCGACACTGAGACGACAACGGTCAGTTGGCCGACGAAAGATGGGTCCGGAAACGCCACCGCGAGTTCCGCGCCTCTCTCTCCGACCGTGATGATCGTTCCCCCTGGCTTCATCCCACCTGCACCATATCCGCCGAGCCCGGTCCCACCGGACCCCGGTCCACCGGCGCCCGGCACCCCGTGGTATCCACCAATGCATTACCTTACACCAGACGCCAACGGCTGGCTCGAGGTCGACCCGAATATAATCGGTGGAGGCTTCAAGAACCTTCTCGGCTTCGACACGACCCAACCTGGAGTCGCCCCTGGAGGCTGCCCACTTCCACCGCAGGCGTCGGGCTGCCCCAGCTCCATTGGTCACCCAGCAACCGGCCTGCCAGCGGGGAGCGCCGTGCCTGCCGCCAACCAGCAAGTGGGCACGGACCTGTCGATTATCTTCCAGGCCACCCGGGTAGGAGTCAGCACCGTGGACTACTCCAACTCGCTCTGCAAGATTCATATCAACAACTGGTTCGAGGTCAACGATCTGAATTTCGCCGAGTTTGTGAGCAGTTGCTGCACGCCAATCGACGCAACCCTCTCCGTGCAGTTCACCGTCGATCACGAAGAGATGGACTCCGGCGCGTGGTCGCTGGAAATCATCAGTTGCAGCCCATCCGCACCGGGCGTCATCACCCCGACGAATCCAACACCGGGAGTGACCTTTACCGCTGGGGGTAGGGGAGCCAATGGGACCATCGTCGAGGACACGAGCACTTGGTCCAACTGCTCCTACCAGGTATGGCTCACTACGAGACCCGGGCTCACGACCGGCGATGTTGACCGGGGTGAGATAGATAACCTGCTAACCTTCTGCATATGCTCGCACTAGCAGGTGGAGGTTAGTCAACGATGGCGACGGCGGATCCGGGGAATTCCGATCTCCCGGGTCCGCTGATTGCCCCTTCTGGCAATCTGACCGGCGAAGCCCGACGGAAATGCACGGGCACAGAGGCACCTAGGCTCACTGGATGACCCCTTGGATGCGGTTCGTCTTGGCCGTCCTGGCGACGTGGCGGATCACCCATCTGCTGGCGAACGAGGACGGGCCGGCGGATATCATCGTCCGGGTGCGCCGCCGGTTCGGTCATGGGCTGGTCGGGAGCTTGATGGATTGTTTCAACTGCCTGAGCTTGTGGATCGCGGCCCCGGCGGCTTTCCTCTTGTCCCGGCGCCCTTTAATGTGGGTGATTTCATGGCTGGCGCTCTCGGGCGGGGCATGTCTGCTCGAACGGCTGGGCGAAAAACCCATCGTCATTGAGCCCGGTTCCCAGCCACCGGAAGGAGACGGCGATGTGCTGCGGCAGCAAACGAAGGGCATTAATTAACACTCCGACTCCAACCAGGGCGCCGTCAACAACACCTCCAGCCCAGCAAAGCGCTTCCGCGCGGGCTCAGTTTCCAGGCGCTCCGGGGCAGAATCCGGCTCCGAGGACGGCCTTTTTTTCGGGCCGTAGACTGTCCCCCTCGGTGATTCTCCACTACACGGAAACCTCGGCGATCCGAGTGAGGGGCCCCGTCACGGGGCGGCAGTATAACTTCTCAGGCACTCCGCCCGCTCAGGCTGTCGATGCCCGGGATGCGGCCGTCTTGACGCGTAGCAGCTTGTTTCGCCGGGCGCCCGCCGCGGGTGCTCAGCGATAAGCGTCTACTGCCCTCCTCTTTTTCCGTTGCGCCGGATGCTCTTATCAACCACGTCGATCAGCGCGTTGAGCTTGTCCTCAGTCTCGTGGCTGAGTTCCCGGAGGGCTTTGAGTTGGCGGTCCGCTTCGATTTGCGAGCGTCGGATTTCGTTGCGGAATCTCAAGCTGGCAGAGGCGAGTTGCCCTACGACACGCTCAATCCGGTCCAGGCGCGCCTCCGCCTTCAGGAAGCGCTCGTCGGCCTTAGCGAAGTTGGATTCGAACGTCGCCTGCTGCTTGAGAATGAATTCCATGGTTCTTTCGATATCCATGTGTCTTTCCCGGCCGCTCGATACGTAGTTCCGTGGGCCCTTCTCCATCCCTGGGTACGCAGCTTATTCTTCTGACCCGCCCCTATCATGCGAGAGCCGGTCTCTTTCTGTCAAGAAGGACCCGTTCAAAGGACTCGTTCAAAGTAGCCACCGTAGCCCCACCCACCGTTCTCAACCGCACCGCGTCCACATAATTTACTTGACAAATGATTCACCAGTACTATAATAAGTATTCGGACCTCAGCAAGTGGCTCAGGTTCGAAGTCCGATCATCTACCAGGCTGGCGAGCACGCATGTTCCGGTCGGAGCGCGGCGACGACGACGCGAATCGCACGGAAGGCGATGAAACGGTCGGAATGCACGATTGCGAGTTTCCCATGCCAACGCCTTTGACGCAATCGCCAAATCGGGCAGACAGAAGGGCAGTCGGCAGCGGGAACGGATCATCAGTTTTTAACGGACCGAACCCAAATTGTATTGATATTAATAGAGATCTTGGGTTAGGTTTTACGGTACGAACCCAAAAAGCCATCATGTTGATGAAAACAAACGACTTATTCTACGGAAAGCCATCATGTGATTGAAAAATATGGTAGTTAATGGCGGTTGCCGATTTGGTCGACGTTGAGCGTCGGGGGCAGCGGTTGCCGACAAAGAAAGAAAGTCAAGGCGGAGAAATCGGGACCTCAAAGCACCTCGGGAAGCCAAAGGGGCGTGGGTGGGAGCTTGAAGAAGCGACGGTCGAAACGTGGACGCCTCAAAGTACGAGGCGGTGCCTGAATGTCATTTAGAATCAGAAGAGCACTTGGATGATCCCACGATCTCTCTGATTTATATAACACTTACACCTCATGCCCCACGATGTTGTTGATTCTAAAGTAACTTAGCCCTAGTCAGGCTTTCTCGTCCCGCCATCAGGTACAGCACAGCATCGAGGTAACCCCTTTCGCATTTAAGCGTTATAATGGCCCGTGGTCTCATTCGGCATGGGCGCCACCCAGGGAGGCTTATGAATCGTCGTAACTTCTTCTCTCGACTTGCGGCAAGCGGCCTAGCTGCCGGCGCATTAGGCTGGGCCGTTGGGTCCGGCCCCAGTTTGGGCCCCGGCTTAGACTTCGTCCAGGGGACCACGCGGCGCCGCCCCCGCACTCAGGCGGCGCGAAAGCCGCACAACCCCAATCTGGACCGCGTCGGGATCTCCAGTTGGAGCTTCCGCGCCTACTTCCAGGCCACCCGCGAGCCGGACTCCAAGCTGACCGGCCAGATGCTGGCGCTGCTCGATTTTCCCGAGATGATTGCCGACCAGTACGACGTCCACAACCTCGAGTTCGTCGCGCCGCACTTTGCCTCCGCCGAGCCAGCCTACTTGCAGGAGATCAAGGCCAAACTCCTGGTGGCGCACTCGCGCCTAGTGAACATACCAGTGGACATCAAGGAGATCTGGAACGAGGGCGGGCTCTCCGATCCTAAGGAGGAGGTTCGCGACCCGGCGATCGAAGCGTCCAAGAAATGGATCGACATCGCCAAGACGCTGGGCGCGCGCTCGGTGCGCTGTGACCCGGGCAAAGTGAATCCGGACGACCTCGCGCTCACCATCGATTCCTACAAGAAGCTTGTGGCTTACGGAAAGCCGAAGGGGATCTACGTCATCATCGAGAACCACGGCGAAATCGCCGATCACGCCGAGCAACTGGTGAAGATCTTCAAGGGCGTGGGCAGCGAGTTCATCGGCGCGCTGCCGGACTTCGGCAACTTCTCGGACGAGACCGCGCGCGAGCGCGGCCTGACGACGCTTTTTCCTTACGCCAAGACGGTTTGCCACGCCAAAGGCCTGGAGTTCGACGCCAGTGGCAACGAGTCCAAGTTCGACTTTCCCAAGTGCGTGGGGATCTCCAAAAAAGCAGGCTACAAGGGCGTCTATTCGATCGAGTACGAGGGTCCCGGCGATCCGTACGCGGGCGTGCATGCGGTAGTGGCGGAGTTGGTTCGTTTGCTGTGACTTTGGAGTGCGGCAGCTTGCTGCCGCCTTGCCTCGGACGGCAGTTCAGATAGTGGCTGCTTTGCGGGGCGATGGTAGAATAACTCTCATGGCCAGGCCTTTGACGAAGATATACTCCCGCTGGTCGCTTCCCTGACGCCACAGGAGCGGCTCCGCCTGCTTCGCTTGATCATTCGGCCCGGAGCAGACGACCGAGATGCCTACCGCGCCCTGCCTCCCCGAGATGACGAGTTCTCAAGCGGCGAGGGAACCACTTGCCTGGGACTCCGAAGGTTGGGAGGATGTCGGTTGAACCGCGGCGAAATCCGTTGGTATACTTTTCGGCCGCCGGATAAGCGTCGTCCGGTTCTTATCCTTACACGAAACGATGTGATGGGCCGAGTGCCGCTAAATCAAGGTTTGGTGTGCGGCTCGGCTCGCCATACCCTGCAGCAAGAGGAACTATGCGAAAGCCAGGATCCGCAGCAGTCGCTCTACTCCCAGCGCTCTTGATGATGGCGGTGATAGTCTCGCCGCTGGCGGTCATGGGCCAGGCGACCCAGGCGCCTACGCCGGCGGCCCTCGGCGATCTTGATGCCGTCGTTGCCCGAGTGATGAAGGACTGGAAGGTGCCTGGCCTCGCGCTGGCGGTGGTCCAGAACGGCAAGGTGATTCTGGTGAAGGGCTACGGCCTGCGAGACACGGAGAGGAACCTGCCGGTGACTCCGCAGACCCTCTTTGCCATCGGCTCCATCACCAAGTCGTTCACCGTGACCACGCTGGGCACCCTGGTGGACGAAGGCAAACTCGACTGGGACAAGCCGGTGCGCGAATACCTGCCCGGCTTCACCATGTACAACGAGCTGCTCACCGAGCATCTCACGACGCGCGACATGGTGACGCACCGTTCCGGCCTGCCGCGCCACGATCTCGTCTGGTACAGTTCGGACTTCCCGCGCGCCGATCTCGTCCGCCGTTTGCGCTACCTCGAGCCATCGAAGGACCTGCGGCAGACGTACCAATACAACAACCTGATGTTCACCACCGCCGGCTATCTGGCTGGCCAGATTCTGGGAACCACCTGGGAGGACGCGGTGCGCCGGCGCGTGCTCGATCCTTTGGGCATGACGCACACCAATCTCTCGGTGGACGACTCGCCTAAAAGTCCCGACTCTGCCCAGCCCTACGCCATCGACAAGGTGAACGGCCAGGTGGTGGTGAAGAAATACGCTTTCCACAACATCGATCAGATCGGGCCCGCCGGCTCCATCAATTCGTGCGCCGAGGATATGGCCCGCTATCTGCTCTTTCACATGAATCGGGGCAAGTTTGAGGGCAAACAAATCCTCTCCGAAAACAACTCCGCCCAGATGCAGGCCCCGCAGATGGTGATCCAAGGCGAGCCCGAGTTCAAGGAAGAGGGGACCAATAGTTACGGCATGGCTTTTTCCATCTCGACTTATCGCAGCCACAAGATCGTAGAGCACGGTGGAGCGATCGACGGGTTCCGGGCCTTGCTGGCCTTCCTTCCCCAGGATAACCTCGGCGCGGTGGTGCTGATCAACCTGGATGGCAGCCCGGTGCCCGGCATCATCACCGACAACGTTTTCGACCGACTGCTCGGCCTCGACCAGATCCCGTGGGACGAGCGCTACCTGGAGATCGACAAGAAGAGCAAACAGGCCGAGGAAGCGGCGAAGGCGGGCGGCTACACCAAGCCCGTGCCGGGGACCCGCCCGTCGCACGACTTGAAGGATTACGTGGGCCAGTACGAGAATCCCGGCTATGGGGTGGTGACCATTGCGCAGGAAGGCGCCGGGTCCGGCAACGATTTCCAGATGGCCGTGAACACCAAGATCACTTCGCCGCTGCACCACTTCCACTACGATATTTGGCAGGTGCCGGAGAACGAGCTCGATCCGCTGCAGAAGACACTCGTCACGTTCCATACCGATGCCAAAGGGCTCGTTTCCAGCCTGTCGGCGCCCTTCGAGCCCAACGTCAAGGACATTGTGTTTAATCGAGTGCCCGAGAAGCGCATGCGGGAGAAGAGCTTCCTTGAGCCCTTCACAGGCGAGTACGAGCTGCCGGGCCAAACGCTGACCATCCTGCTTCGAGGCAACGATACACTGGTAGCCACGCTCCCAGGGCGGCCGGCGATGGAGTCGGTTCCCGACCATGGGACCATTTTCAACGCCAAAGGGGTCTACAGCAGCTTCAGCATCGAGTTCCAGCAGGATGCTTCGGGCAAAGTAACGGCCGCGGTGCTGTATCAAAACGGAGGGGTCGCTCTGGTCAAGAAGAAACAGTAAGCGGAGGTGGGAGTCAGTATCTAGAAAAGGCCTCATCCCTTTGCGCGGCCAGGGGGGCAAGTCCGTTGAAGCTAACCATTGAAGGCGTCAGCAAGGTTTACAAAGGCAAAGTCTCGGCTCTCCGGGACTTCAGCCTGGAGATCGGCCCCGGCATTCTGGGGCTGCTCGGCCCCAACGGCGCCGGGAAGTCCACGTTGATGCGCATCCTGGCGACCATCACCAGGGCGACGGGCGGCAAGGTGACTTGGAACGCCACCGACATCGCGCGCTCGCCGGACACCGTGCGCGCCGTACTGGGCTACCTGCCGCAGGACTTCGGGGTCTATCCCAATCTGAACGCGGTTGAGTTCCTGGAGTACTTGGCGGCTGCCAAGGGCCTCGACCCACGGTCCGCCCGGCAACGCATCGACGAGTTACTGCAAGTGGTCAACCTGGTTGAGGTGCGGACGCGACCACTGGGCGGGTACTCGGGAGGCATGAAGCAGCGGGTTGGCATTGCTCAGGCGCTCCTGAACGATCCGCAACTGCTCATCGTCGACGAGCCCACGGCCGGGCTTGATCCCGAGGAACGGGTCCGCTTCCGCAACTTGCTTTCCGAGCTGGCGGGCGACCGGATCGTGATCCTTTCCACGCATATCGTGTCTGACGTCGAGGCCTCCGCGACCAGTATCGCGTTGATTTCTCAGGGCCGCCTGGTAATTCACGATAGCCCGGAGGCGTTGCTGCGCTCGGTTGAGGGCAGGGTTTGGGAGGTGGTGGTGGCGAGCGCCCAATTGCCCGCCGTTCGCCAGCGCTATCTGACCAGCAGCGCCATCCATCGCAGCGACGGCGTGCACGTTCGGATGGTATCCGAGGCGTCGCCTTCGAGGAGCGCGGTCGCGGCGCCGCCGACGCTGGAGGACGCTTACCTGCACTGGATTTCGAGCTCCCGAGGAGTCGCCCCGCAGGGCGGGGCCGTTGTATGAAGATGCTACGAGTGCTCTACCACCTCGCACTGGCCGACTTTCTGGAGCGTGTCCGTCGCTATAGCTTCCTCATCACTCTTGGGCTCACCGTCTACTTTGCTTATACCACCGTACCGCCCAATCATGCCAATTACGTCACCATGCAGATGTCGGGTCACCGGGGTGTTTACAACTCGGCGTACCTTGGCACTCTGATCGCGCTTTTCACGGCGTTGTTCCTGTCGTTCGCCGGCTTCTATCTGGTGAAGAATGCAATCGATCGCGACACGCAAACCGGCGTCGGACAGATCCTGGCCACCACGCCCCTGAGTAAGTCCCAGTACACGGTGGGGAAAGCGCTGAGCAACTTTGCCGTCCTGGCGGTAATGGTTGGGCTGATGGCAGTGGCGGCCGTCGCCATGCAACTCGTGCGGCGGGAGGACATGGCGATCCACGCCTGGAAGCTGCTGGCCCCGTTTCTTTTCATTGCGTTGCCGGTAATGGCGGTGGTCGCGAGCGTGGCCGTACTCTTTGAGACCATTCCTTGGCTGCGCGGGGGCTTGGGCAACCTCGTTTATTTCTTCCTTTGGATTACAGTCCTGACTGCATGGGGAATCCGGACTCAATCCGGTTCGTCGTCGTGGTGGGACAGATTCGACCTCACTGGTCTCGGTGTGGTGGTCCCCGGGCTTTTTTCCGCCTGTGGAGCCAAGTTTCCTGGGTGCTCATTTTCCCAGAACTTCACCATGGGCTACAACTTCGGCGGTGGCCGCCAGGATCTTACGACTTTCGTTTGGGGTGGCGTTCATTGGACACTCCCGATCATCATGGGGCGCTTGGTTTTGGTTGGCTTGGGTTTGGGGATCGCACTACTGGCGGCCACGCTCTTCCACCGTTTCGATCCGGCCCTCGAGTCAGCGCGAAAGGTGCCAGCAACGCCTGAGGAGCTTCCTGAACCCGAGGTGACCCCGGCGCGAACCGTCACCGGCCCCATGAGTCTATCGCGGATCAAGCAGGCGGCCGCGCGATTTCGCTTTGGCGCTATGGTCCTGGCGGAATTGCGCTTGGCGCTCAAAGGAATGAGCCGTTGGTGGTACGTGGTGGCCGGTGGCCTGATCGTCGGGGGACTCGTCAGCCCGCTGGCGGTATCCCGAGGGTTTCTGGTGGCCGCCTGGATTTGGCCGATTTTGATCTGGTCGGCGATGGGGACTCGCGAGGCTCGCCTTGGGACAGGCCAATTGGTGTTTTCCACCGTCTACCCGCTCCGCCGCCAGTTGCCGGCGTGCTGGGTGGCCGGCGTGGCGGTGGCCGGACTGTCGGGCTGCGGTACCCTTGTACGGTTGCTGGCGGCCCGCGATGGGATCGGAGCCTCAGCCTGGGTGGTCGGCGCGCTGTTCATTCCGACACTGGCTCTGGCGCTTGGGGTCTGGAGTGGCAGCAGCAAGATGTTCGAGGTGATCTACACGCTCCTTTGGTACGTCGGCCCCGCGAACCGCGTGCCGGGGTTTGACTTCATGGGAGTTACGGCTTCCGGGGGATTCGGCGTCCCCCGAGTGTTCTTGGCACTGACCTTGGCGCTGGCGGCACTTTCCGTGTCAGGGAGGAAGCGCCAGCTTCAGAATTGATGATCGGAAGGCGCCGGTTGAAGGCGGAAACTTGCTTCCGATGTCAAATCGGTGACCCGCAAATTGTGATGATTTCTACTCGACGCGTCTCGCGCAACTGCGGAGAGGCGCGTAGGCAGACGCTTGGTCGATGCGACCCTTGGGGTATCCGACGACGGTGACCTTGACTCTGGCCATTCCGGCGCCGATGAAACCCAGGTACTGCGCGGCGGCTTTCGAGACGTCCAAGAGGCGACCGAGAACGTTAGGGCCGCGGTCATTGACACGGAGGATGAGCGATCGATTGTTCTTGAGATTGGTGACCCTGATCTTAGAGCCTAGTGGGAGACTGCGGTGTGCAGCCGTAAGCTTATTCATATCATAGACTTCTCCGCTTGCCGTGGTGCCCTGCGACTCGGGGCCGTACCAGCTTGCCAAGCCCTCTTCGGCCTCAGGCGACTTAACCACTGGAGCAGACGCGGTGGATGTGAGTGAAGCCGGAGGTCTTGCTTCCGACTTCGCCGACAGGGCAACCATGGTCGCCACTGCACAGCTTATTACCAAGTTTCTCATTCAACCTCCATTCGTAAGTAACACCTACCATTTTCAGCCGTCCTCCGGGCGCTTCGCCCAACTAACCAAACTTCCTGCCCAGAAACTTCGGGCTCAGGATCTGAGTTTTCGTTAGAGCGAAGATGGTTCAGATTATACAGAATTCTGTAGAATCGTCAAGTCCCAATTTGATCAATGATCCTAAAGCGGGATCGGGTTTCGGGGTGACTTCAATCACAAGCGATGGTAACGCGCGTCACAGCAACCAAGCGTCGCCCTTGTTAACCTGCACCCACCTGAGGTGGATTCCGTGAGCTCACGGTTTCGTGCGGCCCTCGGGAGGAGCCAGAGGCGGGCACCTGATGCCCGGCCCGTGCGGAGGTTTGGACCCATGCTCAAGATTGAACGCGTTCTCTGCCCTACCGACTTCTCCGAGTATTCCAGCAAAGCCTACGACTATGCTCAGTCGCTAGCCAAACACTACGATGCCAAGCTGTTCCTTGAGCATGTGGTGCAACCGCTGACCTCGGCCTATCCTTACTATGCGTTTCCGGATTCGGTGAACGAGATCAACTGGAACCTCTATGCCAACGCCGAGCGCCAACTGCAAGAGTTCATGAAGGTCCATACGCGCAATGGGCGCCAGCCGGAATGCGTGGTGCACGAAGGCATCGCCACCAACGCGATTCTCTCCTTCGCCGAGAAGCAGTCGGTGGACCTGATCGTGATGGGCACACACGGCCGCCATGGCGTCGATCGCCTCACTATGGGATCGGTCGCCGAGAAGGTACTGCGCAAGGCCCGCTGCCCGGTGCTGGTGGTGCGCAAACCGGCGCACGACTTTGTGGCCACGGGCGAGAAGGGCAGCGCCGTCGACCTTCGCCGGATCTTGTTCTGCACCGACTTCTCGGAGCACTCCGACAAGGCCCTCACTTACGCCCTGTCGCTAGCCATGGAGTACAACGCCGAGCTCACACTGTTGCACGTCCTGGAGGACGTCCCTGCTTCCACCGACCTCCAGGTGGCCACGGCCGCGATCGCTACTAAGCTGCAAGAGCCTATTCCGCACGACGCGCCCTCCTGGTGCAGCATCAAGACAGCGGTGCGCGTCGGCAAGCCGCATGAAGAGATCATCCAGCTTGCCACTGAGTCCGAAACCGACTTGGTGGTGATGGGCGTACGGGGACGCAGCGGCCTGGATCTGGCGCTGTTCGGTTCCACCACCCATCGGGTGATCCAACTGGGACCATGCCCGGTGCTGGCCGTCCACATCTAGCCGGCATCGTGTGACACCTTGGTTTGCAAAAAAATCTCCGGCGGCTGTATCGCCCAGTCAAGATTGTCAAGGCCAACAACACTAGCCTCTGCCGAGGGCGGGATGGGCGCCGCTCGTCCCAACGTTAGTATTGTTTCACCTTGATTACGGTGTCGCCGCTGAAGGTGACAAAGAGCGAGTGAGGCGGGGCTCCGTAGATCCAGTCTTCCTGCTCATCGCCGTCGCGCGTCTCGCGGACCTTGCGATCCGGGGGACCCTTGGAGGAAAGCACGGCGTCGCGGTCCATGCCCACCAGGACTTCGTGTTTCTGGATCGCGGCTTTGGTCTGGGGTGGAAGGGAAGGGGAGTAGAGCACCGTGGGGGCGTGCCGCTCGAAATCGAGGACCGGCGCGAGCATCTTCTTCACCTGATCGGCGGTCAGCGCCGGCGCATTCAATGGAAGGGTCAGCAGGATGTACGAACCGTAGGCCAGCACCGGGGCATCTTGGGGGCCGACGGGAGTGGTGGTGCCGCCTACGCCCATTTCAATGTGCTGGTACCACCTCTTTCCGCTCCTGCCGCCGTGATTAATCTCGAAAAGAAGGTCGTCCCCCTTGAAGGTAATCTTGGTGATCTCCACCGGCATTCCGGCGCGGATGGCGGCGCCGTTTTCTTTCATCTCGGTCGCGAGCTTCTGCTCGTCGATCTTACCCTGGGAATTCAGATAAAGGCCATGCTTCCCGCGCGGCAGCGCTATTTTCGCAACCACGATCTCGCTGGAAATCCCGCGAATGATCTCGATGCGGCTGGCCTCGTTGAGGCCTTTTTTCGCGGCCAGCGGCGGGGCAAGGCCGAAAGTAGCGAGGGCGGTGATCAGCAGCGCCAAGGCACGCGCAACCGGAGGTCGCATTTTGGAGGGTTCTGCGGCAGCGGAGACCGTCTTGCTTACTGGCGCCATTTGATCCTATTTTACCGGAAGAAAGTCGAGAGTCGAAAGTCAAAAGTCGAAAGGGGAAGTAAGTGGGTCTTGACTTTCGACTTTTGACTTTCGACTCTCGACTTTTATCGATAACCCCGCGTTCAAGCTTAATGACTCAATCCTCAGCGGCTCAATGCTCGCCCGGTTGAAACACCTGCATCGTCTCATCGATGAAGAGGGCCGGCCAGTCGCTTTTGGCCGGGTCGGCGGGGGTTGCCGTGATCTTGAAATGCTGGCCGTCGTCGATGTCGGCGGAGTAATTGTAGCCGCGGCGGTTGGTGGTTGAGAAAGGCATTGATCCGTCCTGCCGGAGCTGATCGAGGCTGGCGTAGGTGCCGTTCGCGGCCAGATACATCCTCTCTGCCTGAGCGATCGCCAGCAAGTCGCTCTTGACCCCAACCAGATCAATCTGCTGTTGCGGCCGAGAGGTTGGGCCCGACTGGCCAGCCCACTTCGCATAGAGAAGGTAGACGATGGCGAGGACTACCACCAGACCCAAGAGTGTCATCCACGATCTCATCGCTTTCAACCGTCGTCCTCGCTATTGTGAACCTTAGCGTAACCAGTTGCAATTGGGGAGAAATAAAGGGTAGAGGGTAATGGGCCGATTTGATGCTGTAGCGGCGAGTTTACCTCGCCAGATGGCGGCGTAAGCCGCTCTACATCAAATTGACCACTGTGCCAAATAAACGCAGGCGGCGCGCACGCCTCAGGCCGCTAGGGGGGGTATTTACAGCTATCTATAATCTTCTAGGGACTCGATTCGAGCTTGTTCCGCCTCAGGCACGAGCTGACACGAGCTGACAAAAGCTAATAGGCTGACGGCCGGTGCCTGATCGCTGGTTGCTTTCTTCTGCCATGGGAGTCGGCGCGGCGCCGCCGAAACTGTGTTAACATGAGCAAGCGACCGAAGGAGGGGAATAATGTCCGCTTACCGTTGCCTTGGTGAAAGGCCCGAAACTCGACGATTCATTTCCCGGAGGCAAGGTCCGCGTCGACTGATCCTGGTCACTGTTGCGCTCCTGTCGTTGGCGGGAGTCCACAGCCTGTTGCTTGCGGCGTCGCCGGCTGGGTCCGGGAAGAGCGCCCGAGCGGCGGGCAATCAGGCTGCGCAGAATCCGCCGGCACCTGCCCAAACGCAGAAGCCCGCCGCCCCCGCTCAACCGCAGAATCCCCCGGCCGCGGCGCCGTCTGAATCGGAGCGGCCCCCAGTGGGCGCTTTGGCGGCGGTAGGCGAGGTCTATATTAACGACGCGAAGGTGCCGCAAGTGGCGACCGTCTTTTACGGGGACACACTGCGGACCAGCAGCGGCGGCGCCACGCTGAACGTCGTGGGTAAAGGCGTGTTGAGCTTCTCGGCGAATACGGTTGTCTCCTTCAACGAGGTTGAATTCTCCGGATACTTTATGACGTTGAAGCAAGGCAGCGTGAGTTTCCACTCCTTCATCAACGTGAAGAACTTCGAAACTCTAGTCGGCAACTATGTCGTTTCCCCCGATGCCCGGGCTGAGGCAGGCGCGGCGGTCGAACGCCAGGGGGACGGTTCCGCGCACATTCAGTGTACGCTTGGCTCGGTGGGCGTCATCTCCTCGGAGGGTCCGGAGTCGCTTTACCTCAACCCCGGCCAGGAGGCCTATGTCTTGCCGGACGGCAAACTCACCACCAACAAGCCGGCTCCGCATGTCCCGGCAGGGTCGACCCAGGCGCCTGCCTCCAGCAAAACACTTTGGATCCTTCTGGCTGGGGGCGGCGCCGCGGCGGCAGTGGTCGCCGTCGTCGCGAGCGGCGGCAAGAGCGCAAGCCCCTCCAACCCTTAAGTCAGGCGGGTGCAGGGCTCGGAGCTGAAATGAGACATTACGTGGAGAGTCGCAGTCTGGACCACTAACGCCGATTTCCCCCTCATGGTACGCTTGGATTGTATGCGGCATCCGCTCGTTGCCGTTCCCGTAGTTTTCATCGGTGCCCTCCTCGTCTTCTATGGAGTTCCTGGGCTTATCGAATGGGAACTCGTACGGCACACCAGCCCTTGGCTTGCCTGTGTTGCCTTGGGCGACCTCCTAGGCTGCGCCTTTCTCTTTACTGTAGGGCTGCGACGAACGGCGGTGGCTTTGTACTGCCTGGCCAGCGCGCTCGAGGCTTATCTTCTGGCGTCGCATCGCGTCTCGGCTGCTTCTCTGGTATGGATTACGAACTCACTGCCTGCTGTTTTCGCCGCCGTTCTCGCTGCTTACCTGCAAAAACCGGACCCGTCCTTTCTCCGCGAAAACCGTCGCGAGCGTCGTTAGGCGGGAAAAGACGGGTGACGATGCCGCAGCCTTCGAGTGCCATTCGCTCGGCCGTACCGCCTGAGACGAGACGCGCGTTGCTTGAAAAGTGGGACGCTGTGGGCATATGATGCGGACAGAGTTGCGAATGCAGGGGACGGACCGGCATCGGGAGGACGGTGGGGGGGAGCGACCTGTTTTGCAGCCGGCAAGGACAGCGGACTTTTCGAAAAGGAGTTATCCATGACCCATAAACCTGACAAATCTGAAATCACTCGTCGTGACTTTCTCAAAACCGGCGTGGCAGGGGCCGGCCTCACCACGCTCGGTGGGATCACTTTCATCACTCATCCGGAGCGCGTGTTCGGCGCCAACGACCGCGTGCGCGTGGGGATCTGCGGCCTGCACGGTCGCGGCGAGGACCACATCAAGGAGTTCTCGCGCATTAAGGAAGCGGAAATCGCCGCCTTCTGCGACGCAGATGAAAACGTGCTCGACCAGCGCTTGACGCAAGTGGCGGGGATGAACCTGAAGCCGGCGCGCTACATCGACGTGCGCAAGCTCCTCGACGACAAGTCCATCGACGCCATCTCCATCGCCACGCCCAACCACTGGCATTCGCTGATGGCCATCTGGGGGTGCCAGGCGGGGAAGGACGTCTATTGCGAGAAGCCGTGCTCACACAACTGGTGGGAGGGACGCCAATTGGTGCGCGCCGCTGCCAAGTACAACCGCATTGTCGCCCACGGCACGCAGAGCCGGTCCAGCCAAGGGATCGTGGCGGGGATGGAGGAGATTCGCAAGGGAACGATCGGCGAAGTCTATCTTTCGCGCGGGCTCTGCACCAAGTGGCGCGACACCATCGGCCACGCGAACGAAGAGTCGGTGCCGGCGGGTGTGCACTATGACCTCTGGACCGGGCCGGCGCCCTTGAAGCCGTTCACGCGCAACCGGTTCCACTACAACTGGCACTGGATCTGGGACACCGGCAACGGCGACATGGGCAACCAGGGCATTCACGAGATGGATGTCGCGCGCTGGGGGCTGGGCGTGAAGTTCCCCAACAAGGTATCCGCCATCGGCGGCCACTTCATGTTTGACGACGACCAGCAGACGCCCAACACGCTCCATGCCTCTTTCGAGTTCGAGGCGGCAAACGGCAAGCGCAAGATGCTGGAGTTCGAAGTGCGGCATTGGATCGCGAACCACGAAGCTGAAATCGGCACGCCGGCGTTTGGCTCTGAGGGCAGCATCCCGCCCGCAGGTCTCGAGGCGGCGGCAGGCAAACCAAGAGCCAAGCTTGGCCCCTCGGCCGGCAGCCACAACACCATCGGCAACATCTTCTACGGGTCTCAGGGCTACATGGCCATGGACGGCTACGACGCCTACAAGACGTGGCTGGGCAAGGAGCAGGCGCCGGGCCCGAGTGGCCACGGCAAGGAGCAGCACTTCGCCAACTTCATCGCTTGCGTGCGTAGCCGGCGCAAGGAGGATCTGGCTGCCCCCATTGAGGAAGGACACATTTCTTGCACGCTGGTCCACCTCGCCAACGTGTCTTACCGGCTGGGCCGCACTCTGCGGTTCGACCCCGCGACCGAGCAGGTGGTTGACGACGACGAGGCCAATCGCCTGCTGCGGGACGGCGATCGCGGCTATCGCGAGCCTTACGTCGTGCCGGAGGAAGTGTAGGCAGTAGTGGCTAGTGGCCGGTGGTTAGTGGCTAGTGAAGAATTGACGATTGCCAATTGACGATTGCCGATTGCCGATTGCCGATTGTAAGACCGTTCCGGGTCGACTCTGGCGCAGGCCGGGTCTGTCTTCCAATCGTCAATCGACAATCGTCAATCGACAATCGTCAATTCTTCACTGCCTTCTGCCTACTGCTTACTGCCTTCTGCCTTACCGGCCTCCCGCAGCGCCGGAACCGCCGCGTTCCCAGAAGAGTTCCTCAGCATTCCACAGCGTGTAAGGGTCGAGAACCGCCGCCCGGAAGTTGCCTAGCCCTTCCTTCGCACCCACCAGGATGTTGGGACTGGCCAGGCTGACGATCGGCTGCTGCTCGGCGATCAGCTCCTGCACGCGATCGTAGAGACGCTTCCTCTCGGGATATGAAAGCGTGGTGAGTTGCTGCTTCATCAGGCGGTCGATTTCCGCCTCCCAGGGCGTGGCAGGCTGAGCCTCGCCGACGTGCCAGACATGAGTGCCGCCGCTCGAGAGCCAGACGTTCATTTCCGGGTTGGGGTCGGCATCGCCGCTGACCAACCCCAGGACGCAGGCCTCATAGTCGTGCGATTGGAACAACCGGTCGAGCAGGGCTCGGAACTCCAGCGATACTACGTGCACCACCATGCCAAGCTGGCTCAGATCACTCGCGATCAGCGTGGCCATCTCGTTGCGCTGGGTGTTTCCAGCGCTGGTGACGATCGTGAACTCCACCGCCCGGCCGCGTGCGTCCAGCAGGGCGCTGCCGCCTCTCCAGGTGAATCCGGCCGAGCGCAGCAGCTCGCGCGCGTGATCGAGCGACCTCGGCGGGTGCGGAAGCTCACTATCCACCCAGAGCCGGTTGCCCGGAGTCACCGGCGACCACAGCGGCGTGCCCCGTCCGCGATAGACCAGACGCACAATGGACGCGCGATCGACCGCCGCCGACACCGCCTGCCGGAACTTCGGCTCGCGGAACCAGACCTGTTTGGCGGCCACCTGTGGCAGGCCCCAGGCGCTCACATCATTCTGGTTGAAGAAGAGAAAGTTGTATTCGAGCCCGGGCCCGAGGTCCTGCAGCCGATAGCCACGCTGCTTCTGCTGCTTCTCGAGTACGGCAAAATTGTCGGAGCTCAGGCGGCTCACCATGTCCGTCTCGCCGTTCTCGAATCGCATCACCTGGGCGTCTTCGCTGGCCACGAACAGGAAGGTGATCTCATCCAGGTACGGCAACCGGCCGCCTTTGCGGTCAAGCTTCCAGTAATAGGGATTACGCTCCAGCACCAGGCGCTGGCCAGGCACGTAGTCTTTCAGCCGGAAGGGACCAAGGCCCGCGATCAGCGCCGGCGCGGTGGAGAGCCCCCAAGCCTCACCGAGCTTTCCCTCCTGATACGTCTTCTCCAGCAGGTGGCGTGGAAGAATCGCAAGTCCGTCAAACAGCCGTTCCGCCGCCGCGTAGGGCTGGGCGAGATCAAAGCGAACCGTTTCGGCGTCGAGCTTGGTCACCGCAATCGGCTCCCCGCCCGCCATGAGGAGGTCGCGCTGGGGCGAATTCACTTTCTTGTCGAGGTAGGCGCGAAACGTAAACACCACATCGTCGGCATCGAGCGGATGGCCGTCGGAAAAGCGCAGGCCGCGGCGAAGCTTCAACGTGTAACTACGGCCGTTGCGGGAAGCCGTCCACGATCGGGCCAGCGCCGGCTCGGTCTTGAGCGACTGCCGGTTGATGTGGATCAGGTCGGCGGTCATACGCCCGATCACCTCGCGCGACGTGCTGTCGACCGAGACCACCGGATTCAGGGTCTTGGGCTCGGTGCGCTCCGCTACCACCAGCCGGCCGCCGTAGCGACCGACTTCGCCGGAGGTGACCATCGCCTCTTCCGCCGCCGTCACTGGCTGCGGAGGTGGCGAGGACTGTGCGGCGCTCATCGACGCGATCAGCAACGCTAGAATCAACGCTTGAGCTGAGCCTTTCGCCAGTCGTTTGTCCCTTGCCCTTCGTCCTTTGTCGTTCGTCATGTGTCCTCCGGCGAGCTGTCAGCACTCAGCAATCAGCTATCAGCAAGAACTGAACTTTCTTGCTGACAACTGACGGCTGATGGCTGACGGCTGATCTGGTGATAGTTGATGGCTGTCCTCATAACGCCGCTCCATGCAGCGAGTCCGCCAGCTTGTGATACATCCAGAACACCGGGACCAACGCCAGTCCCGGCAGGAACATCCACCAATACGAGGCGAGCACCGAGTATTGCTGTAAGGTGGCGAGCATGTTGCCCCAGCTCGGCACGGGCTCGCCCACGCCCAGGCCCAGGAACGACAGCGTGACCTCGGCCAGAATGAACTGAGGGATCAGAATCGCCGCTTGGGTCAGCAGCACGCCCAGCGTCTGAGGCAAAATGTGGCGGCGCAGCAGGTAGAAATCGGAGCCGCCGAAGCTGCGCGCTGCCAGCACATAGGTGCGTTCCTTCGCGCTCAGCACCACGCCGCGCACCAGGCGCGCCGGCCGCGCCCATCCCACCAAGCCGATCACGGACACCAGCAGAAAGAAGGCCTGCGCCGGGCTGATGTGCAACGGCAGAAAGGCGCGGATGGCAAACAGCAGATAGAGCCACGGCAGCGCCAGGAAAAGCTCCGCGCCCCGCATGATGATTCCGTCCAGCCACCCGGCACAATAGCCGGCGATCGCACCTGCCAGCAGTCCCACGCCCAGCGTGAGTGCCGCCGCCAGCAGTCCCGCCAGGAGCGAGATGCGGCCGCCGTAAAGCAGCCGCGAGAGCTGGTCGCGCCCGTAGGCGTCGGTTCCCAGCAGGAAAATACGTGCCGGCTCGTCCACGCCAAACAGTCGCCGAGCTCCGGAGCGAGAGCCGACCAGGAAATGCACGTCGTAAGCCCGGCTGGTATCAGCGACGTAATTCCCCGAGCCCTCCGGCTGTTCCATCCATCGATAGACAAACGGCCGCAGGTGGAACTTCCCCTGCGCGTCAACGAAATGGAGCCGCGAGGGCGGCGCATACGGCAGGTCGCGGTCCTGCGCTGCGAAGTCGTACGGAGCCACGAAGCCCGCGGCCAACACCGCGCCGTGCAGGAGCGCGAGCAGCCCGGTCGCCAGCCAGATTTTGCTGCGATTCTCCATCCCTTACCTCGCGCGAACCTTACCTCACTCGAATTCGCGGGTCGACGACGTAGAGCAGTGCATCCGCCGCCAGGTTTCCCGCCACCAGGAAAACCGTGGAGAACATGACGGCACCGATCACCACGTACAAATCGCGGGCCAGGATCGCCTCCAGAAGCAGTGGGCCCATCCCGGGCCAGCTCATCACCACTTCCACCAGCAGCGACCCGCTAAGCAAAGCCGCCACCGAGAGACCGAAGAGGGACGCCAGTGGATTGGCTGCCGCAGGAAGCGCGTAAGCCAACAGCAGCCGCCGGCGCGGTATGCCGTGAGCCCGCGCCGCCTGGATAAACGGAGCCCGCAGCGCTTCCAAAACGCTCGCGCGCACGTGCCGCACCAGCACGGGCAGAGTTCCCAGCACCAGCGCCGTCACCGGCAGTGCCGCGTGCAGAGCGATGTCCTTGATCTTTCCCGTTACGCTCAGGCCGGCGAAGCCGAGCGAGACCATCCCGCCAGTGGGAAACCGTCCGGTGCGGACTGCGAGGGCCAGCAGGCCGAGCGCGAGCAGGAGCTCCGGCGCCGCCAGCAGCAGGGAGGTTCCGCCGCCGATGAGGCGGTCGGCGATGCCGCGCTGCCGGGCCGCGCTCCCGACGCCGGCCACAATCGCGATCAGCCAGGCCAGCAGCGTAGCCGCACCCGCGAGCAGCAGGGTATTCCGCGCCCTTTCCCAGAGGAGCGGGGCCACCGGGGCGTTGTAGGCCAGGGAGAATCCCAGATTTCCGCTTGCCACCGATTTCAGCCAGCGGACGTACGTCACCGGCAGCGGCTGATCCAATCCGGCTTGGGCGCGCAGCGCGGCGACGGTCTGCGCCGACACCTGCGGGTCCAGGCGCAGGTCGGCAAAGAAGTCGCCTGGAGCAAGCCGCAGGAAAACAAAGGTCAGTATCGAGACTCCGGCGAGCAGCACCGCACTGTGAATCAGTCTCGTTGCGACATAACGCATCGGCAAAGCTCCCCTTCACAAGAAGGTGTGAGAGATTAAACACAGAGGCACAGAGACGCAGAGACGCAGAGAAGGGAACGAAAGTCACTATGAAGATGTTGTGGGTTTCCCGACGTTTCCCATTTTTCTCTGTGCCTCTGCGTCTCTGCGTTGGAACCTCCTCCGCGATTACTTCACATCTTCAAAGCCATTGGGCTCTATCAAGCTCCCCAGGCTCCTCTCAGGCTCCCCTCGGAAGCGCCGGTTCCATCCCCAGCCTCGCGCTCAGCAGCGCCTGCGTGTGTGGATGGTGCGGGCAGCGGAAAAGCTCGACGGTGCCGGCACGCTCCACGATCCGGCCCTCGTGCATCACTACCACTTCATCGGCCAGACGCTCCACCAGGTTGAGGTCGTGAGAAATGTAGAGGTAGGTGAGGCTGTGGGCGGCCTGCAGTCCTACCAGCAGATCGATGATCTCCGCCTGAATCGGCAGGTCGAGTCCGGTGAGCGCTTCATCCAGAATCAGCAATCTCGGCTGGAGCGTCAGGGCCCGCGCGATCGCCAGCCGTTGCCGCTGTCCGCCGCTGAACGCGAATGGCGAACGGCCGGCCCAGGCGGTACTCAAGCCGACTTGCTCCATCAGTTCCAAGGCGCGCTCACGCCGTTCCACCTTGGTGCCGAGGCCGTGGATGTCCAGCGGCTCGCTCACCACCTCCACCGCGGAGAAGCGTGGATTGAGGGCCTGAGCGGAGTCCTGGAAGATCAGTTGGATTTTCCGGCGAACTGTGACAAGTTCACTCCGAGGCATCTTCAGCAGGTCGCGGCCCGCAAACAGGATCTCCCCCGCGTCGGGCTGCTCCAGCCGCGCCAAGCACCAGGCGAGGGTAGACTTCCCTGCGCCTGACTCTCCCATCAGGGCTACCGTGGAGCCGGCTGGGATTTCCAGGTTAACGTTGTCGAGCGCCTGGATGCGGAAGGCTTTCAGCCAGCGCCGCTGCTCGTAGCTTTTGCTCAGGCCGCGCACGCTCACCAGCGGCTCTGCGTAGCGCGGGCGTCCCGCCCGCTGTGCCGCGGGCATCTTGCCCGCGCTTCCATCTGACGCGCACGCTTCCACTGCACCTTCGCTGGTACTTTCCAAAACTGGGACGGGACGCCCCAGCGCCAGCGGGCGGAGCCTGTTCTGAGCGCAGCGAGGCGACGCCCGCGCTACGAGCAAGCCATGGGTGTAAGCGTTTTGCGGCTGGTCGAAGACTTGCTCGAGGGTGCCCTCTTCCACGAGCTCGCCGCGTTGCATCACCATGACACGCGCCGCCAGCTTCGCCAGCACTCCCGAATCGTGGCTAATCGCCAGCAGAGCGATTCCCAGGCGTTCCTTCAGGTCCTTCAGCAGGTCCAGGATCTCTGCCTGCGTGGTGACGTCCAGTGACGCGGTAGGCTCGTCGGCGATCACCAGCGCCGGTCGGCAGGCTAACGCTTGGGCGATCGCCACCCGCTGCCGCTCGCCGCCGCTCAATTGATGGGGGTACGAGGCGCAGATCCTGGCCGCGGACTTGAAGCCGACCTCGGTGAGGCGCGCCAAGGCCTCAGTGCGGCACTCGCGCCAGCTCTTTGTGGAATGCGCCCGGATCACCTCCGCCACTTGATCGCCGGCGCGCTTTACCGGGCTCAGCATCATCGCCGGCTCCTGAAAGATCATCGAAATCTCAGACCCGCGCACCTTCAGGAGCTCTCTCTCGCTGAGCTTGAACAGATCGCGGCCCTGGAACCGGATGCTGCCGCCGGTCACGCGCGCCGACTCGGGCAGAATCCCCAGGATGGCGAGAGCGGTGGTCGTTTTGCCGCAGCCCGATTCACCCAGCACTCCCAGCGAATCGCCGGGCGCTAACTCGAAGCTGACGCCGCTCACCGCCCGCACTATGGCGCCGTCTGCTTCATAGCCGACCGTCAGGTCATGAACCTGCAACAACGGCACCGCTGCCGCCGCCGGTGTTCGCGCGGTTTCTGATGTCGCTTGCCCCACGCCATGAATATCGGCTGGATCTGCGCCAGACTGTAGCGGCGGGGTCCTCACCGCCGCATTGCGCACTGGGAGGGGGGCTACAAGACTACGACCGGTGGGTGGTGAGAAATCGGGGTTAACTTCGCTTCGAAGTCAGAAAGGTCCGGGCTTCTTGAAGCTCGGCTCGCTCGCCGCCGGAGTGATCGCAGCTCGCTTCGAGCCGGGCGTAGTAATCCTTGGCTGCTTCCAGATGGCCGGCGAGCTGCGCGGCTTTGGCTGCGCCGTAAAGGCCGTCGAAACGGTTGGGCGCTTCCCTCAGCGCCGCTTCGTAGGCTAGCTGTGCATCCGCAGGCGAATCGAGGGCGAGCAGCAGGTCGCCCAGCATCTCGCGCGCCGGCATGATCAGGTCGTCGACGCCGGCTGTGTCCTCGCGGTCTGCCGTGGCGCGCAGGGTCTTGAGGGCTTCGTCTTTCTTGCCTTCCGCCAAGGCCACCCACGCGGACGCTTCGTCGTATTCCGTCGCGTAGGGGTGCGATCCGTACTCATTATGGTCGGCGAGCATCTTGGTGCGCACGGCCCCGAACTTGTCCAGCGCCTGACGCGCGGCGGCGGCATTGCCACTACGGGCCGCGCCCATGGCTGTTGCCCACAGGGCCATGGCCTGGACGCCGAGGCTGGCACCCTCGGGCGCCGCGAGACCGGCAGCGCGTTTCCAGTCGTGGGTCTCGATCGCATACCGGGCCTCGAACTTAATCACCGAGAAAGCCAGCGAATCGGGCTTGATCCCAGGGATGGCCTTCACCTCCTCGACCATGTGCCGGGCGTCGGCATCCCGCCCGATCTGCAAGTAGGCGTAATCGAGAAAGTCCATGGCGTGGGCTGCGTGCGACGTGCCTCCCATATGAATGGCCATCGACGTTTGCGCGGCGGCGGCGGCGGCGATATTCGATGCGATCGAGTCCTGCCAGAGTCCGAGGCGCGTGAAGATGTGGGAAGGCATATGAAGCGCGTGAGGGGAGGACGGGGCGATCTTTGCGTAACGGCGGGCGGCCTCGAGACCCAGCGGCGCCAACTGCGGTACGTCGGCAGCATGAATGAGGTAATGGGCCACGCCCGGATGGTCCGGTTCCTGGACGAAGAGCTTCTGCAGAATCGCGATCGCCTGCTTGCGGTTGGCCAGCGTGTGATCGTCGGGCGGCTCCGAGGCGATCAGCGAAAGCGCGTCGAAGGCGCCGGCTTCGACGTCGTCGGGATAGTGAGCGTACAAACGCCCCATCGCCTCGCAGTAGGCGGTGGCCCGAGCTTGGTAGTCCGTCTTGACCGAGTCATGGTCGGAGTCCTGGTAAAAAGCGGCGGCGGCATCAATGTACTCGGTCTCGCGCGGAGTCTTCGGACCCGTCTCCTTGGCCTTTGCCAGTTCGGCGCGCCCTTCTTTCAGATCGTCGGCGCTGGGATGCTCCCAGAGTTGATGGTAAAGACTCATGGCGAGGCCCCAGTGCGCCATCGCGCATTGAGGATCCTTGACGTCCCGGAACGCCTTCTGCGCCTCCTCGTATTCGAAGGAGTGCAGCCAAGCAACGGCTTGATTGAACGTTGCCTGCGCTTCCGCGCCGCAGGAGATCGGAAACGAAACCTTACCCACCCGTTCGGAGCCTTCGCCCGCCGGGCCGCTTCCGTCGCCGCCCCGCAGAGGCGCACACGGCAGAAAGGCAACCGACAGCAAGAGTAAAGTTTTGCTAGGTCTCATCAGCCTCATCAGTAACCTCTTTTCGAACGATGAATTCTGGGTTGTCAGCACTCAGCCGTCAGCTATCGGCATTGAGCACCAGCCTTTTGCTGATGGCTGATGGCTGACGGCTGATAGCTAATTCAGAACTCACCATTCTTTACGGCCCTGGGATCAATCACCACGTGCTTAATGCGACGGCGCTGCCACGTATAGGTCATGTGAAGGAGGCCGTCGCGGGTCTGAATGATGGCGGGGTACGAGTACTCGCCCGGCTCGTCTTCGAGCGTCAGCGTCCTCCACCAGGTTTCCGCGTTGTCGCGCGAGAAGCCGATGTTGAGCGGGCTGCGCCCCGTCGTCGTGTGATTGTAGACCAACGCGATGGTGCCGTCTTTCATCCTCACGGCGTCGATGCCGCTGTTAGGGTTGGGCAGGGCGGTGGGACGGGCGTCGCTCCACGTCTGGCCGCCATCGTCAGACGTGGCCTCGTAGATTCGGCCGAGGGTGGAGCGCGCCAGCATCTTCAGGCGTCCGTGCGCATAGGCCCACAAGGCCGGCTGGATGATGCCGCGACGATGCCACGGGATCGAGATGGGTCCCTCTCGCCGCCAAGTGCTTCCATCGTCGCTGCTGATTTCCGTCCAGCACATCCAGGAGAAGGTGGTCTCGACCGAGCTACCGGCCACGATGTTGCCGTTGGCCAGCGTCACGGGCTTGTTCTTGATGGGGCCGAGAAATCCCGGGGGAAGGTCGGTGGCCGCGCTCCACGTGGCGCCATCGGCCGAGGTTCGATAAGCGCCCTTCCACGTCTTGGGGCTCGAACCGTGCTTGTAGAAAAGCCAGATGCGGTCGTGACGGTCGCGGAAGAGCACCGGGTTCCAGCACGGAGTTCCCGAGTCGCCCGCCAGCACCTCCGGCGAGGACCACGAGCCGGCCACGCAGCGCGCTCCCCAGATATTGACCCCCAGATCGCCCTCATGCGTGCCCCCGAACCAGGCGGCCAACAAGCTGCCGTCCGGCAGTTCGACGATCGTCGAGGCGTGACACTGCTGGAAGGGCGCTTGGGTGAAGATGAACTCCGACCTCACCATCGGGGCGCGAGGAAACGCCACCGGACGATCAGCGAGGTTCACCAAGATCCCGGATCGGCAAGCGGCCAGCAACAGCGCCAGCACGCCCGCCCCGACCGCCAGAGACCGGAACCATGAAGCATGAGTGAAGAATGAACGTCCTTTCCTGGCTTGTTCCTTTAGCATCGTCCCCCTGAAGTGAGCGACCTTTTATCCATGTAATCGATGAGGCCCGTCGTGAGGTCGGGCACCGCGCCGCGACCTGATTTTGAACGGAGCCCTATTATGCAGCCTAAGAGGCCCGTCCGTCATTGGAAAATGTGATTTAGCGGCGGCGGGCAGACAAGCCCGTCAGCTATCAGCTCTCAGCAAGCAAGTCCGGTCGTCTTGCGGATAGCGGATAGCTGATACCTGATGGCTGATCGCTTTGGAACAGACGAATCCTCTCGACGTGTCACGCGCCTTCATCTTTGCTTTCTCATTTTTGCTCTTTGCTTTTTGATTTCTCTTCTCTTCGCGTCTAAAGCCTCCTTGCCGTGACCCTCAGAGCTTATTAGTCGACGGGGCCTAGCTCTGTTTCCGGTTTGTTTTCCGATCCCGCCCCTTTGTTTTCAACCAACTCCCCGCTTTGTTCCGACGCCTGGGCCGACGCCGCACTCGACTCCTCGCC
>DATFYM010000007.1:0-7085 GCA_035315065.1 Terriglobia bacterium
GGGGGATCTAAAGATGTCTCTTGTTTCCCAATGCTTCCCATTCTTCTCTGTGCCTCTGGGTTGGAAGCTCTTTTGCGATTACGAAGTGAGCAGCGATTACAGATTGACACGAGCCGCGAGACTTGACACGTTTTAATAAAATCGGTCCGAAAGACCCCCGTTATCTGCCCTTATCTGCCACCTTCGTGCCCGTTCGCTGCACGTTTTTGGTAAAAAATGGTAAAAAATGGTAAAATTTGGTACGATTTGGTAGCCGGAAAACCGCCTCAAAATCGACTTCCTTTCCTATATCCCCTTTGTTTGCAATACTGGCTTCGCGCCAAGGCCCCGCGAGGGTGGGGGAAATTGGCGATTAACTCCCTCTGTTAATTTTCTCTGATCTACCATAACTATAACCATGAAGCAGCTCAATGGCGGAGTCCCCCGTTCGATGGCGGTCGCCCGGGGCGCCGCCCTACGGACCCGCGCCCCGCGGTCACTTCTGTAGGGACTCCTTCTGTTTCGACTGCACGCATAAGTCTCTCTCTCCTTGTTCCCGGAAATCGCGGCCCCTCTAGCAGACGGCCAATCGGGTCCAGCACGCTGGTGAAACGGCGGCCCCCAGGGACTACGCTCGCCGAGGCTACGAGCTCCCCTGCGCGTCGAAGCTGTCTAGCTTAGGATAGTACAGAGACATGACGGCTTAAATGGGTTCGTACCAAAACCCAACCCAAGATCTCTTTTGATATCAATACAATTTGGGTTCGGTCCGATGCAAAAAATCGTTGATATTGGTCTGTTCTTCCAATCTTGAACGCCATGGTTCCCCACGATATTGTCGGCGTTTCGGCTCACGGCCGTTCGCCTTCCGCCGCTTGCCGTCCCAAGAGCCGGAACTGACGATTGAGGAGTTTTGAGCGCTTAGCCAAACTAATGACGCTCCACCCTTCGTTTCCCCGCAAGGGCCGGACGGCGGTCGGCTCGCAGAGGTGAAAGCGGGCTCCTCGTTACCTCGTTGGACATCTACAAGATATAGTATAACGCACTTCGATCCTTCTGTCAAGATCCGTTTCCTTGCCTTGCCAGTCAGGGCTCGCGCGCCTGCAGAGAATTTCCTCGAGGGCTTACCTGTTCTGATGTAGAATTCCGCCAGTTCACTATGTGGGGAGCCCATGCAGCCCTCAGCCGGGGAGGTAACGCGCCGACTGGTTGAGCTCAGGAGGGGGAGTCCTGATGCCGAGGCCAAGCGTCCTGCTGGTCTGCAGCCAGCTTCATCGTCTGGCCGCCTCCTACATGAGGCACGAGCGGCCGGACCAGGCTCGGGTGGCTGAGCTGCGCACGTTCGGAGGGCTGACCGTGGAGGAGACAGCCGAGGTACTTGGCATCTCACCGCCCACGGTGAAGCGCGGATGGCGCGTGGCGCGACGGTGGTTGTAAGGGGAACTCTTAGGGAAGAGACGGAATGACACCTGAGCATTGGGCGCAACTGAAGGAGGTCTATGACGCTGCCCTGGAGCGGCCGCCGGAGAAGCGATCGCAGTTCCTGGCCGAGGCCTGCGCGGGAGACGACAGTCTTCGCGGCGAAGCAGAGCGGTTGCTCGCTGAGCACGATCGGACGGGGGATCTTCTTAGCTCCCCACCGCAGCCCAAGGCAGACGGACCAACCCAAGACTCCCTCCTAATAAGTCCTGCCAGGAGCACTGGCTTCGTTTCCATGAGCGGCTGGACAATTTCCCACTATCGGATCCGGGAAGAACTGGGCCGTGGAGGCATGGGTGTAGTGTACCGGGCGGAGGACACCAAGCTTGGCCGTAGCGTGGCGGTCAAGTTCCTGCCCGAAAAGCTTTCCGAGGACCAGCAGGCGCTGCAGCGCTTCCAGCGCGAAGCGCGAGCCGCCTCGGCCCTCAATCACCCCAACATCTGCACGATTCACGAAATCGATGAGAACGAGGGGCGGCCCTTCATTGTGTTGGAGTTACTGGAAGGGCAAACGCTCAAGCAACGCATCGCCACGAAGCCCCTAAATACCGGGGAAATGCTCGATCTGGCAATTCAAATCGCCGACGGACTGGAGGCGGCCCACCACAAAGGCATAACCCACCGCGACATCAAGCCCGCAAACATTTTCATCACGAATCGAGGTGCGGCGAAGATCCTCGATTTCGGGCTTGCCAAACTGAAAGGAGAGCCGCCACCGTCTGCGGACATAGCTGGCTTGTTCAGCTCACCAACTGCCGGGACAGAAGGGCCATTGACTACACCCGGTTGGCTGATGGGCACATTGTCTTACATGTCGCCTGAGCAAGCGCGAGGAGATAGCCTCGACGCACGGACTGATCTGTTCAGCTTCGGTGCAGTACTGTACGAGATGGCTACGGGTCGCCAAGCGTTCTCAGGAAACAGTTCCGCAGTTATTCTCGACGCTATCCTCAACCGGATGCCGACCCCACCGTCACAACTGAATCCTTCGTTGCCCCTGGAACTAGAGGAGATCATCAACAGGTGCCTCGAGAAGGATCGCGAACTGCGCCCGCAAAAGGCTTCCGAGCTGATGGCTGATCTGAAGCACCTCAAGCACCGGCTCGAACTCGGTAGTGCAGGACAGGCAGGCCGAGGGAAGCATCTCGTACGAGGGCTCCGTTGGTTGGGACTTGGTGCGTTGGCGATGATGCTTCCGGCAATCGCCGTTTGGTACGCTGGACACCAGCGCGCGTCGCGACCTCCTCCCGTGCCGCTCCAGATTGCTCCTTCCAGCAACCGCCGCTCCGTAGCTGTGCTGGGCTTCAAGAACCTTTCGGGTCGACCGGAGGAAGCCTGGCTGTCGACGGCGCTTTCGGAAATGTTTACCACGGAGCTTGCCGCGGGAGAGCAGGTGCGGACCGCCGCCGGTGAGAACGTCGCCCGGATGAAGATCGACCTTCGGTTGGTCGACGCGGATAGTTACGCCCCAGATACGCTCGCGCGCATACATACTGATCTCGGTGTTGACTATATCGTGCTCGGGTCGTATTTCGACACCGGGCGTGATTCTGGCGGGCAGGTTCGGGTTGACTTGCGGCTGCAGGACACGCTGACGGGCGGCACTATTAAAACGCTCTCCGTGACCGGAACGGAGTCACAGCTAGCTGACTTGACTTCTCAGGCGGGCACGGACCTGCGCAAGACGCTGGGCGTGAGCAATGTATCTCCGGCTGCAGAAGACGGTATTCGAGCATCGGTTCCGTCGAATCCTCAGACCGAACGACTTTATTCCGAGGGGCTGGCCAAGCTCCGGGTCTTTGACGCTCTCGCAGCCTTAGGGTATTTGCAGGCAGCCGTCGCTGCTGAGCCTGAGTATCCGCTTGCACGCTCCGCATTGGCGGCCGCGTGGTCGGCGCTGGGTTATGACGTTAAGGCCACCGAGGAAGCCCGCAAAGCCTTTGACCTCTCCGCGAAGCTATCGCGTGAAGAACGGCTCACGGTGGCCGGAGAGTACTACCAAGCGGCCAGGCAATGGGACAAAGCGATTGAGGTTTACGGGACGCTGTTCACCCTCCATCCCGACGATCCGGATTATGGGCTTTACATGGCGGATACCGAAACCTCTTCCGGCAGGGGGAAACAAGCGCTGCTGACGGTTGAAAAGCTAAGGACGTTGCCACTCCCGCAGCGAGAAGACCCGAGAATCGATTTGGCGGAGGCCAAGGCCGCCGAATCGCTTGGTGATTTCCGGCAAGTGGGAGACGCGGCGGCGGAGGCTCGTCGAAAAGGGACGAAACTCGGGGCTAACCTATTAGTAGGTCGGGCTAGACTTTTGCAGGGTACCGCGCTTTGGAAAATGGGAGAGCTTAAAGAAGCCCAGTCCGCCGCGGAGGAGGCCCAAAAAATCTTCGCCAGCTCGATGGATCGAAGAGGTGTTGCGGAGGCGCTGCACAACGTAGCAGAAGTCCTGGCAGACAGGGGCGACCTGGCTGCGGCGCGAAAGACGTTCGGAGAATCACTTGCGACTTGGCGGGAGATCGGGGACAAGAAGGACGCCGCTCGGACCCTGAACGATATTGGGCTCATACTCTGGCAGCAGACCGACCTTTCTGGTGCTAGGAACATGTTCGAGGAGGCCTTGAGGGGCTCACGCGAAGTCGGCGATAAGCCAGCCGTCGGGAATATCCTAAACAACCTCGGCAATCTGCTTTACATCCAGGGAGATCTCAGAGGGGCGAAGAAGACGTATGAGCAGGCGCTGACCACTTTCCAGGCAATTGAAAACAGGGGTGGGGTAGCGCAGGAGCTAGACAACATCGCCCTGGTATCGTTTGATGAGGGCTATCTCGGCCAGGCTGAGAAACAATACAGCCAGGCGCTAGGGCTGTCACGCGACATCGGCAACAGAAGGCTTGCGGCATTCGCTCTCTTCGGTCTCGGGGAAGTCTCCTACGCGAAAGCAGATCTCCCCGCTGCACAAGAGTGGCACCAGCAGGCGCTCAACATCCGGAATGAGCTCGGCGAAAAAGGCAACGCGGCCGAAAGTCGTACTGACTTAGCGGCGATCTGGTTGGACGAAGGACATACTGCGGAGGCGGCCGCCGCGGCGCAGGGGGCTGCCGAGGAGTTCCGAGCGGAAGAGCAACCTGATGACGAAGCTTTGGCTGACGCAGTCCTTGCAAGAGCCATGCTGGCACAGAATAGGCCTGTCGAGGCCAGAAAAATCGTCGACCACGCTATGACTTTAGCGGACCAGAGCAAAAATACCGGCGCGCGTCTCACCGTCGTAGTCGTAGCTGCGCGGGTTCGAGCGGCCTCTACTAGGTCTACTGACGAGTTTGAAGCGACGAGGATTCTGAAGGCCGCCGTGAAGGAGGCCCAGGAGGAAGGATTTGTCGGCCACCAGTTCGAGGCGCGGCTCGCCTTGGGAGAGATCGAATTGCACTCAGCCACTCCCGCCGCCGGCCGCGCCGACCTCGCCCTCCTCGAAAGGGAGTCTGCTACGCTGGGATTCAACTCCATCGCGCGCAAGTCTGCCGCGGCCAGGAAATAAGATGTCCGCCTTGAGCCCGACGCGGGAAAAGCCAGCCATGGCGTTTCACGCCCCCCGCTTCTACTGCGGCGGCTGGCAGAGTGGCCCATACCGGACCATTATTCCCACCCCTACGAGAGCCGTAGCCATGAGGGCTAGTGAATTAGGCTCTGGTATTTGGCCTCCCACTGGTTTGTCCGGCGTCGCCACGAGGTTTTTTGTGGGCTCGTACAGCCAATTGTTCAAGTCTATTGAAGTAGAGCTCAAGGCAAAGTCCGCACCAGGACTCGCAGGCGATTCGACCTCTCCGGCAGTCGGGCTCAGCGCCACCACGGATGAGGAGCCGAGACCCAATTGGGCTTCGCCGGATTCGAGCAACCATGTTGCAGATGCAAAGTCGGTCCCTGTGGAACCAAGCGTGTTGATAGTGCCTGCGCGAGCTGATTCCGCCACGGCCACGGCAAAGTAGAATGCGAGAAGGCTGACATACAGGAAGTTTCTACCCATGCTCCACCTCCCAAATCGGCCTCGGGCAAGAGCATCATGGCCGGCCTCAAGACATGAGCACTCTCCACCGCACGCTGTCAAGTATCTCTTCTAGTAATACTCCCTGGTCTTTCTTTCGCGGAAGGAGCCCGGGCTTCGCTCGGTGGCTGGCTGACCAGAGCGTAGCTCTGCGGCTTGCAGGAGAATCGAAACCAGGGGTAGCGCGTCCCGCTCTTTCGGAGCGTCCTATCTGGCGTCCTCATCTGGGGTTGTGGGAGGGGCGGGCGGAGCCTGCCCTGAGCGAAGCGAAGGGACGCCCGCGCTCCCAGGCCGACTTGCCGATTGCCCACCGAAGAAGCCGTTGGGATGGGAACCTCGCAATCGTCGATATTCGTCCGTCAAAATCGGCAAACCGGGCTAACCCTCCTATTTTTCAATTACTTGATGGCTTTCCCGCAGAGCATGTCATTTGTTTTCAATAACATAATGCCTTAAATGGGTTCGTACCAAAACCCAACCCAAGATCTCTTTTGGTATCAGTAAAATTTGGGTTCGGTCCGATGAAAAAAGTCTCGTCATATCGCTGCTTGATCCGGCGTTTTCACGCGGCCGGCGATCGCCGCGGGCAATCGCAGAAAGTCTTTGGTGTTCCAGGTGTAGAGCGTTTCAGCGCCGGCCTTGAGCGCGCACTGTCCGAGAAGCGCGTCGTAGATGGCTCCGCCGGCGATGCCCGCCGCGGCCGAATCTTGCAGCGTTTGAAAATACTCCTGCTCGTCGAGCCCCACGAGCAGGAAGCGCTCGCGAATGTTGCTAATGAAGAGAAGGGCTTGGTCGCCGCTCGCACGCCGGGAGGCGACTCTCATGCCGGTGAGGGTGCCGTAGACCTCGGCGAGGCTGTGCAGGCCGCAGCAGGCGTCGTTTTTCTGGCAGCGGACAAAAAGATCGAAGCTCGGCTGGTGATGCGGGTGCTCGACGTGGAACGTAGCGACCAGCACGGAAGTATCGAGGAAAGATTTCACTTGGTCTCCCCGGCGTTCCTGCGGTCGCGCTGCTCGCGCAGATCGCGGAGCGCTTCGGCGGTTTCGTCGCAGGCCATGGGCTTGCCGGTGGTGAAGACCCAGACGCCCTGCTTCTTTTGCAGAGGCGAGGAGCTGCGCCGGGGGCGCAACTTGACCTCGTCATGCTCCACCGTAACATCCAGAGTGTCGCCTGGGGAGAGGTGCAGCTCGTCCCGGAGGTTCTTGGGAAGGACGACGCGGCCCGCTCGGTCGAGCGTCACTTTGCTCATAATTCTATTATAGCTTGGGCGGTCCCAATTGGGAAATGGTATTTTGTGCTCCCAGCGGTGCAATTCTACCGACTATACCGAGCGACATAGGTTGTAGCGGCGCTCTATGAGCGCCGACTTGTTCGTTCACCTGTAGCGACGGTCCGCGCGACCGGTCGGCGCTCTATGAGCGCCGCCTGGAGTTTCTACATTCGAAGCTGCTGCGGCAGCGACGAACTGGGAAGAAGTAGGCTGAATGCCGAGTTGTTTCAGCAGCTCCGGATGCTCGACGGCCTCTTTGCGGAGCAGCGTGAGCAAGTCGAGGCAAGAGGGGCGTGTGGCATGGCGCCGCCATTTCGG
>DATFYM010000008.1:0-58929 GCA_035315065.1 Terriglobia bacterium
AGTCTTCAATACCGTCACCTCGAAATTGACTGTGGCCGGCGACACTGGGCGGCTCAGGGGTCCGACCGTCTCGCGGCTCCGAGCAACCTTGTAGTCATCAATGTCCGAGCGGGTGATGGCCTCAACGTATTTCTTGTTGGCCAGGATGCGTGCAAAGTGGGCCAAGACTTCCTGGTAGCGCTCGAGCGTCCGAGGTTTGGACGGGGAGTGGGTCCTCACATGCTCCGCAAAGAGCCTGGCGGCATCGGCCACTGTGGTTCCAATTCGCGTGGCATCGAGGGGGTTCACCCGCGAAGCGCCAGAGACGAGTTCCCCAATGAGTTCATTTCGCTTGCGGCGTTGCGCTTCCAGGGCCTCGCTGGGTGTGTCGCCAGCGCGCTCGCGACGGCGCTTCCGGCCCTCCCACCATTCCACAAAGTAGTACCCCGGTCGGGCGTCCCACACATAGCGGCTTCCCGCTCGGTCCAGAGAAATAAATTTCCAGACGCCATCCTCCAAACGGAGTTTCTTGATAATCCTTACACGCTTGTTGGGAGTTCGACGTGCAGTTGGGGTCCGTTCGGGAAGGGGTCCGGGACGCTGCTCGGTTTTCGATGCTGGAAAGTTCATGGTCAAGTCCTTTGGTGTCTATTTTTGGAAATTCATAGACACCAAAAGACTACACCATTGTCTAAGTGATTGCAAGTACAGCAAGAAAGAAAGAATTGGTGCCGAAGAGAGGACTCGAACCTCCACGCCCTGACGGGCACTACACCCTGAATGTAGCGCGTCTGCCAATTCCGCCACTTCGGCACATGACTCTTGAAGCAAAGAGCTTTCGGCCGGCAGCCCGACGCTACCTGCTCCACTGTTATGTTGGCACTTACCGCCGCATCTGTCAAGGTTCGTGCGAAGCCAAAGCATCAATACGAGGGCTCGGACCGCGAATACGTGCGAACGGAACGGCTCTGCGATCTTCCTTTCACTCATCACCCACCGCCCAGGACCAGGCTGGCCGGTTCCATCCCGTCCCTTTGGCGTTCGAGGCCAAGCCGGACGATCCACGGCAAATGCGGCAGTTGGACCAATCCGACCGGGCCACGACGAGCAACGGACAACTGACCGAGTACGGCGGACGTAGGGACCGTGGCCTGTTTCCCAAACTCTGCCGTTTGGTGGTACGATAAGGTTTGCATGAATAAACAAAGACCAGTCCGAAGCACCACCATCCTGAGCGTGCGCCGCAACGGGCGTCTGGCCATGGGTGGCGACGGCCAGGTGACCATGGGCGAAAGCGTGGTGAAGCAAAAGGCCCGCAAGATCCGGCGCCTTTACAACGACAAGGTGATCGCCGGGTTCGCAGGTTCGACGGCGGATGCGCTCTCGCTGTTTGCGCGCTTCGAGCAGAAGCTGGAGGAGTACCACGGCAACCTGAGCCGCGCCGTGGTGGAGTTAGCCAAGGAATGGCGCACCGACCGCGCTTTGCGGCACCTGGAAGCGCTGCTGCTGGTGGCCGACACCAAGTACACCTACCTGGTGAGCGGCAACGGCGACGTGATCGAGCCCGACGACGGCATCGTGGCCATCGGCTCCGGCGGACCCTACGCCCTGGCCGCCGCCCGCGCCCTGGCTAAGCACACGCAGTTGAGCGCGCGCCAGGTGGTTGAGGAGGCCATGCAGTTGGCCGGGGAGATCTGTATCTTCACCAACGACCAGATCACGATCGAGGAACTTCAGGAAGACGGTGTAAAGCAGTAGGCGGGAGGTGTCCATGCGGAGACGGAATGACCCGGATCGACTACTGGATCGAGTCGATGATCGGATCGATGAACTGGGAAGCGACTCGGAGGAAGCAGCCTCTGACAGCGCCGGACAATCGGGTGATGACGAGGGGCTTTCGCAGATTGCGGACGCCGACTCGGAGAGCGTCAAAGAACTTGTCGAGACAGATCAGGCCTACGAGGCCGAGGCCGTGGAGGGTGTCGAGGAGGCTGCCGACCACCCCGAAGAGCCGGTGCCCGACCGCGAGCGATCGACTCCCTGAGGGAGTAGGAGGCTGCCGCCCTCCTCTTTCGGAAGTAGACAAAAGGCCGAAGGCGGTAGGCAGTTCGCAGTCGGCAGTAAGCAGAAGGCAGCCACCTACTCCAGTGCCAACTGCTGACTGCCGACTGCGAACTGCCGACTGTTTAGAGGAACTGAGTGATTAAACATGGTTTTTTATTTGCCCGAAACTTCGGAAACGGCGACGTCGCTCGACGATCTGACGCCGCGCCAGATTGTGGCCGAGCTCGACAAGTACGTGGTGGGCCAGGCGCAGGCGAAGCGCTCGGTGGCCACCGCCCTCCGCAACCGCATGCGGCGCCAGAAACTGCCGGAGGAGATGGCGGACGACATCCTACCCAAGAACATCATCATGATCGGTCCCACCGGGGTGGGGAAAACGGAGATCGCCCGGCGCCTGGCCCGCCTCACCAATTCTCCGTTCATCAAAGTGGAGGCCTCCCGCTTCACAGAGGTAGGGTACGTCGGACGCGACGTGGAGTCGATGATTCGCGACCTGGTGGAGATATCCATCGATATGGTGCGCGAGGAGCGGGTGGACGAGGTGGCGGAGAAGGCGGAGCAGAACGCCGAGGAGCGGGTTCTCGACCTGCTGCTTCCGCCGCCCACCGGACCGCGCCCGGTAGGAGTCACCGCCGCCGAGGGCGACGCTTCCGCCGCCGCCGCGGCTGACACCTTTCATCGGACCCGCGAGAAGTTGCGCGCCCAACTCCGCGAGGGCAAACTCGACGAGCGCCAAGTGGAGGTGGACGTCCGCGACCGTAGTCTCCCGGCCTTCGAGATCATCTCCAACCAGGGCATCGAGGATGTGGACATCAACATGAAGGACATCCTGCCCGGGCTCTTCGGCCAGCGCAGCAAGAAGCGCAAGATGCGGGTGGCGGAGGCTATGGAGTACCTGATCCAGGAGGAAGAGAACAAGCTGATCGATATGGACCAGGTGACGCGCGTGGCGGTGGAGCGCGCCGAGCAGTCAGGCATCATCTTTGTGGACGAGATCGACAAGATTGCCGGGCGCGAGCACGGCCACGGGCCCGACGTCAGCCGCGAGGGCGTGCAGCGCGACATCCTCCCCATCGTCGAAGGCACCACGGTCAACACGCGCTACGGGATGGTCCGCACCGACCACATCCTCTTCATCGCCGCCGGCGCGTTTCACGTCTCGAAGCCCTCCGATCTGATTCCCGAGTTGCAAGGCCGCTTTCCGATTCGCGTCGAGTTGCAGGCGCTCACCGTGGACGACTTCATTCGCATTCTACAGGAGCCCAAGAGCGCGCTGGTGAAACAGTACGCGGCGCTCCTCGAGACCGAGGGGATCAAGCTCTCGTTCACCGATGATGCGTTGCAGGAAATTGCCAAGTTTGCCGCCGTCGTCAACGAGCAGACCGAGAATATCGGCGCGCGCCGCCTGCACACCATCATGGAGAAACTGCTGGACGAGATTTCCTTCGAGGGCCCGGACTTGAAGAAGAAGACCGTCCGGCTCGACGCCGCGTACGTGCAGAAGCAACTGGCGGACATTGTCAAGAACCAGGACCTGAGCCGGTATATTTTGTGAAGTGGCAGGCGACGTGGGGACTTCTGGGCAAGCGAAACCCAAGGTGCCGTTTCGCCGCCTCCCAGTCGCTCCTGATGTTATCCTTGTCAAACGTTGTGGCGCGCCAGATTGGGAGGCGGGGAAAACGCCGATGAGCACAACCGTAGCCACTTATCCCATGGTCATCGCTCTGAAGGCGGCTGACCGGATCCTCGGGCCGGACCGCGAGTGGGAAGCGGTGAACGGCACCCAGGTCCGGTTCCTAAAAGAGTACTTTGAACCCTGCCGCAAAGAGCATGTGCCCGAAATCGAGAGCATGGCTTCCTGGGACGCAGCGGAGATCAACGCCTTCCTGACCCAACATCGATTTCCCATGGAGGTTGGCCCCTTCCCCGCTGATTCGTTCGGCGCGGCCAGCGCGCTCGATCTGCTTGTGGAGTGGATTCAGCGCGGCTCCGTCACGACGATCAAGGGTTTCCTCTCCGGGCGTCAGTACCCCGGCGTTTACCTCACCTGCGGCGTCATGTTCCTCCGGGCCGCTGGCCATCATGATGCGATTGCAAGTCTGGCGACCAAGTCCGGCGACCAGGTTTTGATGACGGTGCTTGAGCGCCCTCCGGAGGGCTTTGATCTGGTCGCGATGGCCGAAGACTTGACGGCTAGGGGCCGGGTCATTGATGGCTTCGAGGGACTTAAGTTTCCGATGGTTCACTTGGACGATCCCGTTGACATCAATTGGCTTGCGGGTCTGAGGACCGTGGCGTTGTCCGGTCAGCCGGCCTGGATTGCCCGGGCGTTACAGCAAACGCGGCTTCGAATGAACCAAACCGGCGTCTGTGCCGAGAGCGCAGTAGCTTTCACCGTGGTGGCGGCGGTGCTGCTCCCACCAAAGCCTAAACCTGCCCTTGTTATCGATCGCCCCTTCTTTGGTCTGGTTCAAACGCCAGGGTCTGGCGCGACCGCTGTTTGTCGGATACATCAGTGAAGGAGACTGGCGAAATCCGGGAGAAATCACAGCATAGCCAGCCGAGTATGAGTGCGTGGCGCCACTCTGCAGCGTGGCTTCCTTTCTCATTCCTAGCCGCTCTTCTTTTCGCGTGTGCCGCGCAGGGCCCACCCCACCCGCCCCGCGTCGAGAAGCCCGAACGCATCACGGACCTGGCCGCGTTCCAGGTGGGCCGCACGATCGAGTTGACTTTCACCTTGCCTACGCAGGCCACTGACGGCGAGGGTCTGTCGAAGCCACTTGAGCTTCAACTTTTTCGCGTCATCACCCCGCCCGGGCAAAAGCCTTCGGCTCCGCCTGTTGATTCGCAGGCGTGGGTGACTCTGCTCCCGAGCGAACTCACCCGCTACCAACGAGGCGAAAAGATCGTTTATCCCGACCACCTCTCCGACCCGGAGTATTCCCAGCGACTGGGCGCCAGCGTCACGTTCGCCGCTGATTGCCTCACGCGCGGCTTTCGCCATCGTCCCGTCGAAGGCGACCTTTCTAACCGCGTCGTCGTCAGGCTTCTGGATGTTTCCCCACCGGTCGAAAGCCCTCGCTGCGAGACCACCGAGCACGCGCTGGAACTGAGCTGGCTACAACCTACAACCAGCCTGAGCGGGCAGCCGCTCCGGGACCTTGCCGGCTACCGGGTTTTCCGAAGCGACACACGCAAGGGTCCTTTCGATCTGCGCGGCGAAACTCCTGCCGCCCGTTTCCGCGATCCGGAGTTTGAATTCGAGCATTCTTACTTGTACAGGGTCAGGGCGCTGTTCAAGTCTGAGGGGTCCGGTGGGTCCGGCAGGCAGTTGGCGGAGAGCGAAGACTCCAAGCCCTGCGCCATTACGCCCCTCGACACGTTCCCGCCCGCCGCGCCGGCGGGCCTCAACGCCATCTCGACCGCCGCCGGCGTGGAGGTGATCTGGAACGCCAACACCGAGTACGACCTCGCCGGGTACAACATTTATCGGCGTGACGGCGAGGGCGCGCCCCACAAGCTCAATTCCGAGTTGGTGGGCACGCCGCTTTACCGTGACACAACGGCCGAGGCGGGGCGCCGGTATGCCTACTGGGTCACAGCGGTTGACTCTGCCGGGAATGAGAGCACGTCGTCGGGCGAGACGACGATTGAAGTTCGTTAAATCACTCGGTGATGGTGCGAGTGCTATTGGTCATTCAGTTGATGGTCTGGGTGTATAATCTATGGTGAACGGCAAGATGGGAGCGATTTGCGAGTCTCGGACTTCGACTTTCGATACGGAGGGGATACTTGCTTCTCCTTGCGCCTGGAGTAGCGACCGTGGGCTTGGCGTCGCTTTGGTCCGTATTCTCGCGGTGGCGACGAAGATCGCCGGAAGAGATGGAACGCCTCCGGCGGCTCGACGTCAACCGGCGCGGCCGCATCACCACCGGCCACGTAACCGATGTGGTGGAGCAGTCCTTGGGGCCCACCAGCGAGCGACGCGCGCGTCTGATCGTCTACAAGTATGAGGTGGCGGGAGTCACCTACGAAGCGGCGCAGGACGTCTCGTCTCTGCCGGAGGGCGACTGGGATTCGCGCGGCGTGGCGGATCAAACCGGTAGCATCAAGTACGATCCCAAACGGCCCACCAACTCGATCATCGCGTGCGAGGAATGGTACGGTATTCCGGAGGCTCAGGGGGCAGCCATCAGCCATCAGCAGTCAGCCATCGGCAAGAAGTCGAATTGTCTTGCTGAATAACCAGTTAATACCTGAGGGCTGATCGTTGATTCTTCACCTTTCACGATTCAGAATAATCGCTAACCCTTGCTCTCATGACCCTGGAACAGAAACTCGACGAAATGCGGCGACGACACCGCGAGGCGGAAGCCGGCGGCGGCGGCGAACGCCGCGCCCGCCAGCACGCGGAAGGCAAGCTCACCGCCCGCGAACGGATCCACTTGCTTTTTGACGAGGACAGCTTCGAAGAGGTGGACAAGTTCGTCGAGCACCGATGCCAGGATTTTGGCATGGCCGAGCACCGCATCCCGGGCGATGGCGTGGTGACGGGTTGCGGGCGCATCAACGGCCGCCTGGCTTACGCGTTTGCCCAGGACTTCACTGTCTTCGGCGGATCGCTCAGCGAGTCGAACGCCGGGAAGATTTGCAAGATTATGGACCTGGCCATGAAGGTCGGGGCACCCATTGTCGGCCTCAACGATTCCGGCGGCGCGCGCATCCAGGAGGGCGTGGCGTCGCTCGCCGGTTACGCTGATATTTTCCTGCGTAACACGCTGGCCTCGGGGGTGGTCCCGCAGATCTCCGCCATCCTCGGGCCCTGCGCGGGGGGAGCGGTCTACTCTCCCGCTATCACCGACTTCACCTTGATGGTGGAGAAGTTCAGCTACATGTTCGTGACCGGGCCCGACGTCATCAAGACCGTGATGCACGAGGAAGTGACCAAGGAAGAGTTGGGCGGCGCCATGACGCACAACGCGGTGAGCGGCGTCGCGCACTTCGTCGCCCACGATGGTCCCGAGTGCCTGGCACTGATCCGCGAACTGCTCTCCTTCATGCCGCAGAACAACCGCGAGGACCCGCCGCGCGTCGCGTCGAGCGACCCCGTGGATCGGCGTGACGACGCGCTCGATTCGCTCGTGCCCGCCGAGTCCGACCGCCCGTACGACATCAAGGAGATCATCCATCGCGTGATCGACGACGGTTACTTCCTGGAAGTGCACGAGCATTTCGCCAAGAACCTGGTGGTGGGCTTCGCCCACCTGGGCGGGCAGAGCGTGGGCATCGTGGCCAATCAACCTGCGATGCTGGCCGGCTGCCTCGATATCAACGCCTCCGTCAAAGGCGCACGATTCGTTCGGTTCTGCGACGCCTTTAACATTCCCCTCATCACCTTCGAGGACGTTCCCGGGTTCCTCCCGGGCACCCAGCAGGAATTCGGAGGCATCATCCGTCACGGCGCGAAGCTGCTGTTTGCCTTTGCTGAAGCTACCGTCCCCAAGATTACGGTGATCACGCGCAAGGCCTACGGTGGCGCCTACTGCGTGATGGCGTCGAAGCACATCCGCACGGACGTGAATTTCGCCTACCCTACGGCGGAGATTGCCGTGATGGGTCCGGAAGGCGCGGTCAACATCGTCTACCGGCGCGAGATCGAGAAGGCCGTTGACCCGGAAGCCTTGCGGAGCGAGAAAATCCAGGAGTTCCGCACCCGTTTCGCCAACCCCTATATCGCCGCCGAGCGCGGCTACGTGGACGCCGTCATCGAGCCACGCGACACACGCCCGAGGCTGGCCAATGCTCTGCGGATGCTGGAAAACAAGCGCGATACGAATCCGGCCAAGAAGCACGGAAACATCCCGCTTTGACGGCGCGCTCTGGACACGAGCGGGGTAATCGCTCAGAATAGGCATGGCAAGAGATTCTCTTTTTATGGGGGCTTCCCGTTGAACGATCCCTCGGCTTCTTCGCGTGAAGTCATTTTGGTTTCGGAGTACATCCGAGAGCCGCACATTCCTGTTTCGCACCTCGCCCACGAATGGGAGATGCATTCGGGCGTACTGCTCACGCCGGCAGAGGAGCGCACGATGGTGCGCGAACCGGCGCAGTCCGTGCCCGCGGCCATCGCCCAGCGCGTTGGCAAAGTGCGCCTGCTGCTGGTGCCCTACGTAGCTTGCGAGGAGATGGGCGATCTCGTCTCGTTCACGAAGCCCAAGGGCGAGAGTCATTCGGCAGTGTGGTTGGAGCAGGACGGCTGGGTCCACATCGTCCTCGCGTGCCGCGAACTCGACGCGCACGATACCGGCTTCGAGTTTCTGGCCAGCGTGGCGGAACTGCTGCGTGGCAAGCTGACGCCGGAAGAGACCGAGCGGTACACGCTGATGCTGGAAGAGGAACTACGCGAGGGGATCAAGGGGGAAATCGATGAGGACGCGTACGCCGCCAAGATTCCCTTGATCAAGGCTCGCACCGCCCACCGGCGTTCCGGCCAGTTCGAAAACTACCGCAACATCTCCCTCGTCGGAACCGTGGCCGAGTACCTGCACGGGCTATGGCACGACGTGCAGATCCGGGTCGGCCCTGAACACCTGCCCCTCGTCCAATTGCGCCGCCGCATGAGCCTGCTGGCGGAAATGTTCCCGCCTAACCCGGGGTTCAAGGTATTTGCGGAAGAACTAGAGAAGGATGAGTAGGCAGAAAGCAGCACGGCGCTTGCCGCCCAACTAGACTAGATTCCAGCGACCGCCTTGAGCTCCGAGGTACACTGCGGGCAGCGCGTCGCCCGGATGGGAACGGCCGAGAAGCAGTACGGGCAGTCCTTGGTGGTTGGCGCTGCCGGCGCGGCGGGTTTGGGCTGCATCATTCGGTTCACCTGTCGGACCAGCAAGAACACAACCAGGGCAACAATGAGGAAGTCGATAACCGTGTTCAGGAAAGTCCCGTAGCCGATGACCGCGGCGCCCGCCTTCTTCGCGTCGGCCAGCGTGTCAAAGTGGGCCTGACGCGGCAGGATCCAGCCGAGGTTTGAGAAATCGACCTTCCCCAGGATCAAGCCGATTGGCGGCATGATGATGTCGCTCACCATGGAAGTGACGATCTTTCCGAAGGCAGCCCCGATAATGATCCCGACCGCCATGTCGAGGACGTTGCCACGCATGGCAAACTCCTTAAACTCTTTGAGCATTGTTCGGCTCCTTTGGCGCCTCCTCGCGGAGGGCTTCGTCGTGAAGACCGCATAATTCTACGCCGATTCTTGGCTGGGTGACAGGAGAATACAGCCACCCGCGCACGATGACAGAAAAAGGCCGCGCTGCTGACGGCAAGTTGCTCTTGCATTTGCCCGGGTACCTGAATATGCTTGCCGCCTTGATCAGTTCGACTGTCACGCCAACATAGGAACTGATATGGCCACTATGCTTCCGGACTACGTCACGGCTTCGGTTCCGAACCCGGCTGCGAATCGGGCCCCATGGTACAAGAACACAGCGCCCGCGTATGCGGGGATTTTTCTCTGGATCGGCTTTTACGTAGGCCTGGCAGGGCCGCCACTGGGGCAGGCCGGCGTCGGCGTCTGCCTGCTGGGACTGCTGGTCGCGGGCTTGCTCTGCTTCGCCCTTTATTACTACGCGCCAGGGATGCTGGGGATGCAGACGGGGCGGCCGCTGTACGTCGTGGGCACCTCCACTTTCGGGACCGCAGGAGGCTACGTGATGCCCGGCCTTCTGATGGGCCTGCTGCAGATCGGCTGGTTCGCCGTGGCCACGTCGGTGGCGACGTCGTACATTCTCCAGGGCCTGCACAATAGCTCTCGGACGCTCTACATCATCGTCGCCCTGATCTGGGCTTACGTGCTGGCCTGGGTGGCCATCAAAGGGATCGCCTACGTGGCGCGAGTGGCGCAGCTCCTCAACTGGCTTCCGCTCCTCATGATCCTGGTGATCTTCTTCGCCAACTGGGGTGGCATCTCCAGCTTCGAGCCACCCAAGAGCGATCCGTGGAACGGCTTCCTCACTGTGCTGGCGCTGGTGATCGGCTTCTTCGCTACCGCCGGCGCGGCGGGCGCCGACTTCGGCATGAACAGCCGGAATCGCAACGACGTCTTCTGGGGCGGGCTGATCGGGATCGCGCTGGCCGTTCTGGTCGCGGGCGGATTGACTCTTCTCTCGGTCGCGGGCCACCTCGGCGCCGCTGGGCACACCACGTTTCCAAAGCCTGGTGCCCCGGATGATCCGTACGCGTACACGGCCGCGATTTCGAGCGTCACGGGCCTGGCCTCGATCATGTTCTTCTTGTTTGCCGCCGCGTCGGTGGCGCCTACGTGCTTCTGCACCTTCATCGCCGCCAACAGTTTTGCTACCATGCTGCCGAAGATTCCTCGCAGCGTCTCCACCACGGTTGGCGTCACCATTGGGGCGATCTTGGCCATCACCGGTGTCGCTAACAACCTCATTCCCTTTTTCCAGATCGTGGGCGCATCCTTTGGCCCCATCTGCGGGGCGATGGCTGCGGATTACATCCTGGCGGGATATAGGTGGTCGGGTCCCCGGCAGGGGATCAACTGGGCGGGATACATCGCCTGGGCCATTGGCTTTGTGATTGGGATTGCGGACAAGATCCCCGGCATGCCGGAGGCCCTGATCAAAGCGGACCGACCCGCGGTGCTTTGGTCCTTCGTCGCAGGCTTCGTGGTTTACTGGGTACTGGCCAAGGCCGGCGTCTGGTCGGAACTCGTGCCGGAGACCGAACTGAGCAGGTAGCAGCGGCGGAAACGCGCGGGAGTGCAAACGCGGCGCCGCACGTCATTGCCGGCCCTTGCGATCTTCGGCGGTTGGGCTACCTTCGTAGGCTGCACAGCCGAGGATCGGACGGCTTGGCACGGAAGAGGGCTCGACGCTCGCGAGTTGAAACGAACGCAGCGTAGTTCGGAGATTCTCCGGCGACTACATTCTTCTACGATTGGACTTGACAGGACGCTCACGGGTGGTATATCCGCATAGTGAGGCGGTTGTCCAGCCGCTGGCGCACCAGGAGCGCTGAGGATTGCTTTTAGAAAAATGTGTAGGAGGCAGGCATGGCGTTCGACAAAGATGACAACGCGGGCGACAACATGAATGAATTGGGAGAAGAGATCTCCTCCGATTATCGGGAGGAAGAGGCGGAAGAGGGAACTGGAGAAGAGGGAGAAGAGGTCGGCGACGATGTGTCCTACGAGATTGAGGAAACGGAAGTGAGCATCGAGCCGGCATCGGAAGTTACCAGCGAACCTCCGCCGCCGGCCGCGCCCAAGCCCGCCCCGCGGGCCGCAAAACGCGCCTCGATGAAAAAGGCCGAAGCCGCCAAGAAGAAGGCGAAGCCGTCCCCGGCGCTCAGGGCCCCTAAGGCGAAAGCGAAGAAGCCGCCGGCCGCGAAGCCTAAGGCAAAACCACCGGCTAAGAAGGCCAAGAAGCCTGCCCAGAAAGGCAAGCCGGGCAGGAGGTAGCGTCGGCCGCTTGAGACAGTTGGGTCGGGCCTCGGCGGGACGGCCGCGTCGGCCGAACCTCCCGTATGCGGCTGACGACGGCGTCGGATGGCCGCGTCTGTATCGTGGAGGGCATGGCAGGGCCGTCTCCAGGTCCCGAACTTTGGGGTACACCTGAAGCCGGTGATTCCGCCATCCAGGCATCGTCTGCGAATGGTCAAACCATCCGACCGAAGGCCCGTCCAGCGGAAAGAGATCCGGGCTCTGAAAGTCCGAGCTGTGGAGTTTGTGCGTCCGATGCGCGGCGCTTCACGGCCTCATTTGGTAGTTTGCGACGATGGGGAGAGCTATGTCGTCAAGTTCCGCGACAACCCTCAGCACGTGCGCGTGCTTGCCAACGAGATGCTGGCGGCGCGACTTGCAGCCCTGATCGGACTTCCGGTACCTCCGGCGGCATTCGTCGAGATACCGACGGCGCTCGTCCGGCAAAGCCCGCCCCAGGATCTCTCTAATCCCGGAAACACCACGAAGCATGACTGCGGTCCGGGTTTGCACTTCGGGTCGCGGTATCCCGGACCTGCCGGCGAGGCCCAAGTTGTGGACTTCCTGCCGGACCGCCTGCTTCGACGTGTGGCCAACCTGGAGTCAGTTTTCACGGGCGCTCTCGTCTTCGACAAGTGGACCTGCAACTGCGACGGACGTCAGGTGGTTTTCCAACGCTCGACCGTCGATGCCGCGTACTCCGCTTGGCTCATCGATCACGGCTTCTGTTTCAACGACGGTGAGTGGAACTTCCCCGATAATCCGCTGCGCGGCCTCTATCCGCGCCGGCTGGTCTACGAAGGGGTTCGAGACTTGCAGTCGTTTGAGCCCTTTCTCTCCACCATCGAGAACCTGGAGACGGCCGCGTTGGAAGAGTGCGTGGAGGGAATCCCCGAGGAGTGGTGCGACGACGCGCCTGAGCAACTACACGAGTTGGCCAGGCAACTCTACGAACGGCGGCGAGGCTTGCGACAGGCGCTGATCGACGCCAAGAACAGCGCCTGGCACCCGTTTCCAAACTGGGAGTGAGGAGAGCAGTCGGCAGTAGGCAGAGAGCAGTCGGCAGTAGGCTGAAAGCAGTCGCAGAGAGCATTAGGCAGAGAGCAGTCGGCAGGCACTGACGGCGCAGTCCGACGTTGCTGCTACTTTCAGTCCACTCCCACTGCCGACTGATTTCTGCCTGCTGCCGACTGCATACTGCCTACTGCTTTCCGTGGCGACTGATGAGCGACGAACCCAAACTAAAACGGTGCTCCTTCTTCCTCCTACGTTACGTGCCCGACTTGCGGCGCGAAGAGGCACTCAACCTCGGGGTGTTTCTGCACAGTCCGAAAGAGAAGTACCTTGGCTGCGTTCTCACCGACGACTTCCACCGAGTTAAGCGACTCGACCCCCAGGCCGACCTCGAGTTGCTACGCGCGCTGCCGCAGCACTTCGACGACGAGATTGACCGGCGCGGCGATGATCTCGAGGCCTACATCCGGGAGATGCAAGAGTCATACTCCAATCTGATTCAGGTGAGCGACCCTCGCCCTTGCTTGCTTTCCGATCCGCAAGGCGAAATCCAGAGCCTGTTTGCGCGCTATGTAGGCGCGCCCTCGATAGGTCCGGGGCGGGATGACACTCGGATAAGAATCAAGCAACGGCTCACGGCGGCGCTGGTGCGGGCCGGTGCGTGGGATCGGATCGAAAAGCGCATTCCCGCCGCACAGTGGACCGGCAAAGGAGACCCATTCGTTTTCGACTACGGGTACCGGCTGATCACGAACGGCGCTAGTCTCGATACGCCTTCGCCCCACTCGCGCATCAAGTTTATCCACGCCCTGTCGCTCAAACGCGATACCACGCTGGCTACGGCTCTCGTCTTCACCGTGAAACAGGTGCGGAAGAGCGAAGCGGCTGACCTCACGGCGGTGGTGGGAGCGCGCGCCGAGTCTGGCGTCGCGCCGGCGCTCTACACGCAGAGCCTGCTCGAGGAGAACGGAATTGCGATCCAGCCGCTTTCCGGCATCGACGACTTTGCCCAGTCGGTACGGCAGGATCTCACGTTGTGATCCTCGTCCCTCGCTGGTCGGCAATGAACATGAGCCTCATTCTGAAAGTCGAGTGCTACTCCGGCTACAAGGCCGACGAGCGACCGTTGCGCTTTACGGCCCTGACACGGGGCGCGCAGACCCGCGAAGTTAAGGAAGTGCTCGACCAGTGGTATGGGGTCGGATACCGCTGCTTCCGCGTCCGCGCCGACGACGGCCATCTCTACGTCCTGCGTCATTCTGAAGAGCAAGACGTGTGGACCCTCGATTCCTTCCGGCGCGACTCGAAATCAACTTAATCACCAGTTACGTAGGCTAGTAACTCGGCAAACCCTTGCCCTTCCGAAGAATTGACGATTGGAAGAAGGGCTCATTTGACGATTTAATGGCCTATCGAAAGGGCCGCGCGGCTTGCCGACTCATCTCTTGCAATCGCCAATCGGCAATCTGCAATTGGCAATTCTTCTAGAGCACCGGCTCCTCCCATTCTTCCAGCCCCCGCTTGATACGCCCCATGAACTGGTCGGCCACCGCGCCGTCGATGACCCGGTGGTCGAACGAGAGCGCCAGATAAACCATGGGACGAATGGCGATGGCGTCGTGGCGCACCACTGCGCGTTTCTCGATCGTACCCACGCCGAGGATCGCCACCTGGGGCTGGTTGATGATCGGCGTTCCGAACAGGCTGCCAAAGATGCCGGGATTGGTGATGGTGAACGTGCCGCCCTGCACGTCGTCCACGCTCAGGCGCTTGGTGCGGGCGCGATCGGCAAGGTCCTGAATGGCGCGCGCCACACCCAGGAAGTCCATTTCGCCGGCGCGCTTGATGACGGGCACGATCAGCCCCGTCTCCAGCGCCACGGCAATGCCGACGTTGACATCGCGATGGTAGACGATGGTGGCGGCGTTGACCGACGAGTTCAAGATGGGAAACTCTTTGATCGCCTCCACCGCCGCGCGCACAAAGAAAGCCGTGTAGGTGAGCTTCACGCCGTGGCGCTGCTCGAACTCGGCGGCGAAGCGAGCGCGGGTCTCAGACACCCTCGTCATCTCGACCTCAAAAACGGTGGAGACGTGGGCGGCGGTGCGGCGACTCAGCACCATGTGCTCCGCGATCTGCTTGCGCATGGGCGTCATCGGTACTACGCGCGTGGGATCAGCAGAAACCCCGGGCGGAGGGGGCGAAGCAACAGGGCGAGGCGCGGGGGCGGCCACCGGCGCGTCCGAGGCTGCAAGAGCAGCGGGTGGAGGAGCTATCGCCGGCGCGACCACGGGTGTCGGCTCGAAGCCGACCGGGGTAGTCGTAGTTGATGGCGCGGCGGTGCTCCGGCGCTCCACTTGCGCAATGTAGGCGAGAATGTCCTTCTTGCTGACGCGGCCGCCGAGGCCGGTACCACGAACATTCCTGAGATCGATGTTGTGTTCTCTGGCGAGGTTGTACACCAATGGCGAGGAAGGGGCGGCCCTGCCTTCCTCCGGCCGACCTACAACCTCTTGTTGCGCGGCCAGCCGTGGTGGCGGACCGGAGGCCGCCACAGGCGCTGGTGTGGCGGTGTGCGCTTCCGCCGCAGGTGCGTCCGCTTGAATGCCAGCGTCCTCCCCATCGATCTCCGCGACCACGGTGTTCACTTCCACCGTCTGGTTCTCGTGCACCACAATCTGCGTCAAGACCCCGGCGGCAGGCGAAGGAATTTCCGCGTCCACCTTGTCGGTGGAAATCTCGAAAAGGGGCTCGTCGCGCTCGACGCGGTCGCCGACCTTCTTCAGCCACTTGGTGACTGTGCCTTCGGCAATGCTTTCCCCCATCTGGGGCATGATGACCTTAGTGGCCATTCTTACCTCGGTTCATTAGTGTCTGCCTGCGCTTCGGGAAGAAGGTAGACGGTAGATCGTAGATGGTAGACGGTAGACGGAATAAGGGCTCTTTCCCCCATCGATCGTCCACCTCATGCTATCTACCCCATTCAGTAAGCCGCTAGCTTCCTTTTCCCGGATAGACGCCAGACCGAAAAAAAGCTTCTTCCCCATCTGCCGTCTACCTCCTACCATCTACTCTTTCCCCGTCTGCAAGTCTACCTCCTACCATCTACCTCTTACTCAGTAAGCCGCCAACTTCCTTGCCGCCTCAGCCACCTTCTTCGCATTTGGCAAAAAGTATTCCTCCAGCGGTGGGGCAAAAGGCACCGGCGTATCGGGCGCCGTGACCCGCACAATCGGACCATCCAAGTCCTGGAACGCCTTCTCGCCGATCAGCGCCGCGAGTTCGCCCGCCATGCCGCCCGTCCTGGTGTCCTCATGCAGCAGCAACACTTTGCTGCACTTGCGCACGCTCGCCAACACGGCTTCTTCATCATAGGGCAGCAGCGTGCGCAGATCGACCACCTCCATCGAAATGCCCTCTTTCTCGAGCTCGGTGGCAGCCTCAATCGCCGTCCACACCATAGCTCCGTAGGTGATCACGGTCAGATCGGTGCCCTCGCGGGCCACGCGCGCCTTGCCCAGCGGCACCACGTAATCCGTTTCCGGCACTTCGTCCTTGATGCGCCGATAGAGGAACTTATGCTCATAGAAGATCACCGGGTTATCGTCGCGGATGGAGGCCTTGATCAGCCCTTTGGCGTCGTAAGCCGTCGAGGGCATCACCACCTTGAGGCCTGGCGTGTGAACGAACCACATCTCGTTCGACTGCGAATGGTAGGGGCCGCCGTGAACGCCCGCCCCAGAGGGGCCGCGGATCACCATGGGCACCGCCGGGCCCCAGCGGTAGTGGATCTTGGCCGCCATGTTGACGATCTGGTCGAAGCCGCAGGCGATGAAGTCCATGAACTGCATTTCGACCACGGGGCGCATGCCCACGAGCGCCGCTCCCACCGCAGCGCCCACAATCGCCGATTCGGAGATGGGCGTGTCGATGACCCGGTCGGCGCCGAACTTCTCCAACATCCCGGCCGTCACCTTGAACGCGCCGCCGTAGACACCGATGTCCTCGCCCAGCAGGAAAACGGAGTCGTCGCGCTCCATCTCCTCCCAGATGCCCTGGCGAATGGCCTCCAAGTAGGTTAGAACCGGCATCCTTACCTCGCCCATTCAGTGATTGAGCGGTCGGATAATTGAGTGATCGGTTGATTGGGTGATTGAAGGCCACTCCTTCCAATCGCTCAATCGCCCGATCGCTCAATCACCAAATGTCTTCAATCATCAGTACCGTGCAGCTCCCGCGACGCCGTGGCCGAAGCCAGCCGCTGCTCGTCGCGGTCGATCGGTTTCTTCCACCAGCAGTCCGCGCCGCAGAGAACACCCTCGACGGCGGTGGAGCCTTCGGGCTCGGGGCTCGATTCAGCATAGGCTACGGCATCGTCGATCTCGTCGCGAATCTTCTGTTCCAGGTCCTGCAGGTCCTGGTGGGTCACCACCCGGCTCCCCAGCAGAGTCAGCTCGAAGCGCGGAATGGGATCGTTCTTGGCCTCTCGCTCCAGCACCTCGCGTGGGACGTACTCGGCCGCGTCGTGCGCCGAGTGGCCCGCCATCCGAAAGGTCTTGCACTCGATGAAAGTGGGCCCCAAGCCCTTCCGGGCGTGGGAGATGGCGTGCCGCACCGCCTCGTAGACCGCCAGAACATCGTTGCCGTCGACGGTGAAGCCCACCATCCCGTAGGCCGGTCCGCGAACGGAAAGCTTGTTCACCAGGAATTGCTGGGTGGCGGGAGTGGAATAGGCATAACCGTTGTTGTTGCAGATGAAGACCACGGGCAACTGCATCACGGCCGCCATATTCATGGCCTCGTGCACGTCGCCCCGGCTGGTGGTGCCCTCGCCGAAGTGCACCAGCACCACGCGGCGCTGGCCTCGCCGTTTCAGCGCCATGGCCACGCCACAGGCGACGGGCAAAGTATCGCCCAGGGGAGAAATGATGGGAATAACCCTCAGGTTCAAGTCGCCCAAGTGAAGCGTGTTGTCACGTCCGCGCGTGGGCGTGTTGGCGCGCGCCATCCAGTTGGCCATGATCTGGCGCAGGGAGAAACCGCGAAGGAAAAAAGACGAAAAGTCGCGGTGGCTCGGCAGCACCCAATCGCCCTCCGCTAACTGGATCGCTGATCCAACGCCGATCGCCTCCTGGCCGCGGCCGGTGTAGACGCCTCCCACAATCTTGCCCTGGCGGTAGAGCACATTTTCGATCCGCGACTCGGCCTCGCGTGTTAGTTTCAGGGCATAGAGCATCTTGACCAGCGCGGCGTCGTCCACCTTGTGCCTACCCTTCAGAGCCGCGCCACGATTCAGGGGCCTTAGTGTAAAGCGTCGCATATCTCTCTCGGGCAGTCGTGAGCCAGCAAGCTACGAGGTCCCATAAACTGTCCCATTCTTGCCGGCGACACCGTCGATCCAACCCGCGCCACATTCCCTGATTGACTGTAAGCGCCACATGCCTTCCTGCTCTATCTTCGGTTACGCCGGGAAGAGCGTGGCGACGCGCCGGCCATAGCTTGTCAGGAGCCTCAGGACCTGCCGCCATTTAGTAAAATGGGTCGCGAAAAACTGCTGTTTTCTGCCGTGTTCATGCGCGTTTTTGACAGAAAATGGTAAAATTCGGTAAGATTCTGCATCAAAAACAAAAATAAGCGCTTAAGGCTCGGCGAAAACACGGTTAGCAAGTCCTTTAGATTGAGCAAGCCTTCCCCCGTTCTCCGCCGAAGCTTGGCAAATAACCATCTTAGAATCAACAGATCGCCCTCGCCACGTTTCACTTGCCCGACAAAACCCGAGAGGCCTCCCGCAGGTCGAACGGAGATGAATTTTCTCAATTCAACCATATCGGTAACCATGCGCGGCCAAGGACCACCCTCGAATTCAGGTGGCTCATTCGCTGTAGCCACTCTACCGTGGCATGCCAAGCCGTGGGCCGGACTGGTGGCTTCATCATACAAACAAGCCTATCATATAATTATAGAAAAGCCAAGTCCTTTCTTAGGTATCGAGGCTCGGAAACTCTTTGCACTCTCAGGTCGCACACCTATTGCGAGCTGTCAATTCTCTTTTGCTCAGCCGATGCTGTAAACCGGTCGCGCGGCTCCCTCGGGCGGCGGGAACGGACTCGCCTCCGCGGCCTCCAGGTCCTCGCGCACCTCCTGCTCCACGCGCTCGTCGATGGCCAACCACTCCTCCTTGGTCATCAGTTTCTTGCGCTTCACGGCCCTCTTGAAGAGCGCGATGGGGTCCAAGTTCTGCCAGTAGACAAGTTGTTCCCGGGGCACGTAGCGCGCGTCGTCATGCTCGGCGTGACCCTTCATCCGCATGGTTTTGCACTCGATCAGCGTGGGGCCGTGGCCGTGTCGAGCCCACTCCGCCGCTTCGGCCGTGGCCTCGTAAACCTTCAGCGCCACGTTCCCTTCGATTACCCGGGAAGGAATGCCATAAGCCTTGGCGCGGCTCGCAAGATGGTAGGTGGCAGACTGCTTGCTCACTGGTGTCGAGTACGCCCAGCCGTTGTTTTCCACGATCAGCACCAGCGGCAATCTCTTCACTGCCGCGAAGTTCAGTCCCTCGTGCACGGGGGTGGTGCTCATGGCCCCGTCGCCCACAAAGGTCAGCGCCACGCGCTTCTCGCCTCGGATCTTGGCCGCCAAGCCGATACCCGCCAGCACTGGAACCAGTTCGCCGAGCATGCTGATGGGGGCCACCACGCCTCGCTGGAGATCGCCGAAGTGGGTGTTGGCATCGCGGCCAGCCGTGGGGCCGCCTACCCGCGCCATGTATTGCATAAAGACGTCGCGTGGCCGGAAACCCCGTACCAGCATCGCCCCGACGTTGCGAATCATGCCGCCCAGGAAGTCCTCTGGCTGAAGGGCGTAGGCCGCGGCCACCGAGATCGCCTCCTGGCCCAGCGACGAATAGACCCCGCCCACCACCTTGCCCTGCCGGTAGAGCGTCGATAGTTGCTCGTCGACCCGGCGGTTGAGGCGCATGTAGTAGTACAGGTCGTGAATCTGATCGCTCGTCAGTTTGATCGCCATTCGGCTCTCAGTTTTCCGTTTTCAGTCTCCAGTCGTCAGTTTTCAGTCATCACTCCCCAGCTACCGCAGCCCGAGGCTGTCCCTACTGAGAACTGACAACCTAAGACTGGTAACCATCCTATTTTTCAATCACTTGATGGCTTTCCATCGAGTACGCCGTTTGTTTTCATCAACATGGAGCCCAAATGGGTTCGTACCGAAAAACCTAACCCAAGATCTCTATTGATATCAATAAAATTTGGGTTCGGTCCGATGAAAATCGACTTTCTCCCCCGCGTGAATTGTCCTGGATTTTTGCATTTTGGACTGGAGAACGCCCGGTGTAACGGTTGCTTGTCAAGCCGAAATCTATATCAATCCGGGAAGTCAGGGTTCTGAACCGTTCAACGATGAACAAAGAAGCCATTCTAGCTTAACTCCCTTAACCTTCAATCAGATGGTGGCTTTCAGAAAAATATACTATTTGTTTTCATTAGCATGCAGGCCAAATGGGTTCGTATCGAAAAACCTAAGCCAAGATCTCGATTGATTTCAATAAAATTTGGGTTCGGTCCGAAAAAAGTCATGTCACATAGGCTCAATGCCCACAATTGGGAATCAAGCAATGCCTCGCGACTCCCCTCGGCTGGGGCTGGTTCTGGCAGCTGCGAGTCTCGCTCGTCGTGGCTCGGCTTTCTTCACTTTGCGGAGGGCGTCCTCGTGGCAACCGATGTGGTGAGCCATTCCCGCGTCTTTGTGCCGTCCTCCAAGGCGTGCTCGGCGATGACAAACTCTTCATCCACTTTGATGGGCTTCCCACAGTGGTCGCACTCCCATCCTAATTCGCCAGCGATAACATGCTCTCGTTGCCTTTTTGGTTTAGCCGCAGCACACAACGATCCGATTGTATCGGTGGGCTTTGTCGGTTGGCCGTCCGGCCGCCCAATCTTAATGCATCCGGCAGGAATCCGTAACACGTATTTTTCAACCCACCGTTCGGCATGGCCGACTTGCCATGTTCCGTTTGGTCGGCGAAGCTCGAGACCCTTAAAAGACGTTACTTTCTTCCTTTTCATGGTTCGTACTCCTGATTCCTGCTTAGCTCAGAGGCTCCCCCGTTACCGGGCCGTCGCTGGATAAGATGCCGGGCTAAAGCCCGCCGCTACTTCCAGGCCGAAGACTCCGGCAAAATGACGTATCACTCGCTCGGTCAAGGCTTCCATTTCGACACGCCGTCCCAGCAACTTCTCCAGGGACGTCACGCCCTTGTCGCGCAGGCCGCAGGGAATGATCCAACCAAAATAGTTTAAGTCCGTATTTACGTTAAAAGCAAACCCATGTGACGTCACCCAGCGCGAGACGTGGACACCCATCGCTACCAGCTTGTCGTTGCCCACCCAGACCCCTGTCGCTCCGGGAACCCGGCCGGCCTCGATCCCATACTCGCGCGCCACCTCGATGAAGACCTCTTCCAGCGAGCGCATGTACCAAGCAATGTCGCGCCGGTGTTGGGTGAGGTCCAGGATGGGGTAGCCCACCAATTGACCCGGGCCGTGATACGTGATGTCGCCGCCCCGGTCAGTCTCAAACACTTGAGCGCCCAAGGCTGCCGCGTGCTGGTTCGAAATCAGCAGGTGCTCGCGCTTGGCATTGCGGCCGAACGTATAGACGTGCGGATGCTCCAGCAACAGCAGCGTATCCGGGATCGCGCCGGCCTTCCGCGCCGCTACTTTTTCCCGTTGTAAGCGGAGCCCTTCCGCGTAATCAAATAGGCCGAGTTGTTCGACGAACAATTGAGCCATTGAATCATTGAGTCATCGGATCATTGTGCCATTTAGGGGCTTCCGCTTCAATCCAAAATCCAAAACCTCTGCTTGCTGGGTAGTGACTAAGCCCTGGTGTTTCATAATTACGGTGACGTATTCCGGGGTTCGGGACTCGGGGTTCGGGATTCGCGGAGGAAGATTGCGGTTCGGGAATTTGTTCTGCGAATCCCGAACCCCGAACCCCGCGTGCATCGTCACCGTATTTGTGAAATGTACCACTTAGTTTGGAGGTCTTGTAGCAGCGGTGTCCTCACCGCCGAGCTTCCTATCCTGACCAGAGCGGCGATGGGGACATCGTCCCTACACCAAACAGAGTCACCGCCGCGTGCTGGGTAGTGGTACAGTTTGAATTTTGGGGCGGGAAAGTTTGGCAAGCCAATTGCCGTTCTGAAGAGCTAGCGTATCTTCTTTCGGGTTTGCTTGGTCGCTCCGTAGAATTCTTCCCGTAAGAATCCCGACTGGCGCATCATGCTTTTCATCAAAGGTTCCCGAAACTCATCTACGGATACGTCTACCGTAACGACGTGCCGGTTTCCATCCTTGCCATGCTCACACTCATACTGGCTATAGGACCCCGTCTGCCTCTTAAGAGTGAAGCCTAGGGCTTCAAGGATGGACGTTACTTCATGCGGCTTTAGGCGCGGATACTTTTTTTGCCCCACTTCAGCAGTGGCACACCTTGGGGGGATTTGTTCTGTCCAGAACAAAATGCTCGTCGCGTTCTCTGCGAACAATATACGAAAACATACGAAAACCATTTTGCAATGCGGTGAAGCCGATAGCGGAGACGGTCCGTCAACGGTGAAGGGCGAAGCACCAGGCCCCTGGTTGAACCTCCTCCAAAAACAACTTCAAGATAGCCCCACGTGGCCTCCTGAAGTTTGCCTATAGCCTGCTCTTGGGTCTTTCCTTGAGATAAGAGGTCGAGATCAACACACTCCGCTATGTATCCCGCCTTCCCATCGCGATAGACGAAGCAACGCAATACGCGCTGTGCCCCGCAGTGGGCAAACTTCAACACGGGAGCACAGATGAGCGGAGAGCCGCACTCTGGACAATGGCGCACCTCGCGAAGTGACGGAGGCGTATTCCCTTCGGTCCTATTCTCTTCTAGGGTGGATGTTCTCAAAGTATGGCCTCTCCTCTCGATTCTTTCAACCGCAAGCCGTAACCTGAAGACGAAAAGGCAAGGTCAGAAGAATTGGTCCTGCGGTCACTCAGGGAACGCGCTGCCTCTACGGGTTTTTTAAGAACCGGCAGCAATTATTGTCTGCCTGGTTAATGATGCCCTCATTCGTCCTGTACGCTACCTAGCGTAAAGGGCGAAGTCTGCCTCTGTCAAGACCATTTTTACATCTCAACCGCGTTCAACAATCTCTTCGATGCTCCAAAACTTGATCAGTGATCCCTGCTTCCATTGCGGTGTGACGCGGAGCGTTTGGTGAACCCGGCAGAAATTGTAGTGCATGCAGAACAAGGCCACGGCGTAAACGTGGTTTTCCTTTCGATCTTTTTTGACAGAATCCACCCTTACCCTGTAGAATTGAAGTTTCGATCTTTCACTGCGAGAGACAACACTATGTATGCAATCTTCCGAACCGGCGGCAAGCAGTACAAAGCTTCGCCAGGTGACCTGATTCGTGTGGAGCGGTTGCCGGGCGAGCCCGGCGCCGAGGTGGAGTTCAATCACGTCTTTGCGGTCCGCAAGGACAGCCTGACGGTAGGCGTGCCCCTGGTGGAGAACGCCAAGGTGACGGCCACCATCGTGCGCAATGCGCGGGCGCCGAAGGTCCGCGTGCTGAAATACAAGGCCTCCAAGCAGTATCGGCGGACCGCCGGCCACCGGCAGGGCTACAGCGAGATTCGCATCAACGAAATCATCGGGTGATTGAAAGCATTGAGTGATTAGGTGATTGGGTGATTGGGTGATTGAGCGATTGAAGACGGTGCTGAATGGCTTGTTTTTCCTCAATCAGACGATCATACAATCACCCAATCACTCAATTCGACCACTCGAAGCCGAAACTGAGGGATAGGGACAAGGTATGGCGCACAAAAAAGGTTTAGGGAGTTCGCGCAACGGACGCGACTCCAATGCACAACGGTTAGGCGTAAAGCGGTTTGACGGGCAGTTTGTGAGCGGCGGATCGATCCTCGTCCGGCAGCGCGGCACCAAGCTGAAGGCGGGCGACAACGTCGGGCTGGGCCGCGACGACACCCTTTATGCCAAGGTCTCGGGTGTGGTGAGGTTCGAGGACAAGGGGCGCTCAGGTCGGTTTGTGAGCATCCTCGTACCGTCGGCCAACTAGGAAGAATTGCCGATTGCCGATTGAAAGACAGGAAGCCAATCCACAGATTTCGCAGATTACACAGATACAGGATAAGAACAGCTCAATTCGCTTCCTTCGCCTTCTTATCATGAGTCTGTGAAATCTGCGTAATCTGTGGATTCATTTCTTCTCTTTCAATCAGCAATCTGCAATCGGCAATTCCTCGTTCCAGTCCCTAGTCCCTCTTCTTCCCGTGTTCATTGACGAAGCCAAAATCCAGGTGACGGGCGGCAACGGCGGCAATGGCTGCGTCGCCTTCCGGCGCGAGAAATATGTTCCCCGTGGCGGACCGAGCGGCGGCGACGGCGGCAATGGCGGCAGCGTGTATCTCGAAAGTTCCGTGCACCTCAACACGCTGCTGAAGTTCCGGTACAAGCGCGAGTTCGAAGCCGAGCGGGGCCGGCACGGCGAAGGCTCCAACCGGCACGGCCGGGACGGCGGGGACCTGACCATTACCTTGCCCGTGGGCACCGTGGTCTTCGACGAAGGGACGGGCGAAAAACTTTGGGACTTGAACAAGCCTGGACAACAGGTGTTGGCAGCCAAAGGCGGGCGCGGCGGGCGCGGAAACGCCCGGTTCGCCACCTCCACTCATCAGGCGCCGCGCAAGGCGGAGCCCGGAGAACTGGGCGAATCGCGCACCTTGAAACTCGAGCTCAAGCTTCTGGCCGACGTCGGGCTGGTAGGTTTCCCGAACGTTGGGAAGTCGACGCTGGTTTCGCGGCTGAGCGCGGCGCGACCCAAGATCGCCGATTATCCGTTCACCACCCTGGAACCCCACCTCGGCGTGGTGGCGGTGGATGGAGAGCGCTCGTTCGTGATGGCGGACATTCCGGGCTTGATCGAGGGGGCGCACGAGGGGCGCGGGCTCGGCGTGCGCTTTCTGAAGCACGTGGAACGGACGCGCGTGCTGCTGCATCTGATTGATGTTACCGATGATCTCGACCGCGACCCCATCCAGGACTATCACGTCTTGATCAATGAACTTGAAAGCTTCAGCGCGGTGATGGCACAAAAGCCCATGCTGCTGGTAGCGACGAAGATCGATGTGGCGGTGGAAGGCCGGCGCCGGGCGGAGTTGAGGGACTTCTGCCGGCGCGAAGGCAAGCGCCTGTACGAGATCTCCTGCGTCACGGGCGAAGGATTGGATGAGCTGAAACGGGCTACGTGGGCGATGCTCGAGGAGCAGTGCCCAGCGACGAGTGCGGAGTGAAGACATTTTGGATTTTCGATTTTGGATTTTGGATTGAAGAGAAACGCCCCCTTTGTTCGTTAGCTTTTGGTGTATACCAGAAACCAAGGCCCTTTCATGCCACGATCTAAGAACCAAGGGCTTTCCCGTCTTCAATCCAAAATCCAAAATCGAAAATCCAAAATACCCCAGGGTCGCTTCCAGTTCCGAGGTAGCGAAGGAAAACCCGATCGGTGAAAATTGCGCTTTTTGGCGGCACTTTCGATCCCATCCACAGCGGCCACCTGCGGGTCGCCGAGGCGGCGGCGAAGGAGTTCGCCCTCGATAAGCTGCTGTTCGTCCCCGCTGCGCACCCGCCTCATAAGCATCGCCTGAAGCTGACTCCTTACGCCCACCGCTATGCGATGGTGTCGCTGGCTTGCGCGTCGGACCCTCGGTTTGTGCCCTCGCTGCTCGAAGCTCCCACCCGCGACGCGCGCCCGCAGTACTCGGTGGATACTTGTGCGCGGGCCTGTCGCGGCCTGGGCCCCAGGGACCGGCTCTATTTTCTCATCGGCATGGACGCGCTGCTCGACCTTCCTCATTGGAAGCACTACCGGCGCCTCCTGGATCTGGTGAACCTCATTGTGGTATCGCGTCCCGGTTTCAACGCCGCCGACATCTGGAAGATCCTCCCGGAAGACATCGTTCCCGCGGGGCGTCGGGATCCGGAACCGAAGTCGATCCGGCTGCGATCAACCACGTTGTACATTCTTCGCGATGTCGACGTATCAGCCGCGTCGCACCGGATTCGCGCGGCGATTCAGAACGGAGGGAGGGGGGCCGGCGGAAACGGACGCGAACTCACTGGTTTTGTGCCGCCGCTTGTGGAAGAATACATACGGAAGGAGGGCTTATACCGGTCAGTCAAGAAGAGAATAGCCCCACGCTGACGCCGCGCTTGCGAGAGGTGGTCCGCGCCGCTCAAGGCCGCAAAGCGGTCGACCTGGATGTGCTCGACCTGAAGGACGTCTGCTCCTTCACCGACTTCTTCGTGATCTGCAGCGGAACGTCGACACGCCACATTCAGGCGATCGCCGAGGCCATCCGCGAGGAGTTGGAGAAATCCGGCATCTCTCCGGCTCATGTTGAGGGCCGCCACGAGGCCGAGTGGGTACTGCTCGACTATCTTGATTTCGTGGTTCATATTTTTTCCCAGCGCACCCGGCAGTTCTATGATCTGGAGCGGCTGTGGAAGAAGGCGGTGAAGATTCCGGTGGATGCGGAATTATGAATGTTGAATTATGAATGATGAAATCGAAAGGGTTTTTCTTTTTTTCAGCATTCATAATTCAGCATTCATCATTGTCCTGTGATGCGTATCCGCGTGATCTGGGAAGGCAAGACCAAGGATGCCCATCTGCGGGCGTTGCAGGCAGACTACCAGGCCCGTATTGCCCGCTTAGGTGAGTTGGTGGTTGAGCAGTTGGCGCCGTTACGGGGGCAAGGCCACGCCAGCGGGAAGGCTTCATCAAGCGAGCGCAGGTTGCTGGACCGTTTGAAGGAAAGAGCCGGCGAAGGCTACACCGTGCTGTTGGATAGTCACGGCCGCGAGTGGACTTCCCAGGAATTTGGCGAGTGGCTGGGCCAGCGCGCACTGCATGGAACACGCGAGCTGGTTTTTGTGGTGGGTGGACCCGAAGGTTTCTCCTCGGCCTTCCGAGAGGAGGCGGACCTGCTGCTGTCGCTCTCGCGCTTGACTCTGACTCACGACTGGGCACGCACGTTGCTTCTGGAGCAGATTTACCGGGGGTTTACCATGCTGCGCGGGTATCCGTACCCGCGATAGGCGTGTTAGCGTTTGACGATTGAAAGCGAAGAAGACAATCCACAGATTTCGCAGATTGCTCAAATTGATCTCAAGAAGCCTGGGGCGCTGGGTAGTCTGTGAAATCTGCGTAATCTGTGGATTCTCTTCTTGTCTTGCTGATTGCTGAGGGCTGATGGCTTCTGCGAGGTGGGCTTGCCTGAAAGCAGAAAAGGACTGATTATTGTCCACACCGGGCCGGGCAAAGGGAAGACGACGGCAGCCCTGGGTCTGGCGATGCGGGCGGTGGGACAGGGGCTCAAGGTCCTGATGGTCCAGTTCATTAAAGGCTCCTGGTCCTATGGGGAACTGGATGCGGCGAAAATGCTGGGCGAGGATCACTTCCAGATTTTGCCGATGGGACGCGGATTCGTGAAAGTGGGCGTGGAAAAGCCCGACCCCGAGGACGTTCGGCTGGTGGAAGAAGCGTGGCAGTTCGCGAAGGAGAAAATTCAGAGTGGCGAATACGGCTTGGTGATTCTCGACGAGATCAACTACGCCATCAGTTACCGAATGCTCGACCCCGAGCCGGTGGTGGAAGCTCTGAAGCACAGGCCGGAGATGGTTCACGTGGTCCTGACGGGCCGCAACGCCCACCCGTCGATCGTCGAGGTCGCCGACTTGGTGACGGAGATGCGCGATATCAAGCATCCGTACCAGAAGGGAATCATGGCCCAAAGGGGCATAGAATATTGAAGAATTGAGTCATTGAGCCATTGAGTCATTGAGCCATTGAAGAAAGGGATGAAGAAGAGAAAACGACCCTTTCTTCGCAGAGTCGCTTCGTTGAATGGCCCAAAACACAAAATCGCTCGATGCGCCGATTCTTCAATGACTCAATGACCCAATGGCTCAATGACTCAATTCTTCTATGGCCTGGTTCAACAAAGACAAAAAGCCGCTAAAGCCGCACGGAGAGACGCACGTTCAGACCGAGGGCTTGTGGGTGAAGTGTGACGGCTGCAAGCAGATCCTCTGGAAGAGAGACTTGGAATCGAACCTGCTATGCTGTCCGAAGTGCGGCTATCACTTCAAGTTGGGGGCTCGGCCGCGCCTGGAGATGTTCTTCGACGACGGCAAGTTCACCGAGCATGATTCGGCCCTGGCTTCCAACGACCCTTTGAAGTTCAAGGACACCAAGAGCTACAGCGAGCGGCTCCATAAAGCCGCTAAGGCCACCGGACTCAAGGACGCGCTTCTAACCGGCGAAGGCCGTTTGAGCGGCCGACACGTGATCATCTCCGCCATGGAATTCCAGTTCATCGGCGGCAGCATGGGTGCGGTGGTGGGCGAAATGATCACCAGGGCCATCGACCGGGCGATCGCCCAGCGCGTCCCTCTGATCGTAGTCTCCTGCTCGGGCGGCGCGCGCATGATGGAGGGCGCTATCAGTCTCATGCAGTTGGCCAAGATCAGCGCCGGCTTGGCGCGGCTCGACGAAGTGAGGGCGCCCTACATCTCGGTGCTCACCAACCCGACCACCGGGGGTGTCACTGCCAGCTACGCCATGCTGGGCGACTTGAACATCGCCGAACCGGGGGCGCTGATTGGCTTCGCCGGGCCACGCGTGATCGAGCAGACTATCCATAAGAAGCTACCCGAGGGTTTTCAGACCTCGGAGTTCCTGCTGACCCACGGCATGCTGGACGCGATCGTGCCGCGCCCGGAGTTAAAGGATTACCTGGCTCGGGTGCTGGGATTTCTCGTGCACGATAAGAATTGACGATTGGAAGACAAGCAGAAGAGGAAGACAGAAGACAGAAGTCAGGAGTCAGAAGGAAGAGGGGACATTAGCCATTGACGACTACCGATTAGGGGAGGGGGGACCGACTTTACGGGCCTGTTCCTCTTCCAATCGTCAATCGAAAATCGCCAATTCTTCCTTGTTTTCATTCTGACTCCTGACTTCTGTCTTCTGTCTTCCTCTTCTGATCCAGAATGAACTACTCTGACTCACTCACCTATCTCACCGATCTTGGCCACGAGTTGCGCGGCGTCAAGTTTGACCTGCGCGCCATTGAAACCATCCTGGCCGAACTTGGCCGCCCGCATCAGAAGTACCCGACCGCCATCGTGGCGGGCACCAATGGCAAGGGCTCCACATCTGCCATACTGGCTCGCATTCTCCAGTGCGCGGGATACCGGGTCGGCCTTTACACCTCGCCCCATTTGATCAAGGTCAACGAACGGATTCGCGTCGACGGCCGGGAAATCCCGGACGACGATTTTGCCCATTGCTTCACCGAGGTCTGCGAGGCGGTTGAGAGGCTGGAGAAGCGCAAGGCTCTGGAACTGCGCCCCAGCTTCTTTGAGCACCTCACGGCCAGCGCTTTCCAGTACTTTGCCCGCACGCCGGTGGATTTTGCGGTGCTCGAGGTCGGCATGGGCGGCCGGCTGGACGCAACCAACGTCACCGAGCCGCGCGTGGCCGTGATCACGAACGTCGAACTCGACCACATGGAATTCCTCGGAACCACCCACGCTGCGATCGCGGGAGAAAAGGCCGGAGTCATGAAGCCACATCGCCCCGCAATCTCGGGCTGTGAAAATCCCGACGCGGTGGAGGTGCTGCGGCGGCAGGCGGCGGAACTCGGCGCTGCGTTAATCGAGCTCTCGCACTTCACGTTCATCTCCGACGTGCAGGGACGCGACGGCCGCTACCGTTTTGACTTAGCGGTGAACGGCGACTGCTACGCCGGCCTTTCCCCCTCGCTTCCGGGTAAGTTTCAGGTGCGGAATGCGGCGGCGGCGGTCTGCGCCGCCTGGCGATTGGCCCAAGACGGCTGGCGAATCCCGCGCTCTGCCATCGTGGAAGGGGTCCGCCGGGCCCGTTGGGAGGGACGGCTTGAGACGATTCTCGATCGCCCGCTCGTAGTGGTGGACGGCGCGCATAATCCTGCGGCCGCGCGCGAAGTGGCAGCTTTCGCACGCGAAAACTGGGCCGGCAGGCGCTTACGACTGGTCTATGCCTCGATGCGCGACAAGGCCATCGAAGAAATCAGTCAGATCCTGTTTCCTCTGGCCGAGGAGGTTTACCTGACGCGGCCGGAAGTGGCGCGAGCGGCAACAGGGGAGCAGATTCTCGCGGTGACAGGCGTCCGGCCGCAGCGGGTGGTGATCGAACCCGACCCGGTGCGGGCGATCGAAGCTGCTCGGCGGGCCAGCGCGCCCGGCGACGTCGTCCTGGCGTGTGGTTCGCTGTTCCTGGTGGGAGCTCTCAAGAAGGCGCTGCTCGAAGGGAGGATCCCTTTGCGCGCCGCTGCCCAACTCGCCGGGGTGTAGGAATTGATCATCGAGTCACTGAGCCATTGAAGGAAACGTCGGTATGGGCGTAGCGAGGTTTCGTTCAATGACTCAATGACCCGATGGCTGAATTCTTCTCAATGGCTCAATCGCTCAATGACCCAATGGCTCAATCTTCCCATGAGGGCTTCGCCTATTACCTCAGCTACCTGCGCTCGCTGGTTTTCACCAACCTGCTGATTTATCTCTACACCATGGTGTGCGGAACATTCTCCGTCATGGGCTCGTTCTTTGACAGCCAAGGGCGCTGGCAGCACTTCTGGGCCCGCACCTGGTCGTGGCTGATCCTGAAATCCAGTGGGATTCGGGTGCGCGTGGAAGGCCTGGAAAACGCGAGGCTGAACGAGACCGCCATCTATTGCGTCAACCATCCCAGCGCCATGGATATCCCGATCCTTTTCGTGAATCTGCCCGTGCAGTTCCGGTTCGTGGCCAAGCGGGAGCTATTCAGTTGGCCGTTCCTTGGCTGGCATTTGCGGAGGTCGGGACATATTGCGGTGGACCGTGGCCGTCCGCGCGGGGCGATGAAAAGCTTCGACGACGCGGCGAAGAAAATTCGATCGGGTGTCTCGGTGGTGATGTTTCCCGAGGGCACGCGCAGCCGAACCGGCGACCTGCTGCCCTTCCACGCCGGCACTTTCCATCTCGCGATCCTCTCCGGAGTGCCCGTGGTGCCGATCACGCTGAACGGCACCCGCTACGTCCACAAGCCGGACGGTTATCACGTGCGCGCCGGGCAAACGGAAATGATCGTCCACCCGGCCATCCCCACCGCCGGGCTGACCAAGGACGATGTGTACAAGCTTTCCGCCCAGGTGCGCGAGCAGATCGTTTCCCGGATGAGGCCGCTTGCGGGTCGGGAGTAAGAGCGAGATGACAGCAGCCAGCCATCAGCGGTCAGCCGAAAACGCAAAGAGGCGCGACAAAAAAGTGGTAGCTGCGGCTTCTTCGGCGGGCCGCAATCCGTGTCAGGACTCGTAGACCTCTCTGCGGTGAGCGACGCGGGTAATGCTCACGCGTCTGGCAGCGTCATCAATGGGTACAAAACGCGCCAGTCGCCCACGCGGATGCGCCAGTGGTCCTTGTACCCCCCTGAGCTTCTTGCATCCTGGCGGGCGTGGGTTCTCGGCGAGCACCACAATCTTGCGGTCGATCCGGGCAAATAGCGCATCGTCCAGCGCGTCCAGTTCCTTCGCGGCAGAGGGCTTTATTTCGAGGCAGTATTTAGCCACGCTGATGATTGTCCCTCAATCGCTTGGCCCTGTATTCCTCGTACGGAATGCCCTTTTCCTTGCGGCGCGACTCGGAAACGAGGCCATCCCAGAAGTCCTCCCAAATGGCCTTGTGCCTCTTGAGGTCGATAAGCACCGCCGTCTTGCGACCCTTCTCGTCCGTTATGAACTGGATTCCGGTCATGGTTCTATCGTACCTGCAAAAATGCCACACGGCCACCCCAACGCGTGGTGGTACGGTATGAACCATGTTGATAGCCGTCCGCCGCCCCGCTACACTGGTTCTAGCAAACACGAGTACGAGGCGGACCTGCACGCGAGGATTCCAGCGGAGCTGCTGGGTCCGCGGCTTTTCCTCTTCAAATTCTCCTGACTCATTTTTCTTCCTTGACAAATCTAGTACCTCTCTCTATACTTAATATGTCGGTCAGCTAGCCGAGTGGCCCACGACGATGCGCCAGGGTGACAGGAAGCTTATGGCTTCTTCCAAGTCCGCGAATCCTTCCGCCGCCAGGCTGGCGGCCAATCGCCGTAACGCGCTCAAATCCACCGGACCGCCCCCAATCGGAAGCTGACGGCTGAAAGCTGAGCGCTGAGAACTGAGTACTGAGAACTGCTAGGAATGGCTAGACTGATCATCACCGACCCGAACGATCCTAACCGGCGGACCCAGATCTTCGAGATCCTGAACTCGACCGTCACCCTCGGGCGCGCTACCTCGAACGACTTGGTGTTGAAGGACCCCAGCGTCAGCCGGCACCATGCACGGCTCGCAGTGCTGGCGGGCGACGCCGCCGTGGTCACCGACCTCGACAGCCTGAATGGGATCACCGTCAACGGCAAATTGGTGCGCGAGCAGCGTCTCGCCGATCAAGACCACCTGAGCGTCGGAGTCTACGAGTTGCTTTTCGACGCGGCGGGAGAACCGCCACTCGATATCCAAACGGGCGCGGGCGTGGCGGCCGAGATCGACCGCTTAATCGCCGCCGAGGGTGCCGCACCCGACCTTTCGGCCGATCGCATCACTCGCGCCACCTCCGGGGAGGCCTCCCCAGGCGCCCGGTCCGGGTCGGGGCAACGGCCCGCCTCCGCGCACGAGCAATTCCGCCGCCTGGAGAGGGAAAACAAGCTGCTCAAATTGCTTCTGGAATTCGGCAAGGCATTCTCGCCCGCGCTCACCCCCCAGGCCATCCCCGAACGCGCCCTGGAACTGGCGTTTCGCATGGACAACGTCGAGCGCGGATTCGTTATGCTGCGGGCCGAAAAAGCGGGCTTCCAGCCGGCGGTGGTACGGACCAAAGCCGGCGGGAGCGAAAAGCTGAATGCGGGCGCTTCCGGCGTGATGCTCTCCCGACACCTCATCGAGCGCGTCACCACGGAGCGGCTCCCGCTGCTGATCCGCAACCTGGCGGAAGACCCGCGCTTTGCCGGGAGCGAGAGCCTGCGCCTTTCCGGCACGCGCTCAGCGATGTGCGCGCCGCTGCTCTACAAGCAGAACCTTTTCGGAATCTTCTACGTCGACTGCCTCACCAAGCCCTGGGCGTTCAATCAGGACGAGCTGAGCATCTTTTCCGTTTTGGGCGCGCAGGCCGCCGCCAGTTTGGAGAACGCGCGCGCCCACGAAGCGCTTTCCCGCCACGCCCTGGAACGGACGGCCCTGGAGCGCTACCTGAGCGAGCCCGTGGTGGAGAAGATTCTGGCCCATCCCGACCAGGTGCGGCTGGGAGGCGAAAACCAGACGGCCACCATTCTCTTCGCCGATATCCGCGGCTTCACTCACCTGGCAGAGAAGATGCCGCCGGCGGCGGTGGTCGAATTGCTGAATGAGTTTTTCACCGAAATGACGGAGGTGATCTTCGAAAACGGCGGAACGCTGGACAAGTTCCTCGGCGACGGCCTGATGGCGGTGTTCGGGGCACCGCTGGCCCGGCCGGACGACGCCGCGCGCGCCGCGCGCACGGCCATCGAGATGCAACGCGCCCTCGCCCGGCTGAACCACGACGGGGGGGATCGCGGCCGCCCGCGGCTCGAGATCGGCATCGGGATCGCCACCGGCCTGGTTACCGCCGGCAACATCGGATCAGCTAGGCGCATGGACTACACTGTGGTAGGCGATGCGGTAAACCTGGGGCAGCGCCTCTGCGCCGGAGCGGCGGGCGGGCAAATCCTGGTCTGCGAATCCACCCGCCTCCTGGTCGACGGACTCCTGCCTACGGAGAGGCTGGCGCCCGTGGTGGTGAAGGGGAGAGACGCGGCGGTGGAGACGTACGCGGTCTTGTGGGAAGCGGAGGAAGATCAGGGAGTAGGGAGTAGGGAGTAGAGACCGGCAACGGGAGGCATCTTCGCGACTCCCTACTCCCGATTCCCGACTCCCGCTTTGAGGTCGGCGCGAAGCTCGGCGACGATCTGCTGCGCCACCTCTCGCGCCCGCCGCAGGTCGTTCGGCGGTAGCGAGATGGCGGCTACCTTGGCATGGCCGCCGCCGCCATAACGTTCGCAGATGGTGGCCAAGTTGATCGTCTTGGGCGTGGCATTCCAGGGGTTGCTGCCGACGGCGACCTTGGTGCGCTCCTCGGAACTGCTGACGGCCACGTTGTAAACGGCGCCGGGAAAGAGGTAATAAGGAACGAACTTGTTGAAACCCTCGCGCCCCTGGTCCGCCACGTCGAAGAAGAGAACGCCGTCCTGGAGTTGGCCCCGGCGCCGGATCAGGTCGATAAACTCGAGGTGCCGCTGGTAAAGCTGATCGAAGGTCTGGCGAATAACCGGCAGGGCCGCAATCTCGGCCAGGGGCCTGACGATCAGCTCGGGAATGATGACGTCGGCCACGAAACCCTTGGTCCGCGCGCCCTCGATCACCAGCGTGAGTTGGGTAGCCGGCTCGCGCATCTCCACCGCCGTCTGCGGGTCCGGGTACTGGGCGCCGTCGATGATGTCGGCCCAGTCGATCAATTCCTGCAAAGGCGTGGAATCGAAGCCGAATTCCTGGCGCGTGATGTAGGCGATGAATTTGGTGCAGGAACGGAACGACGGATCGTAGAACTTCCGGTGGCTGGTGTCGCGGCGGAAGTGCTCGGCGTCCGCCTCGGTAAGGAACGCGCTCTGGTGATGGTCGAACCACCAGGTCAGGCGGTCGGAGCTCGAGTATTTGAAATCGACGATGGCGTTTTCGTCGCCGTCAAAGATGCGGGGATCGAAAAGCTGGCCGGCACGGTGCGTCAGCCCGTGGTAGCGCAGTTCGGCAGCGGGATTGACGCAGGCGCGGTAGAAGTGAGTGAAGACCGCGGCGGCGCAAGCGCCATCGAAGCACTGGTCATGAAAGCAGACTCGTACCATCATCATATCAGGCCGGGACGCGCCCTAGAAAGCGGCCAGCAACCGAAACTTGTTAAGATGTCGTGCTTGCGGTCATTTGTCAAGAAAAAACAAGAAAAGAACAGAAACGGAAAAAGAAGCGAAATTCGAAGGACGCCGTGAAATCGATGGCGAGCGCAGGCAGGTCCGGCGAAGTCGCGCCGGGTGCTGGTGTAAGATACTGGAGTGAGGCTGGGATGAGCGAAGAAGGGCGTGGCGCGACCATCGATAGCCCGGAATGGCTGAGGCAGATGGAGTGCGTTCTCGAAACCCTGAACGAAGGCGTTTTGATTGCGGACGATTCGGACCGCGTCCTCTTTGTCAACGCCGTCTTCGAGGAGATGACCGGGTTTTCGCGCCGCGAGATCATTGGCAAGCACGCTGGGCAAGCGTACTACGCTCCGGAAGACTTCACGGTGATTCACGCGCTTCGCCAGAAGGCCCGAGAGACAGGCCGCAGCCGGCAAGAGTTCTTCCTGCCGACCAAGAGCGGGGAACGCCTGCCCGTGGTGATCAGCGCGCGGTCGGTGGAGGAACCCGGGGGGCGGCGCTTCGCGATCGTCACCGCCACCGACATTTCGGAACAGAAGCGCGCCCAACAGGATCTGCGCACCGTCAACGCGCAACTCGAAGCGCGCCACCAGGAGATCGAACAGGATCTGATCCTTGCCGCCCGCATCCAGCAAAGCCTGGCGCCCAAGTCGCTGGTGTGGGGTGCTCTGCGGGTGGAGGCGTTCTATCGCCCGGTGCGCACGATTGGCGGCGATTTCGGCCTTGTCAGCCCGCTCGATGAGCGGCACCTGAATCTGATGGTTTGTGACGTCTCAGGCCACGGCATCAGCTCGGCGCTCATCGCCAATCGCATCTACTCCGAGACCATCACGCAGTTGCACCGCGGCGCGCCGCTGGGCGAGATACTGCATCAACTGAACCGCTTCGTGATGCACCACATCGGCAGCCCGGTCTTTCTTTTCACGCTGGCGGCGGCGCGGGTCGACGGCAACTGCCGGCGCATGGTCTTTGCCGGGGCGGGTCACCCGCCGGCCATGGTGGTGCAGCCGGGAGCGGAGCCGAGGCTCGTGGAGTCGCGCAGTATGGCGCTCGGTGCGGTGACCGAAGCGGTGGGTGGGGAAGCGACTGTCGAGGTCGCGCTCGAGCCCGGCGACCGTATCGTCCTCTATACCGACGGCATCACCGACGTGTTCGACTCGCACGGCCAGAGGCTCGGCGTCGAGGGCGTGCGCGAGTTCGTCCGCCAGACGTCGCTGCTGCCGTTCAACGACATGCAGCAGGGCCTCCTCGATCGCGTTGCCGCGTGGAGCGCCGGTCCTGCCTCCGATGATGTGTCGCTGGTGCTGGTGGAGGTCCGTTGAACTCGAACCAGAGTCGGTCTCGGTTGCCCAGGGGCTGGAGCTACAGGAGAGCTGGACAAAGCCCGAGAAGTAGTTATCCAATGGAAAGAGGGTTGATCGCGAGCGAAAGTGGCGGAATTGGCAGACGCGCCAGACTTAGGATCTGGTCCCGTAAGGGGTGGGGGTTCGAGTCCCCCCTTTCGCACCAACCTTCTATCTATCAGTCCCTTGCGGCCGCGATTCCCTACCCTTACCCCTAAAGACGGCTCTCACAGGAAAGGCCATCTCTTAGGGGAGAAAAGTTAGCGGCTGGGTGTAAACTGCCAGGAAGCTGGGATCCAAAATGAAAATTGAAGGTGATTCATGCAGGAGGGTACTAGCGACCCGAGGTGGCCGAAGCACTTTGACGGAAAGCGTTTCTACAACCCGGACGGTCGGCAGGCGCCCGGGCTTCTTGAGGTACTCCGATGGAAGCTGACCAGCCGGCCGGAACCGTCGGCCAGCTTCATTCCGGACGTCGAGCAATCCATACCACCCCGCCGCGTGGAAGGCAGCGGACTGCGAACCACCCTCGTGAACCACTCGACCGTGCTCCTTCAGCAACGGGGTTCCAACATTTTGACGGACCCAATTTGGTCCGAACGAGCGAGTCCTCTGTTCTGGATAGGTCCGCGGCGCCACAGAGAACAGGGAGTCGCTTGGGAGGATCTGCCGTGCATCGACGCCGTGCTCATCAGCCACAATCATTATGATCACCTGGATCTACCAGCACTGCGTCGGCTGGCGGCTCGTGGAGATTCTACATTCATTATTCCGTCTGGCGGGGCTGGGCTGCTCCGCTCAGAGAATATAGGGCCCGCTCACGAGGTGGATTGGGGCGAATCATTGTCACTCACGGGCTTCACCATCCACTGCGTCCCGGCTGTGCACTTCTCAGGCCGGGGAATTTACGACCGCAACACGACCCTATGGTGCGGGTATGTGATCGAATGTCAGGAACGGTTCGTATATTTCGCGGGAGACACCGCGTTCGGAGGTCATTTCGCCCAGATTCGGGAAAAGTTCGGATCGCCGCGCCTCGCGTTATTGCCGATCGGAGCGTACGAACCACGCTGGATCATGTCGCCCATGCATATGGCTCCCGACGAGGCGGTTAGAGCACATGAGATCCTGGGCGCCAAGACCAGCATCGCTATCCACCATGGAACTTTCCAACTAACGGATGAGGGCATCGACACCCCGAAGAAACAGCTCATCGCTTGCGCACAGCACGAGTCGTTTCTGGTCCTCAAGAACGGCCAGTTTGCCAACATTCCATGATGATCGACAAGCACACTCTCGCGGTGGTCAGCATCGTCGGCAGTTCACTTGACGTGCTGGGCGCGTTATACCTAGCCTATGATCTCTTGGGCGGGGAACACGGACCACTTCGGACTCTCACCAGAGGAGTCACCTACGGCGCGCTCTTCGGAGCCGGGTACGGTCTCGCCCTCGGGCCGGTATTTGGGCTCGCGAGCGGCGGGGCGCACGGCATCACACTCGCCTGGGAGTTTTCCCGCGCTTCGAGGCGTGGACCGAAGCCGGGATTCTGGTATGACGCGGCGATGAGCGCCATTCGTGGAGTCGGCTTCGCTCTGGGCGCTGCTTATTTATATGGAGGCACATTTGGGGCCACGTTTGGCGCACTGAGCACAGTGGGACAGGTCCTTGGGTACCGAACCGGCATTCGGCCGACCATCGATTATCAACCTGCCACCCGCCCTCGTTTGACCAAACATCAGTTTCTCGCGGCGGTGAATCGCACGGTCGGCTACGCTGTCGCCGGATATATCAGCGCCTTAACAGCGCATCAACGCGCGAACGCGCTGAGCGTCGGGGTGAAAGCCGGACTGGTGATTGGAGTGGTCACGGCGATCGCGAGCGCATGTACGCCTTTCATCGAATGGAGTGCAGATCATGTGCCCGAGAAGCGCATGGGTGTCTTCGGAGTTGGCATGATCCTTATCGGCTTCGCGCTGCAATCCGTCCAGTATTGGCTGGCGCTACTCGACGTGAGTATTCGTTAAAATGAAGGGCTGCATCATAGGATTGATGGCCAAGATCGTCAACTCTTACCGCTTCCTCGATGGCATCACCAGCCGCATGATGAAGCATTGGGTTACACTCGGCGCGCCGCGGCAGATCCCTTGGAGTCCCCTGGCGAAGCCAATCTCACAATGCACGGTCTCGATTGTGAGTTCCGCAGCGGTCGCCCTCAAGACCGACCAGCCATTTGACCAGGAGATCGAGCGGCGGGATCCTTGGTCGTCCGATCCGTCGTATCGAGTTCTTCCTCGAGCAACCGTGACGGCCGACGTTCGCGTGTATCACATGCATATCAATACATCCTTTGCTCAACAGGATCTCAACTGCGTGATGCCTCTCGAGAGACTGTGTCAACTCGAAGCGCTGGGTGATATCGCGCACTCGGCCCCTTCTCATTATTCATATGGGGGGTATACCATTCGGCCCGATGCGCTACTGCGTGACTCGGTTCCTGGCATCATCGACCAGCTTCGGCGGGAACAGGTGGACGCGGTAGTGCTGGTTCCGGTTTGACCGGTCTGCTGCTGGTCCGTGGGACTGGTTCAGCGAGAGATCGAAGCCGCCGGGTTCAGTACTATCTCGCTTTCCATGATGCCGGAGCTGACCAACAGTGTCGGTGTCCCGCGCAATGCGGCGATCGAGCACCCCTTTGGGCTGACCTTAGGCCTGCCGGGAGACGCTGCACGTCAACTCGCGGTGTTGAGGGCAACATTACGGGCGCTGGAGGAAATCTCCCAGCCAGGTAGCGTAGTGCATCTTCCCTTCGAATGGGATGCCAGCGAGAAGGTCAACATATATCCGCCGGAAGCTCCGCCGATCGCGCGGTTTCTGAGGCGGCACCCATGGCATATTCCGAAATTCTTGAACCAGACACCCCCGGAGGTTTCAGAACCGAGGGTCCCCTGAACCAATCCTCATTAGCCCGCACTCGGCCCAACACCTTGGAGTATTCCATGCGGTGGACATTACGAGGAAGGCTGTAACGTCGGCTCCCCAATTTTAAGAACCCCCAAAACAGCCCTAAAGTTCTTGCGCGTTGTGCCGATATAACATGTGGACGAGTATCGTGAGTCCAAGGAGGCAAGTTATGGTGGTCAACAATGTCGGACAGCAAGCCGCGCCGGAAGCCAATCTGAATCCGACCACTTCGAGCCCGACAACACTCAACACCGCAGCTAAGTCCACCCAGGCAGGCACTAAGAGTCCCACCGTTCAGGAACCGGCTGAGAAGCCGGTGCAGGAAATCCATGAGGTCGGACTGGCAGGGGAGACCGCGTCGGCGGGGAACCAATCGAATCAGCAGCCCGGCAAGAACCTGAACGCCTTCGCATAGGCATCCTTTGCGTGCTTTGCTTAAGACCTCTGATGGAGAACAGTCGTCATCGAGCCGGATACGAAGGAGGGTGCCCGCCTGCCCGGACGTATATTTGCCCTGGGCCTTTCCGCGCCCTTGACTTACGATAGAGCGCAGCAACCGCTGATTCAATCGAGACCCCTCTCCGCTATCTCAAACGCCTCCAGCATCGCCTTGGTCTTGTTCATACACTCCTGATACTCCAACGACGGAACCGAGTCGGCGACGATGCCGGCGCCGGCCTGGAGATAGGCCTTCTTGTCCTTGATGAGGACGGTGCGGATGACGATGCAGGAGTTGAGATTGCCGGAGAAGTCGAGGTAGAGGACGGCGCCGCCGTAGAGAGCGCGGCGCGTGGGCTCCAGCTCGTCGATGATCTCCATGGCGCGAACCTTGGGAGCGCCGGAGAGCGTGCCGGCGGGAAAGCAGGCAGCGAGAGCGGCGTAGCTATCGGCGTCGGGCCGCAGTTCCCCCTGAATCGACGAGACCAGGTGCATCACGTGCGAGTAGCGCTCCACGAACATGATTTCCTTGGGGCGCACGGACGAGTACGCGCAGACGCGGCCCACATCGTTGCGGCCCAGGTCCACCAGCATGATGTGCTCGGCGCGCTCCTTCTGGTCCGATTTCAGCTCCTCCTCCAGCCGCAGATCCTCCTCTTCCGTCCGTCCCCGCGGACGCGTGCCGGCGATGGGCCGGTACTCGACGCCGCTCCCGCTCACCTTCACCAGCATCTCGGGCGACGAGCCTAGAACGGTAGCGTCGCGAAAGCGCAGGAAGTAGAGGTAGGGCGAGGGATTCACGGCGCGCAAAGCGCGGTAGATCTCGAACGGCGGCACGCGCACCGGGACTTCCAGGCGCAACGAGACCACCCCCTGAAAGATGTCGCCGGCGCGGATGTACTCCAGGGTGCGTTCCACCATCCGCTGGTAGCTCTGCCGCGTCATGTTGGGGCGCACGCGCAACGGGCCCTGCGGGCGACGGAAACGCGGCAGACGCAGGGGCCGGGCGAGCATCCGCTCCAGGCGCTCGAGCTGGCGGACCGCCGCGTCGTACTTGGCGCGCAGGCTACCCGGTCCTTCCTCGGTGAGCACGTTGGCGATCAGGAACAGCCGGTGTTGGACGTGGTCGAAGGCCACCAGGCTGCTGAAGTACATAAACGCCGCCTCGTCCACGTCGACGTCCGGCTCGACGCGCGGCGGCAGGCGCTCGAGCAGTCGCACCACTTCGTACGAGAGATAACCCACCGCTCCGGCCGAGAAGGGCGGCAAGTCGGGAAGCGTGACCGGACGATAACGCGCGCCGATTTGGCGCAGGAGGTCGAAGATGTTGCCGGTCTCCTCCCGTACCTGCGCGCCGCGCACCACCTTGATCCGATCGCCGCGCGACGAGACCACTTGAAAGGGATCGATGCCGAAGAACGTGTAGCGGCCGACGCGCTCGCCGCCTTCCACACTTTCCAGCAGGAAGCTGTAGGGATGGGCCGCAGCCTCGCTTGCCGTTCGCGGCGCAAGCTTCAGGTAAGCGGAGACGGGACTCAGCAGGTCTGCCACCACGGTGCGGTAGACGGGGACAACGTTGCCCCGGCGGGCGAGGCGGGCGAAGTCAGAGAAGCCTGGGATGACGGAGGAAGACATAAGAAAATCAAAGGGCAAAAGGCAAAGCGCAAAAGGCAAAGGTGAAAGCCACAAAGTTCCGGCTACGCACCCGCACGCTTAGTTCGAGTGAACCCAACTCGCCCCTCCTCCATTAGGACTTTTCCTGTTTTCCAACCCCCTGCAAGCCATGCAGTTGCCTGGACGTGGGACAAGTCATTTGCCCACCAAGGACGGTGCCGGCGTGCAGCGTCAGGAAGCGGCCCGCCCAAAAGCTCCTCGATCCGCTCACCATCAGCCATGGTTCTCTCTTCTGACTTTTGCCCTTTGCCTTTTGCCTTTCTTTTCCTACCGCGGCGTCATTCCTACTTGCCAAAACAGAAACCCCAGCTCATCGGTGGTATCCTCCACCTGCCGGTTGACGGGCATGCCCTGGGTGTGGCCCGCCTTCGTATCGTACTTGAGCAACACCGGCCGCTCCGACGGATCCGATCCGGTGGCCCACTGAACCAGCGCCGCCATCTTGCGGGCGTGCAGCGGCGCCACGCGAGTATCGCCGTCGCCGGTAACGAAGAGCACGGCAGGATACTTCGTCCCCTTCACCACGTGCTGGTAGGGAGAGTAAGCGTAAAGATATTTGAATTGCGCGGCATCCTCGGACGAGCCGTACTCGGAAACCCAATACCGAGCCACAAAGAATTGCTGGTAACGGAGCATGTCCAGGAGAGGGTATCTGCACTCCACCGCGCGGAAAAGATCCGGACGCTGAGTGAGAGCCGCGCCGACCAGCAACCCACCATTGCTTCCACCAGCGATCGAAAGCTTCGCGGGATTAGTGTACTTATTGGCTACGAGCCACTCCGCCGCACTGATGAAGTCGTCGAAGACTTCCTGCTTGTTGGCAAGCATCCCGGCGCGATGCCACTTCTCGCCGAACTCACCGCCGCCGCGCAGGTTCGCCGCGGCGTAGACGCCGCCGGACTCGGTCCAAGCCACGGCGCGCGGCGAAAACGCTGGAGTTTCACTGACGTTAAAACCACCGTAGCCTGTTAGGAGAACGGGATTGTTCCCGTCGGGCTTCAGTCCCTTCTTATAAACAAGAAACATCGGGACTCTGGTTTTGTCCTTCGACTCGTACCAAACTTGTTTCAGCTCGAGTTGATCAGCGTTAACGGGTACGTCTTGTCGCGCCCACACTCCCTGGCGGCCGCTCGGCACGTCGTAGCTGTAGATGGTGGGCGAAACGAAGTAGGAGCTGAAGTCGAAGAAGGCCTGATTGCTCGACCACCGGCCTGCAACTCCGCCCACTGATCCCAAGGTAGGGAAAGCGATTTCGCCCGCCGGGTGGCCGCCGGGATCGAATGCCTTGACCAGCGAGTTCGCGTTCTGAGTGTAGTTCACGAACAGCTTGCCGCCCGCCAGGCTGAATCCTTCGATGACCGCGTCGCTCTCAGGAACGATCTCGCGCCAGTGGTCACGCGCCGGGTTGCGGAGGTCAACCAGAAGCATCCGCCCGTCCGGCGATTTCCAATTCGTCTGCATGTACAGCTTATCGCCTGCAATCTGCCCGAAGAATCGCGCGCTGATGTCGTTGACCACCGGGACGATGGAGCCCTTCGCGGCCAAGTCCTGGACGTATAGTTCCGTCTTGTCCGCGGCCGAGCCGTGTATCATAGTCAGTAATAGGTAGCGCCCGTCTTCGGATAGATCAACCTCGAGGATGTAGTCTGTTGAATAACCCTTTCCGAAGATCTCTGAGTCGCCGGTCGGATCAGTTCCCATGGCATGATAGTAGGCGCGGGGACCTTCATCGGTGTGCTTGCTGTAGTAGAAACCGGACTTGTCCGGCTTGATTGCGGCGCCGAAATAGCGGCCCTTGGGGAGGCGGTCGGACAGATCCTTGCGCGTGTCAACATTGAGAAATCGGATTTCAACTTCGTCTTGCCCACCCTGACGAATCCCATAAGCGAGAGTTGTCCCGTCCTGCGAGACGTCCAGCAAGTCCTCGCTCGTGGTGTGGTCGGCGCTCAGCGGGTGGGGATCGAGCAGGACTCCGTCCGCGCCCTGCAAGCCCTGGCGCATGTAGATGACGAACTGGTCCTGGTCGGCGTGGCGCTTGGCAAAGAAGTAGCGGCCATTGCGCTCGAGCGGTACATTCACGACGTCGACCTTCAGCAGCTCGGTGAGCCGATGCTCCAGTTGCTCCCGGCCGGGCAGCGCGTGCAGGATCGGCTCCGAGTAGTCGTTCTGCGCCTTGATCCAGGCTCGCGTCTCCGGGCTCGATTGGTCTTCGAGCCAGCGGTAAGGGTCGGAAATCTTGACGCCGTGCAGTGTGTCGACCACGTCGTCTCTTCGCGTGGCGGGCGGCGTTTCCACGTTCGGCCCCTCGGCGGAGACTACCGCGACGCCCGCGAGACCGATCGCCAGAAAGGAAAGCGTCCAAAGAGAACCGTGGACCGACTGGGCGCTAGCCATTCGCGAACCTCCTCTAAGAAACTAAACCCTCAGAAGCTGTGAAGAATTAAACACAAAGGCACGGAGACCGAGAGAACAGAACGAGGATCACATGAAGATGTCGTTTGTTTCTCGACGTTTCTCATTTTTCTCTGTGCCTCTATGTCTCTGGGTTGGAAGCTCCTTCGCAATTACTCACAGCTTCTCACGCATCGAATCTTAGAGACGAGAACGGGAGCCCGAAATATAGACGACCTTTCTTTCCTGGCCTTTCCCATTCTCTCTCTGTACCTCTGCCTTCCTGCGTTGGAAGCCCGTTTGCAGTTCTTCTGAGCTTCCAAGCCACAGCGTCAAGCGCCGGCGTGGCTTAGGACCTGGCGCGCCGCCTGCTCCATGAGGGCGCGCGGGGCGGTGCTGCCGGTCCAGATCTCAAACTGGCGGGCCCCCTGGGCCACCAACATTTCCAGGCCCGAAATCGTGATGAGGCCGCGGCCGCGGGCCTGCGTCAAGAACCGCGTCTCGAGCGGATGGTAAACCATGTCGAAAACCACACGCGCGCGCACCCGCGAGAGATCGATGGGTCTCGCGTCCACTTGCGGCGTCATGCCCACCGGAGTGGCGTTGATCACGGCATCGACATCGATGACCTCGGTGCTTTCCCAGGGAACCACCTGGGCCGAGATGCCTCGCGCCAAGCGCTGCGCCGCCGAGTCGCGGCGCGCCGCGATCAAAACCACTGCGCCTTCCGCGCGTAGCGTGTAAGCCGCTGCCCGCGCTGCGCCGCCCGCGCCCAGGATGAGAATCCGGCTTCCGGCCAGCCGGAGGCGCTTCGTGAGCACTTCTACTACCGCCGCCGCGTCCGTGTTCCAGCCCAGCCACTTGCCGCGTTGCACCGCCACTGTATTGCAGGCGCCGATGCGCGCCGCCAGAGGGTCGAGCCAATCGAGCGCGCGAATGATGCTGCGCTTGAACGGCATGGTGACGCTGAAGCCCTGGAAGTTCAGCTTGCGCGCGAAGGCCAGGAAGTCCGCCAGGCGGTCCGTCTCGCAGGGCAGGTAAACGGCGTCGATATGCTTGCCGTGGAAGGCCGCGTTCTGCATCGCCGGCGAAAGGGAGAGTGAAGCGCGCGACCCGACCACGCCAAAGAGCTGGGTGCGCCGGTCGAGATGCTCCACCCGATAAACGGTGCGCATGACCTCGGAGGGGAGTTGGCCGGGCGCCACGCTGAGGTGATTGCCGGCGGAGCCGTAAGTAAATGCCGAACCATACCGCAAGGCCAGCACTCGCGACGGAATGCCCGTCCCGCCCATGCCCAGCGCCACCAACTTGCGGGCGCGGTTGCGGTGGGATTTCAGAAGGTCGAGAATCCGCAGGTTGTCGCATAGGCGCCGCACGTGGCACGCCACTTTGACCGACTGGACGGGCAGCCGCGCCAACCGTCGATAGATGGCCGGCAGCGGCGGGGCGGCACGATAGTTGTGGTAGGAAACGATCACCTTGGCAGGCTTGAACTGTTCCAGCCAGGCGACGCCGGCGCGCTCCACCGATTCGATCTCGACGTCCACCCACTGGCAACCAGCGCGCACCGCCGCCGCCAGCAGGCTCCCCTGTTGCTCGATGGTGCCGCCAAACAGTCCTCCCGCCTCGGTGCGCCGGCAGGTGGCGATGATCGGCGGTGAATGCAAGCGCGAGAACATCTGGTCGAGCGCCGATTCCAGGCCGTTGGGCTCCTTCAAGTGGTCGAGGCGCAGCTCCAGCCCCACTTCTGGGCTATCTACCTTGCCAGCCAGGGCCTCGAGGCCGGCGAGCGTGGAGGATGCCAGGGTGGCAAAGATGCGAGGTGTGTTCGGTTTACCCAAGGTTGGAATTTGCCCGTGGGTCCGTCGTTCACAGCGCCGCGGAGAATCCCTCTGCTTGTCGTTCTGAGCGTAGCGAAGAATCCCACATCCTGCGGTTCTGACCGGCGGTGCTGCTCGTGCGATGCTCGGACCGAATTCACTATAAAGCTTTTGGCTAGCAAAATGCAAGGCCCCGCGCTTCGGTACTGGTGTCATTTGACAAAAGCAATAGAATCCGCAGATTGCACAGGCACCGAATTGTCAACGTAATTATTTTGAGACACCGGGTATCTCACCTCGGGTTCAGATTTTCGAGTTTGGGTTTTCGAGCGTAAGGTTAAAATGGAGAGCACCATGACACGCGAATATCCCAGGCAACCGCTGGTCGGGGTGGGCGGCGTGGTGATCCACCGCCAGCGCGTTCTGCTGATCAAGCGCGGGACCGAACCGCTGAAGCATCAGTGGTCGATTCCCGGCGGGATGCTCGAGCTCGGCGAGGAATTGGCCGACGGCGCGCGGCGCGAGATCAAGGAAGAGACCGGCCTCGACGTAGAACCGCTGGAGGTGATCGCCGTCTTCGACCGCATCCTGCGCGACACCGGCGCGCAGGACGGCTGGAGCCTCAAGGGTCGCGGCCGGGTGCGCTACCACTACGTCATCATCGATTACGTCTGCCGGCTTAAGGGCGGGAAGCTGGCGCCCGCCTCCGATGTGCTCGACGCGCGGTGGGTGCGGCGCGAGGACCTTCCGGAATACCACCTCACCGAGATGGCGACGCACGTCATCCGCGGCGCGTTTCAATACCTCAATAAGGGGAATGCGTCGAGGCTTTCGCCGCGGACGCCCTCAATGTTGGGATGAGAAGTTACTTGTCCTTGGCGAGTTCGAGGGCTTCACTCGGGTTCATCACTGTCAGGCTCAGTACGGCTTGGTGGCGCTTGATGGCTTTGGAAAGGTCTTGATCATCAGTCACAACAATTGGCTTAGAGATCAAAGCCGCTCGGACCACGTGTTCATCCTCGGGCGGGATTCGAACTCCTGACGGAAGTTCCGGTGGTTTGGCGGTCTCGAGACTCAACTTTGCGGCCTTGTAGCGAATGCTCGTCAGAAAATTGACCATCTGGAACTGCAATCTGGGCTGCTTCAAAAGCTCGCGGATGTGGTGCTCGTAGCGTTCAAGAAGAGTATCGTCCACAACCGCCGTGTGGCAGTTCTCACCTATGAGACGTAGCAACCGAGCACTTGTGAGGTCAGGATCGCCGCATTTGTCCTCCTCCTTAACCGCGAAATAGATGATGTTGGAATCGAGCAGGAATCTATGCTTCACGGGCTACGCTTTCTTGAGTGCATCGAGGTATTCGGAGAGTTCGGCCAAACTCTGGTCGTAAAAGCCCGGCAGCCCGTCGCTGACCTGTCCTTGGTCGTTCACCTCCAGTTTAGTGACCTTTGCCGTGCCCTGCTGATTCTCGAAATAGTAGATGGCAAGGTCTTCCTTCGGTAGGTCGGCCTTCGCAACGGCGTGCAAAAGCTTGTGCAGCACGTGCTCGCTGTGCGTTTCCACAATTAGCTGGAGGCTGCGCTTTAGCGCCAGGGTCAGAAGCATGGAAACGAGTTTCGATTGCAGCGCCGGATGCAAATGCACTTCGGGCTCACTCAGCAGGATTGTCTCGTTAGGAGATGCGAGGGCCATCGGGACCAAGATGAAGGGTAACTGGTTCGCGCCCATTCCTTCGTTACTGAGGAGTTTTTGTGAAGGAGCCCCGTTTCCGGCTGACGGCGCTTCGCTCGCGCGGAGGGTCACCCGTCTCCCAGGAATCAGACGTACCTTCAGCTTCACTCCAATGAGCTCTTCCAGCGTCTCGGAAAGGTCCTCTTCCAAGTCACGATCATACTGCAGTGTTGCAGCGAGCGCCGTGGCCCTGTCACGAAGAATCAGCTTCTCCAGGCTCGCCGGCGGGTGATCGGGCAGCGGATATCCCCACTCCTCGAAGCCTCGCAGAGGCAGGACGGGATGAACCGAGTCGAGTAATTTTGCAGGTGCACCAGCGAAAAACCACGACAGCTCATTCAAGTCTTGAACCAGTTCTGGAGGGGGAGATGAACCGGCGTTGCTCTGAATCCCCCTAGGTTCCAAGAGGCGAAAACTGTTCGCTCCTACGAACAGCAGTGAAAGCCCTTGAACCGCGACCGCTTGCTGCGAAGGGTGCGCAGTTGGTCCCGCCAACCAACTCCAATCCACTGTTCCGTAGCCCGATTCCAAGCGCCCGTGATTATAAGTGAGTGCGTTACCGCGTATGGTAAGATCAAAACCCACCTGCAAAGGAACACCATATCTGAGGTCCTTCGGGGGCTGAACATCGCCTGTGACGCCGATCTCGATGCCTTTGTCGCCCTGTCTCAGAATGTCCTCGAAACTGCCCAAGTCCACACTCTCCAGGCCCGGCAACACATAAGGATCCTCTTTGACTCGTCGCTCCGGAGGTGTCGTCTGTAGAAACCCCGTGTTGTTGCCCGTGTTCCGTGTGGCTTGCTTCAACGCCAGCAACGCCTGAAAAATACTCGACTTGCCGCTGTTGTTGGGGCCGATGAAAACCGTGATCGGCGCGACCTCGATGGTCGTGTCCTCATGGAGCTTGAAATTCTTCAGCCGGACTTCCTTCAGCATGTTGTGATTATACCCCAGTCAAAGAATGCCGCGATGAGAGTCGGCAGACAAACAAAAAGCCCCTGGCCTCGCGTTGACTCACGAGACCAGGGGCCCGGGTTGCTGATGGGATTGGCTTCTCGCCCAACTGCGAGTAACAGGCGCCAACCAGCGCCTAAACCATGCCCCTCTTCGCTAGAGAGGGGGTCCCATACCAAGCGCTAGCGAACGCCTAAGCCTCAGCACCCTCGCTAAGACTACAGTCACTAACCTTTGCCATGGATCACCTCCTTTCTAGCGATGAGGCGATAGTAGAATCTCCGACGCGCCGGAGTCAAGAAAAATCTGCGGCCCCTGCCAAATTTTTTTTGGCGAGGCCCAAGGCGGAACTGGGGACCTGTCAGAGCTGGCAAAAGCGAGACGCCCAAGACGAATTCTCGCCAAGGTAAAGCCTTATGAAATTCTTTATTGCAGGTTTGAAACGCATTCTGAGAACGTCCACGCGGCCAGGATCAGACGTGAGTCAATCTGGGAAAGCGCGGAAGCCTTACGGCAGATGCGGGTGCAACATGCGAGGAAAGATGCCGAGGTAGCGAGGTTGGAAGATAGCCATGTCGGCGGCGAAGAAGCCGGTGGCTAGGGCGAAAGCAACCAAAAACCTGCCGATATCGCTGGGTTGTTTGACCCGCAGACGCAAATAGGCCCAGAGACACCCTACAACGACCAGGAGATTGGAGAACCATGCCGGCACGGCAATGAGGATGTCGGGGCGTGCGAGATGTCCTGTATGGACCCACTGCGATATCTGTTCAAGGCCGTTCAAGAAAAAGGTTGTTGCGACAATGTTTGCGTAGTCCCATAGGCCTGCCGCAGAGGCTCCGATGAAGTATCCCCATCGATTACTTCGGAAGCTCAAAACCATCGCTGCGACGTACATCCATGCCTGAAAAAAGTGAAGCCAGCGGATGTCTGATTCCCACCAAGCTGATAAGCCCAACACGACCACGAACAGGAACGCACCAATGAGGATTAAGCATTCCGGGGTTCCTAAGCGACGGTTCGCGTTTTGCACTGTGCCTTCCCTGCAACGAAATACGAGGACCAATGGGAGAAGGTTCCCTGTAGCTCATTTTCTCTGTGCAGTTCAGAATGACGGGCAATGGTGAGCTCAGCGTCCGTTCAAGATCGAGGGTACCTTCCAGTCAGCGCCCGCCAGCGGACGGCAACGAGATCCATCGCCATCTGAGCTGAGTCGCGCAGGAAGTGGACCTTGGTGGCCGGGTTGTCGTTCCAGCGCACCGGGACCTCCACGATTTTGCCGCCCAGGCGCTGGATGAGGAACAGCAGTTCCGGGTCGAAGCCGAAGCCCGGCACCTGCTGGAGCTCGAATGCGCGGCGCGTAGTTGCGCGCCGGAAGAGCTTGAAGCCGCACTGCGTATCCCTGATCGGGAGGCCGGTGAACACCCGCACCAGCAGGTTGAAAAGGCGCCCGCCATATTCCCGAAACATCGGCTGGTGAATCCCCACCAGCTCTCGTTGCATGGCTCGCGACCCCACCGCCGCGTCGGCGCCCGTCGATTCCAAGGCGGCAAGGAGTCGATCGACCTCTTCGATGGGCGCGGAGAGGTCGGCGTCGGTGAAGAGGACGAACTCGCCCCTCGCCTCCAGCGCTCCACGGCGCACGCTGAAGCCCTTACCGCGATTGGGCTCATTCCTGATGACGCGCATCAGGGGATAGCGGGCCGCGAACTCGCTCAGAAGTTGCGGACTGGAATCCTTGGAACCGTCGTCGACCACGATCAGTTCCGTGGGGTACGACTTCGGTTGAACGTGGCGCCAGACGCTGTCAATCGTGCTCCCGATGCGGGCGGATTCGTTGTAAGCCGGTATGACAATGCTCAGAAATGGTTCAGGCATCAAACACTAACGATTTTTCACTAGCCATGGTCGAGTGTCAACTAGTTTTGAGTAGCAGTCTAAGCCGTCTCAGGTAGATAGCCATAGTCTTAGGAGAGTCGAAAGTCGAAAGTCGAAAGTGGAAGCGGTCTTGACTTTCGACTTTTGACTTTCGACTTTCAACTTCTTTACTCAGAACTTCTTCTTCATTGAATAGTCTCCGGGTCTGCCGGCCATCCATATCGGCCTAGGAGAGGGACGAATTGGCAGGGGTCCAGGACTTGTGTCGCAAACTCGCTGCCGTGTCTTGTAACAAGATAGAGGGCCTGCTGCCGAAGGTCGCCCACCGGAATCACCAGTCGCCCACCGTCGTCCAATTGGTCGCGCAGGGGGTCGGGAATGCGCGGGGCGCCCGCCGTCACCAGGATCGCCTGATAGGGCGCGGCGGCCGCATAGCCTTCCGTCCCGTCACCCCAGATGATCTCCACTCCCTCATAGCCGAGACGAGCCAGACGCGCGCGCGCCAACTCCACCAGGCGGTAGCTCCGCTCCACGGCGTAAACCTTGGCGCCCAGGTGGGCGAGGATCGCCGCCTGATAGCCGCTGCCGGCGCCGATTTCGAGTGCCTTCTCGCCCGGCTGGATCGAGGCCGCCTGTGTCATCACCGCCACCATATAAGGCTGCGAGATCGTTTCCGCCTCGCCGATCGGCACCGGTCGGTCCTGGTAGGCAAGGTCAACCGCTGCCATGGGCACGAATTCGTGACGCGGCACTGCCAGCATGGCTTCAAGCACACGCTTGTCGGAGATGCCGCGACGGCGAAGTTGGTCCTCGATCATGATTCGCCGTTGCGATTCGTAGGGCGTTCCCGCCATGACTGGTAGTATATAAGTGTTTTGTCCCCGAATGCAGACCAGAAGAGGCAGACCCGAAGCCACCGATAGAAGCGCTATAATGCCGGCAGAGCGGTTTCGATCGACGAGACAAGGGACGACGGAATGAGCCACGGTCCCAAGGTGAACCGAGAACGCTATTCCCGCCAGATGCTTTTCCAGCCCATTGGCAGCGAGGGCCAGGAAAGGCTGCTACGGGCCAAAGCAGTGATCATCGGCTGCGGGGCACTGGGTACGGCGCAGGCGAATCAATTGGCGCGCGCCGGTGTGGGCACGCTGCGCCTCGTCGACCGTGACTACGTCGAAGAGAGTAACTTGCAGCGCCAGATGCTGTTTGACGAAGCCGACGCAGCCGAGAGTCTGCCCAAGGCCGTGGCCGCCGAAGCGAAACTCCGGCGCATCAACTCGGATGTTCACGTGGAAGGCGTGGTGGCAGACGTTGACAGTCGTAACATCGAAGGGCTCGTCGCCGGGTTCGACGTGATCCTGGACGGCACCGACAACTTCGAGACCCGCTACCTCCTGAACGACGCGGCCCTGAAGCTGGGCATCCCCTGGGTGTACGGAGCCGTGGTGGGAAGCTACGCCGTCACGCTCACCATCCTGCCCGGCCGCACCGCCTGCCTCGCTTGCGTCTTCCCCGATCCTCCTCAGGGAATGCACCCCACTTGCGACACGGCGGGGGTCATTGCGCCGGCGGTGGAATGGGCGGCAGCCTTGCAGGTGACGGAGGCGTTGAAGATCCTGCTGGGGCGCGAAGCGGAGCTCCACGGGTCGCTGCTCGCAGCCGACCTTTGGAAGAACCAGTTTCAGCAGGTGCGGCCGCAACGCAACGCGGCGTGCCGGGCCTGCGGGGCGCTGGACTTCGTGCACTTAAAGGAGGGGGCGTCGAGCGCGATCTCCCTCTGCGGGCGCAATGCCGTTCAGATTCACCAGCGCGAATCGCGTCAGTTCGATCTGAAGGCGCTCCAGAGCCGCTTGCAGCGCTTCGGCCCCGTGCGCGCCAACGCCTACCTGCTGAAGTGCTCGCTCGACGCGTACGAGTTGACGGTGTTTCCCGATGGACGCGCCATCATTCGCGGCACCCAGGATCCGGCGGTGGCGCGCGGGCTCTATGCGAAGTACATTGGAGCGTGACATTTTGGATTTCGGATTTTGGATTGGGGGGACCGCATGAGGCGCGCCATCTGGACTGTCTGCACTGTATTCCTATTTCGAAACCTCTTTGTGCCGCGCGAAGAGTTAAGAGCTCAACACAGAGTTCACGGAGTACCACGGAGGCTACAAAGAAGAAGCGTCTTGGGTACAGCTCCGAGAAAGGCACTCGCCACACGCGGTATTCGGAAAGAGAGAACTCTGTGCACCCTTGTGGGACTCCGTGAACTCTGTGTTGCAGTCTTTCTTTTGGCCGCGGCCATCGGCTGCGCTGTGCTGATCTCAACTCATCTTGGTTTCGCCACCGTTTCTTCGTCGCCAACCGCCGGCGCTCAGCAGGCGCGGCCAGCAACACTTCAGGCTGCCTTGCACGCGAAGCTGGACGCCGAGATCAACCGCGTGGCAGATCAGGTCCCGGGCGTGTGCGGTTATGCCATCAAGGACCTGACCACCGGCGAATTGTTCGAGCGCAATGCCGACATCATCTTCCCGACGGCGAGTTCCATCAAGGTGACAGTCCTGGCGGAGCTGATGCGGCAGGCGCAGGAGGGCAAGGTCAACCTGGAGGAGGAGCACACAATCCACCGGAGCGAAACGGTGGCCGGCGATCCCATTCTCTATATGCTGGGCGACGGCACCGTCACCATGACTTGGCGCGACATTGCCACGTTCATGGTGGTGCTGAGCGACAACTCCGCCACCAACATGCTCATCGACCGGCTCGGCATGGACAACGTGAACGCCGGGATCACGCGTCTCGGGCTCACCCAGACTCACTTGCAGCGTCACATGATCGACCTCGAGGCGGCGCGCCGGGGCAACGAGAATGTCTCCACGCCCCGCGAACTCTCCGCGTTGCTGGAGAAGCTATGGTCAGGCGGGCCGCTCGACGCCGACCACACCAAAGAGTACTTCCGCCTGCTCAGCCTGCCGAAGGATAGCCTCTTCAACAAGGCCCTTCCCGATACCGTACCCATTGCCGATAAGCCCGGGGCGCTTGAAGCTGTGCGTTGCGACACCGGCATCATCCAGATACCACGTCATCCCTACGTGATGACGGTGATGACCACATACCTTGCCAGTGAACGCGAAGGCGAGGAGTCCATCGAGAGGATCGCCCGCCTGGTCTACGATTACTTCGACCGCCTCGCCCGCTCGTCGAGCGTAGGCCGCGTGATCTCGGAGAAGTGACGGCGTGTGGCGAGGCCGGCGCGTCGTTGAAACGGAAGACCGATTGAAACGTATGAATGAGGTGAATGCATCTGCGAGTAGCTACTGAAGGGCTCGATGCGAGACGAAAGGAGACCTTAATGAAGTCGCGATCGACGTTACTGGTGATTGGCTTCGGTTTGGTAATCGGCACCATCCTGCTCAGCTCCGGCCCGCGCTCCATCGCCGCCAAGGACTCAGACTCGCCCGTGGTGGGCACGTGGGAAGGCGCTCTCGACGCCGGGCCGCAGGGGAAACTCAGGGTCGTGGTTCACATCTCCCAGGCCGCGGACGGCTCGCTGACGGCGACGATGGATAGTCCTGACCAGGGCGCGAACGGCATCCCCGTCAGCAAAATCACCTTCAAGGATCCCGATCTAAGCTTCGAGCTGGCCGCCATCGGCGGGTCATATCAGGGGACGATGAACAAGGAGCAATCGGAGATCGCCGGAACCTGGAGCCAGGGCGGCGCGTCGTTGCCCCTGAAGCTCAAGCGAGCCGCGACGCCTGCCGGTTCGAAGTAGGTCCGCCGCCGCCCAGACTGCGGGAAGCGTCGGACCCCATCAGGGCCCCGTCAGGGCTGGCAGCGGCATATCGCGCGTCAACTGGTAGTTGAGCTGCGTTCCCTGCGGCAAGCTTAGATCCGTGCCCCGCCGCCGCACGTGATCGAGGAAACCGCCCGTGCCGCCGGTCACCAGGCCCAGCACCGGATGAGCAAAGGCCACGCCTCCGATTAGTCCGCCGCCGGCGGCCAACCCTCCCACCTCGAGGGTCGTCCTCTTCCAGGAACTTGGTCCCTTCACCGTGCCTTCGCCCCCCGCCACCCGCGTATGCGCCACGCCCACGACGCTATAGAGGACGGCGTTAAGCGGCTGGGTGCGACCGGCCGGCCAGGTGAGCTTCTCCGGGGCGAGGCGCATCTCACCCACGCCGTGAATCCTTCCGGGTTGCGCGAGGTAAGCGATGTAGCCCTTGAGAGTAACTCCGGCGGGGATCATGGTCCGGCCGTTGAGGATCACCGGCTGGGAGACGGTGGCGGTGAAGGAATCCCCTTGCCGGCTCGCCCGCGTGCTCAGGTTCCCGTCGAGGCGGCATTGCAGGGTGGCGCCGGCGGGAAGAACCGGGGCCGGATTCTGGGCGGGGGCGAGCGCCGCACCCCAGGCGAAGACCAACAGGGAGAACAAAGCGCGCTTAGCCATAACTGTAGCCTCCAGATGTAGCGTTGCCAGCGGTCACGAGCGGCAAAGGCACGACGGGGATACGCCGCACCCGCGTCTTGCTAACCACTCGTCACTTGTCACTAGCCACTGCTTCTAGGGCCGGACCCTGGCGCTTTGTCCAGCAGGTCTCGAACTTACCAACCGTTGCCTCATGCGCAACGGGCCCTGAAGAACGAAAGGGACCCGTCGGCGACGGGCCCCGTCGTATACCCTACGGATCTCGCTTACGGCCGAGTCCCCTCCCCAACCGAAGCGGTCTCCACCGCACCCTTGGGGGTGCTGAGATAGCCCGTCACCTCGTTCGAGCTTACTTTATTTATCACCAACTCGTAAAACTTTTTCTGCCCGCCCCCGGGAGTGAAGACGATCGGCTCGTCGGCGGTGCGGTTGTCCTTGTTGATCGTCATGTCGTCCTCGAGCAGAGCCAAGTTGAAGCGATTACGCTTCACGTTGGTCTTCTTGAGGATGAGTCCGACTCCCGCGATCTTCTTTTCCTGCCCCTTGGCGAGAGTAAACTCGAAGTAGTCGCGGTCGCCCAGCTTGCGCAGGGTCTCGACGTCGTCGTGATTGCGGGCAATCAGCGTGCCCAGCTCGCTGCGCGCCATTCCCAGGTCGGAACTCAGGGTATCCACCCTAGTCTTGGTGGAGTTGAGGTCGCTCTTGGTGGTGGTCATGTCCTGGCTCAGGGCGCCAACTTGCCGCTGGTCGGCTTTCTCGTCGATTTGCTGCTTAAGCTGCTCGGCCTCCTGCTCCTGTGCCGTCTGAAGCTGGGCCACCATGGCGCGAGCGTGCTTCAACTCGCGGCCCGCAGAGCCGGCGCGCTTGGAAGCAGCATCGAGTTCGGTCTTCAGAGCGTCGAGTTGCTGAGTGTTCTGGTTCGAGAACTCCGAGAGCTGGTTGGAGAATTTGTCGTTGAGCTGGCTCACCAGTTGTTCGTGAATCTTGCCGTCCTGCGACTCAATCGAAGCACGGAGCGTGTTAAGAGAGCCTAGTTTGTTAAGCGTATAAATCTGCCCGACCACCAGAAGGGCCACCACGATCGCCATTGCGATCATCATCCCGGTGTTCTTCTGGCCTTCGGCGGTGTTATGCACTTCCACCTTGGAACCCTCGTCGATTGCCATGGGAGGTCTCCTTGTTCAGGTCAGTTGCCGCTTCTAGCGAGCCGCGGCGGTCGACCCTTGCCGCACGGGTAACAGCACGCTGTGTTCCACACCGCATGAGGCCACCTAACACCTTTGCTGTCATGACAATACGCAGATCGCATTCACCCCCAACGCTGGAGTTCTTACTCAACCTCTGTAAAAAAGAACAGTAGGCTAAGCCCGTACGAGTCAGTCGTACTTCTTGCTACCGACTGCCTACTTCCTTCTACACCCCGCCTTCTGCCTGCCGCCTACTGCTTACTGCCTACTGCCTACTGCCTTCTTCTGCCCCGCTTACTGCGTACTGCCTACTGCTTACTGCCTACTGCCTTCTTCTTCCTCCCCACCCACCCTTCTTTATTCACCTGGGGCGCGCGCCCGATGCCGAGCGATTCGGGAGGTACGTCCTCGGTAATGGTCGATCCCGCCGCCACGTACGACCCCTTGCCCACCCGCACCGGCGCCACCAACATGGTCCCACTGCCGATAAAGACGCCGTCTTCCATCACGGTAGGGTGTTTCTTCTCGCCGTCGTAGTTGCAGGTGACCGTGCCCGCGCCCACGTTCACCTTTTCGCCCAGCGTCGCATCGCCCAGGTAAGTGAGGTGGAGCGCTTTGGTGCCGCGCCCCACTTGCGATTTCTTCACCTCGACGAAGTTGCCGATGCGCGCCCCGTCTTCGAGCACCGCGCCGTCGCGGACGTGGGCAAACGGGCCCACGCTGGTATCCGAAGCCAGCATCGAGCTTGAGATCACCGAAGACTGACGTACCGTAACGCGATCGGCCAAGCTCGATTCAGTGATGGTGGAATACGGCCCGAGTCGGCACCCGCGTCCCACGCTCGTCTTGCCCAGCAGGCTCACACCCGGCTCGATCACCGTGTCGGGACCCACTTCCACGAGTTCATCGATATAGGTTACCTCCGGATGGACCACGGTCACTCCGGCGCGCATCAGGGCTTCCGCCTTGCGCCGCCGCAGGATGGACTCCATCTGCGCCAGCTCCACCCGATCGTTCACGCCCATCACCTCGCAGGGATCCTCAACGCGAAAGGCGATCACCTTCTCGCGGTGACGATTGAGGATGGCGGCGAGATCGGTGAGCAGGTATTCCTTCTGGGCGTTCTGGTCCGTCAGTTCGCCGAGGCGCGCCAAGAGTTTGGGGATATTGAAACAGATGATCCCCGAATTAATCTCCCGGATCCTCTTCTGGGCGGCGTTGGCGATTTTCTCTTCCACGATGGCGCGGATGCGGGCGCCGCCGGCGCGGACAATGCGGCCGTAGCCTTGCGGATTGTCGAGCACCGCGGTGAGAACGGTGGCGGCGGCGCGAGCCTTGACATGCGCCTCGATGAGGCCGCGCAAGGTTGCCGCGTCCAGCAAGGGAGCATCGCCTGCCATCACCAGCAAGGTCTGGCTCGGGCAGCGTTCGAGCTCGGGCCGGGCGACGATGAGCGCATGGCCGGTTCCCCGCTGTTCCTTCTGCTCGATGAAGGTAAGTCCGGGGCGTTCGAACGCCTGGCGTACGGACTCCGCCTGGTGGCCCACCACCAGGTAGGCCCGGTCAGGCTGGAGCGTCAGCGCCGTGCGCAACGCGTACTCGCCTAACGGCAAGCCCGCCAGCGGATGGAGCATCTTGGAGCGATCGGACTTAAACCGGGTGGCTTTGCCGGCTGCCAGGATCAGGACGGAAAAGCTTCGTTGGCTAACTGTCTTATGTTTCATAAAGATAGTGGGATATCAGGTGATAACCAGCTTTGTTTTGATCAAGATAGTGGGACCCTCCAAAAACCCGCTTTTGGTGTCCTTTGTTTTCAACAATATAGTGGGACCCTCCTTCATTTCGACCCCCTTCACTGTCATTGCCCACCAGCCGTGAAGCTAACCCTGCACTGTTACTAAGTCTTTACCCCTCAATAACATAGATGTTTTGTGGTGTGCTAACATCCTTATTTTCATAAACATGGCGGCCTTCGAGTCAGTTTGCTCTGCCAGTTTGCTTTGGTAGATCGTAGACAGTAGACGGCAGGTGGCGGAAGAAGCCCTACCGCACATCGCTTCCAACCCCGTCCTCTGGTCCGCCTTCCGCGAACTACCGTTCACCCCCAAATGGGTTCGTAATGGGTTCGGTCCGCGGTGCGATCCTTTGTTTTCAATAAGTCAGTGGCTTCGGTTCTCAAAAAAACATGTGACTCGCTTCACAACCAAGCGGGAGTCAGGCGTCAGCATGAAGACGCCCACCTTCTGCTTCTCTTCATTGGGGCTGCTCATCATCTGGTACCGTCTCGACGCCGGGAATCTTCCGCCGCGGCAGAGGAGGAACCGGATCATGATGGTACCGCAAATTCCAGTAGTTCCACGAGCGCCGGTCGAAAACGCCGGCCGGCGGATGGTTAAGAACAGCTTCAAAGTCAGTCTCGGAATAATGCCTTAGGGTGGTAGCGATGTCGTCTAAAGTGCCATAAGTCATGACGTGGGCAAGGAATAGCTTGGGGTACTCGATAGCCTCGTCGGGGGTCTTGAACCAAACCACCCGCTTGGCAACGGCTCGGAGATCATCGGGATGGTTCATCAGTTTTGTCCCCTGCTGCCTTTCCCAGTGATGCCGGGCCGGCCAACCATCAAGGGAAGCTCCCGTAAGTTTACCCCAAGCGCCGCGGCGCGAAGCTTGTTCTGAATCGCGACGCCCAATGACTTCAGGTCCCCATCCTCGAAGTACGCCAGTGCCTTGAGACTTAGCGCCCCATTGAACTCCTGGCCGTAGATCGCCTTGGCGGCAGCCAGACCCGTCGTTAAATCGATGCCGGCATCGATGACTGCCGCGATGTCAACGTAGTCTTTGGCGAAGGCGCGTTGCTGAATGGTGGCGAGCTTGGTGGCAGCGACGTCGAGCAACGATGCCACCTGGATTTGGTTTTCCGCGATCACATCCGGGTCGTAAACCCGGTTCAGGCTCAGGGCGCCGAAAAAGGAGACTTTCACCGGTCCATCGCGGTCCAAGATCGCCGTTAGCGTATTGCTCTGGAATTGAATCATCTCGGCGTGCTTGAGGTAGCCGACGCTGTCCCGAAGGGCGGCGGGAGCGAAAGGCTGGTTAGAAAAGAAGTCAAAGTCCTCCGATTGCCGGTGCCTCAGCCGCAACGCTAAAGCGGTCCCGCCGTAGAGTACAAACCCTTTGGGAGTGGCGCTTAACTCTTCCCAAACCGCTCGCTGAGGGGCAGGGAGGGCGTTGAGGTCGGGCTTAAACATTTCTCCTCAGCTCAGTCTGGCTCACGCTCAGGATCCTCGTCTCCGAGCGGACGCAAGAAGCCCGTCCGCCACTCAAAACCAGTCTACTCCAAGATGACGGAGCTGTCAAGGTTGAAATTGAGTCTGATAGGCTACGCCAAATGAGAAATGCTGAATGCTGAACAGAAGAAAGGTAATCTTTCGTTCATCATTCA
>DATFYM010000009.1:0-6794 GCA_035315065.1 Terriglobia bacterium
ATTGAGCGAGCCTTTGCCGTTTCTCCTCAGCAATTTTGCCAGCAAACCATTCTGAATCAGTAGATTAGGTGCGCCACGTTCACCGGCCCGACCAAAACCCGAAAAGGTGTTCCGATGCTCGCGGGAAGCATGGCTAGTAAGTCCTTTAGATTGAGCAAGCCCTCGCCGTTTCTCGTCAGCAATTCGTCCAACAACCCTTGCGAAATCAATAGATTGTCCTCGCCACGCTTCGGTCGCTCGACAAAACCCGAAAGGCCCGAAAAGGGTTGATTCAACGCTCGCGTGGAGCGTGGCTAGTAAGTCCTTTAGATTGAGCGAGCGCTCGCCGTTTCTCTTCAGCAATTTTGCCAACAACCCTTGCGGAATCAAGAGATACGCCGCTCCACGTTTCACCGGCCCGGCGAGACCCGAACGATGTGGTTCGACACTCGCCGGTTGGAAAGAAAGCCCAGCTAGTAAGTCCTTTGGATTCAGCATGCCGTGTTTCTCCGACTTGGAGAATTGGCGATCAACCATCGTCGAATCAACAGATTGGCCTCGCAGATTTGCGGTCGCACCCGCCGAACGCCGAAAGGGCCGACTCAAGGCGTGGAGAATTACCACGGAGGCACCAAGACCTAGAGAGACTGAGGACGATACGAAGATGTCTCTCGCTCCCCAATGCTTCCCATTCTTCTCTGTGCCTCTGTGTCTCTGCGTTGGACGCTCCTTCGCAATTGCGAAGTGAGCGCCGATTACCGATTGACACGGACCGCTGGGCTTGACACGTTTTAATTGAATCGGTCGCGCAAAACCCGCCCTTAATGCCGTGTTCGAGCCCCTTCGATGCACGTTCTTGGCAAAAAGTGGTGAAATTTGGTACGATTTTGTAGCCCAAAAACGTCCGAAAACGGACGTTCCTTCCAATAACCCGTTTGTTTGCAATACCGACTTTCCTCTGGTTACAGCCACAAAGGTAATTAAATTCCCCGTTAATTTTCTAAGTTTGACCATAAGTGTAACCATGGAGCTCATCAGGGCCCATCAAGGCTTGAGTCCTGCCAGCGATGGCGGTCGTCCCGGGCGTCGCCCCACGGACCCGCCGCCGGCCGCCAATTGACCTAGCGCGCCACCCGGCGCGAGGTTGAAGTCCGTTACCCCGGTCGCCTTGCCCCGCCGCCACGCCGACAACTGCTCCAGCTTGAGCTGATATTCCAGTTCCAGCATCCTTTCCTGCCGCAGCAGGTTGCTGAGGTCTTTCTCGTCGAGCAACAACTGCGCGTCACGCGTCGCCTCCGGGATGGCGATCGCGCCCTCACGGTACAGGGCTTCCAGCTTCTGATAGGCCTTAATCTCCTCCCCCAGCGCCGTCACAAAAGCCTGGCGTGCGGCTTGCTGCGCCTCTTCGTTGCCTTCCGCCTGTGTCTTAATCCCCGCCTTGTAGTCCAACACCAGTTCGCTGGCGGAGAGCCCCGGGTGCTCGCCGAAGATCACCCGCAGGCATCCCGTTCCCCACTCGCTGAAACCTTCCAGCTCCACCGTGGCCCGCAGGCCTCGGAGGAACATGAGGGTCCTTTCGAACTTGTATTGGGAATCGGGCAGACCGGTGAAGCCTTCCTGGTTCATAAGCCATTTTTCCGCCATGCCGCTCTCTCCCCGCCCCTCGGAGGCGAGCCCCTGCTGCCGCTTCAGTTCCTTCCCCCGCCGGATTTCCACCAGCTTGGCTTGGCGGGTTCGCTTCAGACGGCGCAGCTCCCACCGGTTCTCCACCAAGTCTTCGAATAAGTCGTCTTCGAAGGCGTCTTCCGGGCGGACGGCGCCCCAGTAGCCGTGACGAAACGTATCGAATTTTTCCGGGTCTTCCCCCAGTTGCTCCAGGAAACCGCGGAACGAGCGTGTATAGGGCGGCTCCCGCCGCTTGCGCCTCGGGTTGGATTTGGATTCCCGGTCTTCATTCTCCGCTGCCTTGGACTCCGCCGACTGGTCCCCGCTCGCTTCTGCCCGCACTTCTTGTGTTTCGACTGCACTCATAAGTCTCTGTCTCCTTTTCCCAAGAATCACGGCCCCTTGAGCCTCCCGGCGAAGCGGACCTACCTGCTTGGCGGAACGCCGGCCCCCGGAGCGTACGCTCGCCCGAGGCTACGCGCTCGCCACGCGTCGAAGCCGTCTAGCTTAGTGTAATACAGGAGGGCGTATCTGTCAAGCTAATTATCTTATGGCCACTCTACCATCTGGCACCCTGGGCCAGGTATATCGCCCTCCCCGGGGTTGGCCAAGAATTGGAGGTCGGCGCGTCCTCAGCCCCGGCAGGGGCGGCGTAATTTAGCCCACGGCGACAGCCGTGGGATCCGGTGTGCCATAATCCCCACAGCCCTGGAGGGGCGATATAACCATGGCCCACACCTACACCGCCATCCTCGTTCATGCCGTTTTCAGCACCAAGCAGCGGCAACCCTATCTCACCCCCGAGATCAAGGCCGAACTCTTTCCCTATCTGGCCGGCTCGCTCCGTCACATGAGGGCGAAATCGGTGATTGTGAACGGGCCACGCGACCACGTCCATCTTCTCTTCTCGCTTCCTCCGGCGCTGCCGCTGTCCGACGCCATGGAGAAGCTGAAGGCCAACTCTTCCAAGTGGGCTCACGAACGGTGGCAGCGATTCTTCGCCTGGCAGACAGGCTATGCTGCCTCCAGCGTCAGCCAGTCGAACCTGCCAGCAGTGCGGAACTACATCGCCCGCCAGGAAGAGCACCATCGGAAGGTGACCTACCAGGAAGAGGTGCTGGGCGCTGCTCAAGAAGCACAACATCGAATATGACCCACGCTTCGTGTTCGACTGAGGTGCTGCGCGTTCTTATGCCGCCCCTGCGGGGCTTGCGAGGTGCAAATGGTGCGTTCCGTCACCCACGGCTGGCGCCGTGGGCTAAATTACGCCGCCCCTGCCGGGGCTTACGAGGGTGCAGACGGCGTATGCGTTCCGTTATCTCGAGAGCCTTGACGCCGGCATGTTGACGAAGTGGTGAAGCAGTTCGACGTAACCCGCGAACAGGTATACGCGGTGCTGGAATTCGTGGCCCGCAGCCTCGACAGAGTCCCTGTGTTGGCCTATGTGGCGTTATAATACGAAGGCATCTAAGCGACGGTGGCTTAGGCGGGGCCGGTGACACTGCAATGCCTGAGATTTCTCGATTCCTTGGTATCGTGATCGGCATCTTCTACAGCGAGCATGGTGTCCCGCATTTTCACGCGGTTTACGGCGAGCACGAAATCTCGGTGGAGATCGAGTCGGGCACGATTCACGGCCAATTCCCGCCGAGGGCCTTGAGGCAGGTGCTTGAATGGGCCGCCCTTCACCGGCAGGAATTAATCGACAATTGGCAACTTGCGCGGTAAGGGCAACCGCTCAGGCGCATTGCTCCGCTAGAGTGAGGACCATGGACTATCATATTGTCGAAGCGCGATATGTGGCCGGATACGTCGTGTGGCTTCGCTTTCGCGACGGAACCAGCGGCGAGATCGATCTCGCACCCGCTCTCCGCGGCCCCGTCTTCGAACCGTTGCGCGATCCGGCGGTTTTCAGGCAGTTCCAGGTTCATCCTGAGTTTCACACCCTCGCCTGGCCGAACGGGGCCGATTTGGCGCCCGAGTTCTTGCGCGATAACGTGCGGGTTGCAGTGTGACCCACTAGACTTCTAGTCCTCGCCGTGTTTCTTGCGGCGCAGGCGGTGGACTTTTTGGGATTGCTTTCAACCGGAAGTTCTCGTATTCTGAAAGTTATGGAAGTCCATTTCACACCGGAGCAGGAAGCGCAGCTTGCGCAGATCGCCGCCAATGCAGGCACCCCCGCCGAGCAAATGGTGAAGGAAGTTGTGTTGCGCCTGCTTGAGGGAGAAAAAACCCGCTGTCGTACCGCTCCCGAATTGCCGGTCTGGCATCTTGGCGGTGTAGGCGCTCTCCACCGGCGGGACATTTACGACGATGTCCGTTGAGCCGGGCCTTATCGATGCGAATGTTCTCGTCTATGCAATGGACGCAGACGCTCCCCAACACGCAGCGTCACGCGCCTTGCTCGACGTTGCGCGTGACACGTCCGCAACTCTTTATGTGACCTCGCAGATACTTTGCGAGTTTTATTCCATCGTGACCAATGCGCGGCGCGTTCCAAAGCCGCGCTCTCCTGCCGACGCACTGAGCGCGATTTCCGGTCTGCTTGCTTTTCTTCATGTACTGCCAATCCCGGTCCACACCGTGGAAGGGTGGCTGGGTTTGCTTCGTCGCCGTCCTGTAACCGGTGGTGACATATTCGATTTGCAGATTGTCGCGACCATGAAGGCCAACGGCGTTCGGCGAATTTACACCTTCAACAACGATGACTTTGAGGCTTTTTCCGAACTCGAGGTAGTAACGCCATAACCAGCTTCGTATCGAAAAGGGAAGCGAGCGTACGGCAGACATGGTCCTTACTTCTGCGGCTCTTTGGCAGGGTCCTTGACGAACCGCTGACCTACAAATCAGGTCCGCGCTACCCGGCTTCCTCGAAGCCGTCTTCCGGGTTAAAGGCGTCCCACAATTTGCGGCGCCTCTGGTCGAACTCGCGCGGGTCCTCCCCCAGTTGCTCCAGGAAGTCGCGGAACGAGCGTGTATAGGGCGGCGCCCGCCGTTTGCGGGTGGGGCTGGTTTTGGGTTCCCGCTCTTCATTCCCCGCTGCCTTGGACTCCGCCGACTGGTCCGCGGCCACTTCTGCCCGCACTTCTTGTGTTTCGACTGCACTCATAAGTCTCTGTCTCCTTTTCCCAAGAATCGCGGCCCCTCCGGCGCCCCGGCGAACCGGGCCCACCTTGCTGGCGAAACGCCGGCCCCGGCGCCTACGCTCGCCCGAGGCTACCCATTCCGCTGCGCGTCGAAGCCGTCTAGCTTAGGATAATACAGGAGGGCGTATCTGTCAAGCTAATTATCTTATGGCTACTCTATCACTTGGGAATCCCTCATGACGGGGGTCGCTTCTGAGTGGCCGACGATCCAGGAGTTGAGCCACCTTGCTCTACTACGCCGTCGATCGCGAGTAATCGCCCAATGGCAGATCCTTCTACTGCGCCGCGGACGTAAGGCACTTCTACGTTTAGCCCGTTTTCCGGCCAGGTGGCACCGACTCCAGTTTCCGGTAATCCCACTTTGGGATCCTATGGTATTCTTGAAAAGCGCTTGAACACAAGGTGACGGGAACCCAAATGAAGTCCCCAGGATAAGCTCAGGTCCCGGGATTTGGTGGAGGATGATGGCTGAGCGCCGAATTTCTACCAACGCACCCGAAGATGCTTCGGAGTTCGAATGCGTTGTGATGATTGCAGTGAAAGGAGCGTGACCAATGGCATTTGCAGACACACCGGCGTCCTCTGAGGCCCCCAACTTTCCGTATGCCAATTGGATGAACCTCGCACCTCACAATCCGAAGACTAAACTAAAGGATTTCTGCCTCCCGGGTACTCACGACAGCGCTACTGCCACCCTGCAGAAGGTGTGGACGGACGAGCGAGACGAAGATTGGCGCATGATCTTTCCCCAGATTGGCTCGGAATTGCCGGCCGCTGCGGCCAAGCACCTGTGGCAGGCGCTGCACGGATGCGCTCGGGCAACCCGCTGCGACATCAAAACCCAGCTCTTGATGGGCGTGCGAGCATTTGATTTTAGGGTGTGGCCCGAAAAAGTCGAGACGTTCCGGGAACATGCATTTGATCTTATGGTGTTTCAGCCCACCATGTTCACGACGCGCTTCGGAGGTGAATTCTACAGCGTCCACAGGTTTTTGGGCGAGAAGTACTCCACAATCGTTGGCCAGCTTCGGGATTTTCTGGAATCCTATAAGGGCGAGGTTGTGTATGCCCGGTTCCGCTTTCTCGATGAAAAGAGGCTAATAAGAGATGCGGGTGAGATCAATAGGTTTTTCAGTTGGTTGGTGGAGGAAAAACAGCTCCGAAAATACTGCATCAAAAGGAGTGAGGGCAACCCATTCCAAGCTTCCTATGAAACCCTGGTCGACGGCTACGATCACTCCAGACTCGTCATCCATTTCTACGACGAGCCATGGAGACACGCTGACGTAAGTAAATGCCCAGGAAGGGACCTATTCTTCACGAATGGGGAGATTGGTTTGCATGGGGACACGGTTGGCAACGGCGAAACAGTAGACACAATGGTGGCCAAGCAGAAAGAATATCTTAAATACGCGAAAGACAACAAACTCCTTTTTGGACTTTGGTTCGTAAGCTGTCCACCAAGCGCAAAATTCACAAAGGAGGGCACCAAGGCCTTTGAGGGGCAGCCCTTTGATGACGAAGTCCTTAGGACGTGGGCGAGGCCCTTCAACGAGAAACTGCACTTTATACTCCAGGATCAATTCTATGGAGAGCCAGCGTCGGCAATCTTCGTGGATTGGATTGAAGACACTCAGTTGGTTCCGTGGGCCATTAACCGAAGCGTATACCGCCCCTCGGCTGCTGAGGTGGCGAAGCACTACCGAGAACTCGAGCACAGGGAAAAACGTGAGAGCGCGCGCCGCCGCAATAGGCCGCGTTCCGTACGGCCAAGTTGACGGCAAGTCCGCAAACCGCGGATGTGCTGTTCGAGCCGTCCCTGATGTTCCTGTTTGGGTGACAAATAGCTCGGAATCGACGGGCAACTAAACGCGGCGTCATAAGTAATGCCGCATAATAAAATTGAATTCCCGACCCTCTCGGGCCTAGAATGGTCCGGGAGGTGAACCGATGCAGAGGTTGGAGATTGCCGATGTTGAAATCATGCGATTGGCGGTCCAACAG
>DATFYM010000010.1:0-29619 GCA_035315065.1 Terriglobia bacterium
TTGCTCAATCAAAAGGACTTACTAACCACATCTTTACGAGCGTTGGACCACCTTTTCGGGTTTTGGCGGGCGACGGAAACGCGGCGACGCCGATCTGATGATTCAACAAGGCTTGTTAGCCAAGCTGCGATGGAGAGGGGGGGAACGGTTGATCAATCTAAAGGACTTACTAACCATGCCTTCAGCGAGCTTTGGCCAACCTTTTCGAGTTTTGCCGGCGACCGAAAACAGCGGGACGCCGATCTATTGATTCAACAAGGGTTGTTAGCCGAATTGCGATGAAGGACCGGAGAAGTGCTTGCTCAATATAAAGGACTTGCTAACCGTGCTTCCGCCTAGCCTTAAGGGCTTATCTGAAAACCAGCACATTTTGAGGCCGTTCTTTCGGGGCAGAATCGTACCAGATTCTGCCATCTTCTGCCAAAAAGTGGCAGATTATGGCACAAAATCGACGTTTTTCGCAACCGATTTTATGAGAACGTGCCAGAAGCTGCGGCTCCAGAGCCATCCCAACATCCTAACTGGCCCCGAACATAAATTGGCTGGCAGGCCGAAAACATCACACTGGCGCCCCGCACACCTATTTGCCGGTAGGCGGTCGCAGGATTTCACGAGCTGGTCGTCGGTTGGTTATCGATATGGTAAAACTGAGAAAATTATCCAAGCGAATTAATCGCCATTTCCCCCACCCTGCCACGGTTTTGGTGGAAATGCCATATTGCAAACAAACGGGTTATCGGAGCGAGTGTCCGGCTTTGGGCAATTGGGGGGCTGCCAAATCTCACCAAATTTTACCAATTTTTGCCAAAAGTGTGTAGCGAACGGCCTCGAACGGGCAAATAAGGGGTAGTTAACAGGGGATTTTTCGAGACCGATTTATTAAAACGTGTCAAGTGTCGTGATTATCGTCAAGCGGTAATACGAGGACCGCCAGACTTTCCCGGAAGGTAGCGGAAGAAACAGCGGAGCGCATGCGAGCCACACCAATGAAGCGGAAGGTTTTGTCGTGGGCGGCGGTGAGCCATCGCTCGGCGGCCCTGGAAACGACGCGGCGCCAGGAAGGGCGGGTTCCTGGCGCCACGTACGTAAGGAAGGTCCGGGTGCTTGGTGACCCGAAGGTCACACGGGCCTTCCTACACCAAGAAGAACTCGCGAGTAAGGTCGCTCCAGGCCTGATCAGGAAGGTGTGCCGCCACGTCATCCACCACGACTCCACCATCCTGGGCCACCGCGCCCGCCAGTGCCGGCATCCGCATCCGGAGCCGACTGGCCGCTTCCTCCATCCACCGTCGGGCCAGTGTACCGTTCAAGAGATTGCGGAAACTGACCTTGGCGTCCGGCGCCATCACCATCAGCAGCCATCCGTCGCCGTAAGGATCACGGCCCGGCAGCGCGTTGTCGGCGAGAACAGCGTCGTTCACGTTGCTGACTTCACCTTCGATCGGAGAAACCAACTCGGCCTTGCTACCGTCGCGCATGACGGTGACGATCTTCTGCCCTTGGCGAATCCATTGGCCACGTTTGGGCAGGGTGATCCCTTCGATCTTTCCGGTCATACCGATCAGGCGCGCGGCAAAGGCATCGAGACCAACGCGCACCAGGGTTGGGCTCTCGGCCAGCGCCCAGGTGTGTCCTGGGTGATAACGCAGATTGTCGGGAAGCTCGAACCCACCGATGAAGGCAGGCTGCGCTTTAGGCACGGGTACCGCGGCCTGCTGGCGCCCCACTATCGGCGCCACGCCGCGCTTCCGGCTGCGGACGTAATCGATGGTCAGGAAGACTATGAACGTTGCTAGAACTGCTAGGGACGTCATCTTAATACCTCCGGCGATCGCTCTTGGCGTCCGCCTTCGCTCTTTGGAATAGCAGGGCGGATGCCAACTTGGCAGGCTTCTCTGGCAGTACGCCTTAATACGCTGAAAACATGAGCATAAAGGCACTTGCGACGATCGGATCTGTAGCCAATGGGCTGGTGGCCCAACTGGTGAGAATCGCAACGGTCCCGTGTTCCGCCGGAGGCTAGGCTGGCTATCTTCCTAAGAATGTGATACTTGACCATGGCCGAGCCATGATGAGAATCTCAACGGCCTACTGTTGCAAAACTCATCGAGCCGATCGCCCGTTTGGTTCTCAGAAGGCGTGAAAGAAATTAAACACAGAGGCACAAAGACGCAGAGGAGAGAATGAGAACCAACATGAAGATGTCGTTTGTCTTCGGAACACTTCCCATTTTTCTCTGTGCCTCTGCGTCTCTGCGTTTGAAGTTCTTTGCAATACTCCACACCTTCGGAGAACTGGCAAGCGGTCGGTGTCCGTTCTCGGGACAGCCTGTTTCGGAACCGGACACGAGAAATGATGTTCTCGGGGGCTCATTTTCGCAAATAACTTATTTAATATCAATAACTTATAAACATCCCCCGGATCGGCAGCGAACGTGCGATATCGCACACTACGAGCGGGAGTCGGAACGTAGGAGTCAGGAGTCAGAGCATCTGTCACTCCCTGCCCCTACGATGAGCCATGCGAAAGGAACTGGCCACAGGCTTCAGGTCCGCATCAACATACCAACAGTTTCTTGTTCCTGCTGGCACCTGATTTCTGACCCCGCCTCCCCAGGAGGATCGTCATGATGCAAACCGGCCCATGTCGATGGAGTGCCGTCTTAGGTACGATGATGCTTGTGGCGCATCTCGCGCCGGCGAGCCTTGATGCGCAACAGCCGCCGATCCAACACACGGCACAAGCGACGGACATCCATTTCTCCCGTGGCACCGCCTTTCCCAACATCTTTGCGCCGTACGGTAACCCAGTGGTTCCCGACCCGCGCATGACCAATTCCGACCTCGTCCACTCGCTGATCCGCGAGGGCAAGCTACAGCTCTCGGCGGACGATGCCATTGCCTTGGCGCTTCAGAACAACCTGGATATCGCCGTGCAGCGCTACAACATCGCTTTCGCGCAGACCGACATGCTGCGCGCTCAGGCCGGCGGCGCCACTCGCGGCGTCACCGGGGCCTTTCAATCGGCGGCCGAGTTCCGCGGCGCGATCGGCGGCGGCGTCAGCAGCGGCAGCGGGGGCGGCAGCGTGTCCGCCGGAGGATCCTCGGGCAGCGGCGGAGCCTTCAGCTTCTCGGGATCGGGCTGCTGCGATCCGTATGCCCAATTCAGCTACGGCTGGAACCAGGATACGACGCCCCTCGGAATCTCGCTTCTCCAGGGCGTCAGTACCCTGACCCAGCACACCGCCGGCTACTCGTGGTACCTCGGCGACGGATTCCTTACGGGTACTAGCGTCGGCTTCGGCTTCTTCGGCGAGCGTCAGACTTCCAACTCCCTCAACACCCTCTTCAACCCGCTGATCGCTTCCGAGATGGTCGTCGGCGTTGTCCAACCGCTGTTGAACGGCTTTGGCTACCGCGTCAACGCCCGCTTCATCCGCATCGCCCATAACCAGATCAAGATCGCCGACAGCGTCTTCCGCCAGCAGGTGATCACCACCCTGACCACGGTCCTGACCGCGTACTGGAACCTTGTCTCGGCGCGCGAAACGGTGAAGGTGGCGCAAACCGCCCTCGACCTTTCGCAAAAGACCCTCTCCGACCTCGAGGAGGAACTCAAACTCGGCGTCATCGCCCAGTTCGAGGTTCTCCGCTCCCGCTCGGAAGCAGCCAGCCGCAAACAGGACCTGATCGTCGCCCAGACAACCCAGGACGACCAGCAACAAATCCTGAAGGCGGCGATCGCCAAGGATCTGACGAAAGAACTCGAAGCCGCCGAAATCGTTCCCACCGACCCGCTGCCCGAGCCCAGGCCGGACGACATCCCTTCTGTGGAAGAAGCGTTGCGGATTGGCATGCAAAACCGGCCGGAGATCGAGCAGGCAGACCTTAACCTTCGCATCCAGGAGATTAACGTCCAGAACACTCGCAACGGGCTGCTGCCCACCCTCAACGCCTTTGCCACCTATGCACCCACCGGACTCTCCGGCGTCTCCACCGTCGCAGGCATAGCGCCCGGGGGAGCCGGTACCGTGCTCTCCCAGACCTTCCGCAACCGGTTCCCCGATTATTCGCTCGGCGCCACCCTCACCGTTCCCATTCGCAACCGCGAAGGCCAGGCGGACGCGGCCCGCACCCTGCTGGAGGAACGCCAGCTCCGGGTCCAGCTCCAGCAGAAAAAGAACCAGGTGACCCAGGACATCCACACCGCGGTGGTGGACGTGACGCAAGCCAAGGCCCAGATGGAGGCGGCCCGTGCAGCCACGGCGCTGGCCCAGGAAACACTGGACGGGGAGCAGCAAAAGTTCAAGCTGGGCGAGTCTACCATCTTCTTCGTTATCCAGGACCAACGCGATCTGTTTACCGCCAAGGGCAACGAGGTGAAGGCGCGTACTGCCTACATCACGGCGCTGCTGAAGTACCAGCAGGCCACCGCCACCACCCTCGACCAGTACCACGTGATGCTGGCGGATGCGAAACAAGGCGAGAGGTCGCGTGTCCCCAGCATTCCGGGATCACCCACGCAGGTGGGGTCCGCGAACTGACGTAGGGAGATAATGATGAACGCAGAATGCTGAATGATGAACGAAGAGAAGAGTGCGGAGCGAGCGCTCAGGATAAAGACTGTTTTCATGCCGTCACCGATGCTAGCATAGGTGTGTGGTGCCGGTGTTTAAGCGACCGGCCGCAGGGAGGGTTCGAATGCTACCGGAGAACGGTTACCGGCTGAAGGCGGTGGGATACGGCCTTGGTCTTTGCTTTGGCGTTGCATTATTCGCGGCGCGAGCTCTGGCGCAGGCTCCGACGGCTCCTCTCTACGATGAGAGCGCCGACGCCCGCCAGGCAATCACCACTGCGATAGTCAACGCCGCGAGAACGCACAAGAACATCGTGCTCGACTTCGGCGCCAACTGGTGCTTCGATTGCCACGTCCTCGACGAGCAGATGCGCAAACCCGAACTCGCGTCCATCGTCGAGAAGAACTTCGTGGTGGTGCACGTTGACGTGGGCCGATTCGACGAGAATCTGGACCTCGCGATAAAGTACGGCGTTCCCCTCAAGAAGGGTATTCCAGCCGTGGCTGTTCTGGACTCCGGCGGCAAACTGCTCTATGCCCAGGACCAGGGACAATTCGAGGACGCCCGCCACATGAGCTACGAAGACATCAAGGCGTTCTTCGTCAAATGGAAGCCCTGACCCTGAGTAGTGAAGAGGAATTGTGAATAGTGAATTGGTCGAGCGGTGCGAAAAGCTGTAGCGCGGGCGTCTCGCCCGCTGTGGCGCGAGCGTCCCGCTCCCGCTCCAAGAAAGTCCAACCGCTTGAAAGAAACGGTAGATGCAAGCCGAACCTCAGGGCCCAGCCCACGCGGGCAGGGCCTGCCCTGAGCGTAGCGAAGGGATGCCCGCGCTACAAACCGCGAGCGCCCTTGGGCTTTGGGGGGAACCTTCACTTTTGTGCCGCGCACCCCATTTCACAATTCGTATTTGACTATTCGCCATTCACAATTCACTATTCGCTATTCACAATTCTCGTGCGGGGTGACTGATGGCTGAACAAAGCTGGGTGGATTTACGCCGCGTGGCGCTGGCCGGATTGGCGGGAGGGGTCGTTTGGTCGGGCTGGAACGCGTTCATCAACTTGTGGGTCCTCCAGTCGCGGTACGCGGTAGCGGCGGAAGGGGAACGATTGCTCCTCGAACCGCGATACACTTTTTACGTCCCCGGTTCGTACGCGATTCTGTTTGTTCTGTCCCTGATCATCGCCTGGCTTTACGCTTGGATTCGGCCCGCGCGGGGAAAGGGACTCCGCACCTCCTTGCCGGTCGGCTTCCTGGTAGGCCTGGTCGCTGGACTCCCGGCGAACTACTACGTGGTCTGTTTGGTCGACATCGATAAACTCTTCCCCTTTTGGTGGATGCTCGACTTCTGGGTTGGGTCCATTCTTGCGGCATTGGTGGCGGGCTTCGTCTACCGGGACTAGTTCTGTTGAGCATGCGCAGACGATTCTTGAGTGAGGTGGCGGCGGCGGACCTGCCCGTGGACCCCGGTCCAGTCGATGTCATCAGCAAGTCCCAGATCATTCCCCTACCGGAACCGGCGCAGCGCTACCTGCAGTTCATGGGGGTGGTCGATCGCCCACAAGACTGGTCGTTCCGGCTCGGTTTCAGCGGTCGATTCCGCACCAAACCACAGCAAGCCTGGATGAAGTGCGAGGCGTGGCAGTACAACAGTCGTCTGGCGCTCGCTCGCATTTTTCACATCCGTAATCCGGGTTGGCGGTCTATTCTCAATCGTCGGCCGTGATACCTATGTGCACGGGCATGGTCGCATGCTTGTCAAGCTCCTCGACCTCTTCACCATTGCAGACGGTACGGGCGAGGAGTACGACATCGGCGAGCTGGTCACGTACCTCGACGACGCGGTCCTGGTGGCGCCCTCGATGCTGTTGGTGCCCGAGGTTTCCTGGTCCTCGGTTGACGCCAGTTCTTTCGACGTGAAGCTGACGCACTACGGTCGCACGGTCACGGCAAGGGTGGTCGTCGATGAAACAGGAGCACCGAGGGATTTCAGCACAACGGACCGATTCTGCTACAACCCCGATCGACCCAAGCAGTTGACACGCGCGCGTTGGACCACACCGATTGCCGGATGGGAGGTCGTCGATGGACGCCCGCTGCCCACCGCGGTCCAGGCGGTCTGGCACCTTGCACAGGGACCGTTTCCTTATGCGGACTTCCGCCTGACTCCTGGAGCAGTCACGTTCAATGTGCGGCCCGGAGTCTGAATTCGTCTGTCCCGGTTCTGCGGCCAGCGCTAGCGCTGCCGGCTTGACGATGCCATATAGCCCACAAGCATGCCTGGTAGAGATTCGCACCTCGAGATTGTATCCGGCGAGCGAGTTTCGAGTTTCGAATTTCGAGCTTCGCCCGCCGGGCAATCGGCAATCATTTGCTTGTCGCAGGAAGTGAGAGTAGAATCTCCAATCATGAACCACACTGGGCCGCAAGCACTGATCGGATTGCTTCTAACGGGAGTTGTGATGGCCGCCGCGCCAACCACTAAGTTTGAGAAAGTCGGCAGCATCGAGAGGCTCGACCCGGCACTCGACGCGATCCTGCCCGCGGACGCCGCGATTGAAAAAATAGGGGACGACGGAAAGTGGACCGAGGGCCCCATTTGGGTGCGCGAGGGCTACCTCCTCTTCGCCGACATCCCCAACAATCGCATCATGAAGTGGATGCCCGACGGCCGGCTCAGCGTGTTTATGCAGCCGAGCGGGTACATGGGAGCCGAGTCGTTCAAGGGCATCGAGCCGGGATCAAACGGAATGACGATGGATGCCAGGGGCAGGGTCACCGTCGCCGGGCACGCCGCCCGCAACGTCTGGCGGTTCGAGTCACTGGAGAGCAAGGCTCCTGATGGCAGTTTTAAGGTCACGGTGCTCGCCGACAAATACCAGGGCAAGCGGCTGAACAGCCCCAACGATCTCGTCTACAAGTCGGACGGCTCGCTCTACTTCACGGACCCGCCTTATGGCCTGGAGACGCAGGCGGATAATGACCCGAAAAAAGAGCTGACGTTCAACGGAGTTTTCCGGATTCGCGATGCTTTCTCTCACCGGGCCGGCGCGACTCCCGATCCGAGCAAGCTGGATCTTCTGATCAGCGACTTGACGCGGCCTAACGGGATCGCTTTTTCGCCGGATGAGAAGGTTCTCTACATCGCAGTCTCCGACCCGCAGCGAAAGGTCTGGATGCGCTACGACCTGCGCCCGGACGGGACGCCAACCAACGGGAGCGTCTTGCTGGACTCGACCTCGTCGCCTGGAGAAGGAGGGCCTGACGGTATCAAGGTCGACCGTCAAGGGAACATCTACGGGGCCGGGCCGGGTGGGGTCTGGATTTTCACCCCCGAGGGTAAGCATCTCGCTACCCTCAGGATCGGGGAGAAAGTCGCTAACTGCAACTGGGGCGACGCGGACGCCAAAACCTTGTACGTCACCGCCAGCACCAGCGTTTATCGGATTCGGATGAAGATCGCGGGCATTCGGCCCTAGAAGAGTCAAGGAGTCAAAGGTCGAAGGTCGAAGGTGAAAGCAAAAGAGCGCGGAACTTTCGACCTTCGACCTTTGACGTTCGGCTCCTGAATGGGCAACCCCCCAGCTCGAGCGGGACTCTAAGAGTCAGGCCTTGCCAGGATGAGGAAGAGATAGTACGCTGAAGGTGATTTCTCCGTGGGTGACGACTTTGCAGGCTGGCACGCTTCGAGCACTAATGCCGGCGATGGATCGGATGGCAGTGGGCGGAACGATTTAGCGGAGGCATGATGAACGCGCCGTGGGGACCGGCGGTGCTGGTGGTAGTGGGCTACTTGGTGGCAATGCTGTTCCAAAGACATCAGATCCAGGACTTGAGGGAAGTGATGAATCATCGGTTCGAGGATTTGGCCCGATACCTCGATCAGCGCTTCAAGAATCTGGAGGACCGCCTCGGGAGGTTGGAGCACCCGGTGTTGCGTGGGTGAATGGCACGGGTCGGCGGAAGAGTTCAGAAAAAAAGGAAGTTTCATTTCGGCTAGTCGGGGGTAGGTCACAAGAGGAGGCGGCCATGAAAAGGTTAGCTAGAGCATTGGCGACGGGCGTCGCTGGGGCGGTCTTACTTGGCGCCCTGCCCTTGCTGGCTTGGCAAAGCACGAGCACCAGCCAAGGCCAGGACACCCCGACCCAGAGTAGCGCGAGCCAGAGCGGAGCAAGCCAGAGCAGCACCGCGCAGGCCAGCACAACCCCAAACGGGACAACCCAAAGTACAAGCCCGAGCACCGGCCAGACCACCACCGGTCAGAGTTTTGGGAATGTACCCCCGCCTCCCGGTTCCAATATCCTCAGCCTGCCGGCGGGCAGCACGCTGCATGTGCGGCTGACTTCTACCCTCACCTCCAAAACCAACAAGAACGGCGACCCGTTTACGGGCGAGATTACGGAACCGGTTCGAGCCAATGGCAAGGAAATTGTGCCCGAGGGCAGCCTGGTGTACGGTCACGTCGCCTTTATGAAGCCGCCGGGCCGCGTCAACGGTCGATCCGAGATGCGGGTGGTCCTGGACCGAATCGAAACTCAGGATGACATCAAGTTCGCCCTGGCAGCCCCGCTGGAGGAAGCCCAGGGCGTGCCTTGCGCCACCACTACGGGCGAGGAAGGCACGATCAAGGGCTGCGGCAAAAGTAAGAAGGACGCGGCCAAGGATGCGGCAATTGGGGGCGCCATGGGCGCCGGCGCCGGCGCAACGGTCGGCATGGGGCATCAGATTGAATGCGAGTACTACGGTCAATGTGGCGGGCCCGGCTGGGGTACGGACATTGGCGTCGGGGCCGCGATCGGCGCCGGCACGGCGCTGGTCTATCACCTGCTCAAAAAGGAACGCGACATCATCCTGGTTGAGGGTACCCACCTGAGCTTTGTCGTGAACCGGACCGTGGACGGAGCCGAATCACCTCAGACGGCTAACTCAACCGCCAACCCCTAGGGCGGGACTTGGTTTTATTTTGGATTTTGGATTTTGGATTGAAGAACCCCTGGTGGTCGCTCTTCTCTTCGGTCCGAAATCGTCCGGGTCTTTTGGCTTTCGATTGAATTCCCGTCGTGGTTGCTTTTCTCTTTAATCCAAAATCGAAAATCCAAAATCCAAAATCGAATGAAACCAGTGATCATCGCGGGCGGCGGGCTGGCGGGCAGCGAGGCCGCGTGGCAGGTGGCGGAGCGCGGGGTGCCCGTCACGCTCTACGAGATGCGACCCGCTCGTTGCACGCCGGCGCACAAGACCGATCGGCTGGCGGAACTGGTCTGCAGCAATTCGCTGAAGTCGAACACGCCAGGCGCTGCCTCCTGGCTGCTCAAGGAGGAGATGCGCCGGGCGGGATCGCTCCTGATGCGCCTCGCGGACGCGGCAGCCGTGCCGGGCGGTTCGGCGCTCGCAGTCGATCGCGAGCAATTCTCACAGTCCGTCACTGAAGTTGTCGAGCGCCACCCGCTCATTGAACTGCGGCGCGAAGAGCTGTGCAAGATCGGTGGCCGCGCCCCGGCTGCGGGCATTTCCGACTCCCGACTCCCGACTCCCGATTCCCTAACTCTCATCGCCACCGGCCCGCTCACCTCGGACGCGCTCGCCGCGCAGCTTCAGAAGCTGACCGGCTCCGAGAACCTCGCTTTTTACGATTCCATCAGCCCCATCGTCGACGCAGAGACGCTGAACCTGGACCGGATCTTCCGCGCCTCGCGGTATGGCAAGGGTGGTGAAGACTATTTGAATTGTCCGATGAGCGAGGAGGAGTACCGCGTCTTTTACGAGGCGCTACGCAGTGCCGAGACCATCGAGGCTCACGCGTTTGAGAACTTGAACTACTTTGAAGCTTGCCTGCCCATCGAGGAGTTGGCGCGTCGCGGCTTCGACACGCCGCGCTTCGGTCCCATGAGGCCGGTGGGGCTGGTCGATCCACGCACCGGCCGGCAACCCTACGCTGTGGTTCAGTTGCGCGCCGAGAATCTTCGCGTCTCCAGTTACAATCTGGTCGGCTTCCAGAATCACCTGCGGTTTCCGGAGCAGAAACGAATCCTGCGATTGATCCCCGGCCTCGAGAACGCGGAGTTTCTGCGCTTCGGCCAGATCCACCGCAACACGTACATCAATGCCCCCAAAACCCTTTCCCCGGATCTGAGCCTGCGCGCCGCGCCCAGCGTGTTCATCGCCGGACAGCTTTCGGGCGTGGAGGGCTACGTGGAGTGTATTGCCACCGGCCTGCTGGCGGGCTTGGCGATGGCCTGCCGCGCTGCGGGAGAGTGCTTCACACCGCCGCCACGTACGGCGGGGCTGGGGTCGCTAGTCCATTACATTACGCACGCCGACCCAGGCAATTATCAGCCGGCTAACATCTCGTTTGACCTGCTGCCGCCCCTCGAGGGATTGCCGCGTCACATCGCCCGCGACCGCAAGGCTCGGCGCGCGCGGCAATGTGAACAAGCTTTGACGGATATTGTACCTTGGTTGGAGGGAGTGGTAGGAAATTGCCGATTGCAGATTGCCGATTGACGATTGAAAGAGAAGACTCAAGCCAATTCGGGTTTTCCAATCGTCAATCCTTCGCTGCGCTCAGGACCAATCGGCAATCGGCAATTCTTCGCTAGCCACTAACCACTGGCCACTAGCCACTGTTTTTGTTATGGACGACTTAATTGACCGCTACATCGACTACCTGCAAAACGAGCGGAACGCCTCGCCGCACACCATCCGCGGTTATCGGAGCGATCTCGTCCAGTTTCGCGACTTCCTCAAGGGCGGCGACCCCGAGGCAGTAGTCGACGTCAATTCCATCGACGCGTTGCGGGTCCGCGCGTTTCTGGCGTTTCTCTTCGAGCGCGAGAACAAGAAGACGTCTATCGCCCGCAGGCTCGCCGGGGTGCGCGCCTTCTTCAAGTTTCTGGTCCATGAATCCCTGGTCGCCGCCAACGTGGCGGCCTCGGTCTCTGCGCCGAAACTACCCAAGACCCTCCCACGTATCATGACCGAGGAAGAGTTAAACATCTTCCTCGATCGGGTCGCGCAAGCCGTGGCCGAGGGGGGCAACCTGGGGTTGGTGCGCAACCGTGCCATTCTGGAGTTGCTCTACGCTTCCGGACTTCGCGTGAGCGAGTTAGTGGGCCTGGATCTTCGCAGCGTTAACCTTGAACAAGGCATACTGGTAGCCTTGGGCAAGGGACGCAAGGAGCGCGTGGTGCCTTTCGGGTCGAAGGCGAAACAGGCGCTGATGGACTATCTGCCGGTGCGGGAGCGCATTCTTCACGAGTGGAAGACCGCGAGCCCCGCCCTGTTCCTCAACCTGCGCGGGCAACGGCTCACCACGCGGTCGGTCGACCGGCTGGTGAAGGCGTGCGTGCGACAGTTTGGACCGAACGTCCGAACCAGCCCGCACTCGCTCCGTCACGCCTTCGCCTCGCACCTCCTTACGGAAGGGGCCGATCTGCGGTCCATCCAGGAAATGCTGGGCCACACAAGCCTCTCCACAACGCAGAAGTACACCCAGGTGTCCATCAAGCAATTGATGGATGTCTACGATAAGACTCATCCCAAGGCCTGAAGGCTGGCGGAAGAATCAACGGTCAGCACCACAGGCAACACCCAGCGCATCTAACTAATTGAGGGGCGAGCTGTGAAAAAAAATGGTGAATGTTGAATTATGAATGATGAAGTGAAGAAAGGCGCTTTTTTCGTTCATCATTCATAATTCATCATTCATAGTTTTCTGTTTCGACTTTGCGAGGATAAATTGGAAAAGATGCCAACCAAACAGAGCAAGCAAAAGAAGGCGGTGGAGTTCAGCGAGCTGCCCATTCTGCCGGTGCGGGACACCGTGCTTTTCCCTAATGCGATTCTGCCGCTGACTGTGGGCCGCGACAGTTCTCTGAAGCTGATCAACGATCTGAAGGATGAAGAGAAATTCATCGGGGTGGTGGCGCAGCGTGACCCGCGCGTCGACAACCCCCAGCCGGTGGACCTTTATCAGATCGGGACCGCGGCTTACGTTCACAAGATCATCAAGCTGCCTAGCCAGAGCCTGTTCATTTTCGTCGAGGGCTTGCAGCGGATTGCGGTGCAGGAAGTGATCCAGACTGACCCTTACCTCCTGGCCAAGGTGAAGCCGCTCGAAGACATCGCCCCTCCCGAAAAGGAGCCGGATTTCGACGCCTTGGTGCGCAGTGTCACCTCGCTCTTCCAGCAAGTGGTGCAGCTTTCGCCGACTTTGTCGGACGACCTGCAGATGGTGGTGATGAACATCGACGACGCGAGCCGGCTCACGGACTTTATCGCCGCCAACCTGCCGTCGCTTTCTTCCACCGAGAAACAGGAGTTGCTGGAGAGCCTCGATCTCCGCGGCCGCCTGGAGCGCATCAACCGTCAACTGGCGCGGGAGGTGGAATTACAGCAGCTTCGCTCCAAGATCCAATCCGACGTGCAGGATCAGGTGACGCAGAGCCAGCGCGAGTACTATCTGCGCGAACAGATGAAGGCCATCCAGAAGGAGCTGGGCGAGGAGAACGAGCAGCAGGAAATCGAGGAACTGCGCAAGAAGATCGAGGCCGCCGGGATGACCGAGGAGGCGAAGAAGGAGGCCACGCGCGAACTCAATCGCCTGGCCAAGATGTCGCCCGCCGCCGCCGACTACCACGTTACGCGCACTTACCTCGACTGGATGGTGGCGCTGCCGTGGAACAAGGTCAGCGAACTGAAAGTGGACCTCCCCAAAGCCCAGGAAGTGCTCAATACGGACCACTACGACCTGGAGAAGGTGAAGGAGCGCATCCTCGAATACTTGGCCGTGCTGCGGCTGAGGCCGCAGATGAAAGGCCCCATCCTGTGCTTCGTGGGACCGCCCGGCGTGGGCAAGACGTCGCTCGCCAAGTCTATCGCCCGGGCGCTCGACCGCAAGTTCGTGCGCATGTCGCTGGGCGGCATCCACGACGAAGCGGAAGTCCGCGGCCACCGGCGCACTTACATCGGAGCGCTGCCGGGACAGGTGATCCAGGGCATCCGGCGCGCCGAGACCCGCGACCCGGTGTTCGTGTTCGACGAGGTTGACAAGATCGGGCGCGACTTCCGCGGCGATCCGTCGTCAGCGCTGCTCGAAGTACTCGATCCGGAGCAGAACTCAACGTTCCGTGATAACTATCTCGACGTGCAGTTCGACCTCTCCAAGGTGCTGTTCATCTGCACGGCGAACGTGCTGGATACCATCCCGCCACCGCTCCTCGACCGGATGGAGATGCTGGAGTTGCAGGGGTACACCGAGGAAGAAAAGATCGAGATTGCCTTCCGGCATCTGATCCCGAAGCAGACCGAGGAGAACGGCATCAAGAATCAGGAGCAGATCGAGTTCACGCGCGAAGGGCTGGCTTTCCTGATCCGGCACTACACGCGCGAGGCCGGCGTCCGCAACCTGGAGCGCGAGATCGCGACCATGTGCCGCAAACAGGCGCGCAAAGTGGCCGAAGGCTCCACCGTTAAGCTCTTAGTCTCGCCGGACAACGTCCGCGAGTACCTCGGAGTCTCCAAGTTTCGCATGGACGTCGAACTGGTGGAACGGACCCGCCAGCCCGGCGTGGCCGTAGGTTTGGCGTGGACGCCGACGGGCGGCGACGTGCTTTTCGTCGAAGCCAACATCATGAAGGGTGACAAGAAGTTTACCATGACCGGACAGCTCGGTCAGGTCATGCAGGAGTCGATGCAGGCGGCGCTCGCCTGGGTGCGGGCGCACGCGCTCGACTATGCCCTCGACCCGGACTTTTTCCAATCCAGCGACATCCACATTCACGTGCCGGCGGGGGCCATCCCCAAGGACGGCCCGTCAGCCGGCGTCACCATGGTGACCTCACTCGTTTCGGGTCTCACCCGGCGACCGTTGCGCGAACGCGTGGCCATGACCGGTGAAATCACCTTGAGCGGCCTCGTGCTGCCGGTGGGCGGCATCAAGGAGAAGGTGCTGGCCGCCAAGCGGGCCGGGGTCCACGAGGTGATCATGCCGGCAGACAATGAGCCCAACGCCCAGGAGGACCTGCCGCCTGACCTCCTGGGCGACTTGCAGCTCCACTTCGTCAAAACCATCGACGAGGTGCTGGAACTGGCGCTGGAGAAGGAGCCCGTGGTGATCCATTCAGGCAGGATGCGCGAACCAGTCCTCGCTGTACAGCCGGTGGGTCCCCCCAATTGAGTGATTGAGTGATCGGGTGATTGGGCGATTGAAGAAAGGAGCCGTCAGCTATCAGCCATCAGCACTCAGCAAACAACCTCTTGCTGCGTACTGATGACTGACGGCTGATGGGGCGCTTTCTTCAATTGCCCAATCACCCGATCACGCAATCAACCAATGATTCCATTTGACTTTTGTCCCGTGGCTCGTAGAAGATAGCGGCAATGTTTGGTAGTGTCGCGCCTCCACGAAAACCCGAGGCGCTCTGGTGAGAGTTGACTGCTGACCGACGGGGTAATTATGTACTGTCGAAATTGCGCCAAACAACTTCCGGACACCGCCGAGTTCTGCGTAGCTTGCGGCCAGCGACCGCTCACGGGCCTGCGTTATTGCTGGTCGTGCGGTTCGGATGTAGTGCCCGGCGCTGAGATCTGCACAAAGTGCGGAGTACGACTGGCGAGAAGCGGCGAGAAGGACTGGATGGTGGCGCTGCTGCTGTCGATTCTTCTCGGCTACCTCGGTGTCGATCGCTTCTACCTCGGTTACGTGGGCCTGGGAATCCTCAAGCTGGTGACCGCGGGCGGGTGCGGCATCTGGTATATCGTTGACATCATCCTGATCGCCTTGAACAAACTGCCCGACGCCCAGGGCAACGTTCTGCGGCAAAGGTGAGCTGCCCTTGTTCTGCCGTCGCCTGCCGCGAGCCGCAGTCCTGCTGCCGGCAGTAGTGTTTTTCTGCCTGACGCCGCCGGAAGCCCTGGCGCGGGGCCCCGCCTTGTGCTTGTGGCAGCGCCTGTTCCATCTTGCTGCCTGCCCTGCGTGCGGGAGCACGCGAGCCCTGGCCGCGTTTTTCCACGGACGCTTTCGCGACGCGCTCGCGTTCAACCACAATGTGGTTGGGACGGCGCCACTCCTTCTCGGATTGCTTGCCGCTGACCTATTCAAGGCCGTCCAAACTCTCACCTCAAAAGGGTCACAGGCCGTTTGCCTGCGACGTGGCGACCGCCTGGACTTGACTAGAGTCGGAGAACCTAAGTGATGGGCTTGCGTGATTTCCACCGCTCAGCGCGTGCGGAGTTACCGGCTGAACCGCTGGCTTGCTGGGCGTCGGTGTTCTTCAGCCTGTCGGTCCTCTCCATTTTGATTTCGCTGGCGGCGGCGCAAGCGTTCTTGTTTCTATCGGGCGTGGTCTACGCCGTCCACGTGCTCCGGGACCGGCCCCGCATCAGCTTTCCACCCGTCAAGCTGCCGTTGGCCCTCTTCTGCCTGACCACGGTCGTCTCCGTCTTTTTTGCTGCCGACCCCACCGTGGGCTGGCTTGCGGTCAGGAAGTTGGCTCTGTTCTTGATCGTGCTTCTGGCAGTCAATCTGATGGCGAGCCGCAAACACCTCGAGTGGCTCTACCAGGCGCTCTTCGTCGAAGCTGCCGTGGCGGGGATCGTCGCGACCTGGCAGTTCGTGGTCCAGTATCGAGCCGTCCGGGACCTTCATCCGCGCGAAATCTACCAGTATATGACGTCGGAGCGCATCCACGGCTTTCAGGGGCACTGGATGAACTTCGGCGGGCAGCAGATGCTGATCTTCGCCGCCTTGCTCGCGATGCTTGTTTTCTCGCGACTCCCCAGTCCCGACCCCCGACTCCCGCGAAGCGGCTCCATGGCCTCTCGAAGTCTCTGGTGGTGGCTGGTGCTCGCCGTCGTGATGCTCTCGATCGTCCTGAACTTCACCCGCGGCGTCTGGTTGGGCTGCGTAGTTGCTACCCTCTACCTTGTGGGCCGCTGGAGACCGCGATGGCTTTGGGTGCTGCCGGTGCTGGCGGTCGCGGGGTACTTTGCCGCTCCCGGTTTGGTGCACCGGCGCATCGCGATCGTTGGCCACCCGTCGCGCGATCCGTCGCTCTCCATCCGCCTCGAGATGTGGGGCGTAGGCCGGCGAATGATCGCGCGGCACCCGTGGGTGGGAGTCGGACCCAACAACATCACTGAGGTCTATACCCTTTATCTCGCGCCGGGCGAAACTCCCCAGAGGGGCTACCGCGAACACCTGCACGACAACTTCATCCAGTTGGCGGCGGAGCGAGGTCTCCCCGGTGTTGCGACCTGGGTGTGGTTCATGACGGCCCTTGTGTGGTACTGCTGGAGAATCGCCCGGCGGCGCCTTGCACCGCGTTGGATTTCGGACGGCGCTCTGGCCGGCTGGCTGGCTTTTGTCGCCGAGGGGTTCTTCGAGTTCAACTTCGGCACTTCGCCGGTCCTGATGCTGTTTCTTTTCGTATTGTCAACGCCTTTTATTGTGGAGAGAATCGCGAAAACCGATGACCGGTAGTGGTACGGCTTGCCAAACCCGCCTCCGTTTGTGCCGTCAGGGCCGTCGGGGTCGGGGCTGCCGCATTTGACCAAGCGCTGAGGAGTCGATACAATCATCAGGCACCTCAGCATGTGCAACGAGGAGTCACCGATGCCCGGTACGCGACGAACCCAGCTTTTGATGGACCCGGACGAATTTCGGCGACTTCGAGCGATGGCTCGGCAAAGGAAGACCTCCGTGGCCGAATTGATTCGCTCCGCCGTGCGGAAGGTATACCTTGAGTCACAACCGGACCGCGGAGCCATTGTCGAAGAAATCTTGAGCATGAATTTGCCGCAGATAACCTGGAAGGAGGCGGAGAAGGAAATCCAGGCCGGGCATGCAGGTCTTCCTTGACACCAACATCTTCCTTTACGCCGCTGGCGTCTCCCATCCCCTTAGCGACGGCTGCCAACAAAGAAATTGACGACTGCAGATTGCTGATTGACGATCGGAAACGAGGAGTAGGCAAACGGCGCGGCTTTTCAACAGGCTCGCAATCGTCAATGAGGCGGTCTTGCAATCGTCAATCGTCAATTCTTCTGACGGGGGAGGGGTGTGGTTACGTTATCGCCGGCCATTGCCAAGAATTAGGTGTTACAGCACACTAGCAACATGCCTTCAAGAAGCCTCCTCGTCCGGAGTTCCATTCTGGTGGGCTCCTTCTCTTTTCTGGGCAGTGTGACGGGGATCCTTGTTGAGACCAGCATCGCGGCGAAATTGGGTCTCTCCCAAAGTTCGGATACGTTCTACGCAGCCTATAAGATTCCTTACCTTGTTACCAATCTGGTCTCGGCGGGCGCACAGTTTTCGCTGGTGCCTTTCTTTGCCGCGCTCGAGGCCAAGCGGTCGTCCGACGAACTCTGGCAAGGGCTGAGCTTCGTCATCAACCTGTTTTTCCTCGGGTTCAGCCTGCTCGCCTTGCTGGGGGCGGCGGCCTCGCCGTGGCTGGTGCGCGGCGTTGCGCCGGGCTTCACGCATTCCCAGACCGAGTTGGCGGCACGGGTGGCACGCTGGCTTTTCCTCATGATCGTTCCTGCCTGCCTCTCAGAGGGATGCCGATCTTTTCTGTACAGCCAGCATCGCTTCGCCCTCGCCTCCTCGGCTGGGTTCTTCCGCAACGCCGCGGTAATCGCCAGCATTGTTTTCACTTTCCGTCGCTACGGGCTCTACAGCATCGTGCTGGGATACCTGGTGGGACATTCTCTCGCGCTACTGATCCTGGGCGCTCAGATCGTGATTTCGTTTCCGGCGCGCTACTCGCTTACCCTCAAAGGAAGCGGTCGGGCCTTCCGGATGCTGCGAGGCTCGGGCGCAGCGCAGGTGACGGTGGCTGTGATGTGGCAAGGCGTGGTGCTGGTGGAGACCATCATCGCCTCTTTTCTTCCCGCCGGAACGCTGACCGCTTTGAACTGGGGCTCGAAGATCATGTCCACTATTAGCGAGTTGCTGGCGGGAACTATCGGCACGGTAGCACTACCGGCGCTGTCGCGCGCGGTGGTCCGGCAGGACCGGGAGGAAGAGCATCGGACCTTTCAGGATACACTGGAGGTCGCCCTGGTTCTGGTCTCTCCGGCGATGCTCTTCTGCCTGATGCTTTCGCCCAACATCGTACGGCTCATTTTTGAGCGCGGCAACTTTACCGCTCACGCCGCGACTCTGATGAGAGAGGTTTTCTTCTACTACAGCCTCACCCTGCTGTTCTATTCCTGCCTGCGCATCTTGACGTTCTATCTTTTCGCCCGCCAGGAGCCGGCCGCGTACGCGCGGGTTTCGGCGCTGCAGTACGGCCTCACGGTGGCGTTCGACTTGTTCTACGTGGGCGTTCTTCGGCTGGGAGCGAAGGGCATTCCGCTGGGCCTGCTCACGGCCTTGACTCTGACGCTGGCGTTCGCTTATCAGCGGGACCTCGCCCGGCTGCGGCAGGCCCTCAGCCGCAACCTGGGTCGCTTCGCGGCGAAGGACCTTGCCGGCTGTGCCCTGGCCGCGCTGATGGTGGTCGTCCTGCGAGCACTCGTCCGCGCTCCGGTCACGAGTGTGCAGAATTTCGTTTACTTGTGCGAGCTTTGCGGAGCCGGCAGCGCGATCTACCTCGGGACACTGGCGGTTTCGCGGGCTGTACCCGTCGCTCGCCTGGCGGCCGTCTGGCAGCGCGGCGAAGGGTGACAGCGGGGCATTTCGGGGAGGGTGCGCGACATAAAAGTGAGAAGAATCCACAGATTTCACAGATTGTAAAGATTAGAAGACAAGGATCGGCCGGTATTCCAGAGAGATCGTGTTCTGAGTCTTCGCTCTTCCTTCCGTGTAATCTGTGTAATCTGTGTAATCTGTGGATTCTCCCCTTTCTTGTCGCGCACCCCTTCAGGGAGCTTGGATGGCGCTTTATCGCGTTCTGGTGGTGACCAATCTCTGGCCCACCGAATCCGATCCTGGGTATGGAAGCTTCGTCCGCGCCCAGATGGAATCGCTGCGACCCTTGGGCGTGGAATTCGATCTCCTTTTCATCAACGGGCGTGAGTCGCGGCGGAACTATCTGCGCGCGATCGGCGAGTTGCGTCGGCGACTGAAGCGCCAGCAGTACGATTTGATTCACGCCCACTTTGGCCTGTCGGGGCTTGTCGCTCGTTGCCAACTCAAAGTGCCGGTGGTGGTATCATTCATGGGCGACGATGTCCTCGGGCGGCCCCGGCTCGACGGTCGGATCACGCCCACCGGCCGGTTTTACAAAATCTCCAGTTTTGTGCTGGCTCGTCTGGTTGCCGCAGTCATCGTCAAGAGCCGGGAAATGAAATCCAGGCTCGCGCTGGATCGAGCGCATGTGATCCCCAACGGGATCGACCTTGATTTGTTCAGCCCCGGCGACTCGGCGCAGGCGCGGCGAGCGCTCGGACTCGACCCCGCGAAGAAGTTCATCCTGTTTCCCTATGATCCTGCAGAGGCCCGCAAGCGTTATGATTTGATCCAAGCGGCGGTGGCCCTTGCTCGTGCCGAGATTCCCGAAATCGAGATTCTTCACGTACGCGGCGTTGCGCGCCACTTCATGCCGCTTTACATGGGTGCCGCCGATGTGCTGGTGCTGGCTTCCTTGTTCGAGGGCTCCCCTAACGCCGTCAAAGAGGCGATGGCAGTGAACCTCCCCGTGGTGGCCGTGGACGTGGGTGATGTGGCCGAGTTGCTCGGACCCGCAGAAGGCAATTATCTCGTGCCGCGCAACCCGGAGGCCATGGCGGCGCGGATTGTGGAGATCTGCCGCAAGGGCACGCGCTCGTGTGGCCGAGCGTGGATCGCACGCTTATCGATGCCCAACGTCGCCCACCAGATCGTCGAAGTCTACGCCGACGTGATGTCCGGAGTCAGGGGCTAAGACGGGAGCCGGGAGTCAGAAGACAGACGACGGAAGACAGGAGCCGGAAGATGAAAGCGCCGATGCAACACTCGACCGGCATGAGCCGTGACTTGTATGCGCGCCTGCTGCGACACTTCAGCCGCAAGTCGCGACGCCAGAAATTTGAGTTGTTCGCGACCGTTCTCAAGCCGCGGCCGGAGGATCGCATTCTCGATATCGGCGCGAGTGGCCGCGTCTTTACCGCGTATACTTTTGAAGATTTCTACCCCTATCCCGAGCGCATTATCGGAGGCGGAGTTGATCTGGAGGAAGTCGGTAGCGCCAGGCTGACGCACCCTTTATCTTGTTACGCGGTTTTGGACGGCTGCCAACTTCCGTTTGCGGACCAGAGCTTCGACATCGTTTTCTCCAATGCGGTCATCGAGCACATCCTGGGCGAGGGCCGGCAGGCGCAATTCGCCCGCGAGGTGATGCGCGTGGGCAGGAGCTGGTTCGTGACCACGCCCAATTACTGGTTCCCTTTTGAGAGTCATTACCATCTTCCGTTTATCCACTTCCTTCCCCAGCCGCTGCAGCGCACTTACAACCGACTGTTCGGCACTCACATCGCGAAGGGCGAGGTGCAGGACCTCGCCCTTCTTTCGGCACGTGGTCTACGGAAGCTCTTTCCCACCGGCACCATCGCGAAAGTCCGGATCACGTTTTGGCCGGAAACTTTGGTGGCTTATTACATTGATCCGAATCGCGACCGGGTGAAGAATTAAACGCAGGGACACCGAGGCACGGAGAAAACAAAAAGGCTCTCAGACTGAAGACGCCGCTTGTTTTCCTGGTATTTCCCATTCTTCTCTGCGCCTCTGTGCCTCTGTGTTGGAAATCTTTCGCAATTATTTCACGGCTCCTGAGCATCGACGCGGGGCCGGCACTTTCGATTATACTGCCTAGTGGACTCGCGCTTGACCCAGGACCTCTCAACCGCTGCCAGTCGCCTGCACGTCTACTTGTTGCGCCGCCACTTTCGCGACGGATTGCTTATCGGACCCGATTATGGCGTGCGCTTCAACTTCCGCGCCTGGCGGTTTCTGAAGAGCGCGCTCCCCACGATCCGTTGGGGTGACGACTACGTTTTCATGCAGACTCAGGGCTACTGGATTCTCGCCAACTGGCTGCTCTACGATCGAACCGGCGAGCCTCAGTACCGTGAGATCGCTCTCGCGACCTCGGACGCGATCCTGAGGCTTCAGACATCGGAAGGCTTTTGGGCGTATCCGCTTCCCGAGCGTCGACATCTTATTGCCACCGTCGAGGGCTGTTGGGCGTCGATCGGCCTCCTCGCCAGCTACACCCATGATCCGCGCGCCGAGTTCCTGGCCGCCGTCATTCGCTGGTACGACTTTCTGGTGACGCGGATTGGGTTCCAGGACCACACCCAAGGCAAGGCCGTCAACTATTTCGACCAGCCACGGGGCAAGGTGCCAAATAATTCGGTTCTGACCGCGTGGTTTTTTCTCTTGCTGTGGAATGCCTCCCGCGACCATCGTTTTCTCGAGCACGTCGACGGCCTCTTTCAATTCATTGCCTTCGTGCAACGGCCTTCGGGGGAATTGCCTTACGTGATTGCGAGTCCCTACGAGCGCGGCCGGGAGCACTACCTTTGCTTTCAGTACAACGCCTTTAAGTTTCTGGAGTTGGCGCGGTGTACGCCGTTTGACCCGGGAAACCCCGCAGGCGCGCTGATGCCCTCACTAGCCAGATTTCTCGAGGGCGGCGCGACCTCGACGGGGGCGAGCGCCGTGGAGTGCGCCAGTCGCCGCCGCACGTGGCCGGAGGTAGACTACTACACGGCGGTGCTCGCGGCGGCTCTCGCGGAGGCGGCGAAGCTCGGCCTCGCCGACGGTGCCTTAAGCGAACGTTGCTACACGCGACTTCTCCAGCGGCAACGCCCTGACGGCAGCTTCTGGTACTCGACCGGCGATTATGGCTTTCTCAGCGACCATCGCTCCTATCCGCGCTCCCAGGCCATGATGCTGGTCCATCTGTTGTATGGGGGTGGGAGTCGGGAGTCGGGGAGAAAGACCTGGGAGTAGGGAATAGGGAGTAGGGAATAGGGAGTAGGGAGTAGGGAGTAGAGTAGACTAGGGGGAATGTCTTTCTTCCCGATTCCCTACTCCCCACTCCCGACTCCCCTCTAAAAAAAATGTGCGGCATTTGCGGAGTCTACAATTTCGGAACCGGGGAGCCCGTGGCGCGCGACCTCCTGAAGCGTTCGACCGACGCCATGGCCCATCGCGGCCCGGACGACGAGGGGTTCCACGTTGACGGTGACTGCGGGCTTGGCAATCGCCGCCTGAGCATCATCGATCTTGCCGGCGGCCATCAGCCCATCGCCAACGAGGACGAAACCATCTGGATTACTTTCAACGGCGAGATCTACAACTATCGCGAACTGCGCCCCGGCCTCGAGTCGCGTGGCCATCGGTTTCGCACTTCCACCGACACCGAGGCCATCGTTCACCTCTACGAAGACTACGACCTCCACTGCGTCGATCACCTGCGCGGCATGTTCGCCTTTGCGCTGTGGGACAGCCGCCGTCGGCGCTTGCTTGTGGCGCGAGACCGCCTCGGGATCAAGCCCGTGTTTTACCGCCTGGAGCCGGGCCGCCTCGTTTTTGCCTCGGAACTGCGCGCGCTCGGTGAGCTGGCCGCTGCGTCGTTCGAAATCGATCCGCAATCTGTGTACGATTTCTTTGGATTTCGCTATGTGCCGGCGCCGCGGACGTTCTACCGCGGGGTCGAAAAGCTGCCGCCCGGCCACGTGCTGCAGGCGAACGCCAACGGTGTCAGGACCAGCGCGTACTGGGATGTTCCCCGCGAGGAGCACACCTCGCGCAGTGCGTCGGAATGGGCCGAAACCGTGGCGGAGACGCTTCGCGAGTCCGTTCGCCTGCGACTGATTGCCGACGTGCCGCTGGGCGTCTTCCTTAGCGGCGGCGTCGACTCGAGCGCTGTCGTGGCCCTCATGGCCGAGCTTGGACACCGGCCGCTGCGTAGCTTTTCTGTCGGGTTCGACGAGCCCGGTTACAGCGAGTTGCCGTACGCGCGCCAGGTGGCCCGCCGGTTTTCGACCGAGCATCACGAGCTAGTGGTGAGGCCGCAGGATCTAGCTGCGGACCTGCCGCACTTGATCGCCTTTCGCAACGAACCGATCGCCGAGGCCACCGACATCGCTCTCTACCGGATCTCGCGCCTCGCGGCCCAAAGCGTCAAAGTGGTGCTGGCCGGGGAAGGCGGCGATGAGCTTTTCGCGGGCTATTCGAAGTATGCGTTCGACCCCCTGGCCAGGCTGGTTTCCCGGCTCCCCGGGGACTTCGCGCGCACGCTCTCGCGCTGCCTTCCCTATGGACAGCGGCGGGTGCAAATCGCCCTGGAAAAGCTCTCCATGCGCGACGAGGCCGAGCGCTTCGCCACCTGGTTTGCCTCCTTTTCCCGCAGCGAGCGCAGTTTGTTGTTTGCACCGGAGTTCTTGGAGCAGGTGGACACCGAGCATCCGGCGCGAGTGTTCGCGCAGGTCCTTGAAAAGGCCGGTGACCGGTCGCCCTTGAAGCGCATGCTCTATGCCGACCTGAAAATCTGGTTGCCCGACAATCTCCTCTTAAGGGGAGACCAGATGACCATGGCGGCATCTATCGAAGAGCGCGTACCCTTTCTCGACCACAAGCTGGTGGAACTGGCGTCCCGTATACCGGACTCGTTGCTCGTCCGCGGGCTTCGCACCAAGGTGCTGCTGAAGCAGGCGCTCCGTTCGCGGCTGCCGGCAGAGCTCCTCCACCGGCGCAAGGTGGGATTCGCCGTTCCCATCGGCCCCTGGTTTCGCGGACCTCTCAAGTCGTTCGTATCGGACCTGCTGCTCTCTTCCGGCGCTCGCACTCACGACTACTTCGATCGCGTCCAGATGGAGCGGTTCGTCCGCGAGCATATCGACGGCGTGCGAGACTACCAGAAGCAGCTTTGGGCGTTGGTGAATTTTGAACTGTGGAGAAGAAGGGAGTAGGGAGTTGGGAGTAGGGAAGAAATGATGAATTCTGAATGATGAATGATGAACAAAGAACTCGTCGTCCATTGAGACTGTCTTCTTGCAGATCATTTGTCATCCTTCTGTCAATCGTTTCTTTCCTACGACTCGCGGAGAGTACCTGATGAAATTTGAATTTCGAGCGGTGACTGATGAACAATAGAACTCGTCGTCCATTGCCGTCCGCTTCTTACTCATCATTCAGCATTCATAATTCATCATTTCTTCCGACTCCCTGTTCTGTCTGCATCATCGTGGAAAACCTGCCCGTGCCCGTGGACCGCCGCGTGTGGCAGGAGGCGCGGACCCTGACCGCAGCGGGGTATCGCGTTTCCATCATCTGCCCCAAGGGAAGCGGCTTCGATCTATCCCGAGAGACGCTGGAAGGCATCGACATTTACCGGCATCGGATCTGGGAAGCGTCCGGGCCGCTCGGCTATCTCATCGAATACGGCAGCGCGCTCGCGGTTGAGTTCTTCCTGGCGCTCAGGATTTACGCGCGCACCCGCTTTCGCGTTCTACAGGCTTGCAATCCTCCGGACACCATGTTTCTTATTGGGCTGTTCTTCAAACTCTTCGGAGTGCGATTCATTTTCGATCATCACGACCTCAACCCGGAACTCTTCGAGACGAAATTTCACCAAAAGGGCTTCTTCTACCGCTTGGTTTGCCTGGCTGAGCGCCTGACGTTTCGGACCGCGGACGTTGCGATCGCTACCAACGACTCTTACCGGGACATCGCCCTGAGCCGCGGGGGCATTTCGCCGGAGCGCAGTTTCGTGGTGCGAAGCTGTCCCGACCTGGACAACCTCCGCCGCCAGCCGCCGCGGCCCGAGCTCAAGGAAGGAAAGGACCACCTGGTGGTTTATCTTGGCGTGATGGGGCCGCAGGACGGTCTCGATCTCCTCCTGGAGTCCATCCGGGCCCTGGTGAAAGACGAGAATCGCGATGACACGTTGTTTGTGCTCATCGGCGGCGGCACCGAGCTTCCGTCGCTCAAAGCCGCGGCGCACGCCAAGGACTTGGACGAGGTGGTCAGGTTCACCGGCCGCTTGCCCGACGACGAAGTAGGCGCGTACTTCGCCACCTCCGACCTCGGCGTCGCGCCGGACCCGAAGAACGCGATGAATGACGTATCGACGATGAACAAAGTCCTGGAGTACATGGCCTACGACCTTCCGGTGGTCCTCTACGACCTGACAGAGGGGCGCCGCTCGGCGGAAGACGCGGCCCTTTATGCCCGAGACAACAACCCATTCGACTTCGCCCGGCAGATCGCGAAGCTGCTGGATTCCGAGGCGCTACGGCGTGAGTTGGGCCGGCGCGGACGGCGTCGCATCGAGGAACGGCTGAACTGGAGTATCGAGAAGCAAGCGTTGCTGAAGGCCTACCGGACCGCCCTTCGGGACGATTGACTTAAGCGTTGGCTTTCAGGTTTCAGTAAGCAGCCTTTCCTCGCGGCGGTGGTCCAGAGCCGAGATGACCTCTTCGTACTCGGCATAGATGCTCCCGCTGACGCACATTTGGATCGACCCGCCGATGGCCAGGAGGAATATCTGGGCTGGAGGCCCGAGGGGCTGCAACAACGCGGAAACGATGGTGTTGGTATCGAGGACGACGCGGATCATGAGCCCGGCTGCAATCGCGATCCCCGCCGCGCCGCCGCAATCTCCGTGTCGATCTCATCTCCGGAAAGCCGATCGAGGCCGGATTCCTTCGCGCTTCCCCATGACTTCTGAAGCCACTCCGGCACGAGGTCATGCTCCAGCACCTGCCGGGCGTATTGCTCGGCGGAGAGGCCGCGCGCCCGCGCCTTTGCCGCCAGGGCCGCTGTTTGCTCGTCGGGAAGATCAATGGTCAACGTCATGGGCCGCTCTCGTTCAAGCGTGTCAGTTGCACAACTACTGTACATCGAAAAACACCAACCGCGCAAACGCGACAGACTCCACTCTGTGTAATCTGCGGAATCCGTGGATTATCTTCTTCTCTTCCAATCGTCAATCGTCAATCTGAATGAACTACAGCGGGTAGCCCGGACTCGCGGAGAAACGCTGTTCTCTCGAAAGAAAGAACCGCAGACTTCGAAGGGCGTGAGGTCTCTATGCGCTTGCTTGCTACTTGTTGCTGGTTGCGAGACTCAACCGATTTGTATCACTTGGCCAGGCTTGAGGGAGGGCACGGCGTTTAGGTTTAGGATGGCGGGGACGTGAGGCAGTAGGTCAGGCAGGCGGTTTGACTTGGCACGGATAATGACAAGAGATATGGTTCGGCCCGCGAGGTTTTGCTGGTAAGGCATCCCTCTGTCCATCGTTATGACAACCTGCCAGCCGGATCGTTCGGCCAGCGCCAGCAGTTGGCCATTCGTCTTCCCAGCCAAACCGGCCTGGGGCACCGTCCGGCAGTCATGGCCAACCAAATGTACTCGGAGGTCCCGCGGCAGGCATTCGTCCAGCAGAATCTTCACCCGATCCTCGTCAAGAGCGAGTCCTTTGCGGTCTCCAGCGCCTCAATAGCCATTTCACGGGTAACAGTCGGGAATTGCTCCAGGAACTGGTCGAGAGTGTCGCCCGCCTCAAGGTAATCCAGCAGGTTTTGAAAAGGAACACGCGTGCCGCGAAAGCAGGGGATTCCTCCCAGAATATCCGGATTGCGCACGATCACGGTAGCAGCCATGCTTGGCTCCTTCGCCTTCATTGTAGCGCAATTGGCGCCCGTCGGAGAGGCATAAGCGGACGCCGCTGCCGCCGACCGGCTCTTGAGGGGTGAAGCTTTTTGGCTGGGGCCGCTGGAAGGACCGAGGCTGCAAATCAGGTCCACGCTACTAGCTCTGTCGAATGAGCACTTACCGGGAACCGGTCATCCTGCAGGGAGGGCCTCCGTCAGGCCGCGCTCCGCCATGGGGCCTTATCGTCTTGCGAGAAGCCTTTCATATTCTTCGTGGGTGCCTATCCAGAACCAGAGGATCTCATCCGGCGATTCCCGAACGCCCACCGCGCGGTAATTACGGCTGATACGGACCGCAACCAACCGGTCCGATCCATGAATCTGCTTGAAGTGCAAACCCGGATGACGAGGGTTTTCCATGAATTGCCGATAAGCGGAACGGGCCTGACGGCGAACCTCGGCAGGAAGCGCAGCCATCAGCTTCCGAAAGCCCTGGGTGACGTGCGAATTCACAATTGGTCAGGATCGAGCGGCGTCGTCAGACCTCGTGCGTGCTCATCCAGAGCCTCGTCCGCCATTCGCTCCAGAACGGTGCCGGGTTTTTCGAACAGCTCGCTCCATCGGCGCTCGGACTCTATCTCTGCGAGTAACCAGGCGCCGATCGCTTCCTGCTCACTTTCAGGGAGCTTTGAGGCTTCGGAAACCGCCTTTTCCAGAAGTTTTTCCATCGCTATTCATTGTACCACGCGGCTACGGATTGGTGGCCTAGTCCAAGAGTCTTTGCGACGAATGTCCGATCTTTAAGCATGAACTACAGCGGGTAGCCTGGACTCGCGGAGAAGCGCTGTTCTCGCGAAAGAAAGAACGGCAGGCCGCGGACGGCGTGAAGTCTGCCCGACGCTTGCCCCGGGGCGTCTGGTAGAATAGCTGTCATGGCCAAGCCTTTGAGCGCCGAAGATATTTTCCCGCTGATTGCTCGCCTGACGCCACAGGAGCGCCTCCGCCTGTTTCGGTTGATCAGCCTACGGCCCGGAGCAGACGATGGAGATGCTTACCGTGCGCTGCCTCCCCGAAATGAGGAGTTCTCAAGGGACGAGGAACCGCTTGCGTGGGACTCTGAAGGTTGGGAGGAGGTCAAGTGAACCGGGGCGAGATCCGCTGGTATACATTTTGGCTTCAGCGTATGATGCGTACATGGGCAACCGGGTGATCCATATTTCGGACGCGGATGCGGCAAGCGATTTTACCTCGCTGCTGGATCGGGTGCGCGCCGGTGAGGAAGTGGTCATCGAGCACGATGCCCGTCCGGTGGCGGTGCTAAGTCCTGCCGATTCCGGCCTCGGCCGTTTGCTCTCCGAGTCCGTTGCGTTGGCCGAAGCCCATGCGAAGGAAATGGGCTACGAGCCTGTTATGGATGCGGACTTCGCCGCTGATCTCGAAGAAATCATCAAGAGCCGCAAGCCGCGAAATCTCCCGCCATGGGACTGATTCTCGACTCCAGTGTCCTCATCGCCGCCGAGCGGCGCGGGGGAGAGTGTGCGGCAAATCGTGAGACGGCTGCAAACCGCGCTCGGGGACGTCGAGTGCGCGCTCTCTGCCGTGACCATCGTCGAGCTCACCCACGGCATCTACCGGGCCAAGAGCGACGCCGACCGTGAGCGCCGTCGTGCCTTCTGCGAAGAGTTGCTCCGTGACATCGTGGTGTATCCGGTGGGTGTGGAGATCGCACAACTTGCCGGTCGCATCGAGGGCGAGCAAGCTGCCCGTGGCGTCAGCATCGCCTTCGAAGACCTGTTGATCGGTGCAACCGCGCTGCATCTCGGCTGGTCCGTCCTTACGCTCAACGTCGGCCATTTCCGGTTGATTCCCGGCCTCTCGGTGGTACAACTCTGACTGTCTGGCTCGAAAGCCGTGTGTTTTTGAGACACCTGCCCCGCGACATGGATCACCACGCGGGTCGGCAGTCTCGATGCTGTTGTTTCACCGCAGGAGGTGCGCCTCGATGAAGCGACGTAAGCTGGAAAAGAGCTCTGACTGTGTCGGATTCAAGCGCAAGGTCCAGGCCGAGATCTACCGGGAGATCAAAGGACTCTCGCCCGAAGAGGAAATTGAGTACTTCCGCCGAAAAGCGGCAGAAGGACCTCTCGGCCAGTGGTGGAAGGCCCTCGAAAGCAGCTCGGGAGCTGCGGGCGACGACGCTTCGTTGACCGAGACCGTAAGGCGTTGACCTATTGAACGGCGATGGTATTCTCATCTGCACGCCGGCCCACGGCGCGGCTTGCCGAAAGCCCCGGATGTTTCTATGGGCCAGCGCAACGAAGGGTAGCGCAGAGCTGCTTTCCATGATTCCATAATGGCGTCGGCTCCTTCCGACCGGTAGACTTGGTTGTGTCGAGACCAAGGCGCGCCGGGAAAGGAGCCGAACATGTTCATTATCGGATGTGATTTGCATACGCGCT
>DATFYM010000011.1:0-25771 GCA_035315065.1 Terriglobia bacterium
CTTTGGCTACGGCCCATATGCGTACCGTCGGTCAGTCCTCTTCGAGGTAAGACCACTGACTGGAGAGCCGGATGCGGGAGATCCGCCAGTCCGGTTCGGAGGGAGGGGGAGTGGCTCATCCCACTCTCCCTACCCCTATCCGCGTGATTGGAAGATTCTTGCTTTGGAGACGCTTCGCATGAAGACGAGAAGAGTAATGGTGGCCCGGCCTGTTCAGCCTCGGGGCGTTTGCCGGCTCGCACTCCTGTGTCTCGGAGTTCTTGCCGCCGGTCTTTTGAGCGTGCCGGCAGTCACGGTCCGGGTGCGCGCACAGGAAACGCCGGAGCTAGGCGAGATGCTGCATCGCCTCTTCGCTACGGACGAGTTCGAGGGGAAGAGATTTGGGCCGGCCCGATGGCTCGAAGACGGCACGGCCTACACCACCGTTGAACCCTCGGCCACCGCCGGAGCAAGGGACATCGTTCGCTACGACACCCCAACGGGAAAGCGCGAGGTCCTGGTGGCTGCCACACAGCTTGTGCCGCCCGGCGCGAAGAGCCCGCTGGCCATCGAAGACTACGCTTGGTCGAGAGGGATGAAGAGGCTGCTCATCTTTACCAACTCCAAGCGGGTGTGGCGGCAGAATACCCGCGGCGATTATTGGATGCTCGACCGCGACTCCGGCAAACTAAGCAAGCTGGGCGCGGACGCGCCGGAGTCGACGCTGATGTTTGCCAAGTTCTCTCCCAACGGAACGATCGCCGCTTACGTGCGTGCCAACAACCTCTACGCCGAGAATCTCGAGACCGGAGCGATCACCCAGCTCACGCACGACGGGTCGGAAACAACCATCAACGGGACGTCGGATTGGGTGTATGAAGAGGAGTTTGACATCCGCGATGGCTTCCGCTGGAGTCCCGACAGCCGGAGCATCGCCTATTGGCAGTTCGACTCCACCGGCGTGCGCGACTTCGTGCTCCTTTACAACACCGGCGGTCCCAACGACATCGTTACCCACATTCCTTATCCGGAGTATGGCGTTTACCCGGCGGTTCGCCACATTCCTTATCCGCAACCCGGTACCACCAATTCGGCGGCGCGGGTGGGCGTGGTGAGCGCCGCCGGCGGCGCGACACGCTGGATGGACGTCCCCGGTGATTCGCGCAACAACTACATTCCCTTTCTGGAGTGGGCCGGCAACTCGGATGAGCTGGTAATACAGCACCTGAATCGACTGCAGAACACCAATTCCGTCTTACTGGCCGACGCTCGCACCGGCGAGGTGAAGGAAGTGGCTCGCGATGAGGACAAGGCCTGGGTGGAGGTAGTCACCGACTTCCGCTGGGTCCACGACGGGAAAGAGTTCCTCTGGGTCAGCGAGCGTGACGGCTGGCGGCACATTTACACGATCTCTCGCGACGGTAAGAATGTGCGCCTGGTGACGCCGGGAGCGTTCGACGCGATCAGCGTCGAGGCCATCGATGGCAAGGACGAATGGCTGTATTACATCGCCTCGCCGGAGAACGCGACCCAGCGCTACCTTTACCGAACGCGCCTGGACGGAACAGGCATACCGGAACGGCTTACCCCAGCAGACGCGCCGGGCAGCCACTCCTACGAGACCGCGCCGGACTGTCAGTGGGCGTTTCACACCTATTCGGGGTTCGACTCACCGCCCGTCATCGATCTGGTCCGCCTTCCGGATCACCGGGTCCAGCGCGTGCTCGAAGCGAACGCCGACCTGAGGGCGAAGGTGAAACCGTTGGTCGACCCGCCGATAGAGTTCTTCAAGATCGACATCGGCGATGGCGTCACGCTCGACGGCTGGATGATCAAGCCTCGCGCCTTCAACCCCACGAAGAAGTATCCGATCCTGATCTTTGTTTACGGCGAGCCGGCGGCCCAGACCGTCCTCGACCATTGGGGTGGCGGCGGGGCGCTCTTTCATCGCGCGATCGCTAACGAGGGGTACTTGGTGGCCAGCTTCGACAATCGCGGCACGCCGGCGCCCAAAGGACGAGCCTGGCGTAAGATCGTCTACGGCTCGGTCGGAGTTCTTTCTTCCAAGGAACAGGCACTCGCCCTTCAGGCACTGGAGCGGACCCGGCCCTATATCGATTCTAAGCGCGTCGCGGTTTGGGGCTGGAGCGGAGGCGGAACGAACACTCTTAATCTGATGTTCCGTTCGCCGCAACTCTATCAGGTGGGCATGTCGGTGGCGCCCGTGCCCGACCAGCGGCTGTACGATACCATCTACCAGGAGCGCTACATGGGCCTTCCGCAGGACAACACCGACGGGTATAAGGCCGGCTCCGCTATCAACTATGCTGAGGGACTGCGCGGCAAGTTGCTCTTGGTGCACGGGTCGGGCGACGACAACGTGCACTACCAGGGCTCCGAGTTGCTGATCAACCGGCTGGTGGAGCTCAGCAAGCCATTTGACTTTATGGAGTACCCCGGCCGCACGCATGCGATCATCGAAGGCAAGGGCACGCGGTTCCATTTGTATAGCCTGCTGGCCCGTTACCTTGAGGAGCATGTGCCGGCGGGGCCCGTCGCGCCGGCCGCGGGAAGCCGATAAGGCGGCGCACGGTGAAATCACCGTCGCGTCGGGAAAACCAACCAGGAGGACATTTGTGAGCAACGTCGCGAAATCGAGCCGCACCTGGCGGGTTCTGTTTTTTCTAGCCGGGCTGGCAGCGGCCGTACTGGCAGGACCCTCGCTGGCGCGCGCCCAAGGCCAGACCGAGATCGCCGAGCTTTTCAAGAAGTACGACGTGAAGCATGCCATCATCAAGCCGCCCCAAGGTCTGCTGAAACATCAGTACGTGGTCCCCGCCGGACCTTATTTCCAGCTTTTCGACTGGGACATGTACTTCATGGGCGTGGCCCTGAATTATGACGGCGTCGGGCAGCCGCTGGCCGACTCCATCGAGGACTTTCTGGAATTCGTGGACAAATACGCCGACGACAGGGGCTACACACCGCGGGAGATCGCGCCCGACGCGCTCTGGGCGCTGCCGGAAATGTGCAAACCTTTCCTCGCCCAGGCGGCATGGCGCGCCTCCCAGACCATGGGCGATGCCGAGTGGCTTCGGCCCTACTACACCAAGCTCGCGGACACCCTGGTTTTCTGGGAGAACACGCGTCGGGCGCCCGACGGCTTCTTCCGCTGGTACAACGGGGTGGAGAGCGGCGTGGACAACAACCCCGCCGTCTCCGACATCCCGGCCGACACTACCGAGGGCGTGGACCTGCAGTGCTACCTCTACCGTGAATATCGCGCCATGGCTTTGCTGGCGCGGAAACTGGAGAAGAATGAGGATGCCGCCGCCTACACCGGGAAGGCGGAGGGCTTGCGCGACTTGGTGCAAAAGAAGATGTGGTCCGAGACCGACGGGATGTTTCTCAACATCGATTCCCGCACCGGGCAGTTCGTACGCATCAAGACGTGGACCAACTTCGTTCCGCTATGGGTCGGCATCGCCACTCCGCAGCAGGCCGAGCGCACCATCCGCGAGCACGTTCTCAATCCCAAGGAGTTCTGGGGCGACAACGGCATTCGTACCCTGGCGCGGGATGAGCCCCTTTACAATGCCCCGCATGGTTATTGGCGCGGGCCGGTGTGGGTGATCTCTGACTACCTGCTGATGCATGGGTTGATGAATTACGGGTTTTCGGCGGAAGCGCGGCAGGTCGCCGAGAAAACGGTGAACCTACTGGTCCGCGACTTCCACGCCACCGGCGGCATGAATGAAAACTATAACCCCGAGACCGGCGAACCGGCCGCCAACGGGCACTTCCTAAGCTGGAACCTGCTGGCGGAGCACATGGCGGAGGAGGCAGCCAAGGGAACCGACCCGACTTCCTTGAGTCATTGAGTCATTGCTCCATTGCGCCATTGCTCCACCGGAGAGATTTCTTCGTCTTCAATGAAGCAATGATTCAATGGATCAATCACCCAATTCTTCCTGGCTCGATATCGATGTATGCTGTTTAGGGAGGAGGTTGCCATGGCACTCGATCTTCGCGGTTGCGGCACGGCATTGGTCACGCCTTTCCGGCGCGACGGTTCACTCGACGACAAGGCGCTGCGCCGCTTGGTTCAGTTTCAGCTCAGCGAAGGGATCGATTTTCTGGTGCCTTGTGGGACCACTGGCGAGACGCCGACGCTGGAGCACGGCGAGTATCTTGCCGTCCTCCGCCTCGTGATCGGCGAAGTTGCACACCGCGTGCCGGTGATTGCCGGTGTGGGCGGGAACAACACGTACAAGGTAGCAGAGTTGGCGCGCGAGGTGGCGGGACTGGGCGTCCAGGGGATCCTCTCCGTCGCGCCCTATTACAACAAACCGACACAGGAGGGCCTCTACCAACACTTCAAAACCATCGCCGAATCGGTGAGTGTTCCCGTGGTGCTTTACAACGTTCCTGGGCGCACTTCCTCCAACATCGAGCCGGCCACGGTGGCGCGCCTGGCGGCGATACCGAACATCATCGGCATCAAGGAGGCTTCGGGCAGCATCGTTCAACAAATGGAGGTGCTGAATGCTGTTCCCGCGGATTTCCGCGTCGTTTCCGGCGACGACGCCTTCACACTGCCCCTGATCGCCGCGGGCGGCGTGGGCGTGATCTCGGTGGCGTCCAACGAGATCCCTGGACCGATGACGCGGCTCACCCGCTTGTGCCTGGAAGGCAGGTTCGCCGAGGCGCGACGGCTGAACGCGGACCTGCTGCCGTTGATGCAGGCCAACTTCATCGAGACCAGCCCCATTCCGGTGAAGGCGGCACTGGCCATGATGGGGCTTATCGAGGAGGTTTACCGCTTGCCTCTCGTTCCCCTGAAACCGGAGAATCGCGCCAAGCTGGAGAGGGTGCTGGCGGCGCAGGGTTGCTTGCAGGGGCAGAAAGTGTAGCTCCCGGACATCATTGGCGAGCCGGGACAAGATGATTGAAGACTCAACGCAGAGGCGCAGAGACTCAGAGAAAGAACAACGAATGAATGAAAAATGATGAAGTCGAAAGGCAAGAGCCGAAAGTCGAAAGGCAAGACCGATCGCTTCTACTTTCGACTTTAACTTCCCACTCTCGACTACCCTGGGTTCATCATTCATCATTCTGAATTCATCATTTTTTCTCGGCGCCTCTGCGTTGAATCTTCTGCCGACAAGCGTCGAGAGTTTTTCCATGGCCGAACCAGATTCAGAAAATACCCCCGAAAGCCGGGCCTACGACCTGATCCGGCTTGGAGATGTGGACAGCGATCTCGAGAGCTACGGGGACGCCGAGCAAAACTACCTCCAGGCTGTCGACGCCTTCGACGACATGATCCAGGCCCATCCCACCGACCTCAGCGCCCGCGCCGGCCGGGCCCTGGCCTACACCCGCATGGGCGGCGTGCAGGGGGAAGCGATCCGCCACGGTGACGCCATGAAGAGTTATGGGCGGGCCCTCGAAGACTGGGATTTCTATCTCGCGGCGGCGCCGGATTTCGCCGACGCGTGGTACGGCAAGGGCACGGCTTTGTTTCACCTCGCCAACTCGCAGAGCGAGCTGATCGAGCACGAGAAGGCCGAGCAGACCTACAAGCGCGCCATCGCCTGCTTCGATCAGGCGCTGCGCCGCGCCCAGGACGATCCTGCTTTTCACAGCATCAAGGGCAAGGCGCTGGTGGCGCTGACCCTGGAGTACCGCTTCCTCAACCGGCCGCAAGAAGAATGGCTGGCCATGGTGGAGCTCGCGCACGAGGAGTTCACTGAGGCCCTGGCGCTCGACCCCGATGACTATAGCCTCCAACGGCTGCGCGACCAGATGGAGGAACTGCTGGGGGAGGGGGATGAAGAGGACGAGGAAGAATAGCGCAAGGGAGGTTCCTCTCCAACACAGAGGCACAGAGACGCAGAGGAAAAAACTGGAGCATGCCGGCAATAGACGAAAACGAGCTCACGCGGCGTGTGATCGGTGCCTGTATCGAGATCCACAAGGCTCTTGGCCCGGGACTGCTGGAATCAGCCTATGAAGAGTGCTTGTGCAGGGAGTTGGCCCTCAACGGTTTAAGGTTCGAGCGTCAAAAGGCGCTGCCCGTTTCATATAAAGGAGTCCAGCTCGAATGCGGGTACCGCCTGGATGTTGTGGTGGAGGAAAGATTGATCGTTGAGCTGAAGACCGTCCAGGAATTGCTTCCGGTCCATGGTGCGCAGTTGCTCACATATCTCAAGCTGTCTGGATTGCCCGTTGGTCTCCTTGTGAATTTCAGCGTTCCGGTTCTCAAAGATGGCCTGAAGCGAGTGGTTAATAGGCCGAAGTGACGCTCTGCTCCTTCTTATCTCTGTGTCTCTGTGCCTCTGTGTTGAAGGCTGATTTTGATATGAACCTGGAAAACAAAATCGAAGAACTCTTCTCGTGCACCACCGGTCAATATGGCGACGAGTATTTCCAAGCCTTTGACGAATTCAAAGCGGCGCTGAACGAAGGCCAAATCCGCGCGGCCGAGCCGAGCGCTACGGGTTGGAAGGTGAATACCTGGGTAAAGAAGGGTATCTTGCTCGGGTTTCGCATCGGGAAGATTGTGCCAATGCCCGATCGGCCGTCACAGACCGCCGCCACAGCGGAGGAGTCACAGTTCCGCGACAAGCACACCTACCCCCTGAAGCAAATCCCCGTGGAGCAGAATGTCCGCGTGGTGCCCGGCGGGTCCTCGATTCGCGACGGTTGCTACATCGGCAAGGGCGTGGTCTGCATGCCCCCGATGTATGTCAACGTCGGCGCTTACGTGGACGACGGCACGTTGATTGACTCGCACGCGCTGGTGGGCTCCTGCGCGCAGATCGGCAAGCGAGTCCACCTCTCGGCCGCGGCGCAGATCGGTGGCGTGCTGGAGCCGGTGGGTGCGCTGCCGGTGATCATTGAGGACGACGTCCTGGTGGGCGGAAACTGCGGCGTCTATGAAGGTACGGTGGTCGGGCAGGGCGCGGTGCTCGGCGCCGGAACCGTCCTCACCGGATCAACTCCGGTTTACGACTTGGTGCGCGACGCCGTGTACCGGCGCGACGGTGAGCAGCCCCTCACGATTCCGGCCGGCGCGGTCGTGGTGCCTGGAGCCCGCGCGGTCACCCGAGGCCGCGGCAAAGAGTGGGGGCTTTCCCTCTATACGCCCGTCATCATCAAGTACCGGGACGAGAAGACGGACCAGGCGGTCAGATTGGAGGAGTTGTTGCGGTGACAACCCAGTTGTCAGTAATCAGTTTTCAGTTATCAGTCCTCAGTAACCTCATTAACCAGTTTCGGCTCCGATTTCACTTTTGCTTTGCCTCTTCGAACTCTTTCCCCAGACCTTGAAAGCGAAGCGCGGAGGGAACTGAAAACTGAGAACTGGGAACTGAGAACTATTCTTTCCCTTGATAAAAACTTCCTATTTCACTTTACCCGGCCCCGACCCTACGCTGGACGACGAAGGGAGTTGTGTCCCCCGTCACAGACATCAGGCCCCCGGCTCTGCTAGCGTGTCGGCGTCTGAGTTTGTTGCCGATTCGCCGTTGCCGACTATCGAAGCCATCAGCGTTCAGCGGTGAGAGACCCACCGGAACCGTTCTTGGGCCAAGCTGAGCGCTGATGGCTGAGAAGGTGTGAAGTAATTGCGAAGGCGCTTCCAACACGAAGACACAGAGGCACAGAGAAAAATGGGAAAGGTCTGAAAAAAAACGACATCTCATGTGATCTTCTCACTTTTTCTCTGTGTCTCTGCGCCTCTGTGTTTAATTTTTTCACACCTTCTGACCGCTGAAGCTCCTTCGGCTCCACCGCCAATCGGCAATGGGACAAGAAAGGGTGGTTCTATGACCGACCGATCCGTCCTGGTGCATGTGCCTGCCACCGTGGGTAACTTTGCAGGAGCCATCCGCCGCGCCGCCCTGGCCTTGGATCACACGCTGAACGTCAAAGTCACCGCCCGGCCCGATAGCCACCTCGCGATCCGGTATTTCGGCGAGAACGGCGAACGGGTACCGCGTGGGCGGTCGAACCTGGTGGTGCGGGCGATGGAAGCCGCGCTGCAAGCCCGCCACCGCGAATTCGAGGGCGCCGATGTGGAGATTTATAACTCTGTACCGGTGGGTGTCGGCCTGGGATCGAGCGCGGCCGCCGTCCTGGCGGGGCTGATTGCGGCGGACCGGCTTTTCGGCCTGGAATTGGGGGAAAGGACGCTGCTCGATCTCGCGGCGGTTTACGAGCCCCGTGCTGATAACCTGCGCGCTGCGTGGCTGGGCGGGTTTGTGGCCTCCGCCGGAATCACGCCGGAGTCGTTAAAGCGAACCGAGGTTCCACAAGAGTTCGTGCTTCACGTGGTCGTGCCTGAGTCTCTCCCGGTTGCCGCCGTTCCCGTCCCACCGGTGCCACAGGTGCCGCAAGTGCCCATGGTGCCGCTGGTGCCCACGGTGGATGTAGGCGACGTTGACTTGGGACGCGCCCTGGAAGTGGCGGGTTTCTTTGCCTACGTCAGCGCCGCCGGCCCAGCCGCCGGACCGCAACTCGCTCTCGCGAACGCGGCTATCCCTGCCGACGCGCGCGTGCTGCCGGGACTCTATGAGGCTCTGGCGGCCCGCCAACCGGATGCACTGGCCGTGTTTGTCTGCGGGGCCGGTCCCGCAGTGGGCATCCTTGCCACCGGCGATGCGGAGGCAACCGTCGCCGCCGTCCAGGACTGTTTCAAGCGGTGCGGAGTGCAATCCGGGTTGATTGAGTTCCGGCCCGGCAATAAAGGCGCGCGCGAACTGAATCCCGCCCGGGCCGCCGCCGACTGGCCGGCGGACTCGACCTCGCCCACCCACAAGCCTAGCCTGATTCCGGTTTGATAGTCGCGGCGAATGGTAGACAGTAGACGGTAGATGGTAGACGGGAAAGAAAATCCCTCACCCTTCCTACCGTCTACCGAATGCTGTCTACCCCTTTCTCCCTTTCTACAGTCTACCGTCTACCCTTTTCTACTGATACCTGAAGACTGAAAACTGACGGAAGACCATGATCAAAGCACCCGCAAACGTTCTCGAATTGCCGTTGGAAGAACGGGCCGAGATGGCGCTCAAAGCTGCCGTCGAGAAAGTGATTATCGAGCATGCACGCCGAGGCTTGCCAATGTATATCTGGCGCGACGGCAAAATAGTCGAACTTTCCCCCGAAGAATTGCGAGTGGAAGCTGCGCGTCTCGAAGCGGAGTGACCTCGCGGAACCCTTCCATCTGCGCCAACCTGTTATTCGAGGTCTAAGGGTCAAACCTGAGAACAACCGTTGGAATGTTTGGAATCAAGGTCAACGTGGCTTAAGATGGGTGGTGTATGAGCGAGAACATCAGTACGCAGAAGGCAGCACGGTTGGAAGAGTTGATCAAGCAACGGTTCCCGGCAGAGGGAAAGGCGGACCGCGTCGCCAAAGCCCTTGCCGCTCTCCATCAAGAGGAACCCATCAAGCTGCGCCCTGAGGAATGGAAGTGGGTCGCCGAAGACGTTGAGTTGGAGGATCAGTTCTGAGCATGGGGACGTCGGAGCTGCCCAACCTGCCTGGTCACAGTTTCATCTTCATCGATGCCAACATCTTCGTCTACGGACTGAGCGGGCAGTCCGGCCACTGTCGGCAGTTTCTCGATCGGTGTCTCAAGGAAGAAGTGACCGGGATCACTCTCTTTGAGACGGTCAACGAGGTGACCCGTCGGCTCATGGTGGCCGAGGCTCTTTCAAAGGGCTTGATCACGCGGGCCACGGCCAAACGGCTGCGCGAGAATGCGGACCTGATTCCGCGATTGAGCGATTATTGGAAGAATATCGAGCGCCTGCTTGCTTTGAATCTACTCTTTGTGCCGGTAAATGGGGCGATCCTGCGGGGTGCCCACGCTGAAAGGCACGACGCTGGTCTGCTGACCAACGACTCGATGATCGTCTCCTGCATGCGCGAATATGGTGTTTCCTTTCTGGCTACGAATGACGCGGACTTCGAGCGCGTCTCTGGTATCACGGTGTTCAAGCCTGTTGACGTGCCCTGATGGTGGGAGTGATCTGATGACCCTCATGGCGCCCCGAATCACCGTTGACCCACAGGTCGCTTCGGCAAACCTATTATTGACGGAACGCGCGTCCCGGTCAGCGCCGTGGTTGCAGCGGTTGCGGCAGGTAACGAGTGCCCGGAAATCGCCCAAGAGTACGGGGTGACGGAAGAAGACATCCGAGCCGCTCTAGCTTACGCCGCCAACCGGCTTGAGGAAGAAACCGTGCGAGCGCCGATCTAATGCCTCAACTTCCTCATTGACGAAGACCTACCTGAAAACTGAAGACGGAAGACTGAAAACTGACGGAAGACCATGATCAAACCACCCGCAAACGTTCTCGAATTGCCGTTCGAACAACGGGCCGAGATGGCGCTCAAAGCTGCGTTGAGAAAGCCATTGTCGAGCATGCGCGCCCGGGCTTGCCAATCTACATCTGGCGTGACGGCAAAATAGTCGAACTTTCCCCCGAAGAATTGCGAGTGGAAGCTGCGCGTCTCGAAGCGGAGTGACCGCGCGAAACTCATCATCCCAGTACCTCCGCGGTTTCTATGATACATTCGGGGGGGAGACTATCGTCACGAAACGAAGGAGGAGAGGGCATGGGCGGAGCAAAACAAGAAGCGCTAAAGTTGATCGATGGCCTCCCGGAGGAGACCTCCTGGGACGACATCATTTATCAGATGTACGTGCGCAAGAAGATTGAGAAGGGTATCGAGGCGGCCGAGCAGGGTCGCGTCGTCGCTCACGACGAAGTGAAGAAGCAGTTCCTTTCCCGATGAAGCTCATCTGGACTGATCCCTCCGTGGAAGACCTTCGCTCGATTCACAACTACATCGCGCGAGACTCCGACACTTATGCGGCCGACTTCGTTGAGCAGGTAATCCTGTCGGTCGAGAGGCTTTTGCGATTCCCCAGGCTGGGAAGGGCAGTTGCTGAAGCTCACGATGAGAACATTCGAGAACTGGTGTATCAGAAGTACCGCATCGTCTACCGAATAGCGGGCGAACGAATCGAAATCCTCACCATCGTCCACGGCAGCAGAAACCCGACAAAACGCCGCCCGCCACCGTGGGAAATAGGTTAGCCGCACTCCGTTCCCTGGCGACAGGGCTGAGTTTCGAGGGCTCAGCTTAGTTCTTCCTCTGCTGTTTGGATGGAACGAGGTAAGGTAAGGGGTGAACAATGCGACAGGTGAAGATCATCGTTGAAAAGCATCCCGACGGCTATGTCGCCTATCCGCTCGGTCTGAAAGGCGCTGTTGTCGGCGAAGGCGATTCCTATGAGGAGGCGCTGGCGGATGCTACGTCAGCCATCCGGTTTCACGTGGAGACTTTCGGTCCTGACGTCTTGGACATCGACCCGCCGATTCTCGAAGCGTTTGTCGCCGAGACTCGGGTCGAGCGTTGATGACCAAATTTCCGGCTGATGCTCCCAAACGAAACGTCATTCGGGCCCTCGAGCGGATGGGCTTCCGGGTGTTGCGCGAGAAGGAACACAATCTCGATGGTTCGGGACAATTCCGACGGATCCAAGACCCCACTCACCCTGCCGAGCCATCCGCGAATTAAATCTTCAACGCTCCGTACGATCTGTACCCAAGCTGGCATACCCCGTGACGAGTTCCTCGCCGCATACAAAGACCAATGATTCCCGCCCCTTTCCAGCCATGAACTTTCAGGGACTAGTGCTAGTCTCCAGTCGCTCTAGTGAGAAGGAAGGCCATTCCAAGCAGTGATCATGTATAATCCGGGTGGGAGGTTATCTGATGACTCTCATTGCGCCCCGGATCACCGTGGACCCAAGGGTCCGCTTCGGCAAACCGGTTATTGACGGAACGCGAGTTCCGGTCAGCGTTGTGGTTGGAGCGGTTGCGGCGGGTGACGAGTGGCCGGAAATCGCCCGAGAGTACGGGATCACGGAAGAAGACATCCGAGCCGCTCTCGCTTACGCCGCCAGCCGGCTTGAGGAAGAAACCGTCCGAGCGCCGATCTGATGCCTCGCTTCCTCATCGACGAAGACCTGCCTCACCTGCTCGCCACACTACTGCGCGAGAAAGGACACCCCAGCGATCACGTGCGAGACCTGAGCCTTCGAGGTTCTCCGGACAGCCGGATATTCGAGACCGCGCAACAGAGACAGGCTGTCCTGGTAACCGGTGATGCAGATTTTGGCAACCTGCTTCAGTTTCCCCTCGGGACCCATTTCGGCATTGTTGTAGTGCAATATCCATCGGTCATGCGGACTCGCAAGCTCTCAGGAGAGATCGCGACAACGCTTTCCGCGTTGGACGATATCACCTTCAAAGGAAGCTTGATTATTCTAGAGCCGGCAAGATTGCGAATTAGGCGGCCCGCCTTGAGTTAAGCAGCAACCCGGTCAGTTCGACTTCCACCGCTCGTGAGCCTGCGCGTCGGTGCTCTGGGGTCACCCAATGACCACCCGACCAGCCGAACCATGCTGACCGTCCGTTCGTTAGTAACCCGACGGAAGTTACACTTCCTGGTAACCCCACGCATAGGAGAGTAGTGACGCCCGTCACTGCAATCGAGCGTGGGCTTTGATTAACTTGTGACGACCTGAATTGGGCCTTATGAAACGCATCCAAGCTCCACTTCCGTTTCTCTTCTTGTTGCTCTCCCTGCGGATTGCAGGCCCGCCAACTGCCTTGAGCAAGACCTGCTGCGCCCAAAGACGCTTGTCGGGCCGCAACCGCGACGAGATCGGCTTGATTTGGACGAAGCCGAAAGTGGCTGGAGGTGCTGGGCGTTCCTATGATCTGCTCGCGAACCCAGCGTTCTTGCCTTCAGCCTGGCGCGCCGAGGAGTGCCGCAGGGGCCGGTAATCAAAGGGGCGGTATGAAGAAATGTGTCTCGTGTGTTTCATTGGTCTTATTGGTGGCGGTGACGCTGGTTTCTTGCGGCGGCGGGGGTGGAGGCTCGAACTCCGTAACCGACCATCACTTCAGTTTCGGTCTCCTGCAATCCCACGACGGTGCAGACCGGGCAGACTTCGCAATGCGCGGCGACGGTTACGGGAACAGGGAGCTACAACTCCGCCGTCACGTAGAGGGCGAGCGGGGGGACGATCAATTCCTCAGGAGTGTTCACCGCACCCGCCATCGCGCAGCAGGCCCCGCGCCGCGACACGATCATCAACCCTGAGCATACTCCAATGGGACACACCACAAAGTTAACTCCTCCACCGAGGAAGGCAAGAGATGCATGAACTGGATGCCGGCCACTCGGAGCGTGGGTCGTTGCGGAGAACCAAATCATACTGGAGGGAACTATGACGCCTATGCAATCGCGGGACAAGCTTTGTCTAATGACCGTATTGCTGTGCTCAATCCTTCCACAAATCTCTTTAGCCCAGGGAACAGTTAGTGACCCCACGGTTTGCTCCACACGAAATGGCGTTGTGCCTTCGCTGGGAAGTTTTTACGGTGTTACAGCCTGCAGTGACAGCAACCCCCCAGAAGATGGTAATGGCAAACAACAGCAGAACACTCAAACGGGATTTAATACTGGCTTAGAATGGGAGTGCGTCGAATACGTGGACAGGTTTTATTACCTATATTACGGGATCAAGATCGGCGGTCGCGATGCGAACCAATGGTGGGGCAACTTCCAATCCGACCACAGTCTCACTGAATACCAGAACGGAGAAACAACAACGCCGCCGAAAATCGGGGACATCATCGTTTCCAGTTATGCGAACGGACACGTCGCCATCGTTCGAAGCGTGACAGGAAACTCCGTTTGCACGGCTCAACAGAACTGGGGGAATGACCCGGCAGATGTCAACGGTACGGCAGATGGCCAAGGTAAACGCTGCACCGCGTTAACACAAGTTGGAAATACGTTCTATGCTGCACCACTTTACAACGGTACTCACTACACCGTGGATGGATGGCTTCGGCGCCCTTGTTCCACCAATATTTCAGAAGTTTACGCTTTCCAAGCCCATCCGGAAGGGACGATGGTTACGGCCGATGGGTCGACTGTCTATCTTTTGTACAGCGACTCCTCGAGCGGCTCTTTGGAAAGCGTTGGCATTTCCGATTCCGCTGCATTCCGGAATCCCTACAATTAAGCCTACTCTGACAACCAGTTCGGTTTCGATGAAGTCGTCAGGATCGATCCTAGTGAGCTGAGCCAATACCCCGATGCGGGCTTCACCCTCTCTGCCGTTGGACAATTGGGAGGCAATGGACGAGCGAATCCGGACGGGAAACTGATAACTGACGGGTCCACGATTGCGATCGTCAGCAATGGACAAAAGCGACAGTTCACGTCCCAAAATGATTTCCTTGCATTGGGATATAAGCTCTGCAATGTGATTCGCGACGACACCTATTCCTCATACCCAACCGGGCCGAATATTGTGATCCAGGGTGGCGGCGTTCCTATCATTACTGGCTCACTGATAATAAATCCTGCCACCGGACAGTATTACGTCGGAAATAGTCTGACAGCGCAGTTCACGATCAAGAATAAGGGCAACTCCTCCATTACATTTGACATACTGCGGGTGGGTGGAAGACTCAATGGAGATAACACTTGTTCCAACACAGGCGGCGTGTGTTCCGATTTCGGGCCGACGGTTAACGCCCTGACGCTTTCTGCCGGGCAGTCATACTCATATTCAGGGACGTTTATACCATCACAGGCGGGAACATATAACTTCTTTCCAACCTATGAGATTAGTGGTAAATGGAACACCAGTATTCCGGGAAATCCCGGCGTGACGACGTCCGCCAGCATAACCGTCCAGGCATCCACTGGCACAATTGTCGTAAACGCTACCCTGAACGGGTCCGCGTGGACCGGGTCGCTTAATTACAACCTAAACGGGCCGAGCGGGTTCTCGGGCGCCGAAGTGCCGCTGACTTTCGCGAGCATAACAACAGGGGCTTACTCAGTAACTTATGTGGGCGGAGGCCCAACCGGAAGCGCTCCGGACACCATCACTCCCACACCGGCCCGACAGTTAACCGCCAATAGTACTACAACGTTCACTTTTAACTTCGGTAACGCATGCGTGGCTCGCGCTGCGCTTGGTCGAACGGACACCCTTCCTCTGAGCGCCACGACCAGCGGTTGCGGCTCTCCTTCAGCGACGACAACGACGATCTCCACCTCTGCAACCAAACTAACGCAAGGGTCCCTCGTTTCATTCGTAGCCAAAGTGCAATCGACGACCGGGACGCCCACGGGTTCAGTTGCGTTTTCTGACCGCGGAAGTGCGCTGGGCACGAGCATCTTGGATAACACCGGGACTGCCGTATTGAGTTCCAGTTCGCTACTTGCCGGCTCCCACTCGATTACCGCTGTTTATGGGGGAAATACAGACTTCAGCGGATCGACATCTTCAGCGGTTGTAGTCACGGTAACTAGTGTTTATCCGGGGATAGCCGTCAGCCCGAGCAGCGGAACTATCGCGGTCACGTCATTCCTAAAGACTGGGGCAGGATTCACACCCAACGGGACGATTACGCAGCGGGTCACCTATCCCGACGGCGAAGTGGACACGGTGCCACGCACTGTGGACTCCACGGGGAGTTATAGCTATTCCGTGGTGTATTCCAATCAAGTCGGGCCGTACCACCAAACCGATACGGACAATACGAGCGGGCAGTCAAGCAACCAGACGAGTTGGCCCGTATTGGCGACCGCCGTGAACGATTTTTCGCTACAACCCTCTCCATCGTCGCAGTCAGTCAGTCAATCCAGTTCTGCCGGGTTTGCCATCGAAACCACCACCCTGAGCGGCTCAGCTCAAAGCGTTACCTTCTCCGTCGCGAATGTGCCCACAGGACTCACGGCATCGTTTATCCCAACGACGGTAACTTCGGGCGGCACCTCGGCACTTACGGTCTCAGCAAGTTCCACAGCACCCACGGGCACATACACACTGACGATTACCGGTTCCGGCACTTCGGCAATCCGTACAACCCAGATATCTGTGACCGTTGTACAAGCTGCCACCGGTCCGACCGTGCAGTTGGAATCGACGGTCGTTCGCTTCAACAGTCAGGCCGTGGGCTCCATCAGCGCACCTGAAACTGTAATGCTGATGAACAGCGGCAGCGGGCAGCTCAAAATCACCTCAATCGCTCTGGCCCCCGGCAGCGATTACATTCTCACTTTCCCGTCGCCGATTCCATCGATGTTGAACTCACTCGTGCCGTTCTCATTCCAGGTCGCGTTCGAACCATCCCGAACGGGCACGCTCCCCGGTCAAATCCTGATCTATGACAATGCTCCCGGCAGCCCACAGAGCGTAGCACTGACAGGGACAGGCACAGCCGCTTTGCCGACCAGCGCTACGATAAACGTTAATGCGACCCTGAACAACGTCGCATTGCCCAATGGCTACGGCTATGGCTACTCGCTGACGGGACCGACCTCGTACACTGGAGGCGGTGCGTACACCTTCTCAATTACACCGGGAACCTACACGATTGCATTCACCGGATCTCCTGGCTTTCTGACGCTCTCCAGTGTCACCCCTTGCGCCTCGCAGACCGTCGCAGCAGGTGGAAACGTTACCTTCACTCTCAACTTCACCGCTCCGGATGATTTTTATGGCCCCTCATTTATGTTTCCGCCCGGTGGCGGAGTAACACCCCAGGTCGTAAAGGCGGGTTCGAGCGGCGTTTACTACATCGGCACTGGACAACCAGCTGGAAATGCCTCCACTCCAATTACTTTGTCGGTTTTCGGCTCTCCGACAAATTCAACCCCGGTGTTTAATCCTCAGCCTTTGTACTCCGCGGCGGGTGGAACCCTCACCGTGGGTACAACGTCGACGACGCCCGTTGGCACGTATGCTCTGAGCCTCAGCGGAACCAACTCCAATGGACTCACTCACGCAGGTAATACTTCCACGCTTGCGGTTACAGCTCCTCCCGCTCAGCCCGTACAGCTTGTGAGCGTCAGCACCGGCGGCGTGCAGGCAAATGCGGCTAGCAATGTCGGTCTGGGTGCAACTAGCGCCGATGGCAGATATGTTGTCTTTTCGACCTCTTCCACGAATCTGGTATCAGGGAACACCTACGCCTACCGGCAGGTTTACGTGCGTGACCGGCAGAACGGTACAACCACGCCCGTGAGCGTGGCGTCCAGCGGAGTACTCGCCGACTCTTATTCGTACGGCGGGAGCATCAGTGCCGACGGGCGGTTTGCTGTGTTCTGGTCCGCTGCTGACAACCTCTATCCAGGCTCTGTGCTGGGCACCAATGGTGTCTATGTTCACGACCTAGCACAGGGTGCAACCGAGCGCGAGGACGTTGCCGGCGATGGAACTCAAGCGAACGGGGACACTTCATACGAAGCAAAGATAAGTGCCGATGGCCGGTTTGTGATTTTTGAATCCGATGCCACCAACCTCGTGCCCGGAGTGACGGGCGGGCAAGTCTACTTACGCGATCGTACGACCGGAACGATTACGCTTGCGAGTGCCGCCAATGACGGGACACCAGCGAATGCGGGGGCAAGCGGTTGCGCCATCAGTGCCGATGGCCGATTCATTGCCTTCAACTCCGCATCCACGAATCTTGTTTCTCGGAGTACCAACGGGCTAAAGGAGACGTTTATTCGGGACGTTCAGAATGGCACGACGGTCCTGGTCAGTGCCGCAAACGATGGCACCCCCGCTGACTCTCCTGTGCTTGACGACAACAATGGAAGTTTCGGCCCGCTTGCCATTAGCGCTGACGGTCGTTTCGTTGTGTTTAATTCAAACGCTACAAATCTCGTTTCCCAATCTGTGGACAGCAGTGTTTCCCATGTTTTCGTCCGAGACACACAGGCTCAGCAAACGATCCTCGCGGATGTTGATTCTGTCGGAACACCACTGGGCGGTTGGTGCTGTTTCGATTATCCCGCAATTAGTGCTGATGGACGTTTCGTTTCTTTTGTCGCGTTCCTACAAGTGTTAGTTCGGGACATGGTTGCCAATAAGACCACCGTCGTCAGCTTGGCAAGCGACGGTTCGTCGGGAAATGCAAGTGTTAATTCGAGCCTGACAGCAATGAGTCCTGGAGGAACTACGGTGACCTTCGTTTCGGATGCAACCAATCTCGCTGCTAACGACACCAACGGCGTCGCTAACGCCTTTGCCGCGCAGAACCCCTTCTTGGGAAGTTCATACTTGCAATCTCTGACCCTAAGTTCGTCGTCGATATTGGGTGGCAGCAGCGTCACGGGAACGATCACGCTAAGCAACCCGGCTCCAGCGGGCGGGGCAACCGTGGCAGTGTGGACGAACAATGCAGCAGCGCAGGTGGTGGGAGCAATTATGGTTCCGGCTGGCGCGACTTCGGCTCCCGTCTCCATTAGCACCTCCTTGGTCCCCACCGAAACTGTGCTGACGGCCCTCGCTAGTTACAACGGAGGCTCGGCAGTCGCCATCCTCACCCTCGAGCCTACCCCAGAGTTATCCGTGAGCCCGCAGACGTGGGCGTTCGGAAACCAGCCGGTCGGCACGACGAGCGCAGCCGCGATCTTTTCAGTTAGCAATCCTGGAACCGCGCCGCTCAATAATGTGTCGGTTACACTCGTGAGCGGCCAGCTTATTCATGTCAGAGACAATAGTTGCGGCGCCACCCTAGCAGCGGGGAGTGATTGCTCATTCTCAGTAACCTTCAGCCCTACCGCAGCAGGCCAGCAGTCGGATTCTTTACAGATTGTTTATGGTAGCCCAGCCAGTACTCAGCTGGTGGGCCTCACAGGGTATGGGACTATGCCATCTGCAGGTGTCGCTCCTTCATCCTTGGACTTCGGCAGTCAGTCGATCCAAACGACCTCGATTAGAACGGAAACGCTCGCAAACACAGGCGCTGGTCCACTTGCGAACATCTCTGCAAGCATATCGGGCGCAAATGCAGGGGATTTTTCAATCTACACAGATAATTGTAGTGGCATGACGCTTCCATCAAACAGCAATTGCGCGATTGCGGTCGCGTTTTCACCGGGGGGAAGCGCGTTGCGAGGCGCGGTCCTCAATATTGCCAGCAACGCGCCGCAATCGCCACAGCAGGTGCCATTGACCGGAACCGGGCAGGCGCCCTTGGTGAGCTTGTCCGCCCTAGGTTTAAGTTTCGGGACTCAGCCCCTGACCACAACTGGCGCAGCCCAGAAGGAGACCATCACCAACACCGGCACGGCGTCCTTGACGTTCACGACCATTGCGGTGACGGGGGACTTCGCCATAACGGCCAGCGGCGCCACCTGTAGCGCCAGTACGCCGGTCGCCGCCGGCAGTAATTGCGTGATCAATGTGACGTTCACGCCCACGGCCAGCGGCGCACGATCCGGTAGCCTCACCCTCACCGACAACGCCAGCGGCAGCCCGCAAGTCGTGGCTTTGAGCGGCAGCGGCACGGCCCCCCTCGTGATCACGGCTAACAGCGCGTCGATGACCTACGGCGGGACGGCGCCCACAGTCACACCAGTTACAGCGGGTTTGTGAACGGGGACACGTCGGCCAGCCTGACCACGCCGCCCACCTGCTCCACCACGGCCACCTCGCACAGCCCGGCGGGCTCTTATCCCTCGAGTTGCTCGGGAGCGGTGGATAGCAACTACACCATCACCTACGTGAACGGAACGGTGACGGACAGCGCCGCGGCCCTGGCGATCACGGCCAACAACGCCTCGCGTGCCTACGGGGCAGCCAATCCCAACTTCGCGGCGACCTACAGCGGGTTTGTGAACGGCGACACCGCAAGCAGCCTGACCGGCACGTTGACTTGTACTACCGCGGCCACTGCCAGCAGTCCCGCAGGCCCGTATCCCATCACCTGCTCGGGACAGACTTTGACCAATTACGCCATCACGTACTCGCCGGGGACACTGACGGTAACGGCGGTACCCTTGACGATCACGGCCAACAACACCACCCGAGGACGCGGCACGGCCAACTCCACCTTGACGGCGACCTACAGCGGGTTCGTCAACGGCGACACGGCAAGCAGCCTGACCGGCACGTTGGCTTGTACTACGACGGCTACTGCTGGCAGTCCCGCAGGCCCGTATCCCATCACGTGCTCGGGACAGAGCTCGACCAACTACAACATCACGTACTCGGCGGGGACACTGACGGTCACGGCGCCACCGCCCTTGACGATCGCGGCCAGCAGCGCCTCAATGACCTACGGCGGGACGCCGCCCACCGTCACACCCAGTTACAGCGGATTCGTGAACGGGGACACGGCTGCTAGCCTGAGCACGCCGCCTACCTGTTCGACCACTGCTACCTCGCACAGCCCGGCGGGCTCTTACCCCACGATCTGCTCGGGAGCGGTGGATAGCAACTACGCCATCAGCTACGTGGGCGGCACAGTGACGGACAGCGCCGCGGCGCTGGCGATCACGGCCAGCAGCGCGTCGATGACCTACGGTGGGACGGTGCCCCTCATCACGCCCAGTTACAGCGGCTTGGTGAACGGGGACACGGCTGCCAGCCTGAGCACGCCGCCTACCTGCTCCACCACGGCCACCTCGCGTAGCGCGACGGGCTCTTATCCCTCGAGCTGCTCGGGGGCCGTGGACGGCAACTACGCCATCACCTACGTGCCGGGGAACGTGACGGTAAGCAAGCCATCACTAACCGTCACGGCCAGCAGCGGGTCGATGACCTACGGCGGGACGCCACCTACCGTCACACCGACTTACAGCGGGTTTGTGAACGGGGACACGGTGGCGAGCCTGACCACCGCTCCCACTTGCACGACGACGGCGAGCAGTTCCACCCCGGTGGGGACCGACACTGGGGCCGACACGTGCTCGGGGGCGGTGGACGGCAACTACACCATCACCTACGTGCCGGGGAACGTGACGGTAAGCAAGCCATCACTGACCATCACGGCCAGCAGCGGGTCGATGACTTACGGCGGGACGCCGCCCAGCGTCACTCCCAGTTACAGTGGCTTTGTAAACGGGGACACACCGGCCAGCCTGACGACAGGTCCCACTTGCACGACGACGGCGACCAGTTCCACACCGGTGGGAACGGACACCGGTGCCGACACCTGCTCGGGGGCCGTGGACCCCAATTACTCCTTCACCTACGTGGCAGGGAGCGTGATGGTGAATCAGGCGACGCCGGTCATTACCTGGACTCCCGCGCCGATCACCTACGGCGCCACGCTTGGCAGCACGCAGTTGAACGCCATAGCATCGGTGCCCGGGACGTTCGTCTACAGTCCGGCGGCAGGAACCACTCCGGCAACCGGGGCGGATACGCTCTCGGCCACCTTCACGCCGATTGACACGACCGATTACACAACAGCGACGCAAACGGTTTCACTGACGGTGAGCAAAGCGACGCCGGTCATTACCTGGGCCACGCCCGCGGCGATCACCTACGGCACCACGCTCAGCAGCACGCAGTTGAACGCCACGGCATCTGTGATCGGGACGTTTGTCTATAGCCCGGCGGCAGGAACCACTCCGGCGGCCGGAACGGACACACTTTCGGTCACCTTCACTCCAACCGACGCCGCGGATTACAATCCGGCAACGGCCACCGTCACCCTTGCGGTGGCGGATTTCACTTTCACCGCGTCCTCCGGTTCTTCCACGTCCGCAAGCGTCGCGCCCGGGCAGTCCGCGACGTACACTTTAAGTGTGGGCGGCGAAGGGGGATTGTCCGGGACGGTAACCTTCACGTGTGCAGTGGCTCCAGTGGTTGCCTCAGGACCCACCTGTGTGATCTCGCCAAACTCGGCAACGGCGGGGAGTTCTGCAACCAATGTCACCGTCGCCGTTACCACCACCGCCGCTTCGGGCAGCGCGCCACGCTCTCGACGGCTTCCCCCGGTCCCACCGCTATCGCCGGGCCTGAAAAGTCTGCTGATGCTCGCCTTGGCGCTTGCAGCGATGGCGTGGGTCATCCGGCGCCGGAAGCAACCCGGCGTGAGCCGATGGCGGTCAACGATGGTCCTGCTCGCGTCGGGATTGCTGCTGACACTAGCGCTGGCAGGATGCGGCGGTGGGAACGTTAGTGGTGGCAGTGGCGGTGCAGCGCCTAGCCAAGGAACACCCGCCGAAACCTACACGCTAACGGTGACAGGCACCACGGGTTCGGGCGCCGCTACCCTGAGCCATAGTGTGTCGCTCACGCTGAAGGTGAGTTAGTCAAAACAACACGCTCTGGACTGGAGCCTTCTGGGGCTCCATTCGGTACGGGAGCAACTGCGCCATCAGCGTGACCCCTCACTCCCAGGGTGATCGGGCGCCATCAAGGAAACCTGCCGACCAAAGACAGTGCTTCCAACGCGCCCAATCAGACAAGCTCCAGACGGACTTGCCGGCCCACGGCTGCCGCAGCCTTGTACAGGGTGTTGAGGGTTGCCGAGCCATTTTGAGGATCAAGCAAACGATCCAGAGCCGCACGGCTGGTGTGCATCCGCCGCGCCACCTCGGCCTTGGATGGCTGTTTTTCGTTCATCGCTTGTTCGATCTGCCGGGCGAGAACGCGTCTAATGGCGGCGGCGCTGGCTTCATCCTCGTAGATGCCTTCGGTGCTTATGCTCACGCTAAATCGACTTGATGGACGCTATTGCATGCGATATCATGTCCAATGTGAGGAGATGTGTCCTGGATACCGACGGCATGGTTGCGGCTTTCCGAAGTGACGCCGGCGCCTCGCGTCAGGTTTTGCTGGCAGCCTTGGCAGGCCGCTTCGATTTGTTGCTCTCCGTGCCGCTGATGCTTGAATACGAGGCCGTTTTGAGCCGGCCTGAGCACCGGGCGGCGTCTGGGGCAAGCGCACGGGACGTCGCGGACGTACTCGACGGCTTGGCCGCGCTGGGAAAGCGGGTTAGACTGGCGTTTCGCTGGCGCCCCGCACTGCCAGACCCGAGCGATGACATGGTACTGGAGACGGCCATCAACGGACACGCGCACGCGATCGTCACCTTCAACGAACGGGATTTCAACCCGATTGCAGCCGAGTTTGGCTGTTTGGCCATGCGCCCCGGGGAGCTACTTCGGGTGCTGGCAACTGAAGCGGATTAACGGTGGGGATTGAGAGGTCATGTTATGAGACGGAGTAACTTCGCCCTTCGGCTACAGCCCGCCCTGCTGGAGGAAGCGCGGAAGCTCGCCCAGTCCGAGGGCGTGGCCCTGAATCAACTCATTAACGTGGCCGTGGCCGAGAAAATTTCCGCCTTGCGCACCGAGGAGTACTTCGCCGAACGGGCGCGTCGAGCCGATCCTGAGAAGATCGCGCGGATTCTAGACCGCGTGGGGAGGGCCAACCAGCCGGTAGAAGGGGATGAGCTTCCACCGGATTTGAAGGCGAAGAAGAGAGCCGGCAGAATAGCGTCAGGCAGGTGACTGTCGAGTCATTCCAATCCGACGTCCTTGCCCTCCCTCTGCCGCCGCTCCATCTCTGCCACGGTCAGGTGCAATGGGGATCAGACAAGCTCCAGGCGGACCTGACGGCCCACGGCTGCCGCCGCCTTATACAGGGTATTGAGCGTTGCCGAGCCATTTTGAGGATCAAGCAAACGATCGAGAGCCGCCCGGCTGGTGCGCATACGTCGCGCCACCTCCGCCTTGGATAGCTGTTTTTCCTTCATGGCCTGCTCGATTTGCCGGGCAAGAACCCGTTTAATGGCGGCGGCGCTGACTTCCTCGTAGATCCCTTCCTCCCGGAGCCAGTCGTCAAAGGACGACCCCTTGTTCTCTCGCCTCATCTTTCTGATCCTTTCATTCGTTTCAATGCCAGATCCATATCCTGCTGCGGGGTCTTCGGCGTTTTTCTTGATGAAGGCGTGCAGCAGAAACATCTCGCCTTCGTCACGCAGAAGATCACCCGGGCGATTCTTCCATCCGTAATGCTGCTCCGCTTCCCAGAGGCCACGGCCAAGGGGTCGAACCAACGGCAAGCCCACCGGCCACGAAAACTCAACATCTTTGATGTCCTGGCCGATGATCTTGCGATCCTAGGCTGGCAGATCCCTGAGCCACTCGCGCACCGGCTCCCGACCGCTCGGGGTGCGTTAGAAGCGCACGGGCAGTCGTTTGAACATCCCGTCCACAGGATACGGTACCATTTCCGGTACGGTCAATCAAGCTGTTTTGAATAAAGTGTGAACACCGTAGACCAGCAAAGGGTGGCTTCATTGAACTTGTGACAACGCCGACGCGTTGTCTATCGCTCTTTTCTAGATCTGAGAAATCTGCGTAATCTGTGGATCCTCTTCTTTGTGTGCCGCCTCTGGCCGCCGCCCCGCCCGAAAAAGCTGGTAGTGGGCTAAAAAGTGTGTTGCTAATGCTGGTGGTGGCCTGCGCAGGGGCTATAGCAATAATTTACTTGACAAGCAAAACTCAGAAGAGTACTATCTCAACTAGGCTCGAAAGTAACAGCAAGCGCGTAGGCTCCGCCGAGCTTGCCCACGGGGCTGACTTGGGGTAGATGGAAGAGGGAAGAGGGAACAGGGAAGAGGGTGGAGAAGAAATCAGAAATCAGAAATTAGAAATCAGAACCAAGGCGTTCCCCTTCTGCTTTCTAACTTCTGATCTTGGGTACCCGTTGATGGACGTACCGAACCAGCCGAAACCGAAGCGCAAGTTCGTGATGACTCCCGAGCGCAGGGCCAAGTTGCTGGCCAATCTGGAGAAGGCCCGCCTGGCACCCAAGGAGAAGGTTTACCGCAAGACGCCCAAGCGATACGCCGCCAACCTCGCCAACCTGGCCAAGGCCCACGCCAAACGCCGCCAGCAGTCGGAGAGTCAGCAGGCCGAGAACCTGCGCGCCCAACTGGAGGGCCTCTTTCCCGCTCCCCAGGTTCCCCCGCCTCCCCAGGCCCCGCTGGGCGCGCCCTACGTTCAACTGCCCGGCGCGCGACCCTCCGGCGGCCCCTCGGGCGCGGAGGAGTTGGACCAGGCCGCGGCCCTCATTGCCAAGCGTCTGCGCAAGCTCCGGGCCGCCACGCGGCGCGAAGGCCGGCGAATTATGCGCGTGCTGACGGCGGCCATCGCCCGCACCCATCCGCTGAGCGCCGAGGAAGCCTGCAATTTGGTCCGGGAATTGCTCCAGTGCCTGGACGGGTCGCGAGTGGTGGCGGAGGCCCGGCGGTTGAACGACCAGATCGCCGAACTGCTGCTGAAGATGCTGGCCACGCGCTATGGAGCGGCGGCGCAGGTGGACGGGTTTCCGCTGGGGACAGTGGTGGAGGAGTTGGAGGCGCAGCGGCAGCAGCGGGCGGCGCAGCGGGCGGCCAGCCACACCCGTGAGGCCCGGGCGGGAGAGGGGGTTCCGCCGGGTGGGAGTGGGACCGCCGAGGCTCCGGCGGAGGGTGACCCGGCAGGCGCGGCGGCAGCACCGGCGGAGGGTGGAAAGGACAGCTCCGAACAGCCCGGAGAGTCTGGAGGGCAAGCCCAGGGGCCTGGCAAGGTATCGATTGCGGAACTGCCCAAAACCGAGGAAGAGTTCCATGCCTTGCTGAGGCGCGCCCTGGACCTGGAGGGCGAGGGGGAAGTGCAGCACTTGCTGTCGATGTTGATGGGGCCCCTCTGGGATCGGCTCCACTGGTGGACGCGGCGGGAGGAGGAGGAAACGCAGCAGTTGGAGCAGCTTTTCCAGGAAGCCGCTTCCGCCGTGGGACCGCCCGGCGGCTTTGACGACCTCCTCAACCGCATGTTCGATATCAACCTTATCCTGGGCATGGCCGATACTTTCGTCGGCCGGATGAACATACCCACCAAGAGAATCGCGGGGGATCTGGAGTGGTGGCTGGAGCAGAGA
>DATFYM010000012.1:0-5863 GCA_035315065.1 Terriglobia bacterium
GTACATCGGCTCGTACGTTTGCTCCGCGCTTCTTTCAGACCCCGCCTCGCGACGACGCCCTTGCGCTTCGCTATCACTTCACCTCCATCAGGTTGTGAAGGGGACTTTCACCCCCGAGCTGTCGAACATGCTCGGCACACAGACAAAGCGGCAGCAAGCTGCCGCACTCCAAGAGCCAAATTAGGACACTATCGTGCGCTCTTCTTGCTAGCCCTCAGCGGCATTTCATTCTATGCTAGTGGATTCACTGGCAGCCGCACAGGGTATTGGGACGGGCGGGACTGTTCTCTGTGCTCTGCCCCGGTCCCCTGTCGCCTGTCCCCTATACCCTTATGGGCAAGGTTTCTTTCGCCTGGCTGATCCACTCGCATCAGCCGGTGGGCAATTTCGATTACGTCATCGAGGAAGCGTATCAGCATTCCTACGCGCCGTTCCTCACCGTTCTGGCGCTGCACCCTCGCGTGCGCGCCAACCTGCATTACTCGGGGATCCTGCTGGAGTGGATCGAGCACCGGCATCCCGAGTTTCTCGACAAGCTGCGGCAATTGATCGCGCGCGGCCAGATCGAGCTCGTGGGCGGCGGATACTATGAGCCGATCCTTCCCTCCATCCCCGACAACGACAAGGTGGCACAGGTGCGCCTGCTCTCCGATTACCTGTCCAGTCGATTTGGGGTGACGCCGCGCGGCGCCTGGGTGGCCGAGCGCGTGTGGGAGCCGAGCCTGGCACGCCCGCTCGCCCAGGCCGGCGTCGAGTACGTCCTGCTCGACGACACCCACTTCCTGGCGGCCGGCCTCGAGCCCGGCCAGCTTCACGGCGCCTACATGACCGAGGAAGCCGGCTATCCGCTGCGTCTGGTGCCCAGCTTGAAGTCTCTTCGTTACGCCATTCCCTTCCGCGAGCCCGAGGAAACCCTCCGCATTTTCCGTGAGGGCGCCGCCACCCTTTCGGCGGCGGGTAGCCTGGACGACGCCGGCTTGCTGTTCGCCACCGGCGACGATTGCGAGAAGTTCGGCGTGTGGCCCGGCACCTACGAGCATGTGTACAAGAACGGCTGGCTGGAGAAATTCCTTCAGGCGCTCGACGCTGCCGCCGGCTGGGTCGAGATCACCACGCTCTCGGATTACCTCCACACGCATTCTCCCGCCGGCCGCATCTATCTGCCGACGGCTTCTTACGCGGAGATGATGGAGTGGGCGCTGCCGTTCCAGGCCCAGCGCGACTTCCGGGCGGCGGTGGAAGAAACCAAGCACGCCCCGCATGGGGAGCGGATGCAACGCTTTCTGCGCGGCGGCTTGTGGCGGAATTTTCTCAGCAAATACTCCGAGTCGAACCAGGTCCACAAGCTCATGCTGAACGTCAGCCGCCGGTGGCAGGACGCTAGCCACGCGGCGGCGGAACCCGAAGCCGCCGGGCTCCTCCGCGACGCCAGCACCCACTTGTTTGCCTCCCAGTGCAACGACGCCTACTGGCACGGGGTCTTCGGCGGGTTGTACGCTCCGCACCTACGGTCCGGCGTGCTGGGTCACCTGATCCAGGCGGAAGCCCTGCTTGACAAGCTGGACCAAGCGGACCACGTGGACCCCGGCGCGTTACGAGTGGCAAGCTCGGACTTCGACGCGGACGGCCATGACGAGATCCTGGCCGAGGATACGTCCTACGGCATGGTGCTGCGCCCGGCCGACGGTGGGACCATCTCCAGCCTGCGATTCAAGCCGGCCGGTGTCGAGCTGATCAACTCGCTGGCACGCCGCCCGGAGAATTACCACGACGAGGTACGTCGGCTCGCGTCGGCGCTGGGAAAGACTAAGGCCGAGGGTCCGGCGTCGATCCACGACCTCGTGCTGAGCAAGGAAGATAACCTCCAGGTTCTGCTGCACTACGACCGCTACGCGCGCCACGGGTTTCGAACTTACGTTTTCCCCGCCTCGAAGGAGTGGGAGGATTTTCGCGATTTGCGACTGGAAGAGAACCAAAGCCTGGCCCGAGGCGCCTGGAAGCAGCGGACCGGGTCGACGGCGCCAAACGAGTTTGTACTCGAGCGCGAAGCCTGTCTCGCCGCCTGCGAGTCGCCCGAGTCGGCGCTGCGGACCACGGCGACCAAAATCATCACCACCAACTCCGCCGCCGGCAACTGGACCCTCGAATGCCGGTCGTCGATTCCGATCGACGCCCCCGGCGAATCGCCCGCGTCGGCGCTGGCGTTGGGCGTCGAACTGGTCTTCAACCTCCTCGCCCCCGACGCGCCCGACCGCTATTTCCTGGCCGGCGACGCGCGCTATCCGCTGCAATTCGCGGGCGAACTGAAAGGATCGCGGCTGCTGCTGGTGGATCGCTGGCAACAGGTGAAGATCCTGCTCAGCGCCCAACCGGAGGCGCGCTGGTGGGTGACGCCGATCCGGACCGTGTCGCAATCGGAGTCCGGTTTCGAGAGCGTGTATCAGGGCTCGGCGATCATGGCCGTCTGGAGGATCGGCGGCAAGGCCGACTTCGCAACCGGTCAGGATGCCGAGTACACGGTCACCGTCGAAGTTGTGCACTTGGAACCGGACTGAGAAGAGTCGAAAGTCGTGAGTCAAAAGTTAAAACCCATCGCTTCTAGACTTTCGACTCTCGACTTTCGACTTTCGACTTCTTCTGTTTAAGTTACAATTCTCCCCAGGAGATCAGCGATGGCAATAAGTCAGGAACTTCTCAACATTCTGGTTTGCCCGGCCTGCAAGGTTCCGGTGAAACTCACGCCAGACGGCCAGGGGTTGAAGTGCGGCAATTGCAAGCGGGTTTATGCCATTAAAGACGACATTCCCGTCATGCTCATCGACGAGGCGAAGATCGAGCCTGAGTGAATGACATTGGATGATTGGGTCATTGTGTGATTGGGTGATCGGGTCATTGTGTGATTAGGGATTGGGTGATCGGGCGATTGGGTGATTGGAAGAAGCAGACTGCGAGACTCTTTTCAATCACCCAATCACCAGATCACGAAATCGCCCAATCACCCAATCACACAATGACCCAATCACGCAATCACTCAATGATCCCGGTTCTCCCTTCCCTTCCCCCCGGCGCGCGCATCCTGGTGGTGCGCCTGCGCAGCATCGGCGACATCGTCCTGCTGACGCCGGCGCTTCGCCTGTTGAAAGAGTGGCGCCACTCGTTGCTCGTCTCGGTGGTAGTCGAAGCGCGCTTCCGCGACTTGCTGGAGGGAAACCCCGATGTCGACGAGGTCATCAGTCTCGGCGAGGGGTCGGCTGGGGCGAGATGGCGGGAAGTGGCGGACCGTTGGCGGGCGGTGCGGGAGATCCGCCGGCGCCGTTTCGCCCTCTGCGTCAACCTTCACGGCGGACCCACCAGCACGTTCCTGACGCGCTTCTCGGGGGCGCGCGTCAAGGTGGGTTTCCATCATTACCGCTCGCGCTCTGTTTACGACGTTCTGGTTCCTGACGCGCGGACCATCCTCAACCAGCCGTCGCTGCACACGGCGGAGCTTCAGGCTTGCGCGTTCTTCTGGCTGGGCCTTCTGCGCCGCGAGATTCCGCGCGCCCGGCTGTTCGTCAGCCCCCGCCACATTGAGTGGTGGCAGCAGACGCGCAAGGATCTCCTCCTGCCGCGGGCAGGATACGCGGTCCTGCACCCGACGGCTCTTTACACCACCAAGGAGTGGCCGGCGGGAGAGTTCGCACGCATGGGAGCCTGGCTGGAGCGCAACTTTGGCATCAAGACCGTATACTCCTGTGGGCCGGGCGAAGCCTCGGTGCTCGACGCCGTGGAGCGCACGGCGGAAGCCGCCGGCGTTCGATCGATACGCCGCCTGGAGGGCGCCGGCCTCGGCCAGTTCGCCGCCGCGCTCGCGGGCGCGCGTCTCTTCATCGGCAACGACAGCGGCCCGGCTCATATGGCGGCCGCGCTGGGCCGGCCTTCGGTGGTGATTTTCGGATCGTCCAGCTCCCAGATCTGGGGGCCGTGGCCGCGCCACGATCCTGACCGGCCGGCCCGCATCGTGCAGAACTCCTACGACTGTAACCCCTGCCCGGGCGATCGGTGCTACCGTTTCAATGAACCGGAGTGTATCCTTTCCGTCAGCTTCGACCAGGTGCGGGCCGCCGTCGAGCAAGTGTTGAACGCATCCCCTGCGCCCGTGAAGTCGTGAAAGCGTCCGCTGTCCGTGGCCCGTTGTCCGTTGCAACGGAAATAGTGCTCTGGCTTGCGTTGGCAAGCCCCGAAGGGGCGAAAGAGAGTAGCCCAGGGCGCCAGCCCTGGGATCAGATGCCCCCAAAAACCACAAGAACTATGACTTGCCGGCTTTCTCCCAGGGCTGGCGCCCTGGGCTACTTTCTTTCGCCCCTTCGGGGCTTAAGGCATTTTTTCACACCTTCCAAGGGAGAGCGCTGAGCGACGTCGAAACTCCGAGTAATCTTGTATAATCTGCGTGATCTGTGGACCGAACCCTGCAGGCAGTATTCAAGGCTCGGTCAGCGCTTTCCAAGGGGCCGGCAGCAGCGAGGGCAAATGCGGGTTTCTTCTGAGATCGGGGCCGCGCAGTGAGGGCAGACCGTCGGCTCCCAGCCGATGTCGTTAAGGACAAGCCGAAGAATAACGGCCAGGTTGATCAAGACGATCGCGATGATGATGATCCTTACCATTCATTCTTGTTTTCGGCGGGTTTCGCGGCCAGCTTGAGGCGGGTCCCGGATTGCCGGACATGAAGGGTGTCATGTTGGACGAACCTGTTAAGGCCATAATCCCGGTGATCGCCGTCAAGCTGTCTGGCAAGCTAGGACAGCGCCGATAAAATGCTTACATGCCCCAATCCGCCGATACGGCGGCGGGTCGGCCATGGCGACAGGCAGATGGTGCTTGGTTAAGACGCTGTCGGTCGGCGTGTTGGAGGCTCGAAACTGTTTTGGCGCTGGCAGCAGGAACGTACACCCCGGAGGTGTAAATGCGGTTACAGTCGGGGTACGCGCAAAGCCGAGAAGGCTTCTCCGACCGAACAGCGGGTTTTCTTTACCCGGGGCTTGGAAACTGGGAAAAAACCCTGGTACCGCGGGCATCTTGCCCGCTCTTGATCCTAAGCTCTGATACAGAAGTGAAGAGCGGGCAGGATGCCCGCGCTCCCAGGATTTTTTCACAGCTTCTTGCGCCCTGGGCTACTCTCTGCCGGTCCTCCGGGCCTTCCGGCGCGGAACCACCGCCGCCGAAGGCCAAGGAAGAGTGCTCGAATCGCGAAACCCCGTCAGTGTGGCAAAATGCCACACTTTTTCGATTCTTTGAACCCGGAGCCCTCTTTTGCCATCCTAAGCTATTGATTCCACGCATGAAAAGAAAGTGTCTCATTTGTCTCGTTTGTCTCCATTGTCTCATTTTGGGGTGCTAGCGTTGGAGTGTAAGGCTCGAAACAGCCGTTTTCGGCCTGCCATCGAGCCCGTGAGGAAGCGGCGAGTGACAAGTGGCAAGTGACGAGTTCCTTGGGATGGCGCGCCAGCGTTGGGATGGCGATGCTGGCCCCTGGGGACTCGCCACTCGTCACTCGCCACTCGCCACTTCGAGATGAGGAGACTAACATGAAGACTAGGACTAAGCCTCTCACAGAGAGGGAGAAAGTAGCACGACAGGAGAATTCCAAGAAATCAACCGGCCCCCGCACCGAGATGGGCAAGGAGCGCGTCCGCGCCAATGCCGTCAAGAGCGGCTATCACGCCGACAAGATCGCCTACCAGGCCATGATCGCCTTGGGCGAGGACCCGCGAGAGTACGCCGCCACCTACGCCCTCCTGTACGAAGAGATGGCGCCCCAGAACGGCGGGCAGGTGCTGGTGGTGGAGGATGTGGCCGTTTTGCGATGGCAACAGAACCGCAACCA
>DATFYM010000013.1:0-28832 GCA_035315065.1 Terriglobia bacterium
CCGCCCGGCGGCTTTGACGACCTCCTCAACCGCATGTTCGATATCAACCTTATCCTGGGCATGGCCGATACTTTCGTCGGCCGGATGAACATACCCACCAAGAGAATCGCGGGGGATCTGGAGTGGTGGCTGGAGCAGAGAACCCGGATCATCGAGTCGCGGGGGCGGAAGTTGAAAATGCCCGTCAAACCTCGGGCCAAACCTCCGGCTCGGATCACTGCGGATCAGCCCAGCCAGGCAGCCAGCGGTTCGGGGGGCCCGGCGGCGGCCTGATAAGAATTGACGATTGGTCCTGAGCGAAGCGAAGGATTGTCGATTGACGATTGAAAGAGAAGAAGCAAGCTTTCCGACAAAGAGTTGAACGGTTTGCGTTGGGACGGGGCGGCCCAAAAGGTAAAGGGTGAAGGATAAAGGATAAAGGGTAAAAGCGTTCGCGTTGGGACGGAGGCACTGCCGAATAGTGAGTAGTGAATGGAAGAAAAATGGAAGAGGAGAAACTTGCCGCTCGCGTATGAAAAGTGGAGGCCGTGTTGGGACGGGGGCGAATCGTGAGTCTTGCCAACGAAATACGCTATGGTTCTCCGGCCGCTAAGAGTGTAAAATTGGTATAAGGAGGACGCCCAGCTAGGGCGTAGGGGTGGAGGGCGGCGAGTTGCCGACGGAACTATAATGTCGAGAAACGCGGCGCAAGAACATCCGGGGGACCAAGAAGGCTCCAAGGAATCGAACCTATTCGAACCTGCCACCTATTGGGGTGACCCACTCCGAGCCCTGAAGTATCCAATAAGAGATAAGAAGATGCTCGCCGCGCTGGATTCGATGAGGTCCTTGTGAGGCGAGCCACAAGGGGGAGAAAGTGGAAAACGCGCTCGGTTTAGTGGTGACGGGTGGAGGTGCTCGCGGTGCTTATCAAGCCGGGGTTCTGAAACGCATTGGCGAGCTAAAACGGATTGAAACGCACGGAAATCCTTTTCCGATCATAGGAGGCGCTTCCGCCGGAGCGATAAATGGTTCCGCCTTGGCCGTGGGCAGCGACGACTTTCCTCTGGCGACCAGAGTTACCGCCCAGCTTTGGGCGGATCTCAGCCCTTCCCAAGTTTTTCACTGTGATGTTTTATCACAGACTCGCAATTCCCTTACCTGGATAATGGATCTTTCTTTTGGAGGAATCCTCGGAGGAGGTAACGCGCGATCTTTGTTGGACGCGACTCCTTTGAGGAAATTTCTCAATACTTACCTCCACTGCGAACGAATCCAGGACAATATCAAACGTGGGAAGCTCTACGCACTCGCTATTTCCGCGACGAACTATAACTCCGGGAAGAGTTACCTCTTCATTCAGGGAATGAAAGGCCACCCGATGTGGAACCGAAGCCGACGGGTCACACTGGCCACCAAGATCACGGTGGACCACGTTTGCGCGTCGGCGGCTATTCCTTTGGTGTTTCAGCCGGTACGACTTAAGACCGCCCGAGGAACGGCTTTTTTTGGCGATGGTTGTGTGCGCCTTTTTCAGCCTCTCAGCCCGATCATACGCCTGGGCGCCGAAAGGATTTTCGCGATTGGTGTGCGGTGCGAAAATCTCGAACATCAAGAAGAAAGCGCCGATCAGAAGGATCCTTCGCTGGCGCAAGTCTTGGGACTTCTCCTGAATGCCATGTTTTTGGATCATCTGGCTACGGACATCGAGCACCTGGAGCGATTGAATGATTTGCTCAACAGCGGTCAGATCGACCCGGCTGAAGGGTGCGAAAAAATGCGGCCCCTCACCTCATTCCTCATTACGCCTTCGGTCGATCTGTCACAACTGGCAGAAGAACACCAGAGAGACATGCCTTATCTCATCCAATACTTCGTCAACAGCTTGGGACGGGATGCGGCCTCGTGCGCGGATCTGATGAGTTACCTGCTGTTCACGTCAAAGTACACGCGGGCTCTCATTGAGATTGGCTACAACGACGCCAGCCAGCGAATCGATGAGATCGAGAGCTTTATCTATTCTTCTAATGGACATGGCTAAGCCCTAGTCTAGAAGGTGTGAAATAATTGCGAAGGCGCTTCCAACACAGAGACACAGAGGCACAGAGAAAAAATGGGGAACGTCTGGAAACAAACGATATCTCATGTGATCTTCTCGATCTTCTCACTCGTTCTCTGTGTCTCTGCGCCTCTGTGTTTAATTCTTTCACAGCTTCCTAGCCACTAGGCGCTAGCCATTTCGGAGGAGCGGGCGAGAGGCCCGCACTCCCAGGCCAAACGCAGGGACGATTGTCGCTAGGGGTTCCTGATCCGCCGATCGTGGCCCGTTGTGCTTCGTTTAGCTCGCTCCGCTCCCGGGGCGCGCCCCGAGCACGTTGGCCGTGTTGGGGAAGAGGCCTTTCGGAGTACTGAGGTAGCCGGTGATGGAATCCTTGCCGATCTTGTTCACCACCAGTTCCAGCGCGCTCGAAGCGCCTTGGGTGTAAAAGTAAACCGGCTCGTTGGTGGTGTGCTCCTTGGTGGGGTGCGAAGCGTCATCAAACTGGAGGTTGACGTTGTAGGTGTTCTTCTTGGCGTCGGCTTTCACCAGCACCACCGTGACCCCTCCCACTTTCTGCTGCGGGTGCTTCTTACCGCGCACGTTGAACTCGAAGTAGTCGCGATCGCCCTTGTGGGCAAGCGCCACCAGTTCGTCGTGGGTACGCGCGATGGCGCCGGTCAACTCACCTTTGGTCCCGGCCAGTGCGCCCGTAAACTCGTCCCGAGTGGCAGCCAAGTCCTTCTTGGTTCCGGCGATGTCGGTGGAAAGGCCGCCGATCTTGGCGTTGGCGTCGGCCTGGGCCTTATTCAGTTCCTCGGCGCTGGCCTTCTCGGCGATGGCCTTGTTCAGTTGCTGCACCGACTCCTGCTGCTGCTTTTGGATACTGGCGGAGAGGGCCTTAGCTCGATTCAGTTCCTGCTGGGTGAGTCCAAGCTTTTCGCTGGTCACCTGGAACCTGGCGCGCAATTCGGCGTAGTGTTCGTCGCTGTCGTTCATGCGCCGCGTCAGCAGATTCAACTGGTCGGCTTGCTTGGCGGCGGCCTCGTTGATCCGCTTCTGGCCTGTCACCGTGAGGTAGAGGTTGATGCCGCTGACGATCAGCAGCAAGGCCACCAGGATAGGGATCACCTTGATGCCTGACCCCGACGAAGCCGGAGCAGGCGCGGCGCCGGGTGGCGGTCCTTGGACGTAGATATATTGTGGCGCACCCTGCCCCGCTGGCTGGGGCGGCGCTGCCGAGGGGCGCGACGGACTTGGTTCCGACGGTTCCGGCGTCGCCGGTCGTCGAATCTCAGGCTCGTTCAATCCGAACATCGAACCCGGGGTCCCGCGTTCTTCCTTCTTATCTGCCATGGATACTCCTTCTTTGGTCAGTCAACAGACCGGGCGGCAAGAGTTTCGCCGAACCGCGCGAAGCCCACCGCCCCTTCCCCTTGACGGCCGCAACGGTCTTACGATGCGAGATTTGAGCCGAAGGTTTCACTCCCCCGCGAGACCGACCGTCCTTAAGTATCCCATTCCTCAGGAAACTGTTCAAGTGGCCGCGAGCAGCGGTAGTGTCCTAATTTGGCTTTTGGAGTGCGGCAGCTTGCTGCCGCTTTCTACCGCAGCAGGTCTGCGACAAGCGGCAACGACAAAGCGGCAGCAAGCTGCCGCACTCCAAAAGCCAAATTAGGACACTACCCGAGCAGCGCAGGCCGGCCTCACGGCGCTTTCCCTTTTGCGGCGTGGCATCGACGCTGTGCAGCGAAGCTCAGCTTTGGGGACGCGACTCGATATCTCGTACTTTCAAGTAGAGCCCGGCAATCGCGGCGACGATGAAAATAAGGGAAAGTCCCAAACCCTTGCGGCGCGCATCGCGTTCCTTCAGCGCCAGCACTCCCGCCTGCTCGGCTTTCTGAGAGATGCCCACACCCTGATCGGTCAGCTTTTCAACCGCTTCGGCACGGAAGGCGTGAACGTTCACACGAGCCTTAATGAGGTCCTCATTGGCGTCACCCAGTTCAAGCTTGGCACTCGACACTTCCATGCCTGAGCGCTCCGCTTGATTCAGGACGTCCTCGGCGCGATGATAGGAGTCCTTCAGCTTTGCCAAGTCTTCCGACATTGTCTGCGCCGCCACGTAGCCCTTGTCGCCCTGGGCGTGACAGTTCACGCACACCGCTTTTTCACCCACGCCCACCCAATCGTCCACGGGATGAACGATCTCGTGATTGGAGTGGCATTGGACGCAGCCCGGCAGTCCCATGCTGGCAAACGCGGCTTTGTGGGGACTCTTGTCGAAGAGTTGGGCAAAGAAGACGTGGCAGGTGCCGCAGACATTCGCCACCGAACTCAGGCCCGGCGGCGTCGCCCCATGGTTACCGTGGCAGGTGGTGCAAGTGGGAGCGGAAGTGTCGCCCTGCGCCAGCACCTGGGCGTGCACGCTCTTCTGATATTTTGCCACCTGGTCGGTGGGAATCTTGTATCCCTCCATGGTGTGGGAATCAGCGTGGCAGCGCGCGCAGGTAGAAGCAACGTTGGTAGGGTAGACGGGAGCCCGCGTATCGGCGACGGCGAAGATGTTGTGGACGCTGTGACAGTCGATGCAGGTGGCCACTTTCACGTCCCCCTGTTTGAGCCGCTTGCCGTGGACGCTGGTCACGTACTGGCTTAACTGGTCGGTACGGAGCTTGGGATTGAAGCCCCGAATGTAGTTCTCGTCGGCGTGGCAGCGCGCGCAGAACTCCGGTATCTGATTTCTCTTCGGTACTCCCCGGAAGCCCCGAGCCGGACTCATGGCGTCCATCGAATCGTCGTTGGGATTGCCACCGTGGCAGTCGGCGCAACTCAGTCCCGCCTGATGATGAATGTCCGCGTCAAAAGCCTTGGCGGGCTGGGCCAAGTCTCCGTCCAGGGTCGCGTGGCAGGTGGCGCAGGAGTCTTTGGTAGCAGTCCAACCGGGGGCGGCCGCGAACAGCAGCGTGAATAGCAACGGTAGGGCCGTCCTTGGCCAATGGTATCCACTCCATTGCCCGCTCAGAAGAATTGACGATTGACGATTGACGATTGACGATTGGAAGAATGGCATATTGAGGATTGTCGATGGGCCATTGAGAGGGCCGCGCGGCTTGCCTACTCTTCTCTTCCAATCGTCAATCGTCAATCGGCAATCGTCAATTCTTCGTCGATGGTCGTAGCAGACCCCGGATTGGCTGGGCACCGAAATTGTAGAGCATTCGGCATGGCCAGCGAAGACGACGGTTGGACATAGTTTCATGGAAAAACTCTCTTTGCCTGAACTAGCCAGTCACCACTGGCCACTAGCCACTTCCTCAATCGGCAACCATCAGTGCCAGTAGGCAAGTGCGGACATCACGGCGATGTATCCTAGAGCGAACACCCCTAGCCCGGTGAAGAAGCGGCTGACGCGCCCGAAGCCTGCCCGCCGGTCGATGAACGGCACCGCAATCCACACCGCCGCCGCCAGGCCGAAGCCTAGCAACCCCGCAAATTCGCCCTCCAGGAACAGAATCTTGGGCGGCAAAAACTTCAGGGTTTGGAACATGAAGACGAAATACCACTCGGGACGGATTCCGGCCGGGGCGGAAGCAAAAGCATCGGCCTTGGTGCCCAGTTCCCACGGAAAGATGGCGGCGAGCGCCCCCAGCACGCCGAGCGCCGCGTACCAGCCCATCAGGTCGTGCAGCAGGAAAGTGGGGAAGAAGGGCATCGACCGCGCCGGCTCCTTGCCCTCGGCGATTCTTCGCTCCACGCCGGGCGGCACGCTCATCCCGAGGTGCTGTACCAGCAGCAAGTGGGTGGCGAGGAGCACGGTGGCCAATCCCGGCAGCACCGCCACGTGAAAGCCAAAGAACCGGGTCAGGGTGGCGCCGGTGACTTCTTCTCCGCCGCGCAGGAAGATCAGGATCCATTTGCCGATGAATGGAATGGAACCGGCCATCTCCGTTCCTACCTTGGTCGCGAAGAAGGCCAGCGTGTTCCACGGCAAAAGATAACCGCTGAAGCCGAAGCCGAGAACGATGAACAACAGCAACATGCCGCTGATCCAGGTTAGCTCGCGAGGCTTGCGGTACGCCTTCAGGAAGAACACGCTGAACATATGCACGAAGACGGCGAAGATCATCAGGTTGGCGGACCAACTGTGCACCGAACGGATGAGCCACCCGAAACGCACCTGGGTCATGATGTATTGCACGCTCTCGAACGCATCGTTAGGCGTGGGACGGTAATAAAGCAGCAGCAGGATACCTGTCAGGACCTGGATGGTGAAGAGGAACAGGGTCATGCCGCCGAAGTAGTACCAGAGGCTGTGACGGTGCTGGGGTACGGTTTTGTGGCGAATGAACTCCTCCACGCTGCCGGTGCCGAAGCGCTCGTCCAGCCAAGCCAGAAGCCGCGACCGTTGAGCAACCTGAGTAGCCTGAGTTGACATGTTAAGCCTTGCGGGCGACCACAATGTCCTCGCCCTGAACGTTGACGGTGAATTCCTCCAGCGGGCGAGGCGGAGGTCCGCTGACGTTGCGGCCTTCCAAATCGTAAGTACCGTTGTGGCAAGCGCACCAGATTTGCCGAGTGTCGTCGCGGTATTGCACGGTGCAGTTCAAGTGAGTGCAGACCGCCGAGAAGGCCTTGTACCCGCCCTCCCGCGTGCGAATCAGGATGCCGGGTTTGGAACCGAACTTGAAAATCTTGCCGGTGTTAGGTTTCAACTCGCCGGCCTTCGCCGCTATCACCGAGCGGCTGGTGGATTCGGCGACCGCCGGCGGGATGATGTAACGGAGCGCCGGATAAAGAAAGGACCCAATCGACGCGAGCACTCCGCCTCCTAGCAGCAGGTTGGCCCAGCGGCGTCCACGCGCGGGACTGTCGGTCTGAGCAGGGTCAAGGTTCGGCATCCGCTTTACTCCCTCTCCTTCTTACGAGTTGCCGATTGCACGACGAGAAGGCAATCCACAGATTTCGCAGATTACACAGATACAGGATAAGGACTGCACAATTCGCTCTCCGACCTTACTTATCGTGAGTCTGTGAAATCTGCGTAATCTGTGGATTCATTTCTTCTCTTTCAATCGTCAATCGGCAATCTGCAATCGGCAATTCCTTCACTGGACCAGGCTGGTGAGTTCCAAAAACTTGACTTTCTGCTCCTGCTCCGTGGCGGCCAGAGGCGAGTAGTAATAGTAGAAGCTGGCCACCACTCGCGCCTGCGATCCCCGCCGCATGGGGAAGGTAAACGTCTCAGTTTTCGTTTCTTTGGGCGCCAAACGCGTATCCGTTACCACCTTGGCACCCTTGACGAATACCAGGGGCTCGCTCTTAAGGACCTCGCCGTTGCGGTCGGCGACGGTGCGGCGGTAGACCCGCTGCTCGCTGAAATGCTGCCCCGCGTAGGAGTCGGCGTGGATTTCCAGGATCAACTGACGCACCGGCGACCCGGTGGGCACGTAGTGCCCCGCACCTTGATTGGTCACCTTCACCACTACGCGCACCTGGTCGCCGTCGCGCTTGGCGGAGAGGGCGGCCTTAATAGCCTTGTTCAATTGCTGAATGGAATGGCCACCGGGAATCTCGTGCAGATTAAGCGTCGCATTGGATTTCAGTACTCGCGGGTCGACCACTTTCCCCTGCACCGAATACATATGGCACGATTGGCACCCTTGCTCCTCCTTCCCGTAGGTGGTGGCTTTCCACTCTGAATAGGTGGTGAGAACGGAAAAGCCTTGCGAATTCGCATACTCGTGGCAGGTGACGCAGATCAGCGACGAGGTGTGCACGGCCGAGTAGCGTGTCCCATGAACTGGCGAAACCGCATCCGGATACGGGCCGCTCTTGACCAACGAGAACTCGACCCTGGCTTTCGGGTTGCCGCCGGTGCCGCCGGTGATGCTGACGTCCTGAACGGAGTGGCAGTAGTCGCAGGTGATCCCTTCCCAGCTCACTTTCTTGACCAGATCCAGATCTCCCAGTTGGACACCGATGGGGGAGTGGCAGCCCAGGCAGACCTTGCGGGCCGAGCTGCCGAGGTCCTGCTCTGCCAGTTTCAGGGCATCCTGAAAGAGTCGACTCTCCATGGCGTGGGCATGGGCCGATTTTTCCCAGCCGTCAAAAATGGCCCGGTGGCAATCGCCGCATACCTCCGCGCTGCTGGGCGGCTTCAGCTCCGTCGCCACCGCCGTGGCCGAGAAGAACACGAGCAAAACGCAGAAAACTTTAGGCACCGGTACCTCGGTTCTCGCTTCCTTGCTTCGTTGCGACCTGGTCGCCCAACTCTACGCGACTTCGGCACTCTTACCCACCCTTACCATGGGTGTCTGTGACGTGTATCACATTGTAGCGTGCCTGTAAACTGAGTCGCTTGCCGGCCTGCATTCTCGATTTGCATTCTGTGTTATGCTCTGCCATTCTGACCGCCCAGACCAATGGACGAATTCCACGCGGGTCCCGGAGACTTATGACTCAAAACCGATATACCCTGCCCGAGCGCGACATTCCGAAATCGTGGTACAACGTCATCCCTGACCTTCCGGCGCCGTTGCCGCCGCCCTTGCATCCAGGCACGGGGAACCCGGCCGGACCGGAGGATCTGGCCGCGATCTTCCCCATGCAACTGATCGAGCAGGAGGTGACGGCGGCGCCCACGGTTCCGATCCCCGAACCGGTGCTCGACGTGCTTCGCATGTGGCGGCCGACGCCCTTGTATCGCGCCCACCGGCTGGAGAAGGCCCTGGCGACCCCGGCGCGCATTTTCTTCAAGTACGAAGGCGTCTCACCGGCGGGCAGCCACAAGACGAACACCTCAGTGGCCCAGGCGTATTACAACAGCGTTGCCGGCATCAAGCGGATCGCCACCGAGACGGGAGCGGGGCAGTGGGGCAGCGCGTTGGCCTATGCCTGCAACGTTTTCGGGCTGGAGTGCATGGTCTACATGGTGAAGTGCAGCTACTTCCAGAAACCCCACCGTCGCACCATGATGGAATGCTGGGGCGCGAACTGCATCCCCTCACCGAGCGACCGCACCGCCGCCGGGCGGCGGATTCTGGCCGACGATCCCGAGTGCCCGGGCAGCCTGGGAATCGCCATCAGCGAAGCCGTGGAAGACGCCGCCAGCCGGCCGGACACCAACTACTCCCTGGGAAGCGTCCTGAATCACGTCCTCTTGCACCAGACCATCATCGGCCAGGAAGCCATCGAGCAAATGAAGCTGGCCGATGCGTTCCCGGACGTTATCATCGGCTGCTGTGGCGGCGGCAGCAACTTTGCGGGCCTGGCATTCCCGTTCGTCCCTTACAAGGCGGCGGGCAAGGCGATCCGGCTGGTGGGCGTGGAGCCTGCCGCGTGCCCCAGCATGACCAAGGGTGTCTACGCTTATGATTTCGGCGACAAGAGCGGCATGACGCCCCTGCTGAAGATGGATACGCTGGGGCACGATTTCATTCCGGTGGGAATCCATGCCGGCGGTCTCCGCTATCACGGCATGGCGCCGCTGGTGAGTCTGCTGCACCGCGAGGGCGTGGTGGAAGCGGTGAGCTATCCCCAACTGAAATGCTTTGAAGCGGCGATAACTTTCTGCCGGGCGGAAGGAATCATCGTGGCGCCGGAAACGTCGCACGCCGTTTGCTGTGCCGTCGATGAGGCCTTGAAGGCCAAGCAGGAAGGAAAGGAGACGACCATCCTTTTCAACCTCAGCGGCCACGGTCACTTCGATATGGCCGCCTACGACAAGTACTTCGCCCGCGAACTCACGGACTACGAGCATCCGGAGGAGAAGATCCGCGAAGCCCTGGAACACTTGCCGAAGGCTTCGTGACGATACTGCTTGGAGAGGCACGGTTGGTATTTCTGGGGCCGGGAGGGAAGATCCACACGCCCAAGGGTGGTCACAATGCCACGGAACTCGACGAAAAGAGCGCTTTGCGTGAGCTGGTGTTGGAGGCGGTTCGCGTCGGGGCAGACTTCATCGAAATGGAGTACAAGGACGGGTACGAGGAGATCTGTTTCATGAAGGGTGGGCCGGAATTCGGGTCGGGTTCTGGCTCCTTGCTGAAAAGTTCAAGCGAGCGGGCCAAGGCGCTGCGCAAGGAGTTGTGGGCGCTGAAGAGGAAGAAGGCGCGAGTTACCGTTGGCGGCGTACAGTACAGGTTGAGCGTGAGTACCTATGATTCCTTCGGCGAGACTGCCTTCCGGGCCAGGTTACAGCCCATTTGAAGTCAAGATCTGTGAGCAGCGCGTCAGTTCAGATGGTATTTCTGGCGGCTGGAAAGGCAGAAACGACCCGACCTGACTAACGCCTGAAGCCAACGGACGAGCTTCGAGGGCATGTAAGGACCGGCGCGGATTTGGCTCGGGAGCTTAACCGAAGTGGCGATCGATGGCCAGCCTTCCTAATCTCGGGGCCAAGCCCTTCACTGCAAAAAGGGGGCGCCGGTCTCCAGAGCTTCTTCCGGTGTCCCCAGCCACTCTCCCGACATGAACACAGACGGTTCGTATTTTTCGTGACTGTAAGTGTAAAAATCCATGCTCCATGCCTTGGGCTCCCTCAAGCTGCCCATGTAACGCAAGCGGCACAGGTGCATCGGCTCCGGCGTGCCCGGCTCCTCGACATCGATATAGCAGCAGTGTCCGCGGAAGCGCACGCGCACCTGCGAAGCCTTCTCCGGGACAATCTTTGCCGCGTGTTTCAGGATGCGCTGGCGTGTCTCGTCTTGGAGCAAGGGAGGGATTTTTTGCCCGCCGCTGCGGGGATCGAACACCCACATTCGTCTCGGCATGGAGAAAGAGTATCACCGTGGGCGCGCCAAAGAAACAGGATTCGTCACGAGTTTGGAGTGCGGCAGCTTGCTGCCGCTTTCTCTTCTGTGCCGGGATTTGCCACGGAGGAGGCAAAGCGGCAGCAAGCTGCCGCACTCCAAACCTGCCGTCGTTGAATTGATGTCGCCTTGAACCATGAGATAGACTGCTGAGGGGGAGGGTCGTGACCGACCGTCGGGTTTTCATTTCCGCATCCAACCAGCGGCGCCTGGAAAAGGCGTCCGAATACTTCGAGTCGCTGCCCGAAGATTCGGAAGTACTCGTGCTGGCGGCAACTCGCGGCGCTGCCGACGATTTCGTGCGCGCCTGCTGCCGCACCCGGCCGGGACTTTACGGCGTCCACCGGTTCACGGCAACGCAGTTCGCATCCACGCTCGCAACCGAACTTATGGCCGAGCGCGGCTTGGCGCCGGTTGGCGACCTCAGCGCGGTGGCCCTCGCGGCCCGCAGCATCCAGGCCTGCCGCGAAGCTAAGCAATTGCCCTACTTCGAGCCGGTAGCCGATACGGCCGGGCTGACCAGGGCGCTGGCGTCAACGCTGAATGAGTTGCGCCTGGCGGGAATCGCGGCAGAGAGCCTCGTGGCCGCCGGGGCGCCGGGACAAGACCTCGCCCACCTGCTCGCTCGCCATGAACGGGAGCTCGAGGCAAGATCGCTGGCGGACCTGGCCACGCTTTTCCGCCTCGCGGTCGAGGTGGCATCAAGCTCCGCCGATCGGCTGGTCGGCTTGCCGACACTTCTGCTCGACGTTCCCATCGACTCGCGTTTGAAGGAAGACTTGGTCGGTGCCGTCCTCCGGAAGTCGCCCTCCGTTTTCGCGACCGCGATCGCCCACGACACCCGAACCATCAAAGCCCTGGAAGATCTGCTCGGCGTCGATGGCGGAGATCTGGGCCGCGACCTTCCCCTTTTCGCAGCCCATCAGGGCGAGCTCATCAAAGACGAGCGGGACTGCTCCCAGCCGCGGCCGGACGAGTCTTCGCTCGACCGCGTTCGCCGCTGCGTGTTTTCCACCGAAGCGCAGCCGCAGAACCCTCTGGACGAGAGTGTCGAGTTCTTCTCCGCCGCGGGCGAAGGACTGGAATGCGTCGAGATCGCCCGGCACATCCGGGTCCTGGCGGGGCAAGGCGCCACCTTCGACCGCATGGCGATTCTGCTCCGCGATCCTGATACTTACCTGCCGCTGGTGGAAGATGCCCTGCGCCGCGCCGGAGTTCCCGGGTACTTCACGCGTGGCACGATTCGGCCCGACCCGGCGGGTCGCGCCTTCCTGGCCCTGCTGGATTGCGCGCTGGAGCGACTCTCGGCCTCGAAGTTTGCCGAGTACCTCTCACTCGGGCAGGTGCCGGCGCCAGACCAATCGGGAGCGCCACCGAATCCGCGCGGCCTCTGGGCGCCGCCGGAGGACGAGGTCGTGGCGCCGATGGTTCCAGCGGCCGAGACTCTTGCCAGCAGCGAACCCGGCTCGGCCAGTCCCGCAGCGGGGCGTGTGGCCACGACTAAAGACCTCAACCCAGAGGTCACTGAGGCTTCACAGAGGGAACAGAGAAGGAAGCCTGGTCTTGGTCCTCTCCGTGAACTCCGTGAGCCCTCTGCGTCCTCTGTGTTGACCTCTTCTTCGCGCGCCGCGGAGGATCTCGATCCCCGTGCTACAGAGGGGACCGAACGGAGCGACGAATCACAGGTCTCGGAGGCCAGCGAAACGGACGAATCCGCGGTTATCGCCGGGACTCTGCGAACTCCTTTCGGATGGGAGCAACTTCTGATCGATGCGTCCGTGATCGGCGGCAAGGAGCGATGGGCAAAGCGTCTCGGCGGCTTAGAAGCGGAGTTCCGGCTGCGCCTGGAAGCGATCGAGGATGGCGACAGCACGCAGCGAGCGCACCTGGAGCGGCAACTGGCGCGGCTGAAAAACCTGGAGCAGTTTGCGCTGCCCCTCATCGACCGGCTCGCCTCCTGGCCGCCGCAGGCCTGCTGGGGCGAGTGGCTGACTCATCTTCAGCAGCTTGCCGAGAGTGCGCTGCGCAGCACGGAGTCGGTTCTCTCGCTGTTGAGCGAACTGGCGCCGATGGAAGAGGTGGGACCGGTGAGCCTGAACGAGGTCCGCCGGGTGCTGACGGAGCGGCTCAGCTTCCTCCGCCGCGAGCCGCCGCAGCGGCGCTATGGCCGGGTCTTTGTGGGCACTATCCCTGAGTCGGGCGGCCGATGCTTCGATTTTGTTTTTCTGCCCGGCCTCGCCGAGGGCATCTTCCCGCGCAGAACCAGCGAGGACCCGCTGTTGCTCGACGAGTACCGCCAGCAGATTTCAAATCTCAAATCTCAAATCTCAAATCCCAAATCCCCAATTCCAAATCTCCAATCTCAAACCTCAAATTCCAAGTCCCAGCAGATTTCAAATTTCAAATCTCAAATCTCGAATCTCAAATCCCAAATCCCAAATTTCCGATTCGTCTCCGGAGAACCGCCGGTCGCTCTCCCCGCACTGATCACCAAGGACGACCGCGTCGCGAAAGAAAGATTGCTGCTGCGCGCAGCCGCCGGTGCCGCCCGCTCCCGGCTTTATGCTTCCTACCCCCGTGTCGATACCGGCCAGGGGCGGTCGCGGGTGCCGTCGTTTTATGCCCTTGAGATACTGCGGGCGGCGGAGGGAACCTTGCCGCCGCTCGGCGAGCTCGAGAAGCGGGCGTCAGAACGTACCGAATCGCTGCTGGGCTGGCCCGCCCCAAAGGATCCGGCGGAGGCCATCGACGACGCCGAGCACGACCTCGCTCTGCTCGCGCCGTTGCTGCGCAAGCCGGCTGCCGAGGTTCGCGGGCAGGGACGATACCTGATCCTCGAAAATCCCTGCCTCGCGCGGTCGCTGAAATCCAGGCGCGACCGGTGGAGCAAGAAGTCGTGGAACTACGCCGACGGCATCGTGGACGCCGGCGCGCGGGTTAAGGAGTTGCTCGCCGGGCAGCGGCTGATGGCGCGCCCATACTCGCCAAGCGCGTTGCAACACTATGCGGCCTGTCCTTACCAATTCTTGCTCTATGCCATTCACAGAATTCAGGAGCGCGAAGAAGCGGTGGCCATCGAACGGCTGGATCCGCTGACGCGTGGGGCGCTCTTCCACGAGACGCAGTTCCGTCTGTTCAAGCAACTGCGCGACGCGGGTTTGCTGCCCATCGACGATAGCAACCGAGAGATGGCGACGCTCCTTGCCGATCAGGTGCTAAAGGAGGTCGCCGACAAGTACAAGGAGGAGCTGTGGCCGGCGATCGAGCGCGTTTGGGACAGCGAGGTGGACGACCTGCGCACTGACCTGCGCGGATGCATCCGCCAGGTGGCGGTGACGCACCAAGGATGGACGCCCGAGCACTCCGAGTTCGCCTTTGGACTTCCGGTAGGGCCGGACCGCGACCCGGAAAGCAATCCGGAGCAGGTGGTGATCCTGGACGGCGTGCGGCTGCGCGGCTCCATTGACCTCGTCGAGCGCGACCCGGCACGCGACGTGCTGCGAGTGGTCGATTACAAAACCGGCAAGGCGCCCGCGGCGGCGCCCGTCTCCGTGGGCGGAGGCGATCTCTTGCAGCCCGTTCTCTACGCCCTGGCAGCGGAGAAGTTGCTGGGTAAGAAAGTGGAGTCCGGAGTGCTGTTCTACGCGACGCAGCGTGGAAATTACGTGGAGCACGAGATTCTCGTTTCTCCCGACTCGCGGAAGAGGATCGAGCTGGTGGTCGACACGATTGACGCAGCGGTGGAGAACGCGTTCCTGCCCGCGAATCCCAAGCCGGGCGCTTGCGAGATCTGCGACTACCGCCCGGTTTGCGGTCCCTACGAAGAGACAAGGACCAGGCACAAGCCCCAGGACCGGCCGGAACTGGAGGCTCTCAACAACCTGCGGTGCCAGCCATGAAGCGACCTACACCGGTTTTTGGCGACGAGGAAGCGCGCCAGCGAATCCGGACGTCTCTCGACGAGAGCCTGATCGTCGAGGCCGCCGCCGGCACCGGGAAAACGTCCGAGTTGATCCACCGCATTGTCGCGGTGCTCGAGCGCGGCGCGAATGTGGAGCGGATCGTCGCCGTCACCTTCACCCGTAAAGCGGCGGGCGAATTGAAGCTACGCTTGCGGCAGGAGCTTGATCGAGCGTTGGGCGAGGCAAGGGCCAGTTCCGCGGAGGCGAAGAAGCCCGAAGCGAAGCAAGATGCCGTTAAGCCTGGCGTTACGCAGCCACGTGCGACGAAACAACATGCCGGGCTAAAGCCCGCCGCTACGTCCCAGGAAGTGCTCAACCTCGAGCACGCGCTGGAACACCTGGAAGAGGCGCACATCGGCACCATTCACTCATTCTGCGCGGACATCCTGCGCGAGCGGCCGCTGGAGGCGAATATCGATCCGGCCTTCACCGGGCTGGAGGATAGCCAGGCCAAACGCATTTACCGCGAGGCCTTCAAGCAGTGGGCCCACCAGAAGCTCGAAGAAATGCCGCCCGGCTTGCGGCGTGTCCTCAGCCGGCTGGCGGTGCGGCAGACCGACCAGTCGCCGCTCGCGACGCTGGAAGAGGCGGGATGGAAGTTGATCGAGTGGCGCGACTTCCCAAAGGAATGGAGAAGGGAACCGTTCGAGCGGGAGAAAAACGCCGACGAGTTGGTGAAGCGAGTCTTCGCTCTGGCAGACACGAGCGAGCTTTGCCCCAAACCCAAAGATTACCTCTTCATGGACCTCGCCCCGGCACGCGCTTTCACCAGCCGGTTGCGTCGAGCCGAGGCTCTCTCTCTCGGGCGGGACTACGACGCGCTGGAAGCGCTTCTGGTGAAGCTAGCGACGGATCTCAAGAGGAAGGCGCGAAAGGGCACCGGGACCTTCGCCGAGGGAGCCAAGCGCGAGGACGTGCTGCGGGCGCGCGAAGATCTGCTGATTGATCTTCAAGCTTTCAAGCAGCACGCGGATGCCGACCTCGCAGCAATTCTGCAAGCCGACATGCGCGATCTCCTCGATCGCTACGATCAGCTCAAGCGGGCGGCGGGTGGGCTCGACTTTACCGACCTTCTGCTCAAAGTGCGCGACCTGGTGAAGCAAAATGTGGAGATTCGCCGCTACCTGCAGGGCCGGTTCACGCACATCTTCGTGGACGAGTTCCAGGATACCGATCCGCTGCAGGTGGAAATCCTGCTGCTGCTGGCGGCGGACAATGCCGGCGAGACGGAATGGGAAAGAGCGAAGCCCAGCGCGGGCAAGCTGTTCCTGGTGGGTGATCCCAAGCAGTCGATCTATCGCTTTCGCCGCGCCGACGTGCTGCTCTACCAGCGAGTGCGCCAGTCGCTCACTTCCAAGGGGGTCGCCCTGCTGCACCTCACCAAGAGTTATCGCGCGGTCCCGGCCCTGCAGCAGTGCATCAACGCTGCGTTCGAGCCGGAGATGACAGGCGACGACCTCATCGGGCAGCCGGCATACGTGCCGCTGGAGAAGTATCGCGAGCCGCGAGACGATCAGCCGGCAGTGATCGCGCTGCCGGCGCCGACCCCATTCAGCGACTATGGCCAAGTTCGCTACGAGAAGATCAATGAGTGCATGCCTGACGCGGTGGGCGCGTTCATCGCCTGGCTGATCAACGAGAGTGGCTGGACTCTCGGTGACGCTGAGAGCGGCGAAACTCCGACGCCAAGGAGGGCCATCCGGCCGCGCGACATTTGTATCCTCTTTCGCCGATTTGTTTCTTGGGGAGACGACATCACCGCGAAGTACTTGCGGGCGCTCGAAGCCCGCGACGTTCCGCACCTGCTGGTGGGCGCCAGGTCATTCCACAGCCGAGAAGAAGTCGAGACCCTGCGCACGGCACTGACCGCCATCGAGTGGCCCGATGATGAGCTGTCGGTATTCGCCACCCTCAAGGGCTCGTTGTTTGCGGTTCCCGACGACGCCCTGTTGCGATTCAAACTCGAGCAGAAGGCACTCCATCCGTTTCGGCCGCTGCCCGCCGGGCCCACAGGGCTTGATTTGGAACTTCAGCCCGTGGCGGACGCGCTTAGCTTGCTGGCCGAGTTCCACCGGAAGCGGAACCGGCGGCCGGTGGTGGAGACCATCCATGATCTGCTTGAGAAGACCCGCGCCCATGCCGGATTCGCGCTGCGGCCGGCGGGCAACCAGATTTTGGCCAATGTCTATCGGGTGGCCGACCTCGCCCGCGCTTTTGAGCTCTCGGGGGGGATTTCGTTCCGTGGCTTCGTCGAGGAACTGGCCGCACAGGCGGACCGCGAGGAAGGCTCGGACTCGCCGGTGTTCGAAGAAGCGGCCGAGGGCGTGCGCATCATGACCGTGCACGGCGCCAAGGGTCTCGAGTTTCCGGTGGTGATTCTGGCGGACATTACTGCCAAGCTCTCGCGCACTCCGCCGGAGAAGTACATCGACGGCCAGCAGGAACTGGCGGCGATCTCTCTCGCCGGGTTCTCTCCGTGGGACCTGCTGGACCACCAAGGGGAAGAAGAAGCGCGCGACCAGGCTGAGGGCGTGCGCGTGGCCTACGTGGCGGCGACGCGCGCCCGCGACCTGCTGGTGGTGGGGACGGTGGGAGCAGAGCCCACGGATGGCTGGTGGCTGAGCCCGCTCAACAAAGCCGTCTACCCGGAGGATAAAGCGCGCCGTCGCGCGCGGCCCGCCCCTGCATGCCCGCAGTTCGGCGCCGCCACCGCTCTCGAAGCGTACACCAACGATCAACTGCTCGATCAGGTGGTGATGCCCGGTTTGCATCACCCCATGGTGGGGGATCACAGCGTCGTCTGGTGGGACCCCGACAAACTCAAGTTGGAGGTGGAGGCGAACTTCGGACTTCGGCAACAGGAAATCCTGGCCGAGGACGCCGGCCATGAAGCGGTTGATGAGGGAGTGCGGCGCTACGAGGAGTGGAAGGCCCGGAGGACCCAGGCGGTGGAAGCGGGGCAGCGCGCCGAGTTCGACGTCTTCACCGTCACCAGCGCTCTGGATGCGCCCGCCGACTTCGACGCCTTGACCCAGGTAGAGCTTGTCGAGAAAGTGCCGGATCGGCCGCAGGGTCCGCGCTTCGGCACCCTGGTTCATGCAGTTCTGCGCGATGTGGCGCTAGATGGTGACGCGCTGCAGATCTCCAGGCTAGCCCAAGTCCACGGGCGCGTTTTCGGCGCGCCTGCCGAGGAAATCGACGCGGCGGCGGTGGCAGTCGCAAACGCGCTGGCGCACCCACTGGTCAGACGCGCCCGATCAGCGTCGCACCTCTATCGTGAATTGCCCATTATCGCCAACACCGACGACGGCCGGATTGTGGAAGGAACCATCGACCTGGCGTTTCAGCAGAACGGAACGTGGAACATCGTCGATTTCAAAACCGATGCCGATCTCGCGAATCGGCAGGCCCACTACCGGCGTCAGTTAGAGTGGTACTTGTTCGCGATGGAGCGGATCACCGGGTGTGCGGCGCGCGGCTGGTTGCTCAGCGTGTGATGCCGCACCGGACCCGGAGCGTAGGGTCGATTCGGCATCGGCGACGTTGGTCAGTCTCTTGGCTGGAGGAAGGAGGACATCATGGAACCGACCCCTCAAGACCAGAGTGAAGCGATCCTGGACAGCTTGCGCGGAGCCCTGAGCCGGGTGGAGATCAACATGGCGCGGCTCAGGCGTCGACGCAACGGCCTTGTCTACGTGAGCCTCCTGGCCGGCCTGTTGGCGACGGTGGTAGCCGGCTTCGCGGCAGCGATCGGCCCTATGGCCGGAGGCACCCCCAAATCCTGGAAAGTGACTTGCGGCGTGGTCGCGGCACTCACGGCCTGCGCCACCTTTTGCTCGGGCCTGAACGAGCGGTTTGGGGTGCCCGACCAGTTGGCAAAGGCAACCGTCTGCGTGGGCCGTTTGCGCACACTCGAAGTTGGAATCACGCTCGCGCATCGCGACCCTTCTGACGTGGCGAGGGACTACCAGGAACTCATCGCGCAGTACCAGGATGTCCTGCTGTAAGGTCGCGTCGCGGATAAGGTCGTGCTGTCACGCTTATTTGTTGACTATGGTTCAGCGGTTCTGCCGCCCTGCTGTCAAATCTTGAGTGTGACAGCACACTAAGCTCGACTCAGGCCTTGGTGAGGAAAATCGGCAGCCCCATTTTCTGTGCGTAGTTGGGACGGTACCGCCGGGTATTGTACATGGTGTCGACGTCCACCTTGCGCGGTCCCAGCTTGGGATCGGGAATCGGCACGGCGGCATAGCAGCCATGGGAGATGGCCATCATCAAGCCGTGTTCGCCTTTCTCGATGCAGTCCATGGCCATGCCGGCGAAGGTGGATCCGACCAGCTTGTCCACAAAGTCGGCGCTGCCGCTGCGCAGGTCGTAGGTAAGGTCGCTAACGATGGTTTCTTCGTGCGTCGTCTTCTTGATCTCGTCGCTCAGATCGTCGCCCACATTGGCCTTCTTACGGTGACCGAACGCGTCCGCCTCGCCGTACTCGCGGACCTGGTAGCCCTCCCACTCGGCGCCTTCCGAGAGGATGACCAGCGCATAGTTGCTGGGGTTCTCCCGCTTGTCCGTCACCAACAGTTCAATCAGGTGCTTCAGGTCGAACCGGTACTCGGGAATGCAGCAACGGAGCGAAGTGACGTAGGCGGTATAGAGCGCCGTGTATCCGGCGTCGCGTCCGAAAATACGAAAGATGCCGATGCGCTCGTGCGACCCGACGGTGGTGCGCTGCCGGTCGATACCTTCCATGGCGCGCGTGATGGCGGTGGAGAACCCGATGCAATACTCGGTGTTCCGCACGTCGTTATCCATGGTCTTGGGAATGGCGATGACGTTGACGCCTTCCCGGTCGAGCCGCGCCGCGTAACTCAGCGTATCGTCCCCGCCGATGGCGATGAGGTAGTCAAACCCCAGCGTGGCGATGTTTTTCAGCACCTGCGACGTGATGTCGTAAACCACCGACGTGACGCCTTTTTTCGTGCTCTCCGACTTAGGGAAGTCACCGCCGGCGCAGACCGGGGGCAGTGCCTTCATCTTGGCGGGGTTGGTGCGCGAACTGTGAAGATAGGTGCCACCCGTGCGGTCGATGGTGCGCGTGTTCTCCCGGTTCAGGGGTAGGATATAGCGCGCCCGGCTTGCCGGATCCTCCAGGTTGACGTGCGTCAGGCCTTCCCATCCGCGACGGATGCCGATGACTTCGCAATCGATTTCGCTTCCCCGGTACACCACACTCTTGATGACCGAGTTCAATCCCGGCACGTCACCACCGCCGGTCAGAACGCCGATTCGCCTGATAGCCATGAGACTCTCCTCCTTAAGAAGAATTCTTGGTGTGCGACTCTAAAGCTATACGATGTTGAAGATCACTGCAGAGGCGCTCTTAATCTAAGAGTCGCCGAGACTCCCACACCGGCACGGCACAATCGTAGCATCTCTCGAACGAGCGCGAAACCCCGACGAAGGCCCGGAGAGCCAGGGGTCAAGTTCGTTGGGTTTCTTCTCAGGGACTCCTTTAGGCTGGGGCGTATCGCTTGATCGAGATGCTCCGCGCGTGCTCTCGGGTTTTCGCCACGTCATAGGCAAGCTGCATCCGGAGAAGGTGATCCATGTCCGGGCCGAACGCCATTTCGATGCGCAGGGCCATTTCCGGCGTCAGCGCGGCCTTGCCGTGCAGAAGATCGGAGAGCGTGGCGCGGCGCACTTTCAAAATCTCCGCCGCCTTCGACACGCTGAGACCGAGGGCTTCGATGACTTCAGTTTTAATCAGGTCACCCGGATGGGGCGGGTTCTTCATGGGCATTTCGGCCTCCTAGTGGTAGTCGATCAGATCAATATCGCTGGCGGTGTTGGTCTGTTCGTCGTAACGGAGAATCAACCGCCAGTTTCCCGTCGCCGTCAGGCTCCATAATCCTTTCAGGTCGCCTTTAAGAGGATGCAGCTTCCAGCCGGGAAACCGGGGCGGGCGTCATTCTGCGGATTTCCTGACGTCGGGGGGTAAGCGATCCAAAACGAACTGGCAAACGGCCAGTGCCGACGCCCGAGCTTCTTCGGCCACCTGCTGGGTGGGCCAAAACGAGTCATCGTATCTCAATTCCACGGCATAGGGCGTGAGCGGCGTAACGGTGGGCAGAAGTGCGCGGAACGTAGCGTCAATCCCCGCCCCTATCTCAATCAACTTGGTTAAATTGTGAGTGTACGGAAACCCCACCCGGCTATACGCCAAGAAGGCTTTTAGGCACTTTTCACTAAGTCCTGGTGTTTCATAAATACGGTGACGTATTTCGCGGGGTTCGGGATTCGGGATTCGGGACTCGCAGAGGAAGATTGGCGTTCGGGAATTTGTTCTGCGAACCCCGAACCCCGAGTCCCGAACCCCCGCTTGAATTGTCGCCGTATTTATGAAAAGCAGTACTAAGTTGCTGGGCATGAAAACATGCGGCATCGAAGGCTTGCGCCGCCAGCGAGGCTTCCATGGCGATACGGTCGCTCCTGGCTTTGCGGAGCAGCCCCCGGCAAAGCTCAGCCGCGTCTCTCATAAATCGTCGTCCCCTCCCGCACGGCGGTGGTCACAAAATGCCTGAGGGACTTCGCTCCACTCGTTCACCTCCTCCGGCGTGTAGACCATCACTTCCACTTCCACCGGCAGATCGGCCAGAGCCACGTAAAGGGGAATAGAGCGGCGGTATCGCGGCTCATCGGACGGCGTGATCACCAGCACGTCAAAGTCGCTGTTCGGCCGGGCATCCCCGCGCGCTTGACTGCCGAACAAAATCACCTTCTCCGGCTGCGTCGTATCAACTATGCGGCGGACGATATCCCGAATTATGCCGTCATTCAGGGAACTCATGTTGCGGAACCTTCTTCGAGTATACCAGAGGTTCGCGCCGGGGGCCGCAGCCCAGTGCTTTGCGGCTCTTCTGGCTTTGGCGGAGCGTCCATGATGACACGGGCAGCACAAACCGCGCGCCGACCGCCCCGAGCGGTCTCGCGGTCGACCGCCTGCTGTCGCCCGCCAATGAGTGCACAGGTATTTGATGCCGTGCGAATGACCTTCAGCAACAGCGCGGGGTAAAAGCCGCAGGGCGAGGCAAGGTCTCCCGGTTCTCGTGCAGAAAGTGTCTAGGCGTGTTCTGGGGTCTGCGACTACGCAGGACTGCCCCGGGTCTCGCGCTATCGTCCCGGGTCATGTTGCCTTCCGCCACTCTGAGAACGTCGGCGTCCTGTTTTGGCCTTTTCGAAGCTCGATACCCAGCCCACCTATTCCCCTGTTTACGCTTCGCTGCGCACCTCGCGGCACACCGCGCAAAACTCGGGGCCGAGTGGATCGCTACTCCTTTCTCGTGAGGGTCTTTCACCCTTTGCTTCCTGCCGGTTTATCCCGGCGCAACCAGAGCGTAGCTCTGCGATTCAGTAACCTCTTGTTTTGTTCAGCCGATATACTTGTGCCATGCCCCTCTATGGACGCCATTTTGAGCCCGGCCAAGTGCAGTTTATCACCACCCGTACTTACCGCCGCCTTAAGCTTTTTGACCGCTTCCACTCCACTACCCTTTGGTCGAGGTTTGGTAGGAGGTCCGGCAGGAAACGGGTTTCCTCCTGATCGGCTGGGTCCTCATGCCGGAGCACCTCCATTTGCTGATCAAGCCCGAGCCCGCCGAGGGTACCAGCCGCTTCATGCAGGAGCTGAAGAAGCGAACCGCCCAGCGAATCATCTCCGCTCTCGATGACGAACCGGAGCATCCCTGGTGTCGGAGAATGCGGACCGGCTTGCGGCTGCCGCCCACTGTTCACAGCGACTGCCGCTATCGCGTTTGGCAGCGCCGCTTCTATCCCTCTAATGTCTACAGTGAAAAGAAGCGCCTCGGGAAGCTCAACTACATGCACAACAATCCTGTCAAGCGGGGGCTGGTGAGTTCGCCCGAGCAGTGGCGGTGGTCGAGTTTCAGGTTCCTACTACCCTTGATGACTCGTCCCTCTTGAGCATGGACCGGCTTGTTTGATTCCTGCCTGTCTACGAATCGCAGAGCTAGCGCTCTGCGCTCTCTTTCCGACCAATTCGACACTGTTGGTATTGTTGAAAAGCACGTCGCCTGGGCTCAACTGGTATTCGTTGACAACGGACTCTTGGGCAGGCACGCGGATAAATTCCTTCCAAACTGTATTCCCCCGCGTATCCACGTTATTCATGCGGAGTTGCGCTACGCCTTTGGGGTCACGCGCTCCACACGCGAAACCAGGTTGGGCTTCGACAATTACCTCCCCCAGCCGCGCCCAGCGCCACCCTTCGGGTAATGGTCGTTTAGCCTGTTCCATTTGATTGCTTGCGGTTCCTCAAAACGGGTTGAACAATTCAGGTCGGGTCGATACTTGCGCCGCTTGCGGGAAGGGAGAGCCGACCTTGGCCGGTGAGCGGACGCTGTTACTCGTAGAAGTCGCTGCGATGGGCGATCTTGAGGACGATAACTTCACTCGCGCTATCATCCACCTGGTAACCCACGCGCCAATCTCCCACGCGGATTCGCCAGACTCCTTCCTCGCTTTTTATTTTCAAACATCCGGGAGGACGGGGATCAGAGGCGAGCGCCAGGATGGCGGAAACGATCCGATTCTTGACTGGGCGGTCGAGGCGCTTAAGGTCGCGCTCAGCGCTCACGCAATGCTGACCTTAAACATCAATCTCGTCCGTGGCGCGTAATTCCTTCACCACGTCTTCAAACGGCCGCCGTGGCTCGGCCTTGCTCTCGCGTGCGGCACGGCCAATCTGCAGGTCTTCCATCATTGCCTCGTATTCTTCGATGGGGAGGATCACGGCGTTCCTGTGCCCTTCTGCATCGGTAACGAATTGAACGTCTTTCTGCATCGCTTCGCGCCTCGCACCCATTCTACCACGAGCGTTGTCCACCCACTCCTTAACCGTGCCGTTCATAGAGCACCTTGCCGCGATCCAAAGCTTCGCGAATCAGCGGGTCGCCCTCGGCATAGCGGCGCGCGGTATCGTCCGGGCGGCGGGCCAGGAGATCGATCGGGAACGGCGGGTCAACGCGGTTCAGGATTTCGAGTGACTTCCAAAAGCCGCGCCCTTCGAAAGGCAGCACAACCAGCAGGTCAACATCCGAGTCTGGCCCGGCGTTCCCATAGGCGTGAGAGCCAAATAGGATCACCTGCTGGGGGTGAAACTCTTTGACGATTTTCTCACTCAATCGGGCGATGTCCTCAAACTTGACCATAGCCGTTCGCCGTCGCGTTCTCATTATGCCGCAAATATCCGTTCTTTGGTTTGACGCAATACATCGGCGGGGTTGCCGATCACTCGCAACGCGGGCAAGCCCCCAGCCTTCTGAACGTCGGACATCTCAAAAACATGCGGGCTTTCCAGCGCATCGGTCCCGCCGCGGGCGAACTGGCCGGCCAGCTTTCGGAGTGTTTCAGAGGTCTTCGGGGGGAGACTCCTCAGCCAGTCCGCGTGCTTGTAGCCGAACGCCTCCGCCCGCTCGGGACAAGTGCGAGGGTTCAGGCCATAGCCGATCTCTCCCAGCACATCGTAGAGGTCATAGTCCGTCATATCCTCAAGCGCACGCACCAGAAAAGCCGATCTGCCGCCGTCCGGAAGTTGCCCCAGCATTTCGCGCCGGTCCAGCGGCGTGATCCATCGGGCACGGAACTGTTCCAGCGTTGGGGCTTCTTCCGCCAGCTTGGCGGCCAGCCTTTCCTTGTACTCCTCCACAGTCACGGGCATCGCCCGGCCGTCAACGTTGGTCACGATGTAGCGCCCGGCACCCGTCACGTGGACATCGAACCCTTCCACCAGAATCTGGCGCTCGGGCGTTACGGGCGGTTCCGCCTCCTCCCTGGGCTCGCGTTTCACCACGGCGCGCGATATGAAATCCTCGCCAAACAGGCGCGTGGCGTCCGTATAATCATAAACCCGAAACATGAGCTTGCCGCTGGGCGGGTCAAGCCGCGTGCCGCGCCCCACCATCTGGTAAAAGGCAATGGCCGAGCGGACGTACTTGAAGAAGACGATGTTGCGCACCACGGGAACGTCAACGCCGGTGGTGAGCAAGTCCACCGTGGTGGCGATGAAGTGGTGGCGCGAGCCCCCACGCAGATCGGCGATGTAATCGGCGCCGCTCACCGAGGCCGTACACTTGAAGGCATAGAAATCGAGCCGTGGCCTGCCGTTCCTGGCGCACCAATCAGCGTAGAGATTGTTGAGGGCGGCGGCCACGTCGTCCGCGTGACGGTCGCGGGCGCAGAAAATGATGGTTTTCTGTTCCGGCCCGCCGGTCTCCAAAAGGCGCTGGAAGAGATGCTGCGTCATGGCCGCGACTCGATCCGGCATCAACAGGCGGTCGTCAAGCGCCGGCGCCGCGTAATGCTTGCGCGCCTCGGAGAGGGAGAGTTCTTCGCCGGTATCGGCATCCACCAGGAGCTTGCCGGTGAGATCGGCCTGGGCCACGCCGCTCACCCGTTCGTTCACCTGCTTGTTGTCGTGAAAGAGATCGAACTTGTCGATTTGACAGGCGGCGAGATACCCGTCTTCGACGCCCTGGCTCATGTCGTACTCGTAGACGGGCTAGCCGAAGTGCCGGAGATTGTCGGCGGTGACGGCTCTATCAGCCTCGGCTTCCTTGCTGCTTTCCGTGATCTTGAGCTGGCGGGGGGTCGCGGTCAAGCCGATCTGCACGGCGTCGGGGTTTCGCCGCAACACCTCGGACCACTTCCCCCACGCGGATCGGTGGCATTCATCAATCACGATGTGGCTGAAATGGTTTTCCGGGTAGTAGGTGGTAAGAAAGTTGGCCGTGCCTTCCTCCGTATCCACGTCGAGCGTCTGATAGGTGCCCACGTGAATTCGGGCATTGCGGGCGTGATTGCGGCCGTCCGGGTCGCGGCGAACCTCAGCGGCGTCGGCGCCGAACACGTTTTGCAGCGCGCCGATAGCCTGCGTGCGAAGCTCGTCGCGGTCGCAAACGAATAGGGCTCGCTTGAGCTGGCCCGCGTCGCCAATGCGCTTGAGAAGCTGTACGGCAATAAACGTTTTGCCCGAGCCGGTGGCGAGCGATAGCAAGGCGCGCTTGGGCTGGCCGGTCTTGTCGGACCGGGCGACTTTCTCAAGGGTGGCGCGAATGGCCGCGTCCTGGTAATAGCGCCGGGTGGCCTCGCCTCCGGGGTAGCGCGCCAGCAGCGGCCGGGCAGCAGCATCCTCCAAGCTGAAGCCCACATGTTGCTCGTAGCGGGCGCGCAGGTCGGCAGGCGTGGGAAACTCGCTGAGTGGGCGGGGAGCGGTGGTTAAGCCGGTTCTGCGGTCGTATCCGACAAACAGGTGGCCGTTGGTGGCGAAGACGAACGGCACATTAAGACGCTTCGAAGCCGCGTACAACTTGGCCTGTTCCAGGCCGTGATTGGGCGGGAGGTCCTCGGACTTGGCCTCGATGAGCGCCACGGCAACGGCCTGGGCCTCGGGGTTCACCTTGACGCGGAGCGTGTAATCGACGCGGCCCTTGGCCTGCTTCCTGGGCTTGCCGTCGATGATCTGGATGGCTCCGGCGGTCTCCTCGCGGCAGATGAGGTCCTCCGTCCAGCCACGGACGTGAATGGCAGGGTCAATCAGCTTGGCGCGAGTGTCGGATTCGCTAAGCCCCAAAGATCCCCTCACTTCCTCGGCGCTCAACTCCTGGCTGTATCTTACACCCGTTGTACCCGAACAGCGCATTCGTCTGGTGCGCTCAGCTCTTGAACTAAGGCAGTGCAGACGCCGCTCCTGCAGTCCGTCGCTTTTTCCTTCAGATTCTCGCGGCTTCGCGGGCGGCCAACCCCGCGCAATCAATCACGGACCCTCTTCCCGTCTCAACAAGTCTATCACCCTTACTTCGCCGCTTGGCTAGCTGAGTTGCCGACTCAGGATAAAGCGATTATTTTCGGGAGCCGGTGCCGATTTTTCTTGACAGCGGAGTTAGTATCATATAGAGTAGCAAGAGTGGGGCGCTTTAGCTGTCGAAGCGCGAATCCGGGGCCGGAACCAAGATAAGGTCCGAGTGCAGGGCTCAAGGAGGCTGGGCCGACGATTGAGGATTCGAGAATGAAGATTCAAGCTCTGGCGAATGTTCCAAACGGGATGAAACGGCCTTCCACAGCACGGATTCTGGGGAAAAATGAAAAAATGGGTCAATCAAACCTGACAAGTCTATTAAAATCATAAGCATGACCCTTAGAACAAACCTAGAACAGACCTAGTAAGCCCTTTAGAATCGAAGCGTCACAGAAAACAAACCTAGAACAAACCTAGTAAGTGCTTAAGAACGGAAGTCGCCAAAAACAAACCTAGAACAAACCTGGGCCGGGGTAAGGGAATAGGCAACAGCAAGCGTAGCGCGGATCCGTTCCTCAATGTGCGCGTTTTTCGACCGCTATTCCGCGAACGCGAACCCCTCCGCTAGAGCTCTCAGAACCCCCAAATGAAGGTTGCCAATGATTCCCGAAGCCCGTACGGATGGAACTCCAGCGTCGGGAGGCTACGGTCGCCAACCGCCTGCCGTTAGGATTGGCGGTCGCTGATTGACGATAGAACCAAAAGGCAAGTGCGAAGTCGGTCGTCGGTTACCGGTAGTTTATGTCTTTGCTTGAGTCACCCAGACCGGTGAGAATCGCCGCCAACCGGGGTAGCCAAGCCAGGGCGGCGCGTGACCGTAAACTGCGAGGCCAGTCTATTGATTCGACGATGGTTGTTAGCCAAGTGGCTCAGCCGAGCGAGCCACGGCATGCTGAATCAAAAGGACTTACTAACCACGTCTTCAGCGAGCGTTGAACCACCTTTGCGGGTCTTGCCGGGCCGCCGAAATGCGGCCACGCCGAATCTATTGATTCAAAAAGGGTTGTTATCCAGATGGCGATGGAGAGGGGGAGAGCGCTTGCTCAATCTAAAGGACGTGCTAGCCGTGCTTCTGCCGACCATTAAGCGCGTATTCGAAAGCGGCCCCATTTTGAAGCCTCTCTTCTTGTGCAAAATCGTACCAAATTCCGCCATTTTTTGCCAAAACGCGGGAGAATATGGCATAAAATCGTTTTTCACGACCGATTTTCAATACAACGGGCCAGGCCCTGCGGCTCGGGAGCCATCCCAACGAGCGCCGAACACAAGCCGCCCGGCGAGCCGAAAGCACCACAAGTGCCTGCCATACCTTGCCGGTGGCACTCACAGGATTTCACGAGCAGGTCGCTGGTTGGTTACCGATATGGTTAAACTGAGAAAATTAACCTTGGGATTTAATTGCCATTTCCCCCCACCCATCCCCCACCTTGGTAGGGAGCGAGTGTTGCAAACAAAGTGGTTATTTGAAATGGTGTCCGTTTTCGGGCGTTTTGAGGGCTACAAAATCGTACCAAATTTTACCATTTTTTACCAAAAACGTGCAAAAACGGACGCGAACAGGCATGTTAAGGGCAGTTAACAGGGGTTTTTCGGGGCTGATTTTATTAAAACGTGTCAAGTCCCGCGGCTCGTGTCAAGTCGCTACAGGGTCGCCACTGCGCCTTCAGAAGAAGACGAAAGAAACTGCGGAGGGCTTGTGAGTTGCCCCCGTCAAGCGAAAAGTGGTATGGTGCGGCTCGCCTTACCGCTGGAGTTTATGCGACGGCGCGGACCCAAGGTCCGCGCTGAGTACGGCGAGAACGGCTCGGCGGCAGTTCCAGAAGGGCAGTCGCCGGCACGGAGGGTAGCGGAAGCTGATGGCTGATAGCTGATAACTGAAGGCTTTTCAAAAACGAAGCCACCGATTTGCTTGATAACAAAGGATCGGCCCTTGGGAGAATCGGGAACGAAGCCACCGTTTGGGGCGAAAGGCGGTTGCCCGTGGAGAAGATAGAGTTGAGCGTCGAAGGGGCTGTCGGTATAACAGTTCCCAAGAATCGCGATTGAAGGAAGGCAGAAAAAGCAGAACACCTTGTTGGCCGAAGTGTTATAAGGAGTTTGGGATTCCGAAACACGACACCAACAAGGTGAACTGCCATGAACAAAGTACAACAAACTTTATTGCCGAT
>DATFYM010000014.1:0-11882 GCA_035315065.1 Terriglobia bacterium
CCGGGGTCGCCGATGGCTCCCAGCAGAATCGCATCCGTGGCGCGAAGCAGGTTGAGGGCGTTGGCAGGCATCATAAGACCGTGCCGGAAGTAGTACTCCGACCCCCAGTCGTACATGTGGAAATCGAACCGAATGCTGAACCTCTTGCCGATCGGTTCGAGCACTTGGAGAGCAGCAGGAACCACCTCGCGCCCGATACCATCTCCGGGAATCACCGCGATCCGAAAGCTCCTGGCGTCGTTTTGCTGCATGGATTCTCCTTTGGGGGCCGCCCGCCGTCGGCCTCAAGCTCAATCATATTATATATGGCGACAGAAGTCGGGTCGCATGTGGGGGTACGGCTTGCCGTACCCTCTTCTTGCATCGTGCGCGACCGAACCAAGAGGGTACGGCAAGCCGTACCCCTACATGCGACCCGACTTTTGTCGTCCGGTATAGATGATCGGACGAACGGGGGTAGGTCGGTCCGCTTCCTAATCATCATGCTGGTTCATCGCCACGGGAGCGAAAGCGAACGACGGCGATGAGACACAACCCGACTACGCTGACCTCAACTTATTGCTGACCAAAAATGGTCTTGACTTTGGGGTTCCTATCCCAAATCATAAACCTTCGTGAGAGTAGATACGATCAGCAACTTGAGGACGCCCGGACAACCAGACCCGCTCAGGGGCACCCATCAAGCAATCGAGCCTTTCCGGTGCCAGCAGGGAAAGCAAAGGATAGAATCGAGGCGCCGCCGGCCTGAGGAATCACGACTCCGGGCTAGACTCTACCGCCACGAAAAGGGGGCCACTATGCCTGCATATGCGAACATTCAAGCTTTCATGCAACGCGTGAGGGATGTCAACTCGCACTTCGAATGGGTGAAGACGAGCTCGCTGAGACCATTGATCAACGTTCTGAACGACACTAATGGGTCCTTGCAACAGGTTCGAAACGCCCTGACAGCACTTCTCCCGGCCAAGTCGCTAAAGTACAAAAACGCGCTCTATTACTTGCTGGGAACCTATCCAGGGCTGTCAGTCTTTCCAAACAGCATTAATTTCGGGCCGCTGGGCAAGCTCAACGCAGCACAGTTCCCCCTGACCAACTTGCCGAACCCTTACGATCCGTCCTATCCGACGCTTGACCGCATCGTCCCACCGTCCAACTTCCTGAACATGACCGTCGAAGGGTACCTCATCTCCAACCCGGCGGCGGGAGTGATTCTGATTCATCTCTCGAGCCACGATAACGGCATGAATGAGATGTTCAACGGCGAAAAATGCATCGATCACATCAAGTCCGTGCTCCGCGTGGCATCTGACAATAACTGCGACCTCTGCATTTTATATATGACGAACCCCCCGGTACTGCCAGCACTGCAACCTGAGGTGAATGCATTCAACAACCCAACTCTCGTGCTCGAACCGCAGGTCCACATGGGTACGGCAAAACAGCAATTCCTGACGTTTGCGCAGAATCACGCCAATCTCGTGGTCATGGGTTTCGACGGAACGGTCTGCGTCCCGGCCAATCTATTTGGCGTTGCCGAAAAGGACTTCAACGGCGGCTGGGCACGCCCACTGACAACCGTGTCGAATGTCGTGACGTCGCGAGCCGTGGTGGTCTCGACCGGAACCATCTACTCGAAGGGTGCTCACCAATATTGGGGTTCCCTAAACAACACTTAAGGGCGACCTGCAGGACCCTGCGGACTGGGCAAAGGGATCTCAAGCGCTTGCCTATGAACCCAGGCTTAGTCCTCGGGTTCACAAGTACGGCCACGTATTGCCTGACCCCTCACCCGTCGCTTCGCGCCACCCTCTCCCCAAGGGAGAGGGAAGTTTCTCTTTAATCTACAGCCCTCTCCCTCGGGGAGAGGGAAGTTTCTCTTTAATCTACAGCCCTCTCCCTCGGGGAGAGGGTGGCGCGAAGCGACGGGTGAGGGGTCACGTCACATGTTAGTGTACTAATGAAATCGAGCACTTAGATAAGGAAAATAATCATCGCCGCGGTACCCACGGGTGTGTATTGGCCGGTGAAGGTCAGCGCTCCGGTCCGGCGATTAACTCGGAACGTGGTGATGTTGTCGGCGCGCTGGTTGCACGAGTAGAGGAAATTGCCGCTGGGATCGATATTGAACGTCCGCGGATAATCGCCCCGCGTCCACTCTTCGCCGGCAAAGGTGAGCGTTCCAGTGGCGGGGTCGATGGTGAACCAGGCGATGCTATCGTGCAGGCGGTTCGCGGCGTAGAGGACCTTTCCGTCGGCGGAGGTCATCAGTCCCGAAGTGTAATTCGTGCCGACAAAGCCCTTGGGCAGAGTGGAGACCGTCTGTTTCGGCGTCAGCCTGCCGTTCTTCGCGTCGTAGTCGTAGGTGACGAGCGTCGAGGCTTCTTCCTGAACGGAATAGAACCACCGGCCGTTGGGATGAAACGTAAAGTGCCGCGGTCCGTCTCCAGGAGGCAGCACGACGGAGGGAGGATCGTTGGGAATCAGCTTCCCCTTATCGGCGTCAAACTGCCAGGTGAAAATGCGATCGAGTCCGAGATCAGGGGAGAACACGAAGCGGCCCGCCGGGTCACTCTGGATCATGTGCGCGTGCGGGTGATCGTGGCCGCTGATGGCGAAACTTCCTTTTGGCCCACTGGTCGCATGGTCCGGGCCCACGGTGCCTTGGTTTTCGATCACGTCCGTGGCGGGACCCAACTCGCCATTGGCGCGAATGGGAAGCACCGTCACCGTTCCTCCCTTGTAGTTGGCTGCCAACGCGAACTTGCCGGAAGGGTGGATGCTCAGGTGCGCCGGGCCGCCGGCCCCTTCCGAGCTGACAACGTTGAGCAAAGTCAGACGCCCGGTGCCGCGATCGATGGCATAGGCGTTGACCGAACCGGAGCTCGTGCCCTGAAAGCCCGAGACTTCGTTGGCAGAGTAGAGGTGCGTGCGCGAGGGATCGAAGGCGAGGCAAGCTGGGTTCGCGTCATTCGGAAAGACCTCCCGTTGCTTCAGAACCCCGGTAGCAGGGTTCATCTCCATCAGGTAAATCCCCTGCCCGCGGCCCTTGGCGCCTTCCGGGCCTTGCGGCGAACTGTAGGTACCAACGTAGGCCAGGACCGGGCGCGGGGGCGACGCGTTCTCTCGCGCCTCCGACGCTGCGAGTGCCGACGCCGTGACGGCCAAACCTGCCGCGTCTTTCAGGAACCTCCGCCGAGTAGTCGTGCCGAGGGCCCCGCCCTGGTAACCCGATTCGCCCTGCGTCATCCCAGGTCTCCTCTCGCGGTTGCAGAAATGTTGGTAATCCAGAATGGCAGATTATGGGGTCATTCGAGGCAGAAGGCAAGCCTGGGAAAGCAGTAGGCACGCGACGGTGAAGCTGTGACACGGCCTGAGAATAAACCGTCAAGTGCTCGCTGTGAGAAAACCACTGAACGCGGCTGCCAGCCTGAGCGCCAGCCGCAGTTCAATGCTATGATGCGACAGGGATCTGCGAGTGGGGTTCGGAGAAGGCAGCCTCGAATCTGAGCCGACCGGGAGGGATCGTAACTTCTTATGCTATTTCGCTTGAGTCTGACCTTGGCACTTCTGGGGACGCTGTCGACTAACCTAGCTCATGGAGAGCAGGAAAACGGCTTCCGTCCCCCCGCCGTTCCGCTGGTAACCTGCGACCCCTACTTCAGCGTCTGGTCGTTTGCGGACCGCCTCACCGGCGATGCCACACGCCACTGGACGGGAGCCAAGCAGTCCCTTACCAGCATGGTACGGGTGGACGGGAAGACCTACCGCGTGATGGGCGACGAACCGGAGACTGTCCCGGCACTGAACCAGGTGGGCGTTACCGTGTGGCCTACCCGTACGGTCTACGATTTCGAGGGTGGCGGGGTCCACGTTACGCTTACCTTTATGACGCCGATGCTGCCTCGTGACCTCGATCTGATGTCGCGGCCCGCGACCTACCTGACTTGGCAGGTTCACTCCACGGATGGCAATCCGCACGACACCTCAATCTACTTTGACGCTTCCGCCGAATTGGCCGTGAACACGCCGGAGCAAGCAGTAGTCTGGCGACACGAGGAAGTCCCTGGGCTCAAGGTCATGCGAATCGGAGCGCGCGATCGTCAGCAGGTGCTGGACAGAAGGGGTGACGACCTCAGGATCGATTGGGGTTACGTCTACGTCGCGGTGCCCGAAGGTTTTGCGCCGGGTGAGGTGATTGCCGATCACCATTCCTCTCGCCAGAGTTTTGTTTCGGACGGCTCGGTGCCACCAACGGACGATGTCCGGCAGCCGCGCGCCGTCACCGACGGCTTGCCGGTGATGGCAGTCTCCATGCGACTGGGGCCGGTGGCGTCGCAGCCAGTCGAGCGGTATGTGATCCTGGCCTATGACGACATCTGGTCCATCGAGTACATGAATCAGCGTTTGCGCGGCTACTGGCGGCGGAATGGTGCCCAGGCGAAGGACCTACTCGAGTGGGCGGCCAGGGACTACGCGTCCGTTGACCAGCGCTGCCGCACCTTCGACGAAGATCTCATGGCCGACCTCAAGCGGGAAGGCGGGGAAGAATACGCGCGCCTCGCCTCTTTGGCCTACCGGCAAAGCCTGGCGGCCAACAAGTTGGTGGCAGGCCCGAATGGTGAACCCTTTTTCTTCCCGAAGGAGAACTTCAGTAACGGGTGTATTGCTACGGTGGACGTGATTTATCCCGGAGCCCCACTCCTGTTGCTGATGAATCCCAAATTACTGGAGGCGCAACTTATCCCGGTGCTGGAATATGCTCAATCCGGGCGCTGGCATTTCCCCTTTGCTCCTCACGATCTCGGGACTTATCCCCTGGCGGATGGGCAGGTCTACGGGGGCAGGGAGAGGACCGAAGAGGATCAGATGCCGGTGGAAGAGAGTGGCAACATGCTGATTTTGGTGGCAGCGCTCGCTAAGGCGGAAGGCAACGCTGGCTTCGCGCAGAAGTACTGGCCGCTGCTCGCTCAGTGGGCTGAATACCTCAGGAAAGAAGGGCTGGATCCAGCGAACCAACTCTGCACCGACGATTTTGCCGGTCACCTGGCACACAACGCCAACCTGTCGCTCAAGGCCATCGAAGCTCTCGCTGGCTATGCCATGCTGTCGAAAATGATGGACAAGAACGACGAAGCCGCCGATTACGCCAGAACGGCGCAAGACTTTGCGACCCAGTGGTTGAAGATGGCAGCCGACGGCGATCACTTTCGGCTGGCCTTCGATAAGCCCGGGACCTGGAGTCAGAAGTACAACCTGGTTTGGGATAAGTTGCTGGGTTATAAACTCTTTCCGGACACATTGGCCGAACAAGAGATCAAGTTCTACGAGAGCAAGCTCGACCGCTTCGGCTTACCGCTTGACAACCGCAAGGCTTACACAAAGCTCGACTGGGAGCTTTGGACGGCCACGCTGGCGGAATCACAGGCAGATTTTCAAAAGCTACTCTCGCCTATCTACAACTGGCTGAGCGACTCGCCGAGTCGGGTACCGCTCACTGACTGGTACTGGACCACCGACGGCAAACAAGCCGGATTCCAAGCTCGATCCGTGCTGGGTGGAGTTTATATCAAGATGTTAGCCGCCCCCGAAGTATGGAAGAAGTGGGCGAGTCCGCCAAAGAAATGATGCGCTCGCTGTTGACCCTATTCGGAACAACGAGCGCTACGGGAGAGCGGATCAAGATGGCGACGCTCAGCGAAAAGCTGAAATCGTGCGGAGTGGTAGGCGCGGGCGGGGCAGGATTCCCGACCTCCGTCAAGGCAAGCAACCGGGTAGAGTACGTCATTGCCAACGGCGCCGAATGCGAACCGCTTCTCCACAAAGACGCCCAACTGATGGCTCACTCCCCGGCCGAAATCGTGTCCGGTATGAGGCTGATGATGGAGGCCACGGGGGCACGGCGTGGCAAGTTCGGCGTGAAGCAAAAGAACGCGGCGGCAATGGAGGCTATCCAGAGCCACCTCCGCAATGCGCCCGTCGATATGGTGACTCTGGGCGACTTCTATCCTTCCGGGGACGAATTCGAACTCGTGCCGGCGGCCACAGGAAGGCTGGTCCCTCCGGGCGGAATTCCCCTTCAGGTGGGTTGCGTGGTCAGCAATGTGGAAACGCTGTATAACGTGCACCGCGCCGAGAGCGAGATTCCCGTCACCCACAAGTTTCTCACCGTTGGTGGAGCGGTGCGAACCGCGAAGTCGTTCTGGGTTCCGATCGGCACGCCGTTCCGCGAGCTGCTGGCGCCGGCGGGCGGCGCAAGCACGCCGGACTTCGGAATCTTCGTGAGCGGCATCATGATGGGTGCGCTCACCTTCGATCTCGACGAGGTGGTCACCAAGACCACGGGCGGGCTAATCATCCTGCCCCGCGACCACTACCTGATTTCCCGCAAGGAGCGACCACTCCCGGCCATGCATCGCATCGGGCGCTCCGCTTGCGACCAATGCAGCTATTGCACCGAGTTTTGCCCGCGCTACCTGCTGGGATACGACGTGATGCCTCACAAGGTGATGCGAAGTCTGGCCTTCTCCCTCAGCGGAGCGGACCTTTGGAATCAATCGGCCGAGCTTTGCTGTGCCTGTGGGTTGTGCACCCTCTACGCCTGCCCGGAGGACTTGTACCCGAAAGAGGCGTGCGATCAGGCCAAGCGCGACCTGCGCGCGGCCGGCATCAAGTTCGTCCAGCAGAGGGAGCTCGAGATCCACCCCATGAAGGAAGGTCGCCGAGTGCCGCTTTCCATGCTGCGCAAGCGGCTGAAGATTGAGGAGTACGAGCGAGAGGCGCCATTTGCCGACGTGGCGCTTCAGCCGCCATCGGTTCGGCTGAAACTCTCAAAGCTGCCGGGCGTGCCGCCCCGACCGGTGGTCCGGGTCGGGCAACGCGTGCGAGTGGGCGAACGCGTAGCCGCGCTCGCGGAAGGGGAACTGGGCGCTGACCTTCACGCCAGCATCGCCGGCACGGTAAAGGCGATCGCAGAGGACTGGGTGGAAATCGAAGCCTAGGGCCGAAGCATTGACGCCCAAAAGCTTTGGAGTAATTGCAAAAGAGCTTCCAACGCAGAGACGCAGAGGCGCAGAGAATAGATGGGAAGCGTTCGGAAAACAGGTGTCGTCTTCACGTCGTTCTCATTCCCATCTCTCCCATCTCTGCGCCTCTGCCCCTCTGCGTTCAATCTCCCTCACGCCTTCCGACCAGGAGGAATTCCATGGCACTGAATTCGTTCGGGCTTATCGAACTCACCAGCGTCGCGGCGGGCTTCGAGGTCTGCGACGCGATGCTGAAGGCGGCGGCGGTTCGGCTGGTGCTCGCGCGCAGCATCTGCTCCGGCAAGTACATGGTCCTTGTCTGCGGCGACGTGGCCGCGGTCAGCGCCAGCGTCGAGGCCGGGGCGCGGGTGGGCCGACACTCGCTGATCGACAGCTTTGTGATTCCCAACGTACACGAATCGGTGGTGCCGGCCATCAGCGGGACCAACAAGATTGAGGTGCTGGAGGCGCTGGGGATCATCGAGTCGTTTTCCGTCGCGTCCCTGATTGAAGGCGCCGACGCCGCGGTGAAGACGGCGGCGGTGAAACTAATTGAAATACGGCTGGCGATGGCCCTGGGAGGAAAGGCCTTCGTCACCATGACCGGCAGCGTGGCTGCGGTGAGAAGCGCTGTGGACGCGGGCGCGGCCGTCGTGGCGGCTAAGGGTTTGCTCACCAACAAGGTAGTGATCGCGCAACCTAGGCCCGAACTTTTGCAGGAGATGATTTGAGCCGCTTACTGCCCAAGAAAACCGTTGACGCTATTCAACAATGGACTTTACACTACAAAGTCGACGGAAAAGGAGGCGATTCTATGACCATCTTCGACCTGCTGTTCCTGCTCGCGGTCCTGGGGTCGTTTGTGACCCTGGCGGTTGTGGCGGTTTTCGCGATTCGTGGCCGTCGTGCGCACGCCCTCAGGATTCTCCTGACCTACAGCGTTGCCGCGGTGGCGTACCTCGTAACTGGGATCGCGGTATCGTTCTTCAAGCCCCAGCGCGTGATCGGGACGGGCGATCCGTGGTGTTTTGACGATTGGTGTCTGGCGGTGGAACAAGTGAGTCAGGCGCCCGGACCGGCCGGTAGTTCATATCACGTTGGGCTCCGCATCTTCAGCCAGGCCCGCCGTGTGGCCCAGCGGGCCAATGGAGCGTGGCTTTACCTGATCGACGATCGGGGCCGCTTGTATCCTCCCGATCCGGATCCGTCGGCTGTGCCCCTCGATGTCCTGCTCCAACCGGAAGAGTCCGTCACCGCCTCGCGCGTCTTTCACGTCCCAGACGACGTACACCAGCTTGGCCTGATCACGGGTCACGGCGGACCCTATTGCGGACCAATGGCATGGCTTATCATCGGCGAGAGCGGCTGCTTATTCAGGAAACCCACCATGATCCGGATTCAGTGAGACACGAGCCAACAAGTCCTTTAGAACCGACTCGCCTCTAATAACGAAGCCAACCCGAGAAGCCAGGGGCTAGTCGAGAGTAGGGCTTAGGTCTCGATCTCAGGCCGTAGAAGGGCGGGGCTTCAGCCCCGCCTCGCGATGCCCTCAGGATGAATGGTCTGAAGAAAAATTGAAGATGTTGGGGCACGCTTAGGGGGACTGAAGCCTCGCCCTTCCGGTGGGTAGCGGACGACTGTTCAGCAAGCTGCACAGAAAGCGAGGTTGTAGCTTCGGCCGGGGTGGTTCACCGGCTAGGAACTAGCGACCAGGGACTAGGGCTAGCAGAGTGGTTTATGGTCCCTAGCCCTCAGTCCTCGTCTCTCGTCCCTCGTCCCTCGTCCCTAACCCTAAGGAAGCAGCTTCTTGCTGGCCAGCCCTGCCAGCACAAGGGCGAGAGCGGTCCCGAAGAGAACCACGCTGGCGGGTTCGGGCGTCGGATGCGGGTCCAGCGCTAGGAACTCCTGTCCGGGCTGACCATCGGTGGGAGTGTAGACGATCAGATTGCCGTTGTTGGTGTCTTTGTGGCCAAGGGCCTCGGTCACGAACGTCTGAACCTGAGTCGTGTAGTATGGGCTGCTCCAGGCGGCCGGGGAATTGGGTTCGGTGTTAAGCGACCAGATCGCCCAGGCCAAATAGCCCCAGTCGCCCTTTGAATTATTGGGGTCGGCAAAGATCTGCTCTGCCAGGTAGGTGACCATGTTGTAGTCTTCCTGCTGGGTCAGGTCCTGCCCCGCCAAACTCGGGTTGGTAATGTTGGCTGGTCCGAACCTGACCGTTGTGGCGCTTACCGGCTCGGTGCTGCCGACTGCGGCATTCCATGAGTAGCCGGGGTAGATATCGTGGTCAAAGTCGTCGCAGATGAAATCGGTGATGGCGGGTCCGCCGTTGACCGTCCCCTGGTAGAAACCCACATAGACGCCGCCGTATACAACGCCGGTGGGGTTGTTGAAGTTGATGGTAGCCGTGGGTATAGGCCCGGCCATCGCCGCCGGGGTCAAGGCGAGTAACGCCGCCACGCTGATAGCTAAGCCAAGAAAGCGATGTTTCATCGGAATCTCCTTCGTCGTCGTTCTGACGCGCTGATTTGGCAGCCTGGGGGGTTGTGAAGCTGGAAGCGAGTCACTTGCCGACGCTGCCCGCTGTCCCCGCCGGAGTCCGGTCGGGGACCTAACTCCCTGGTGCACAATGTATAGGCTAGCGCGCTCGGCAGGTAGCGTCTATTGTACGGGGGCACCGGTACCTAAGTGCCACCTGTACCAGTACTTTAATAGCTTCCGTCTGGAAGGAACCGGCGTGGCCCGGCATGACCCGCCACAACTAGACGGGCGCACTCCTGCGGGTCAGATGAGTTGCTTGGGAAGTTAAGGGAAGGGCGATTTTCGATTTTCGAGTTTCGAATTTCGAGGCTTAAGAATGGCACTTGGCCACCACCAGCGTGATATCGTCTGCCTGCTCGGGACCGCTGAACTCCCGCACCGCACTCACAATCGCCGTCAACAGGTCCGCGACCGGAAGAGAGCGATGAGCGCACACCGTCTGGATCAGGCGCTCCTCGCCGAACTCCTCTCCATCCGCTCGCGCCGCCTCGGTGACCCCATCGGTGTAAAGCACCAGGGAGTCGCCCGCTGCGAGGAAGGTCTCCTCCACCGAACACGACCACGTCTCGAAGAGGCCCAGCACCGTCGAGGTGGCTTCGAGCCGCGCGACGCTGCCGTCGGCGCGCAGCAACAGTGGCGGCAAGTGGCCGCAGTTCGCATATCGCAACCGCCGCGTGCGATCGTCGTAGTCGCCAAAGAACAGAGTAGCGTAGCTGTTATCAGCGGTGTTCTCGTAGAACAGGCGGTTCACCGATTGGAGCAGACGCGGCAAGTCGTCCAGGGCCACGGCGTACTGGCTGCGCAGGTTGGCCTGGAGGTTAGCCATCAGCAGTGCGCCCGAGATTCCCTTCCCGGCGATGTCCGCCAGCACCAGACCGAGCCGTCCGGGGCCGAGATCGAGAAAATCGTAGTAATCTCCGCCTACCTGCCTAGCCTGCAGGCAACCGCCGGCGTACTCCAGCGTCTTCAGCGGCGGACGCTTCTGGGGAAAGAGCCGGGCCTGGACCTGCCGCGCAATCTCGATCTCCTGCGCGGCCCGGCGCTCGGCCTCCATGCGCTCGACCATCGCTTCCGCCAGGCGGACGTTTTCCAAGGCGACGGCGGCCTGCGCCGCCACCCACGCCAGGAGCCGCTTGTCCTCGCGCGAGTAGGGCTCCTCGGAAAGCCGCGGACCCAGCACCAGCAAGCCCGTCAATTGGCCCCCGCGACCCAACAACGGCACCAGGCATTCCGCCCGCATGGGCGCCAGCACACGGTCGGCGGCGAGTCCGTCGATCACCGAGGCGGACACGTCCCAAGGTGCGCCGCGACGCGCCAGTTCCGCCAGCAACGGCACATCGGGGGCGAGCGACTCGGGCGGGTGCTGGTCGGCGCCGCCGTCGACGCCGGTCGCTATACCAACCGCGTCGTCGCTACCAATGAGGGGCACGCTCGCTCTGCTTTCCTCCCCGGAGGCCGGCGTCGGGCTCGCACCGTTCGCGCAGGTCCGCAGGCGGCCGTCGTTGCCTTCCAGATAGACCGCCAGCGAGGCCGGATGCAACGCTTCTCGGATTTCGACCTCCAGGAGCATGGCCAAGTCCTCCCGGCTGGCGGTATTGCGGGTCTTCCGGGCCAGGCTCTCCATGATCAGGCGCGCGTCGTAGGCGCTGCGGAAGAAGGCTTGGTCGATCCGCTTGGTCACCCGCGGAAGGACGTGCAGATTGATCACCGCGGAAATCCCGCCGAACGCGATCCCCAGGCCCATGCCGACGCGGAGCGCGGTGTCACTGTGCCCCTGGAAGAGGCGCGTGAAAACAGCGATGAAAACCAGAATAGCAGCGATGGTGATGAGCGCGGTGAGGACCACGAAGCCGCGCTGCACCAGCACATAACGCGCACTGCGCTTGAACAGTACCGGAATCTCCAGCACGCGATGCATCACCACCGCATAAGCGTAGGAGAGCGGCATCAGCGCCAGGGAAATGATCGCGAGCGCCCAAAGCAGGCCCATGCCGGGTTGCATTCTCGCCAGGCGCTGGTAAAAGTAAATCAGGAAAACCGGGCCATAGCCTATCAGCGTACTCCATACGATGACCCGGGTCTTGCGCCGCGCCTCCGCCGTGGGCGGCCGAACACTGTTCCACACCAGGGAAACAAACCCGAGAATATAGGCCGAGAAGGCCAGGGCGTAAACGATATCCGCCGCCAGGTTTGGCCGCCACCATCCGTAGATGGAGTAGGCCGGAGTCATGTCACCCGCCACCAGGCAAGCCAATCCCAGGGGAATTGACCATGCGCCCATGATACCGAGATACACCTTCTTCAGCCACGGGAACTTCC
>DATFYM010000015.1:0-109960 GCA_035315065.1 Terriglobia bacterium
TCCTGTTGGACCGCCAATCGCATGATTTCAACATCGGCAATCTCCAACCTCTGCATCGGTTCACCTCCCGGACCATTCTAGGCCCGAGAGGGTCGGGAATTCAATTTTATTATGCGGCATTACTTATGACGCCGCGTTTAGCTATCAGCTCTCAGCCATCAGCACTCAGCAACAGAAGCTTTCCTTGCTGAGTGCTGATAACTGACGGCTGATGGCTTAACTGGGGAGATTGGCTCCTCGGCCAGGACTCGAACCTGGAACCCTTCGGTTAACAGCCGAATGCTCTACCATTGAGCTACCGAGGAGTAACGAACCAAGATATGAGGCGGAAGCCCGCTTTGATTCCACGCCTGACATTAGCCAGATGGAGAAATTCAACACCGAGGCGCAGAGATACAGAGGAAAAGGGAAAATCAGAATCAGACCTTCTTCACGTCTTCGCTTTTCTTCTCTGGTTCGCCCGCGATTCCGCCCTTGAGGGCTTCCTTGAACTCACGAATTCCCTTGCCTAAGCCCTTGCCCAACTCCGGCAGCTTGCCGGGTCCGAAGATGATCAGCACGATCACCAAAATAAAGACGATGTGCATTGGGCTCAGTAAACCTTCCATAAGAACCTCCCGGCCCGGGCCAACCCGCCGTGCCGCTAATCAGACTTCATTATAGCCTAAACTCCGAAAGTCGAACAGTGAAACCCGAAACTCGCCACCATCCTAAATTCTCCACCATGTCATTCTGAGCGTAGCGAAGAATCTCTCTTTCCATTTGAGACGAAGAGGAAGAGGGATTCCTCGCTACGCTCAGAATGACGTGGTGGCTAGATTACGACACTACCCGCGATTGCCCATCGTCAATTCCCAGCGCTGGTCTTTACGGGCTTCTCGAACACCATGTTCCCCGGCTTGATCCGCCGCTCCCGGCACTTCGAGAGGTAAAGCGCGGCGTAACTCCGGCTGATGTAGTCGGTACGATTGTAGCCGAGTTGCTTCGCCACGCGGTCAATCCAGCGCTTCGGACCCTCGAGTTCGATGTAGTCGCCGATCGGGGTTTCATCGTACACCAACTCCGCCTTCAGCTTCGAGCCGGATGGTACGGCGGGCGCGAGGATGGTCCGATACTTCTCGTAGCGAAAAGACTCGCGCAGCCCCAGGTGCTCGAAGATCTGTCGCATTCGATCTCCGTCGGCCACCGCGGTCTCGATCTCCGGCCTCACCTTGTACCTGCCGGCGCGGATGGGCGCGCCCTTGAACGTCACCACGCCCTGCCCCTGGGCGGCGCGAAGGCGCAGCAGGCAACGGGACTTGCGAATGTGCGCTCCCCGAAAGTCAAAGAGCGCATTGCTTTCGAAGTGCCGCGCTTTGACCACGCGGAATCCCAGTTGGCGCAAGCGGCGCTTGAGCGCCCTGGGATCGTGCACCTCCAGCTTGATCTCGATTTCCGTGTGCGGCGTCGTCATTCCTGAGGGTCTCGCCCGCTCTTTAATTTAGAAGTGACTAGTGGTTAGTGGCGAGTGGCTAGCAAGAACGCTCTGTCTTTCTTTCTGGCAACTCGCCACTAGCAACTAGCCACTGCTCTTCTCAACTCTCGCGCTCGATCACGAACTCGGCGAGCGCGCCGAGAGCCTGCTTATAAGGAGAATCAGGAAAACCCTCCAGGCACTGCTTGGCCCGCTCGGAGAAATGGCGCGCCCTCTCGCGCGCCGCCCGCAACGTCCCGTTGCGTCCCACCAGTTCCAGGATTTCAGCGAAAGGCACGGAGTGGAACCCACGCTCATCGAGCACTCGCGACACCTTGGCCGTTTCCTCCGGCCCGCAACGGCTGAGCAGGTAAATGAGCGGCAGGGTCACTTTGCCTTCGCGCAAGTCGTTGCCGACCGGCTTGCCCAGCTTCTCTTCCGAGGAGGTGAAGTCCAGCAAATCATCAACAAGCTGGAACGCGAGGCCCAGGTTGGTGCCGAAGGCGCCGAGCCTCATCTCTTCATGTTCGCTCTTGCCGCCCAGCGTCGCGCCCAGACGCATGCACGCCGAGAACAGGCTGGCGGTCTTGCGGTCGGCGAGTTCCAGGTAGAGGTCCTCGGTGACGTCGATCCGGTGTTGGGAAACGAGTTGCATCAGTTCGCCTTCCACCATCACCTGGGTGAGCCCGATCAGAATGTCCAGCACCTTGAAATTGCGCTCGGCCAGGGCGACGCTGAAAGCCTGCATGTAAATCCAATCGCCCGCCAGCACGCTCATGTGGTTGCCCCAGCGGGTGTTGGTGGACGGTCGTCCGCGGCGCCGATCGGCCTCGTCGATAATGTCGTCGTGAATGAGCGTGGCGGAGTGGATCATCTCCACCACCGCGCCCAGCTTGATCGCCGACGGCCCCTCGTAGCCGCAGAACTTCGCCGCTAGCAGCAGCAGTGCCGGCCGCAGCCGCTTGCCGCCGCTCACCTGGAGGTACTCGCTGATCTCGGTGATGGGCCGGACGTTCGAGACGGATTGGCGGCGGAACTCTTCCTCAACCTTCTCGAGGTCGGGCCGCACGAGGTCGAGAATCTCCCGAGTTGTCAGATTCTTAACGGGCGGCAACTAGCGTTCTCCACTGGTTCGAGCAAGAATGATCCCATGAATAGTGAGAAGAAGTCGAGAGTCGAAAGTCGAAAGTCGAAAGTGAAGACACCTTTCGACTCACGACTTCTTCTCGCAGTGCAGCATTGAGACCTTACGAAACTGGCACCGGGCTTACTTCTTTCACTTTCGACTTTCAACTCTCGACTCTCGACTCTCGACTTCTCTAATTATCCATCAGTCTTCACTGCTACCATAGGGTTGGCTCCGGAATCGAGATGTAACCAGGAATCTCGCTTCTCTTCTTACCGTACTGTTCCCAAACCAGTTTCACTGTCGCACGAAACTCAAGGGGCCTCAAACGACACGGTGCTGGCGCTGGAGACGAGCTGTTCGAGTTCTTGCCGGTCCGCCGCAAAAAACTCCAGCATCAACAGATAGCCATCCGCTACTGTTTGAAGGCGCGACATGCACAGATGCTGGCCGTTGCCGGTGCTTTCGTAGTCGGCGCGGAAGAGCTTCTGATCGCCGGCCGTGTAGGGCTCCGGCCCCCGGACTAGGCTGATGCCAGGAGGCTGCATTTTCTCGGAGCTGCTCTTCACAGAGTCGAGGGTCAGATCCGGACCATTCCAGGTCGTCGCGCTGATGCGGACGCAAGGCAGCGACAGGCGTTGGCCGTCGCCTTGGCCCCTTTGCGAGGCATAGAAGATATTCTTCGGAACCGCAATCCGGGGCGAGCCGCCCGACTCGGGGTGCTGTTGCAACGCCATCGCTTTGGCGGAAGCCTCGTTTTTTTCGTTGGCCGCATGAAGTGTCTCGGGCTGTGCGGCCACCCAGCCGGTCGGGAATTGATACGAGAAACGCAGGAACTGATTCCGGTAAACATTGCCGGAAACAGCGCCGCTTTCCTCGTCGGACGTGCCCGCCGAGGAGTCTGTCTCCGTCGCCCTTTCCAATTTTGGCCCTTCCGCCGTCGGCGTCGGTTGCATTCCGGCAGTAGCCCCTGAATCCGTAGGAGTCGGAGTTGCCGACTCGGGGACGGCGGCAGCAGAGGCGGCGGGCGACTGCGAAGGTCTTTTGAGGGCCTTGCCGATGGCTTCTTCCAGTTCCTCCTCGCTCAGTCCCGCCATAAGGCCGGATTGCCGGAACCGGATGACGCCGTCCCGATCGAGGACGATAAGAGTAGGATAGGAGTCAACAGTGAAAGCCCGCCGGACCTCCCCGGAGAGATCAATATACTCCGGCCAATCCATACGGTGCGACGCGATGAAGTTCTTCCATGCTTGCTGGTCGTCGTCGGAGCTGATTCCCACCATTTGAAAGGGCCGATCGAGGTACTTCTTGCGGATATCCACCAGCATGGGAACCGATTCGCGGCAAGGCCCGCACCACGTGCCCCAAAAGTCAAGAAGCACAACTTTGCCGCGAAGCACGGCATTGGAGACCGTCTCGCCCTCCAGAGAGGTAAAGGCGAAGTCGGGAGCGAAAGGCTCGCGTGCCCGGATGGGGTCGGCGATCACGCGGCGCGCCTCCTTCAGGGTCCTGGGATCGGCGCCGGGCGCGGCGATGTAGTTCTTCAGTTCCAAGATGCCGTCGTTGTCGCGCTCTTGCCGGATCAGGACTTCACCCAGGTTAAAGTGCGCCACCGCCTGGTTCGGGTCGAGCGCCAGAGCCTGGCGGAGTTCATCCTCAGCTTCCCTGAGCTTCTTATCGGTGGGCTTGCCGGCCATTTGGGTGAGCAAGACGCCGCGCGCCATGTGAGCCCGCGCCGCCGCGGCCTTGTCGTCACCGGCAGCCTTTACTGCCCGCTTGGCATCGTCGAGAGCGGCGCCCAGGTCGCCTGCCTGGCGGTCCGCCCGCGCCATTCGGAGGAAGCATTCGGGGCAGGTATGATGCGAGAGCTTGTCCGCCTTGAGGTAGGCCTCGCGCGCCTTTGCGAAGTTATGGTGGGAGAGAAAGGCGTCGCCCTGGGCCAGCGCTTGGGTCACGTCGGTGCTTTCCGGTGCTTGGCCGCGTTGCGCCAAAGGCAGAATGAGGCAGAGAGAGAGAAGAAAGACGACGCTCTTGATGCTCCTACTCATGGCAAGCCTCCGATCACCACGATTCAATGGGCGGGCGCGGCGCGCAGCCACACTCTGTCGAACGAACAACCGAAGCCGACTACCCGTCGCTCCGCGGCCGACTTTCAGGCGTCGGCTGCCCGAGGTACTATACAGGCACGTAAAGTTCGTGACGGAATGGTACCACAAAACGGGCGTGCCTCACGGCGTCTTGAACTGTACGTCGATCTCCACCTGATAGCCGCTGGCCAGCCGGTTCGTCTCGTTGGCCATGCCGACCACGGCCATCAACTCGACGAACATGGCGTCGGTCATGCCGGCCTTGCGCGCGCTGGCCGTGTGCGACGCGATGCAGTAGGGGCACTGATTGGTTGAACTGACCGCCACGTAGATCATTTCTTTGGTGAGGGCGTCGAGAGCGCCCGGCGCCATGATCTGCTTGGCGCTTTCCCAGGTGCGCCGCAGCGTTGCCGGATCGTGCGCGATCGCCTTCCAAAAGTTGTTGATCCAATCGGTCTTGCGAGTGGCCATGATGTCGTCATAGACGGCGCGCACTTCCGGGCTGGCGTCGCGGTATTCGATGAGTCCCAAGGTCGCCATGCTGCCCTCCTTTGCCTGCGAGAAGAGAATAGAGAGACTTACCACAACGTTCGCCGACCCCACAAGCGAAGTCGGGTCGACGTGCCTGAAACCTATGAGCAGTTTTTCCATCCAATGGAGGGTGAAAACGGCCTGGAGATTGATCTCGGCACGGTCATGAACTCATCAGGAGGTTTGAACATGTCAGGCAGTCGAAAATCCACTTCACGGTCTATTATCTTCTTGTTTCTGGTTGTTCTCTTCACCGCTGCGGCCTGCTCCGCCGGCGCGGGGCCCGTGCCGGAGTTTGCCGCCAAGTCGCAATACCCGACACCGACCGGCGCACAGACGGCGGTCCTTGCGGGAGGATGCTTCTGGGGCGTGGACGGGGTCTTCAAGCATGTCAAGGGCGTCATCAGCGTAGTGTCCGGTTTCTCCGGAGGAAGCGCCGCCACCGCGCACTACGAGACGGTGAGTACCGGCACGACGGGACACGCTGAGTCCGTCAAGATCACCTACGATCCATCGCAGGTTTCTTACGCCGACTTGCTCCGGGTCTTCTTCTCCGTCGCCACCGATCCCACTGAGTTGAATCGCCAAGGTCCGGACGAAGGCACTCAGTATCGCTCCGTGATCTTCTATGCCAACGAGGAGCAGAAGCAGATCGCCCAGGCGTATATCGCTCAACTCGACCAGGCCCGTGTCTTTCACAAACCGATCGTGACCCAGGTAGTTCCCTTCCAAGGTTTCTATCCGGCCGAGGCCTATCACCAGAACTTCCTCGAGCTTCATCCTAGTTATCCCTACATCGTCTACAACGATCTGCCCAAGGTGCGGGCACTGAAGAAGGAGTTTCCTGACCTCTATAAGGGCAAGGACTAGGGAAGGATTGACGATTGACGATTTTCGATTGACGATTGGAAGAGACGAGCGTCCGTTGTGATTTGGCCTAACCACTGGCTGTCGGCTCTGGCAGTAATGGACAACGGGCCAAGGACAAGGGGCGTCCTTCTCTCCAATCGTCAATCGTCGATCTGCAATCTGCAATCTGCAATTTTCCTGATGCGCCCGCAGGCCACAAAAGATTAGAATGACGCCACAATGGGAATGAAGCGTAATGTCTTCATCACCGGTGGCACGGGTTATATGGGCCGCGGCCTGATTGCCGAACTGCTGAAGCGCGGGCATCAAGTGCGGGCGCTGGTTCGGCCAGGCTCTGAGAAGAAGCTGCCCGCCGGCTGCATAGCTGTTGTCGGAGACGCGCTGAAGGCCGAGTCGTACGCCGCTCAAGTACCGCCCGCCGATACCTTTGTGCAACTGGTGGGTATTCCCAGCCCCAACCCGAGCAAGGCGCAACTGTTCCGTGAAGTGGACCTGGCGTCGGGCCTCGCTGGCATTGCGGCCGCCAAGCAAGCCGGCGTTAAGCATTTTGTCTACGTCAGCGTGGCGCAGCCGGCGCCGATCATGCAGGCCTATATCCAGGCGCGGGCGGAGTGTGAGGAAGCGCTTCGCCGGAGCGGCATGGGCGCCACGATCTTGCGGCCGTGGTACGTGCTGGGGCCGGGTCATCGTTGGCCGTGCCTCCTGCTGCCGATGTACGCGGTGGCCAGCCTGCTTCCTGGATCGCGAGACACGGCGCGGCGACTGGGCCTGGTGACGCTGCGCCAAATGATCGCCGCGCTGGCCGGTGCGGTGGAGAGTCCGGTGCGGGATGTTCGGGTGCTCGAAGTGCCGGCGATCCGAGATGGTCGATTGCCGATTGTCGATTGAAGATTGAGCAGCGAAAGTCGAAAATCGAAATTCGAAACGGGAAACTCGAAACTTGCCTCCGCGTGATCTGCACCAAGAAGGACGAATTTCGAGTTTCGAATTTCGAGTTTCCAGTTTCCAGTTTCGAAATGAAGGGAGACCCCGTGGAACTCAACGCAATCCAGAAAGAGCTGCAAGCTGCCGGCCTTGACGGCTGGCTCTTCTACGATCACCATCGCCGCGATCCCATTGCTTATCGCGTGCTCGGAGTCAACCCGGTGATGGTGACGCGCCGCTGGTACTACCTGATTCCGGCGATGGGCGAGCCGGCCAAGCTGCTGCACCGGATCGAGAAGGGTAGCCTGGACGGAGCGCCGGGCGTGGTGCACGAATACTCGTCGTGGACCGAGCAGCGCGAGAAGCTGGGGCAACTCCTGCAAGGCAAGAAGCGCGTGGCGATGGAATACTCGGCCCTCAACGACATTCCTTACGTCGGCCTGGTGGATGCCGGCACCATCGAGCTGGTAAAGAGCCTGGGCGTGGAAGTGGTCTCCTCGGCGGAGCTGGTGCAGTTGTTTGAGGCGCGCTGGTCGCCCGAGGCGCTGGCTTCGCACCTGGAAGCTGGCAAGGTGGTCCATGCGGCCATCCGGCAAGGGTTCGCGATGATTCGCGATGCCGTCAAGCGCGGCCAGACCCTGCGCGAATACGACGTGCAGCAGGAGATTCTGCGGGTCTTCCAGGCGGGCGGCGTCGAGGCGGACGATCCGCCTGATGTGGCGGCGAATGCCAACAGCTCGAACCCGCACTACTCTGCCACGCAGGCAAGTTCGAGCCTCATCTCCCGTGGTGACTGGGTGCTGCTCGACGTCTGGGCGAAGCAGCGGAAGCCCGGCGCGGTTTATTTTGACATCACCTGGACTGGGTTTGTAGGCGAGGAAGTGCCCGCCCGTTATGCCGCGATCTTCGCGATCGTGAAGGAGGCGCGCGACGCCGCCATTGACCTGGTGAAGAGCGCGGTCGAGGCCGGGCGCACCCTGCGCGGCTACGAAGTGGACGATGCGGCGCGCGCCGTCATCACGCACCATGGTTACGGGCAGTACTTCTTCCACCGCACGGGGCACTCGATCGGCGAGGAGGTCCACGGCAACGGCGCCAACATGGATAACTTGGAGACGCACGACACCCGTCCCATCATTCCGAGAACCTGCTTCTCCGTGGAGCCGGGCATCTACCTGCCGGAGTTCGGAGTCCGAACCGAAGTGAACGTTTACGTCGACGAGAAGGAAGCCCGGGTGACAGGCGGGATCCAGCAGGAGGTGGTTCCCATTTTGGCAGAATGATGCAAGATGGATCATGAGTGCCGGATGATGAATGAGCGACGATAGGGAAACGGAGTTGTAGTATCGTTTAGGGGAGCAGTTCACGGGAGGTGGCTGCTGGTGAAGATCAAGGTTGTGATCCACGAGGCGCTGAGGTGCCGGCCATTCCGGGCTGTGCCACGCAAGGCGAAACCGTTGAGGAGCCTTTGAAGAACCTCCACGAGGCCGTGGAGGGCTGCCTTTCGGTGAACGTCGAGGCCGCCAAGAAAACTCCTACGGACCGAGTGCTGAAAATCCCCGTATGAAATCGGTTTCGGGCAGAGAATTGGCGCGCGTGCCTGAACGCCACGGGTGGTAATTGCTGAGGATTCACGGCAGTCATCATATCTACGGAAAGACCGGCAGCGAGGTTCACCTTTCAGTCCCCATTCACGGCAATAAGCCCCTGAGAATAGGCCTGCTGAGGTACTTGATGAAGATGGCGGGACTCCAAGAGAGCGATCTCGAGTGACGCAAGCGCGACATGAAATTGCTGTGGTCTGCATGGACCGACTTCCGTTCATCCTTCATCATTCATAATTCAACATTCATCATTGCTCTTCCGGCGCCCTTCAGCATAAGATAGACAATCGACTTGGGGAACCGCGCGGAGGCCACGAGGTAGGACCAACCCGGACTTATGGCGAAGAGAGCCGTCGTCGAAGAAACCAAACCCAAAGCGAAGGTTGAGAGTGCACCCAGGCAGCCGCCGCTGGGGCGACTCATCTGGCTTTGGGTAGCGGCGTGGGCGGTGCCGGGACTGGGTCACTATCTGTTGCGACGCAAGTGGCGGGCGCTGATCCTGTTCGTTTGTATCGTTTCCATGTTCGTGTTTGGCCTGGCCATGAAGGGCCAGTTCTTCGCCACTGGCACCGAATCTTATCTCGAATCGCTGGGATATTTCGGCGAGATGTGCGTGGGCCTGGCGATGCCGGTGGCCAAGTTCTTCGGATACTCCGGCGGCGATCCGTTCTTCGTCAGCGCCGACTACGGGACCGCGTTTCTGGTGGCCGCCGGCATGCTCAACGTGCTGGCGATCCTCGACGTTCACGACATCGCGCTGGGACGAAAGCCCTGAAGACATTGCGCGATTGAGTGATCGGGAGATTGCGTGATTATCCTTAAACCGCTCTTTCAAATCGCTCAATCGCCCGATCGCGCAATCACCCGATAAGAAGATGGCAATTCCACACTTCATCGCGATGTTGCTGTTTTCCTTCCTGGTCTCCGTGGCGTTCGCGGTGCTCAGCAAGGACACTCCCCGCGACCAGTTCATCTACGGCGCCAAAGTCTTCGGCGCCTTTGTCGGGGTCGCCTTGGTCCTCGGCTGGCTGATGTACTTCCTGCCGCACAGATGATCACTGCCTTCTGCCTTCTGCCTTCTGCCTTCTACCTTCTACCTTCTGCCTTCTACCCTTCAACCGCCACCCTTAGCCACGATTCACTCGTACCGCAAAGCGGTCGTCGGGTCCACCCGGGAGGCGCGATGCGCGGGCAGGGTCCCGGCCAGAACTGCGACCGCCAGCAGGATCAGCGTCGCCGCAACAATGCTGAGGGGATCGTTGGAACTCAAGCCGTAGAGCCGGCTGGAGACGAAGCGCGACACGGCGAGCGCCACCGGCAGGCCCACGGCCACGCCTACCGCGACCATCAGCATGGTCTCGCGCAGTACCATCCCCACCACGTCGAGCCGGCGCGCGCCCAGCGCCATGCGGATGCCGATCTCGCTGGTGCGGCGCGCCACCGCGTAGGACATCACCCCATACAGACCTATCGAGGCTAGCAGAAGAGCCAGGGTGCCAAGAAAGGCGGAGAGAGTGGCGATGAGCCGGTCGCGGACCACGGAGTCGTCTACCAGTTCACCCATGGTATGGATGCCGTTGATGGCGATGGCCCGGTCCACCGACTGGATCTCGCGGCGGATGCTGCCGGCCACGGCGGAAGGGTCGGCGAAAGTGCGCACCATGAAGTTGGCCTGGCCCACCGGCTCGATGGGGTGGAAGAAGGGGGAGTAGAAGCGGCGCGGGGTCTTTTCACGCAGGTTGTTGTATTTGGCGTCGCCCACCACGCCCACCACCTGAAAGCTCACGCGACTGTCCGGATATTCGTCGGTGACGATGCGGCCGATGGGACTCTCGTCGCCGAAGTAGTAGCGCGCCATGGTCTGATTGATCAGGCACACGCGCGGCGCGTTGCCCGAATCCTGCGGGCCCATGTCACGGCCAAGCAACACGGGGATGCCCACAGTGGTGGCGTAGTTGGGGCCCACCTCGTCCCATCGCGCGTTCATGTCCTGACCCTTCTTCGGCGTGTAGCCGGCAATGGAGATCTCGTCGCCCGATTCGGAGTGGCTGAAGAGCCCGTTCTTGGAGAGGGTGGCGGCGCGCACTCCCGGCACTGCCCGGATGCGGTCGAGCAGCGTCTGGTAGAGTTGGGCGGTGGCGGCGTCATGGTATCCGGCGGGGACAGGATCGATCCGCACCAGCACCAGCTTGTCCGGATTGTAGCCCAAGTTGACGGTGAGGAGTTTGCGCAGGCTACGGACGAACAGGCCGGCGCCGATGAGCAGCAGCAGCGACATGGCCACCTGCGCCGACACCAGCCCCTTGCCCAGCCATCCCGCGGTGCGGCCGCCAGTGGTGCCGCGGGCGCTTGCCTTCAGGGTGGGAGCGAGGTCGAGCCGGGTGGCGCGGAAGGCGGGAACAATCCCGAACAGGATTCCCGTGAGCAGCGCCACGGCGAGGGTGAAGCCGAGGATGCCCAGGTCAGGATGAAGGTCGAGCGGGATCAGCTGATCGCGGCGTGCCACCAGCCGCATGAGGAGCTGATCGCCCCAATGGGCCAGTGCCAGGCCCAGCGCGCCGCCGAGCGTCGCGAGCAATACGCTCTCGGTGAGAAGTTGTTGGACCAGCCGCCGGCGTCCCGCGCCCAACGCCAGGCGCACGCCGATCTCCTTCTGCCGGGCGGTGGCGCGCGCCAGTAGCAGGTTGGCGACGTTGGTGCAGGCGATCAGCAGCACCATCCCCACCAGCGCCATCAACACCAGCAGCGGCTGGGAGAACTCGTCGCGCAGACCGGAGGTTCCTTTGCTGCCGCCGGAAAGCTCGATCTTCTGGTCGAACCCCTGGCGCCGTTGCTGCTCCGTCAGGCTGGAGCCTGCCTGGGCGGTCAGCAATTGCTGGAAGTCAACGTTGATGCTGGCCGCGGCTTGCTTTTCGGTGATGCCGAGCTTCAGCCGCCCGATCACTTGCAGCCATTCGATCTTGTTGTAGACCGCCTTGTCGGGAGAAATCCAGTCGCGGCCGGGCATCACCTGGCGCTGCATCGAGAGCGGCATCCAGAGGTCTGGCGCGACGCCTACTTCTTCGCCAAAGAAGCCCTGCGGTGCGACGCCGATGATGTTGAAACTATTGCCATGCACCTGCACGGTCTTGCCCAGCACCGAGGGATCGAGCGCGAAGCGGCGCTTCCAGTAGGCATAACTGATCACGGCCAGGGGATTCGCTCCCGGCGTCCGATCCATCTCGGCGGTGAACGTGCGTCCCAGCAGGGCGGCTACGCCCAGGACCTTGAAGTAATCGCCGCTGACGAGCTTGCTGCGGACCTCTTCCGTTTGATCTCCTGCGCCATTCATGCTTACTTGCAGCCGATCGGCGTTGCTCTGGACGGCGAGAAGGCCCGAGAACACCTGGTTGTGGTCGCGAAAGTACTCAAACTCAGGGTAGGAGAAGAGCGACCGCGTACCGCCCTGCGAGCCGATGGAGACGCCTTCCGAGGAAGGGTCGGAAAGCACCACCAGATGCTGCGGGTCGTTCACGGGCAACTGCTTCAACATGACCACGTCGATCAGGCTGAAGATCGCGGTGTTGGCGCCGATCCCCAGCGCCAGCGATAGCACCGCCACTGCTGCAAACCCCGGATTCCGGCCCAGGATGCGAAGTCCGTACCGCACGTCCTCGAAAAAAGTTCCCATTTCTCGCCTCCGTTAAGAAGTGGCTAGTGGTTAGTGGCTAGTGGCTAGCCAAAGCAGTCGAAAAGTCGAAGGCTGAAGGTCGAAAGCTAAGACCGAGCGGTTCTGGCTTTCGACTTTTAACTTTCGACTTTCGACTTCTTTTTGGTCTTCAATCCAAAATCCAAAATCCAAAATCCAAAATAAGACCTTCGGGTTGCTTCACCCTTAAGACGCGCCACCGATGGTTTCGGTTAGGCAAGGTCAGCCCATGACCTCCTCGGCACACTGATTCAATATCTCCGCAATACGTTCCACCCAGGCCCGGTGCTCCGGTTTCATCAGGACCGAGCGCAGGCACAGGACCGTATCCTGATCGGCGCCCCAATCGGACCCCCGACTGGACTCATCGGCAGGCTCGGCCGAAGCAAAAAAGCGGACGGGCAGGCGGATGAGCGCCAGGTGCAGGTCGTGGCGCGCCGCGGCGTCGAAGATCCGTTGCGACAGCTCCGACGTCCGGCGAGCCGAGGGACTACGCGGCGCCCAGACCACGATGTCGAGCTCGGGAGCAAACGGCACCCGCCACCGCGGATCGGCTGCAAGCCTGCGGTACAGCGCCAGTGCCGCCTCGCGCGAGCTTTCCAGCATGGCCGCAAACTCGCCGCCTCGCACCAGCGGCAGCAGTCGCTGAGTAGCCCACAAGGCTACGGCCGAGGCGCCCGGCCGCGAGCACTCGAGGCTGATTTCGCCCAGGTGCAGGTCCGAGGAGGTGAAGTAGGTGTAAGGCGACTCGTGCTTGTAGAAGGCGCCGACTCCCGGGTCGCGGAACAGCACGCAACCACACCCGTAAGGCTGAAGGCCGTGCTTGTGGGGATCGATCACGATGGAGTCCGCCTGCCCAACCAGGTCGTAGACGGCGCGCGCTTCGCGATCGAGGTTGGCAGCGAGCGTGTAATAGCCGCCGTAGGCCGCGTCCACGTGCAGGCGAAAGCCGTAGCGCCGGCGCAGGAGCAGAAGCTCAGGCAAGGGATCGAGCGAGCCGGCCCCGGTAGTGCCCACCGTCGCCACCACGCAGCCGACATCGCCCGCTTCCAGGATCTTCTCGAGGGCGCCCGCATCCATGCGACCCCGCGTATCGGACGGCGCCTCGGCGAAGGGTAGTCGCAGGACGCTGGTGATGCGGTGGTGCGTATAGTGCGCCTGCTCGGAGGCGACGATCATCTTTCCGGGACGGAGTTGCCCAGCCACCCATAGAGCCTCGAGGTTGGCCATGGTGCCGCCGCCGCAGAGGTGCCCGAGGTGCCCTTGGTCATCATTCCAGCCGAACATCGCGGCGATTTCGGCTACCGCTTCCCGTTCCATCACTGAGCTGGCGCGACCTCCGTCCAGGGCGTGGTTGTTGGGATTGATCCAGGTGGCAAGGGCGTAGGCGGCGCGGGCGATGGGGTGCGGCGGCTTCAGCATCTGGCCGGCGTAAAGTGGATGGAAATAGGGATAGTTGTTGCGCAAACGGAAGGCTACTTCGCTCATCACCTCAGGCATCGCCACCCGGCCCGCAAGGGACACCTCAGCTTCCGGGAGAGAGGCAAACCCCTCCTCCAAGTTCGCCAGCGATTCAGCCAGAAGCCTCAGGGTCTTGGTTTCAAATTGCATGGGCCACATCCGAAAAAGTCAGAAGACGGGAGTCAATCGGTCGCGAAAAACCTCTATTTTTCTGCCATATTCTGCCACGTTTTGGCAGAAAATGGCGGAATTTGGCGCGATTGTGCACAAAAACGAGGCTTCAAGACGGGCTCATCTTCAAATAAGCCCTTGAGTCCCGGCGGAAAAAGCTTTGGCAAGTCCTTTAGATTCAGCAACGCTTCCCTCTTCTTCCTCGGCAGATTCGCCGGCAACCCTCGCATAATCAACAGATCGGCCTCAACACGTTTCGGTGGCCCGACATGACCCGAAGAGGGCGCCCACGAGTTCGAGGGGAGTCCGGGCTAGGAAGTCCTTTAGATTCAGCATGGCCTATCGCGCTTTCCTCAGCAAACTCACCAGCAACCCTCGCGTAATCAACAGATCGGCTACACCACATCTCGCTGCTCCGGCAAAGCGCGAAAAGGGCTCCGACCGCTCGATGGAGTCCCGGTTTAGCAAGTCCTTTAGATTCAGCAGTGCCTATCGCACTTTCCTCAGCAAATTCACCAGCAACCCAAGCGTAATCAACAGATCGACTACACCACCTCTCACTGGTCCGGCAAAGCGCGAAAGGGTCTCCGACCGCGTCGACGAGTCCCGGTTAGCAAGTCCTTTAGATTGAGTAAGCCTTCGCACAATCTCCTGGGCAAGCCTGCCAGCAACCACTGCGAAATCAATAGATTGCCCTCGCCATGTTTCGGTTCCTCAGCCCCGTCAGGGGCGAACGGTAGTAGCCCAAGGCGCGAGCCTCATGAGGGTTACCTCGGACCTATTCCGAAGCCGCGGAGCGGCGACATCCTGTGGCCCACGGCGAGCCAGCCGTGGGTGAACGCGCTCCGGAAAACGCATCTCCGGCTCCGTTAGGAGCGAAATCAGGTCAAACGGGTCGCCCGATGTCGCCCCTCCGGGGCTCAAACTCTTACTTTCCCTACCGTTCCCACGGCTGGCGCGCCGTGGGCCAAATGACAACGCCAGCTACGCTGGCTTTCGTGCCACTCATACCCTTAGGTTAACGCCTTATGGGGCGTGAGCCTTGGGCGACGGAGCCCCCACCCGGCTTCGTCGCTCTTCGCTGGCGCTTCGGAAGAAGGCTCGATTGCAGCTTGACACGAGCAACCGGACTTGACACTTTTTAATAAAAGCAGTCGCGAAGACCCCCCTTTAATTGACCCTTAATTACCCGTTTGCGCGCCTTCCGTGCATGTTTTTGGTAAAAAATTGTAAAATTTGGCACGATTTTGTACCCTCAATAATGCCCGGAAACGGACACTGCTGCCAATAACCCATTTATTTGCAATACCGGCTTCCGCACCCAGGTGGGGACCGGGTGGGGGAAATTGGACATTAATTCCCATATTAATTTTCCGACATTTACCATATCGGTAACCATGCACGGCCCATGCTCGCCCTCGAATTTGGCCGATTCTGTGTAATCGTTGTGCCGTGGCACCCTGGCCGTGGGCCGGACGGTGGCTGGATCATACGAAGGCTTCATGTAATCACTGAGGAGTTGAGGTCTTTCTTAGAGATCAAGGTTCGACAACTCGTGACACGGGTCAGCCGTCAGGCATCAGCCCTCAGCCCCTGCCCCCAAATTTACCGTTTCCCCGCTCCCCTCCTTCCGGCAACTCTACTAGCTTAACCGGCAAAGTAAGTATAAGGGAGGGTACTAGACTTGTCAAAAAGGAAAAATGGCGTAGCGCGACCATTGGGTCCACGCGAGCTGCGCGCCGCGCCGGCACATATGAGGCCAGCAGCGCAACCGCCGCAATGGCGCCGCCAGCCAAGGCCACTGGACCGCTGGTCTCCGGTTTCAGATCCAGTACCAAGCTGGCTGCCAGGGGCCTGCCCCACAACACCATGCATGCTCCAACCACGAACCCGGCGCACAGCATTCCCATCGCATGTCCCAACACCAGGCGGCTTACGTCGCCGGCTATCGCACCCAACGGCATGCGGATACCGATCTCGCCGTCGCTGCGCGGCCGGCCGGGGTCCTTATACAGGAACTCGACGAGCCGTTCGGGGTGTACAACCGGCAGTTGGTGCAGCAGGACGGTGTAGAACAAGCTGAAGATGGCGGTGTTGGCACCGATACCGCGGGCCAGGGAGAGCACTGCCACAACCGTGAAGCCGGGGCCGCGCCGCATCAGCCGGAGACCGTAGCGGAGGTCGTTCCAGAGCATAATCCTCAGAAGGATGTCGCCAGCCGAAATTTTACAACTCGACCGGCTCCAAATGCAAGCTTCGGCCGATTCATCATCGAGGGAAGAATCAACATCAGAACCGCACTGACCGTGGCCACCCGCCCGCTCCAAATGGTAGAGCGGCCATAAGATAATTAGCTTGACAGGTACGCTTCTTTGCATCATACTAAGCTAGGTGGCTTCGACACGCGGCGTAATGAGTAGCCTCGGGCGAGCGTGGCTCTGAGACTCTCCGCCAGCGGCCTGGTATTGACTATAAGCAAGGCGCAGACCTTTTTTTCAAGGTCTGCGGCTCCTTCTTCCCGTCGCGTTCCATTTTGTATCAAGCTCACACAGCGTGTGCGCCGGGGCTATGTCGCAGCCCAAAAAGAACCGGAGACCTGAAACGAAGGTCTGCGCCACCCTTGCTGTTGTGCTAAGATTTCTTTGGTGCTGGGCGCGCCTCCCAAATCATGATCGGAACAACGGTTTCGCACTACCGCATCATGGAGAAACTCGGCGGCGGCGGAATGGGTGTGGTCTATAAGGCCGAAGACACCAAGCTCCACCGCTTCGTCGCCCTCAAGTTCCTGCCGGAGGAAATGTCCAGGGACCATCAAGCCTTGCAGCGCTTCCAGCGCGAGGCTCAGGCCGCGTCCGCCCTCAATCATCCCAGTATCTGCACCATCTACGACGTCGACGAGCACGGCGGTCGACCGTTCATTGCCATGGAATTGCTGGAGGGGCAGACGCTCAAGGAGTTGGTTGGTAGGGGAGCGCTCCGCGCTCCCGCGGGAGGGCAAAGCCCTCCCCTTCCGCTCGATACTCTGCTGGACTTGGCGATCCAGCTCGCCGACGCGCTGGACACGGCGCACGCGAAGGGGATCATCCATCGGGACATCAAGCCGGCGAACATTTTCGTCACCAGCCGGGGAGTGGCGAAGATTCTGGATTTTGGTTTGGCGAAGCTGACTGTAGGGGCGAGCGGCGCTCGCCCAACGGTAGGGCCGAGCAGCGCTCGGCCGTTGGGGACCGGTGTCGCCCGCCCGTTGGACGAGGCCGAACGCAGTTCGGCCCAAGGCCGAACGCAGTTCGGCCCTACAAGAGGCGCCCACCGCATCCATCGACCTCGATCACCTCACCAGTCCGGGCGCGACCTTGGGGACGGTGGCCTACATGTTGCCCGAGCAGGCGCGGGGCGAGAAGATGGACACACGCACCGACCTCTTTAGTTTCGGCGCCGTGCTTTACGAGATGGCGACGGGGCGAGTAGCGTTCGCGGGTTTGACCACGGCCACGATCCATGACGCAATCTTGAATCGCGCGCCCGCGCCGATCGCGAGCTTGAATCCACAGCTTCCCGGGGAGTTGGACCGGATCGTTACCAAGGCGCTGGAGAAGGACCGCGACCTGCGTTGCCAAACTGCTGCCGAAATGCGCGCTGATCTGAAGCGCCTGAAGCGCGATTCGGATTCGGGGCGCTCGGTAGCGGCGGGTTTACCCCGCCACGACCCGAGTGGCGGCGTAAAGCCGCCGCTACAAGGCGACAGCTCGGATTCGCAGATCATCGCGGGCCTGGTAACGCGTCACAAGGCAGCCGCGATCGGGAGCGTTGTCATGGTGGCGATGCTGATCGCCTTGGCGTGGTTCCTGCTGCGCCACGCTCCCAAGTCAGGCGAGCCTTCGGTTGGGCCTTCAGCCCAGTTAACGCAGAAACGGCTGACATTCAACTCCAGCGAGAACGCTGTCTGGAGCGATGCCATTTCTCCCGATGGCAAGTACCTCGCTTACTCTGACCCGGCTGGGATTCACGTCAAGCTGCTCTCAACAGGGGAAGAGCGGATCATCCCAAGGCCTCCTGGCGTTCCGACCAGCGCCTTCTGGAATGTCGATTCGTGGTTTCCCGACGGCACACGACTGCTCGCCGACGCCGACGAGCCTGGCGGTCGAGAAAGCATGTGGACAGACTCGATGCTAGGACAGTCTCCACGGGAGTTTCGCGAGAGCGCATGCGGGGGGGTGAAGCCTCGCCGGACGGGACGCGCATCGTTTTCACCCCTCGCTCCCCGAGGGAGCCCCCGGGCGGGCTACCGGGCGAAGCTCGCGAGATCTGGGTGATGGGCAGCCAGGGGGACAACGAGCAAAAGGTCCTCGGGCTGGGGGAGAATGAGTGGGTGTCCTCGGTGCACTGGTCGCCGGATGGACAGCGCCTGGCCTACTTCAGGACGCAACGCTCTCCCGATCGGCAAAAGTCGATCGAAACCTGCGACCTGAATGGGGTGAACCAGACAGTGGTTGTGTCGGAACCGGACCGGTGGCCGCGAGATTTTTGCTGGCTCGCGGACGGCCGGATCGTCTATTCGAGGCCGGAGTCTCCGGAACCCCAAAGCGGCCAAGGCTTGCTTAGTGACGACAATCTTTGGCAAATCGGCATTGATAATCATACTGGCAAACCCATCGGCAAGCCGAAACGCATTACCCATTGGGCTGGATCTTACCTTCGGGGACTGAGCGCCAGCGCGGATGGGAAGCGGCTGGTGCTCCAGAAGCCGACATCTCAGGGCCAGGTGTACGTCGGTGAACTCGCGGCAGGGGGAACGCACATGAGCCCCCCTCGGCGGCTGACTAATGACGAAGCCTACGATATGCCCTCGGCATGGATGCCGGACAGCAAAGCTGTATTGTTCGGATCAAACCGTAACGGCACATGGGGCATTTTCAAGCAGGGAGTCGACCAGGACACCGCCGAGCCTGTGGTCACAGGACGTCAACTTGGCGGCGTTCCGCGCCTCAGTGCCGATGGCTCCTGGATACTCTTCGGGGGGGAGACCTCGCAAGGGCCGGGCATAATGCGCACTCCTGTGAGCGGTGGAGTACCTCAGGTTGTCTTCGAGGTGCTAGATTGGCTGAACTTCGGGTGTGCTAGCGCCCCCGCAAGCCTCTGCGTGATCTTCCGCACGAGCCAGGATCAAAAGCAGCTCACGGTCACGGCATTCGATCCCCTGGAAGGCATAGGCAAGGTGCTCAGGACCGTAGAGCAAGACCCCGCGACTGATTACGGCGGCCGCGTGTTATCTCCCGATGGAACTACCTTTGCGATTTCGAGGACCGGCGAGACAGAGACTCACATTCTCTTGCTCTCACTCACCGGCGGCTCCGACCGCGAAATCACGGTGAAGGGGTGGCCAAACATCAAGGCTATAGACTGGTCCCCTGACGGAAAGGCGCTTTACTGCGGATCTGTTACGCCGCAAGGCCGCACTTTATTCTACGTCGACCTGAAGGGAAATGCGCGGGTGCTGTGGCAGTCCAAGGGCGCCGGTTATCCAATCTGGGGCGTGCCCTCACCGGGCGGCCGCTACCTTGCCATACTGGGCTACGTCACCAACAGCAATGTCTGGATGGTGGAAGGCTTCTGAGTAGCGCGAGGGCTGCGATTGGAGCCTGAAACCGTCGAGCGGAATCCTGTTCAATCTCCAGTTGTTCGAGACGCTGCCTGGTTATCAAAGCCAAATTCACCACCGCGGAGCGGTGAACCGTGAGTAGCCGTGGGCGCGAGCCCATGGAACAAAGCTCGCCGTCATGCACGCCTCAGGTCCCCCTCCCCACCTGCCGATAATTACTTCATGAGAGGGCGCAAGGCCATGCTTCGCGAAGCTGGCATTCGGGGCCGAGGCGAATTGGAAGGGCAGCAAACCGAGGACCTCCGAAATCGAGACGGACGGAGGAGGAATATGACCGCGATAGATTTTCAGACTCCGGACGTAAACGGGGCGGCCGCTCCGCCGTCCTTTGTGCCTGGTCCCAACTTGGATGACGAGGCCCACGTCGATCAGGAAACCACGCGCCCGGAGAGCGACGACGGAATCTATTTCGATCGCCTGGCAGACGGAGCGGTCCTGGAGCTTGAAACAAGGCATCATCGTTACACCCTGGTGAAGAGGGCGAGTGGGCAGGCGCTGATCTCCGGCCATCCGGATCTCTGCCCGGAACCGATCCTGGTGGGAATCTTGGGCTCTACTGGACGGGCCTCCATCTTGAAGGTTGGCTTCATCGGGCGTGGGAGACACCTGATGTTTAATCACCCAGCGCATCGCACCGCCATAGGTACGTCACGTATTCTGCACCTTCGCCAAGTCCGTTAACACCCTCAGAAGAATTGACGATTGCCGAAGCTTTCAGCTATCAGCAAGACGACTGACTTTCTTGCTGAGGGCTGATAGCTGACGGCTGATGGCTTCAGCAATCGTCAATGAATCGCGGCAACTCCCCACGAAGCGGCCAGGAACCGCCGTCCCGCCAGTGTGCGTTTTCGCACAAAACGGTTCGAAAACGGACGCCGAAGACTGCTCAGGTATCGTTTCGGGCGAACCGCCAGGACAAGACTAAGTCGTTCCTTGAGATACGAATATCCATCAAAGCCAATGCTGGCACGACGCTTGCATTCCGCCTGCCTTGGACTTCCAGGTAAGTTGGGGCGGCAACCACGCGTTACTTAGTACTGCCGTTCGTAATTACGGTGACGTATTCAGACGCCTCAGCCGGAGCCCCGGAGGGGCGGTAGAGAGTAGCCCAGGGCGTGAGCCCTGGGTGCAAACCGGGAGCACATTTCTTGATTTTACGGGCATCTGGCCCCAGGGCTCACGCCCTGGGCTACTCTCTACCGCCCCTCCGGGGCTTCACGTCACCGTATTTACGAAAAGCGGTACTTAGGCAATAGGCAGATGCGGGCCAGCCGGCTAACCCTTGGAAATCCTCAACCGTCTACTCACTGGGGGAATTCTCCATGTCCGATGTGATCCAAGACCTGAAGTACGGCATTCGTATGCTAGCCAGGAATCCCGTCTTTGCGGTGGTGGTCGTCTTGGTTCTAGCGCTGGGAATCGGCGCCAACACCGCCATCTTCAGTGTGGTGAACGCCGTGTTGCTCCGGCCGCTGCCCTATGAGGATAGTGGACGGCTGGTGACGATCTGGGGCAAGAATCTGCCCAAGGGCGAAGACATGGACTCGGTCTCCGCTCCCGACTTCGCCGACTGGCGGGCGCAGAATCGGGTCTTCGCTGAGATCGCGGGTTCCACAGACGACATGTTCACGCTCACCGGAGCGGGTGATCCCGCCGCGATTATTGCCTATCAGTTTGACGCCAACTTCTTTCACCTACTGGGAGTGCCGCCGCTGGTCGGTCGCACCTTCCTCCCCGAGGAAGAGCAACCCGGCAAGAATCACGTGGTCGTCTTGAACTATGCCCTCTGGCAGAGCCGCTTCGGCGGGGACCGGGGAATCGTCGGCAAGTCGATCACCCTGAGCGGTACGCCTTACACCGTTATTGGCGTCATGCCGCGCAGCTTCGACTGGCCGCAGGATGTCCAACTGTGGGTACCAATCAACGTGGACCCCCAGTGGACGGGCAACCGCGGCATCCGCTACCTGCGCGTCATGGGCCGCCTAAAGCCCGGCGTTACCATCAAGCAGGCGGAAACGGAGATGAACACCATCGCGGGCCGGCTGGAGCGCCAGTTTCCCACCACCAACCGGGACCAGGGAGCACGGATTATCACCGTGCGAGAGTTTATCGCCGGGGATATCCGCCCGGCTCTCCTGGTACTGCTTGCCGCGGTCGCGTTGGTGTTGCTCATCGCTTGCGCGAATGTCGCCAACCTGCTGCTGGCGCGGGCTTCGGCGCGACAGAAAGAGATTGCCGTACGCACGGCGCTGGGCGCCAGCCGATTGCGAATCGTGCGACAGTTTCTCACCGAAAGCCTCTTGTTGGCCCTGATGGGCGGCGTCGCCGGCTTGCTGGTTGCCTACTGGGGAGCCAGCGGTCTGGTGGCGATGTTTCCCCGGACCATCTCGAACCTCAGTATTCCGCGAGTGGACGAGATTCCTATCGACGGCCGCGTCCTCGCTTTTGCGGTCCTCACTTCCTTACTTGGCGCTTTGTTGTTGGGATTGATTCCGGCTTTCCAGGCCTGCCGGCTCAATCCCAACGAAGCGCTCAAGGAATCGGGAAGGAGCATCACCGGCAGCGCGCAGGGACGCCGGTTCCGCAGCGCGCTGGTGGTGTCGGAAGTGGCGCTTTCGTTGACCCTGCTCACTGCGGCCGGCCTCCTGATGAAGAGTTTCCTTCGCTTGCTCAACGGCGATCTCGGCTTCCGGCCCGATCATGTCCTGACCTTCCGCATCCTGCTGCCGGAGCATAAGTACACCACCGATGCGCAGAAGCTGGCGTTCACGAACGGGGTGGAGGACCGGATCAAGTCGCTTCCCGGCGTGCAGTCGGTTGGAACCATCACCTTCCTTCCGCTGTGCGGATGGTGGGGGGAGCGCGGAATCGCCGTGGAAGGTCGGCCGGTGGCGCCGGAACGCCAGCAGCCGCGAGCAGTGTGGAGCTCGGTGACTCCGGATTATTTCCGCGGCATGTCGATCCCCCTGGTCCGCGGACGCCTTTTTGCGGAGCAAGACGACGCTGGCGCCACTGGCGTAGCCATTATCAGTGCCAGCTTGGCTCACCAGTTATGGCCCGACGAAGACCCCATCGGCAACCGGATCACGCTGGAGGGTCAGAAGCAGCCTCGGGAAGTTGTCGGCGTGGTGGGGGATGTGCGGCAGTTCGGCTTGGCCGACGAGCCCAAGCCGGAGGTCTATCAGCCTTACGCCCAGGCTCCGGCCGGACTGATCGGGTTTGCCGTGCGTGCGGCGTCGGACCCGATGAGCATGGTCAATGCTGTGCGTCGCGAAGTCTGGGCCGTGGACAAGGACCAGGCGGTCGGCTATCTGATGAGCATGGAGCAACTGGCTTCGGAGTCGCTGGCCCCGCAGCGGGTGAGCATGGTCTTGCTGGGCTTTTTTGCCGCCGCGGCCCTGATGCTGGCCGCCATTGGCCTCTACGGGGTGATTTCCTATGCGGTCACGCAACGCACGCACGAGATCGGCATCCGCATGGCGCTCGGGGCGGACCGGGCCGCGGTGTCGCGGATGGTCCTGGGACAGGGAATGGCCCTGACGCTCGTGGGTCTGGCCATTGGCGTGGGGCTCGCCCTGCTGCTTACGCGTTTCATGAGCACCTTGCTCTATGGCGTGCGTGCCACCGACCCGATCACGTTCCTGCTGGTCGTCGTCGTGCTCGCTGCGGTTGCATTCCTTGCGACTTACATCCCGGCGCGGCGGGCAACGCGGGTGGATCCGATGGAGGCGCTGCGGTACGAATGAAGAAAGGGTAAAGTGTAAAGGGTAAAGGGTAAAGGGTAATGGCCAAGCGGTTTCATTCGCTTACCCTTTACCCTTCACCCTTTACACTTTTATCTCGAATGAAGAGGTAAACCGCCAAGACTCGAGGAAAGAACAATATGGGAAACCTCGTCCAGGACGTGAAGTACGGCCTTCGAATGCTGCTGAAGAGCCCTGGTTTCGCGGCCGTGGTGGTTCTTTCGCTGGGACTCGGAATCGGTGCGAACACCGCCATCTTTACCCTCATTGACGCGGTGATGCTCAAGACGTTGCCGGTGGAGAAACCCGAGCAATTGGCGCTCTTCTACAACGGGCCGAATGAAGGCATGAGAGTAAGTCGAGGCGGCGTCGGCACAGGCGGACGATGGGATTACTATTCCTATCCGCTCTACGAGTATCTGCGCGACCACAACCAGTTCTTTCAGGGAATCTGCGCTTTCAGGCAGGGTGAGGACCGCTTGAGCGTCAGTGTGGAGGGCGCTCCTCCCGGATCGAGTCAAAAGGCGACGGGCCACTTGGTGTCGGGCAATTACTTTTCGGTGCTGGGCGTGAACGCCATCCTCGGCCGGACCCTCAGCCCGGAGGACGATCGCCTTGGGGCTCGCCCCGCGGCGGTGATCAGCTATGGCTACTGGAAGAGCGAGTTTGGCGGCGATCCGAAGGCGGTGGGCAAGGTCGCCGACTTCAACGGAACTCCATTCACCATCGTCGGTGTGACGCCACCGGAGTTTTTCGGTGAGCGCGTGCGGAAGTCGCCGGACTTCTGGCTGCCGATCGTGACCCAGCCCCAGGTGATGCTCCACGACTCCTACCTCAAGGACTCCGGAGTTTACTGGCTCAACCTGATGGGGCGGCTCAAGCCGGGCGCGACGCGCCAGCAGGCCCAAGCCGCAGCTTCGGTCCAGCTTCGCCAGGTTCTGACCGACCAAGTAGGATCCGATCTCTCCGAACACGAGCGAAAGGAGATCGCCAATTCCTACGTTGAGTTGGCCCCGGGCGGACCCGGGATTTCCGGGCTGCGGATTGACTACTCGCAACCCCTCCACATTTTGATGGCGTTCGTCGCTCTCGTATTGCTCATCGCCTGTGCCAACGTGGCGAACCTCCTGCTTTCGCGCGCCGCCGCCCGGCAAAAGGAAATCTCCATGCGACTGGCGCTGGGCGCCGGCCGCGCGCGCCTGGTCCGCCAACTTCTCACCGAGAGCCTGATCATGGCGAGCCTGGGGGGTGTGGTGGGCGCGCTGCTTGCCTCCTGGGGAGTCCGCATCATGGTGGCGAACTTCGTTGGCAGGACCTCTCCCCTCAATGTTCATCCCGATCTGCGAGTGCTGGTGTTCACCCTCCTGGTTTGTGCGCTGGCGGCGGTCCTTTTCGGACTGGCGCCGGCGCTGCGCAGCACCCGGGTGGATCTAGTTCCGGCCCTCAAGACGAATACCGCCGCCGCGGGAGCCCCGGGGCGGCGCTGGAGTCTGGGGAAAGCACTGGTGTCGCTGCAGGCCGCATTGTCGTTGCTGATGCTCTTTGGCGCCGGTCTTTTTGTGCGAACGTTGCAGAAGCTGGAAGCCGAGGACCTGGGCTTCAACCGGCAACACGTCCTGCTGGTGAGCATCGATCCGCGCCTGGCCGGCTACCAACCGGCGCAACTTGCTCCCTTCTATCAACAGCTTCTCGATCGCGTGAACGCGCTGCCGGGAGTACGCTCGGCAAGCGTAGCCGCCTACAGCCCGATGAGCGGCACCAGCAGCAGCAGCAATATCGGCGTGCAGGGTTATACGCCCCCACCCGGCGCGGATATGGATGTCAACGTCAACGTGGTGGGCTGGAAATACTTCGAGACCGCCGGGATGCCGATGCTGCTGGGCCGCGAGATCGGCCCACAGGACACGCCAGCGTCGCCCAAGGTGGCGGTGATCAACGCGACCTTGGCACACGATTTCTTCGGTAAGGAGAACCCCATCGGCAGGCGGTTCGGCTTCGGGGATGACGTGAAGCACAGTGGTGATATCGAGATCGTCGGCGTGGTGGCCGACGCTAAGTACCGCGACGTGCGCCAGAAGGGGCAGCGCATGATCTTTCTGCCGGTCGTCCAGATGAAGGAAGACGCGGCTTACGTGTCGGAGATCGATGTCCGAACCGTGGGCGATCCGAGGGCTGGCGCCTCCGAGGTGCGCGGCGCCATCAACGAGATCAACTCCAGTCTCTCCGTGACCAACGTCACCACCCTCAGCGAACAGGTGGATCACTCGCTCCACGAGGAACGCACCATCTCCGAGCTTAGCAGTTTCTTCGGATTGCTGGCCCTCACGCTGGCCTGCGTCGGCCTCTATGGCGTCATGGCCTACGCGGTGGCGCGGAGAACCAGTGAGATTGGCATTCGCATGGCGTTGGGCGCCCGCTCGGCCGACGTCCTCTGGATGGTTTTGCGCGAGGCGATGCTGCTGGTGCTGGCGGGCGTAGCGATCGGCGTACCGGCCGCGCTCACAGCAAGCCGGCTGGTTGCGAGCATGCTCTTTGGGCTGACGCCCTGGGACCCGCTCACCATCTCGGCTGCGACTCTGGTACTCGGCGCCGTGGCCGTTCTCGCCGGTTACCTGCCGGCCCGTCGAGCGTCGCGCGTGTCGCCAATAGTGGCGCTACGCTACGAGTAATTGACGATTGACGATTGTCGATTGACGATTGAAAGACCGGCCTGGCTCGCATCTTCTCTTCCAATCGTCAATCGGCAATCGGCAATCGCCAATTCCTGATAGTCGTTGAGCGACAAGCGTCAGTTCTTATACTGCGGAGGGCCCGATGACGACTCTAATGCAGGACCTGAAGTACGGCGTGCGGATGCTGCTCGCGAAGCCTGGTTTCACGGCGGTAGCGGTGCTGACCCTGGCGCTGGGGATCGGCGCCACTACGGCAATTTTCAGCGTGGTGAATACGGTGCTCCTGCGGGCGTTGCCTTACGCCCACTCGGACCGAATGGTGCGAGTGTACACTGAGTTTCCTAATTTTCCAGACGGCGGCTTGCGGCGATTCTGGGCGTCGGCGCCGGAGTATCTCGACATCAGGCGGGAAGCCAAGTCTTGGGACTCGATGGACGGCTGGGTGAACAGCGGAGTCAACCTGGCAGGGCAGGCCGACCCGGTTCGCGCCACGGCCTCCTTCATCACTGGCGGTCTGCTGCCGTCTCTGGGTGTTTCTCCCCTTCTCGGTCGCGCCATCACCCCGGCCGACGACGATCCCGCCGCGCCCTTGACCGCTGACATTTCGTACGGCCTCTGGCAGCGGGCCTTTGGCGGCGACCCACATATCGTCGGGCGGGAGACTTTGCTCAACGGCAGGAAGGGCACAATCATCGGCGTCATGCCGAAGGACTTCCACTTCCCACCGGGCGAAGTGGACGCGCCGGAGGTCTGGGTCCCGCTCCAGATTGATCCCGCCAAGCCCGGAGGACGCGCTTCGCATTTCCTGTCGTTACTGGGCCGTTTGAGGCCCGGGGTCAGCCTTACCCAGGCGCAGTCGGAGCTCGATGCGCTGGTTCAGGAATGGGGAAAGTTGGACACGATGAAAGCCCACTACCTGAGCCCCAAGAACCATCCCCTGGTCAGTTACCCGTTCCAGGAGGAAATTGTGCGGGGCGTGCGTTCTGCCCTGCTCATGCTGCTCGGCGCGGTGGCGTTGGTGTTGCTGATCGCCTGCGTCAACGTCGCGAATCTGCTGCTGGTCCGGGCCGAGGGCCGGCAGCGCGAAGTGGCCATCCGCAGCGCCATGGGTGCCGGCTTGGCGCGACTGGTACGCCAGTTTGTCACCGAAGGGGTGATTCTCTCGCTCCCAGGCGCGGTGCTGGGGCTGGCGTTGGCTTACATCGGACTCGGACTCGTGAAGACCACAGCGGCGATCAGTATCCCGCGCGCGTCCGAGATCGACATCGACCCGCGTGTGCTCCTTTTTGCTCTCGCGATTTCGGTTCTCACCGGCGTGTTCTTCGGGATGGCGCCCCTGGCCCACCTGGCGGTCAGCAACCTGCACGAAGCGCTCAAGGCTGCCGGTGGCGCAACCACGGCCGCCGCCGGCGCCAAACGATTCCGGCATGGACTGGTGGTGGTGGAACTGGCCCTGGCTTTGATGCTTCTAATCGCCACCGGGCTCATGGTCCGCGCCTTCTGGAAGCTTCAGGAGGTTGACGCCGGTTTCGATCCGCACCACGTGCTCACCATGCGCGTTGCCCTGCCGGGCTCCGTCTATGGTGACAATGCGAAGGTGCTCAGCTTCTGGACACGACTGCAAGACCGCATTTCCAGCCTGCCCGGAGTCAAGGCCGGAGCGATCGCCACGGGATTGCCGCCGCTGCGGCAGCTCAACGCCAACGATACTCAGATCGAGAACTTCGTGCAGGTCAAAGGCGGACCGATTCAAAACGTGGACTTCTGGCAGATCGTGACCAAGGACTACTTCAAGGCGGCGGGTGTCCGCCTCATTGAGGGGCGTCTGTTCGACGAGCGCGATGGACCCGGCGCTCCCGATGTCGCCATCGTTAACCAGACCATGGCCCGCACTTTCTGGAACCACCGGAGCCCCGTCGGACGCCGCGTTCGACCCGGTTTCACGGACCCATGGTGCACGGTGGTCGGAGTAGTGGCTGACGTTAAGAACGCCGGGCTCGACAAGCCGGCGGGCACTGAGTTGTATCTGCCGTTCAATCAGCCGCAAGGCCTGGGGAATAACCGTTTCTCCATCGTTGTGCGTTCCGCCGGTGACCTCACGTCCTTGATCGGCGCGGTTCGACGCGAAGTGCGCGATCTTGATCCCACGATCCCCGTGGCCAACGTTCGCACCATGGACGAGGTGATGTCGGCGGCACAATCGCGCCCGCGGTTCCTCACCGCCTTGCTGACTCTGTTCTCCAGCGTGGCTTTGATCCTGGCGGCGGTCGGAATCTATGGAGTGATAGCCTACTCCGTGGCGCAACGCACCAAGGAGTTTGGTCTGAGGATGGCGCTGGGGGCCGAGCGCGGCGACCTGCTGAAGCTGGTCGTAGGCCAAGGCCTGATCCTGGTTGCCGCCGGAGTGCTGCTCGGCCTTGGCGGCGCACTGAGCTTTACGCGCTTCCTCTCCAGCTTGTTGTACGGAGTTCGGCCCACCGACCCCATCACCTTCAGCGTGGTTCCCCTCGTGCTCGGAGCGGTGGCGCTGCTGGCGAGTTACCTCCCGGCACGGCGGGCGACCAAGGTCGATCCCATGGTGGCGCTGCGCTACGAGTAATTGACGATTGAAAAGGCGCCAGCTTCCAGCCATCAGCGGTCAGCAAGGAAAGATCCCGGGGATGAGCCGTGCGTGCTGAGGCTGAGCGCTGATGGCTGATGCCTGTTTTCAATCGTCAATCGACAATCGTCAATTGTTTGCCCCTAATAGTTCCGCGGGCGTGAGGATCGGTCCCGGCCGCCGCCACCGCGGTTTCCCGAGAAGCCGTCCGTGCGCTGAGGGCGAGCTTCATTGACGGTGAGGGGTCGGCCGTCGAGCGTCTTCCCATTCAAGCTTCCGACCGCGCGTTGCAGGTCCTCACCTTCGGCCAGCTCCACAAAGCCGAATCCGCGCGGCTGCCCCGTCATCTTATCCTTGATCACCACCGCCGAGGCTACTTGAAAGCCCGCATTAGTTACAAACTCGTTCACCGAGCTGTCCGTGGCGCTGTGGGGAAGATTACCAACATAAAGTTTCGAAGCCATTTGATCCTCCAAGTAGGTCGACTCTAGGCCGCCTCGTTAAGTGAAGCCGAACTGCGTCGGCGCGCTGCCGAGCCCGATTCTTTTGCCCGTGGGAAGCGCGGCGACCACGGCTGGCACTGGTCGCTGCGGGCCACGCAACGGTCAGCCGCCCAATGCCGGCCCTTCGGGGCGGCCCGGCACGGCTGGCGCTGGTCGTTTTGTCTCCAGTGCAATTCGCGCTTCTCGGGCGAGCTTCCTCCGCAGGACCTTCTCCCGGCGTACTCTGCCGAACCTCGACTTGTCACCATTTCTTTCCGACACGGTCCCTCCCCCGCCGGCGCCGGTTGCAGAGTCATGCGGAGCATCCGGTCTCGGCTCGGTTCCCGTCTTTGAGGTGCCATGGCAGATAACCTGGCTAGGTCAGGCGACCTGGAGAGCTCCTGGAAGGCGGCAGTTCGCTTCCTACTATGGGCGCATCAACTTCACTAGTCAAGGAAAATACGGGTGGTGGTCTCATGTGACAAAACAATAGAATCCACAGATTGCGCAGATTTGTCAGATTGAGAAAAAGAGCTCGGCGTTGTTACAAGTGCGAATAACACGCGAACTTGCTGGTTACTTCTTGTGGAGGATCTGATGCTGTAACAGCGAGTCTAGCTCGCCAAATGGCGGCGAAAGCCGCCTCTACATGAAACTGACCCACTACCCTTTCCCATTTCCCGAGCGGGCTTGACAATCTCTCTCACTTCGATTTAGTATAAGCAGCGTTATCTATCCGGAAGGTACCTAGAGCTCGGTTAAGCCGGGAGCGACCGGCACAACAATGCTGCGGTCGATCAGGGGCCTCGACGACGGAGGCTCAGGCATCGAAACCGCCCGTTGGTGGTCGCCAGCCGGCGACCCACTGAGATTGGCGGGCACGCGGATGGCGCACGCGAAATCCAAGACAAGGCGGCAACAACCCGGAGAACTGCGAACATCGGCGGCGCTGGGGCCGGCGGGCGTGGCTCACGACGTTGACAACCTGCTGACCGCCATCCTGGGCGACTGCGGATTCTTGTTACGGCAGGTCCGTCGCGACGATCGCCTGCGCGCCATGGTGGAGGGGGTAATGAACGCGGCGGAGTTTGCGGCGCTCCTCACCCGTCAGTTGGTGGCGTCGAGCGGGGTCGGGATCCGTTCGCCGCAAGCGCTCGACTTGGGGGACATTCTGGCAAAAATGACCGGCACACTGCGAGCCGTGCTGGGATCGAAAATCATCCTCAAGGTCCGTGCACAACCCGGCTCGGGATCCATCGAAGCCGATCCTGGGGACCTCATCCGGCTGATCCTGAACCTGGCCTTTAACGCCCGGGACGCCATGCCTGACGGTGGAACGCTCGTGTTCAGAACGGAAAGCGCCGGTTCTGACGGAAAGCGACCCGTTCACCGCCGCGACAGCAACTCAGACTGCTACGTGCTCCTGATCGCCTCCGACACCGGGTGCGGCATGGACGAAGAGACCAGAGCACACCTGTTCGAGCCGTCCTTCACGACCAAAAGCAAGGCGGGGCCGGGCAGCCGGGGTATGGGTCTGGCCACCATCCAGGAAGTAGTGAGGACGGCCGGGGGCTTCATCGAGGTCGACAGCCAGCCTGGTCGCGGCACCACCTTCCGGATTTACTTCCGGCGGCTGCGGAGCCCGCTGGATCCGCCTCCGGCCCGCCACGCCGTCGTACCACGGAGCCGGCGGACGGCGACAATTCTGGTGGTGGAGGATAACGAAAGCGTGCGGGTGTCCGTTTGCCGAACGCTCAAGATGTGCGGCCACACGGTCGTCGCCGCCTCGAGCGCTCCCGAAGCCCTGGAGATCGCCGCCCACGCCGACAATCCGATCCACCTGCTCCTGACGGACGCCGAGCTGCCGGGGGCCAGCGGGCTTGTGCTGGCTAGGCGCCTGAGGGCTTCGCACCCCCAAACCAAGGTGCTCTTGACTTCGGGGTATCGCGTTCGAGGCAGCTCGCGCAAAGGTCTGGTCGCCGGCTTCCTACCCAAGCCCTTCAGCCCGAGTATGCTGGCCAAAAAGGTGTCTGAGATTTTGGAGGAAACCGAGTCGTGAGAGAACCTGACCGCCGGCAGCGCGAGGCTACGCCGTCCAGTCGCTGGGACCGTATGACGGACCAGTCGGGTCGGAACCGTAGGGGTCAGGCCGAGCGGAGGAGCGCGACGCCTGTCGGGCTGGTGGGGCCGGTTGGGTCGAGGCGACCGACTTCTCCACTTGCTCCCAGGCCTCCCGCATGGAAAGGAAGTCTTGGGCAACCTCCTTGAGGACTGAGGTGGAGTTCTGGGCGCTCGCCTGGATGATCCGCCTGCGAGCCAGGTTGTAAAATCGTTCCAGATTGTGGGCGACTTGCGGCCCGGCTTTGAAGTCGAGAGCGTTCTGGAGATGGCTCACCATTAACAAGGCATGGTTCAAGTCCTTCGTCTTTTGCTCGATGCGATGAGCCTCGATGGCGCGGATGGCCCCGTACAGGGCATTGAGGATCTGGTCGTAAGACTGGATCACCAGGCTCACCAAGCTGGCGCCTTGACCGGCTAATTGACGATAAGCACGCGCGGGATCAGGCACCGGTGGTACCTCCTGTTGACAGGCCAAGTTCACTGTCGATCTGCTCGATGATCAGGGGCAGTTGTTGCAAGGTGGCGTTTACCTGGCTGAACTGCGTCGTGAGCTGCTGCTGTTGGGTGGTGATGTTGGCCTGAAAGTCGTTGATCTCATTTGCTACTGCGGTGAGGCTGCTGTTGACGCCCTGCAAGTCGATGGCCAGCGGTCCGCTGATGGTGTTCGTCAGGTTGGTGAGGTCGCTGTTCAGTTGAACGGCGAACCCTTTCTGACCGGTAGTCTGCTGGAAGAGGTTCTGAACGGCGCTGAAGTTGTTGGTCAGGGCGGAGGAAAGCGTGGCGCTGTTAACCTGGAGCGTGCCGTCGTCTTGAAGGCTGACGCCAATGGACTCCAGGTTGGTAATGCCATTGTTGCCGGTAAGAGCGGTGTTGATGTCGGTGTTCAGCGTCTGCTGCACCTGCTGCAGGCCGCTGTCGGCAAACAGCGGAGGCTGCGACGAGGCGCCCGCCGTGTAAGAGAACTGAGTGTTGATCGCCTGAACGACCGCGTTGTACGCGGAGACGAAGTTGTTGACCGCCGAGGTAGCTTGAGTGGTGTCCGGCGCGATACCCAACGTCACCGCGGTACTCGAGGTCCCGACCAGGTTCAGGGTGACGCCGGGGATGGCGCCAGTAACAGTATTGCTGGCGCTGCTGACCGGGACGCCGTCCACCGACAGCGAAGCATTGACGCCGGCGATGGCATTGGGCAGACCGGTGGTGGCGTTGTTGAAGTTCAAGCCGGTGGTGTTGCTGACGACCGTGATGTTGCCCGGCTGGCCCGTGGTGTTGCTGACAATCGACAGGCGGGCGCCGCCCGCATCGGTGATCACGTTGGCGGTGACCCCCAGAGTCTGGCTATTCTTGTTGATATAGGAAGCGAGACTGTTCAGGGTGTTGTCGTTGTGGGTGGTGCTGTCGACAGGGATGGTGACCGGGCTATTCGAGCCGACCTGCAATTGGATCTGGCCGCCGCTGAACGTCGTGTTGCCGTTGGTCAAGGACGTCGTGTAAACCGAGGAGGTGGAGGCCAGGGTTCCTACCGTGATCGTGTGGTTCTCCAGGGTCGCCCCTCCCGTCGTGGTGGCGGTCAAGACGGCTGTGTTCGACGAGTTGGCGACTTGGGAGGTGAGTTGGCCTTGGGGATCTTGCAGTGCCTGAACGGAGGTCTGGAGGGTGGTGAGCAGGCTGCTGATGTTGCTGATGGCCGAACTCTGGCTCTGAAGAAACGTCTGCTCGTTGAGCATTGGCTGCTCGGGCGCTTCGTCAGCCTGGATGATGGTAGCGACCGTGGTCTGCACATTGATCCCCGTGCCGAGGCCGAAACCGCTGGTGTTGAGGTTGATTCCGAACGTTCCCATCTAATCACCCTTTCCCTTCACGGCGGGGGCATTAGACTGTGCAGACTGAGCGTCCAGGTCTTGCGCGATTTGTGCCTCGTCGTTCAAAACTGCCTGCGGAGGCACCTGCAAGACCACTTGGCCGGATTGCGGATTGAGCAGCTGAAAGTACAACTGCTTCGTCTGCTCGTCGATGTGATAGGCTAGAACGTCTTGTGAGGGTGGCGATTGCGGCGACGCTGGCGACGGTGGCTGCTGGGCATGCGACAGTTCTGCATAGTCGGCTTCCGGCTGGCTTTTTGCCGGTGCGGGCGCTTCCGTCGAGACCGACTTGCCCTTCGGCGGAGCGGCCGAAAACACTGGCTCTGACGCCGCCGTGGGTGAGGACGCTTGGACTGGGTCGGCCGGCATAGAACTTACTCCTTGCTGAGTTTCGAGAAGGCGGGTCGCGCTGGCGTCCCGCCTTCCGTTTGCCTACGTGACCTTGAAGGTCACCTGAATAGACCCAGGATGTTCTGCAACTGAGTGTTGGCCTGGGTCAAAGACGAGATGCCGGTCTGATTTAAGACCGAGTACTTGGACAGGTTGGCCACCTCCTGGGGAATGTTGGCGGCAGTGATCCCGTCCTCCGCTGCGGTCAGGTTCTGTACCTGAGCTGTTGCGACGTTGGAGGCTGCATTCAGCCGGTTAACGGCGGCTCCGAGAGAGCCTCGGGTGCTGGCCACGGTTTGGATCGCGGCCGTGATCTGGCTGAGCGCAGTGACGGCATTGGCTTGGGTGTCGAGGGCGGTAGAGAGGCCCAGACCAGCCGAGCTCAGCGTGTTGGGAGCGACGCCGATGGTAGCGGTCGACAGGGTCTCTGCGGCGCCTCCGTCACTCAGGAAGATGCTGGTAGTGCCCGCTTGGAACACCGAGGTGCCGTTATAGGTGGTGTTCTGGCCGATCTGATCGATTTCGGATTTGATCGAAGTGAACTCGGTGTTAAGAGCGGTGAGCTGGCCGGCGGTATTGGTGCCGTTGGCGGCCTCGGTGGCCAGCGTGGTGGCCCGGTTGAGCAGGTTGGTCACCTGGGCCAGTGCGCCATCGGCGGTTTGGGCCAGGCCCACGCCCTCATTGGCGTTCGTCGCCGACTGATTCAGGGCAGTGATGTTGGCTTGGAGTCCATTGGCGATCTCCAGTCCGGCCGGGTCGTCCGCTCCGCTGTTGAGGCGCGAGCCGGATGACAGTTGGAAAAGGGTGCTTTGGAGTGAATTCGACGTCTGGTTGAGATTGTTCTCGGCCTGCAGTGCCGAAATGTTGTTCAAAAGACTGATAGCCATTGAGTTTCTCCTCTCAGAGTTGGGTACCCGTCTTGGGCCCGAGAACCCGCGCCGGGGTTAGATCCCGGCGCTCAGCCCTCTGTTCCACTCAGGCACCACTTTCAAAAACCAAGTACACCTATCGGCACGACTTATAATTTCTTTAATTGAGGGGGCTAAGGCTCGATGGTACTTTCGTACTCCCGGCTTTCGCTTCGAAGTCGCGCCGGGCTTCGAGCCGCTTCGGAGCCTGGGGAAAAAGCTCAAGGGCCTTAGTGCTCGATTTCATTAGTACACTAACATGTGACGTACTTGTGAACCCGAGGACTTAGGGAGGAGAAGGTGTGAAAAACCAAACGCGGAGGCACATGGACATAAGGATGAGAGGGAGAAATTACGTGGAGATATCGTTTGTTTCTCCACGCTTCCCAATTTTCGCCGTACCTCTGTATCTCCGTGTCGGAAAAGTCCTTCGCAATTACTTCACGCCTTAAGAGGCGTGCGGTGCGGTCGAAAATCTGGAGACGGGCGCGGAGGCTGGCGGCGGGGCACGCCGGCGCCCCGCCTTCCGTCGTCGTGCAGATGTCGAAGGTCATCTGAACAGACCCAGGATGTTTTGCAACTGAGTATTGGCTTGGGTCAACGCCGAGATGCCGGTCTGATTCAGCACCGAGAACTTGGACAGGTTCGCCACCTCTTGCGGGATGTTGGCCGCGGTGATCCCGTCCTCCGCTTGGGTCAGGTTCTGCACCTGAGCGGTTTCCACGCCCTGAGCTGCGTTCAGGCGGTTGATGGAGGCACCGAGACCAGCTCGGGAACCAGCCACGCTTTGGACCGCGGCCGTGATCTGGGCGAGCGCAGCGACGGAGTTTTGCTGGCCTGAAACATAGCCAGGTTGCCCGAACGTTCCTGTAGCGAGGAGCGTGGTGTTGTCGAGGGCGAGACTGGCCTGGCTCAGCGCGCCGGGAGTGACTCCGATGGTAGCGGTTGTCAGGGTCTCCGCCGCGCCTCCGTCACTCAGGAAGATGCTGGTGGTACCCGCTTGGAACACCGAGGTCCCGTTATAGGTGGTGTTGAGCCCGATCTGATCGATTTCGTTCTTGATCGAAGTGAACTCGGTGTCAAGAGCCGTGGACTGAGTGCCGGTATTGGTGCCGTTGGCGGCCTCGGTGGCCAGCGTAGTAGCCCGGTTGAGCAGAGTGGTCACCTGGGCCAACGCGCCGTCGGCGGTTTGGGCCAGGCCGACGCCCTCGTTGGCGTTCGTCGCCGACTGATTCAGGGCGGTGATGTTGGCTTGGAGTCCGTTGGCGATTTCGAGGCCGGCAGGGTCGTCGGCCCCACTGTTGAGCCGGGAGCCGGACGAGAGTTGGAAAAGGGTGCTCTGCAGATTATTCGACGTCTGGTTGAGCTGGTTCTCGGCTTGCAGTGCCGAAATGTTATTCAAAAGACTGATAGCCATTGATATCTCCTCTCAAAATTGGGTACCCGTCTTGGGGTCCGAGAACCCGCGCCGGGCTTGGGTCCCTGGCGCTGTCGGCCCTCTGTTCCACTTCAGGCGCCACTCTCCAAAACCACGTGCCATTATCGGCACCACTCTCTAGGTTGCAATTGGGGTTCCAAGACTCTTGGGTACTTTCGTAATCCCGGCTTTCGCCTCCAACTCGCGCTGGGCTTCGAGCAGCTTCGGAGCTTGGGGAAAAAGCTCCAGACCTTTCTGCAGGAGGCGTGTTGTGCGATCGAAGTCCTGGAGGCGGGCACGGATGCTGGCGGCGCGGAGGAAAAACTGGGGTTGCGGCTCGACGGCCTCCAGCTTGGCCTCGGCGGTCGAGGCCGCTTCTTCCAAACGTCCCAACCAAACATAGGCCGACACCAGGGAGTCGTAAGGTTCGCCAGACTGCGGCTCGCGCGCGATGGCGCGGCGCAGATGGGCAAGCCCGTCGGCCACGCGCCCGCCGCGGACTTCTGCCAGCCCCAGCTTGCTATCGAGCGTAGCGGTCTCGCCGCCGCGTTGTTCTGCCCGCCGGTAACAGCGCCGCGCCGATTCGAAATCGCCGAGGTTATAATACGCATCACCCTGGCACTCGAAGACAAGAAGGCTCTTTGAGCCCGATTCCTCGGCACTTCTCAGCTTGAGCAGAGCTTCCTGATATTGTCCGAGTTGCAGGAGAGCCACGGCGGAGAATACCCAACCCAGTTGGAAGCGAGGGTTGAGCTGCGTGGCGCGCTCGAAGCATTGGCGCGCGGCCGCGGCGTTCTTGAAGTGATCCAGTTCCTCGACGCCCAACTCAAAGTGGGCCTGCGCGTCTTGCGGCCGCTCGCGGATTTTTTCCCGCCCCAACTCACGGTACAGATGATTCTTGCGCGACCGGGTTTCCGGATCGGCGACAAAACCGAAATGGTGGATCACGAAATTGGCGGCGCCCAGCTTGAGTCCGGCGCCCAACACGCGCGCCCCGACGGTCTCGTGGACCCGCCCTTCAAAGTAGATCTCGGCCTGCCGATGAAACAGTCTCACATTCTCGTGCTCAATGTAGGCGGGGTAGCGGCTCGCCGCCGGCAGGCGCGACGTGTTGGGCTGGGCAGCGCGGTCCCAAACCCTCTGGTTCAGACTGAGAACGTAATTCCTAATGGGCACTTTATATCCGGCAATAGTTGCCCGAGAGAGTAGCTCGGGCATGACTCGAGGCGATTCGGGATCCAGCATTTCGTCCGCATCGAGGGAGAGGACCCAATCGGTGCGTACTTCCTCCAACGCCCGGTTGCGGGCTCGGGCAAAGTCGTTCTCCCAAGGGACCGAGACCACGCGGGCGCCAAAGCGTCGCGCGATCTCCGGGCTCGAGTCGGTCGAACCCGTGTCGCCGATAACAATCTCGTCCACGACGCCACGCACGCTTTCCAGGCACCGGGCCAAGTCAGCTTCGGCGTCGCGCACAATCATTGACAAACCGAGTGTGGGCATCGTGTCACCATGCGCGGAGTTGAACGGCTTCGCGCTGCTCCGCTAAACTTGCATCGGGCGTCGCGACGCGCCCCCGATAGACCTCTGTGATCTGTGACCACTTGAAGCGCGTCCGGGTTTTTCCTGTCGCCTCCGGCCACGCTCAGCGGCTTCGTCACGAGGCGCGTAGACTTGACGCGTCGGCCGCGCCAGCTCCCCGAGAGGGGGCCGGAGGTCTGAAACGGCAACCTCGGCGGCGGGAATCAGACAAGACGACTCGGGCGAACAGAGATCCCGCGACGGGACCTCCGCCGTGGTGATTGCGGGCTTTCACCCGGTGCAGGCGGCGCCCCAAGGCCACGAAGGTGTGAAAAAACGCCTTAGCCCCGAAGGGGCGAAAGAGAGTAGCCCAGGGCGCCAGCCCTGGGATCAGATGCCCCAAAAACCACAAAAACTGTAACTTGCCGGCCGTCTCCCAGGGCTGGCGCCCTGGGCTACTCTCTTTCGCCCCTTCGGGGCTTAAGGGCATTTTTTCACAACTTCTACCGTCGAGGACGAGCACCACGAAACCCGCACCTACCATTAGGCCCTCATCTCCAGTGCTTGGACTGCAGCCCGAGGCGCAATATACTCACTCGGCGCCACAAGCTGACGGATGCGATCCAGGTAGATCTGTGTGACGCGGGACCAGGCGTACCTTTCACGAATTGTCTTGCTCGCGGCTCGACCGCGTTGTATAGCTTCGTCGCGATGCTCATAGACATAGCGCAGGGTGAGCGCAAGTTCACCAAGATCAGGCTCAAACCAGGTGAAGTCGCCAGCAAACTGGCCGAGTGGTGGCGGGTCGTCCGGCACCTCCTCCTCACGTGCGGAGACAAGATATGCCGTCTTCTTGGAGCAGAAGTCCTCAGAGGGACCCCGAGCGGTGGTGATGACGGGCTTGCCACAAGCCATGGCCTCCACCAACGGCATTCCGAACCCTTCCCCGCGGTATGGCAAGACGAAAGCGTCACATCCTCTGTAAACGCTGGCAAGCGTCGCGTCGTCGAACGAATCCACTAGAAACTGGAGGTGGGGAGCCTTTGGATCGTTGGCAACCTCCTGCATCTGTGCGGTGAGGGTGTTATGCTGATACGCGCCGGCGGACCCTAGTATGTGAATAACCAGGGTGACGTGTTCACCAGGGTCGAAACACGCTTTGTAGGCTTGAAGCAACGCATCAACGCCCTTACGCCGAATTGCTCCTCCCACGAAAAGGAACATGAACTTCCGGCAACCGTGCGGCCGCAAGACAGGACCTTCAGGAGTGAACACTTTGGGGTCGACGCCGTTGGGGATTACCTGCACACGGTCGCTTTCAACGCCACACCGCACGAATACATCACGCACGAAACGGGAGGGTACCCACAATTCATCGACGTTCCTTCTGATCTGGTCGACCCAGACGCTTGGAACCGCGCCGTATTCCCACGGCAGGGTGACCGCCAGCTTTCCTCGAGGAGGACGGCTGAAGTCGGGGGGCCATTGGTGCCGGATCGTCAGGTCGAGGTGCTCAGGGTGACGGAAAAAAGCCGGCCTGAGCACGTCACCGTTCGTAACCTTTTGCGGCACAAGCGAGGGCACCGAAGACGGTTCAAGGCATGCGTCCAGTTGCGGAGACCTGACGAGGCTCGCGCCAATTTCACGATTGATCCGGCCGAGGCTTGACTGTTCGAGGAAAGGTCCGCTCAGAATGATGCCCGGCTTTCCAGTATCCAAGCTTCCGGTCCGGCGGAAAGGAGCCGTCGCCGACTCGAGTCGGTCACGCAACAGGGCCGCGGTGTCTTCGGCCAAAGGCAAGTTTTCCACGAGGTGGCGAGCAGAAGGGAAAGCACGATGGAGCAAGAGAAAATCGAAGACTGCTTCCAGAAACTCTGGCGCATCCCGAGCCAGGCTGCAAAAATCCCATCGGTGTTTTTCCACCAGAGTTGGTGGCAAGCGCAATTTCAGCAGCTCCTCGGCAGCAGGAGCAAAAACGGGACGCCTGAGCATTCCCGGAAGGAACCTTTCGAAGGCCGCTTTGATGCTGCCGGTACTTACATCCAGAATGCCCAGCAACCAGTTGGCGCGGTAAGAGCTTTCGCCTCCACTGCCCAAGAAGCCGCGGTCCGGAGCCTTCAACTTCTCGAGAAGGGGGGGCCACGCCTTCCAAGATTGTTCTTGATGGAAACACAACAGGCCGCGAAGATACGGCAACTCAGCGTACCCGGGATAAGCCTTCATTCCGAGTTCAAGGAGTTCCTCCGCCTTGGCCAGATCCTGGTGCCGCATCATCACTACGGCGAAATTGCGCAAGACCAACGCCGCTAGGGCGGAGGGGAGCTGTTGGTGTTCCTGCCACATGCGGACCAGCGCGTCAATCTCAGCACCCGGTTTTTCCTGCCCCGCGAGCAGGGCGAGGGAGAGCTGTGACCAAGGTTCGGCGTTGGCCTTCAAGGCGGTTATAGCCTGCTGAGAGACGGTGGCCGAGCTGCCGATGCGAATGCTGAAATCCCAGTAGTCATGCTGGCGGCCAGCCGAAAACCAGCGAGGCTGGATGGTAATTAAGTCCACTTCTTGGAAGCACGGTAGATGTACGGGAACAAAAACGCGTCGTCCTGGCGTTCGCAAGTTCTGTCGTATCGAGGCGACATCACCCTCAAGAAGCTGCTCACCATCAAGCCAAGTCACGACGCCGTCTGTCCCGCGTGGAACTCGAGTCGTGCGAAAAGCCTTGAGGCTTCCGAAGAGCATGGAATCCACGGCAGAGCGCACCGCCGCGGGTATCGCTTCGGCAGAAGCTGCGTCGCTTTCGAGAGTGATGACGGGGCTCTGCTTGTAACTACTCTTCACGAGCCCGTTTCGGCGATCTATGGTGTAAAACGGCATCGGCTTCCCTTTCTAGCTGGAGGGACAGCGTTACTTCCCCCAAATCGGAGTTCCTAGAGCCGAACAGGAATGGTGCCTTTTGGGGGTGGGGCCGAGAGTCCCGGTTGGTTCCGCTTCAATTCCTTTCGAGCAGGAGATTAAACATGGGAAACTGCATGGCCTTTTCTTCCTCGAAGGGTTCCAGGGTGTCCCAGGGTGTGATCCACTGCATCGAGAAGCCGAATTCCCGAATCCGCCTCAAGAAGTTTTGAGGATCGACACTCTTGCGAATCATGGGAATGTTGAACTCCATGAGAATCGTTAGATTGGGGCTGCGGGCGATGATTCCCCGCATACCCTCAAAAATCAATGGTTCGCTTCCTTCCGCGTCGATCTTCATCAAGTCGACTCTTTCCTGAATGATTTCGTCGAGCGGAACTGCCTCGACCACTGGACGCCGTTCAGGCGGGGGGTCGGCCTCCGGCACCAGCTCCGGCACGAACAGGCTGCTGCTTCCTTGGAAATGACGCAGTGCGTGAAGTTCGACTTGTTTCTTTGAATCTAAGACAGCCAGTTGATGGGCGCGCACCACGGAACCGTACCAGTTGACATGGATGTTCTTCATCAATAACTCGAAGGCGCGCGGGTTCGGCTCAAAGGAATACACCCGGCCCGCCGTACCCACGACACCACCTGCGATCAGGGTGTAATAGCCATAGTTCGCCCCTACGTCGACGACCGTCATGCCAGGCTTGACGCGAGCAATAAATGCGTCCGTGATACATTTCTCCCAGTAACCATGGGTGACCAGGTAAGGAGTCACGCTCATGTCCGCAGCTTCGACGTACATCAGAAAGTTATTCAGGACCTTGGTGAGCAACAGGCCTTCGCCGACAGGAGCGACAACTAAGTCGGACGAAGCGCGGCCGCTGGCAAGGCTGTCGATCCGACGGTTTAGATCACGAAGAAGGTTCTCCAAGGTCTGGAGGGACCCCACCATGGTCTCCCGCGTTTGGCTTGCCGTTTTCTCTAACTGGAAGAGCCGGGAAGCAATAGCCTGACTCAACTGCCCTTGCAAGAACGCGTTCTTCTGCAACCCCAAGACGCGGTCAGCGAACACCTGGTCCAATTGCCCTTGCAAGAGCGCATTCTCTCCCGCGGCCTTACTTAGCTGTTCGACCGTCGTCGCCTCGACACTGGGTATGTAGCGCCCTCCAGGGCTCTTCTCTGTCTCCGTTAGTTCAACCAGGCTTTTATTCGTTTCTGCGCCTCTTGCCTTCTGAGCTTCCGCCTTCTGACTTATCTCCGTGACCTCCGATGCATCCAACCGGCGGTCAGGGTGGTCCCTGAAGCTGCCACCCTGGGTTTTCTCGAGAAGCAGAGTGCTCATCGGAGATGCCATGAGCTTCCGCTCATCAAAAGGCTCGATAGCGCCGCCCTTACTGACGATCGAGGTCTTGAGACCCAGTTCTTCAATTCTACGAATAAAGCTCAGTGGGTCCACGCCAGCCATCCGAAGAGTATGTTGATTAAACTCCGAGACAATTTTGATCTCCGGGCTGCGATCGAGCACGCCACGCATACCTTCCAGAATAAGAGGCTCACTGCCTTCGGCGTCGATCTTCATTAGGTCCACGCGCTCCGAAACCATGTCATCGAGGGGTCGAGCGCTGACGGATACTGGCGCGAAAGCCGGGTCGTCGGGCTTCTCGACGAAAAGGGTGCTGCACCCCAGAAAGCGTGGCACCTCGTAAAACGAGATCTGCCGTTTGGCATCCAGCACCGCACAGTGGTGGGCGCGAACTCGATCGCCCAGCCAGTTTACACCCACGTTCAGGGTGAGGATCTCGAAGTTCCGAGGACCAGCTTCAAAGCTGTAGACCCGCCCTTGCGGGCCGACCGCTGTCGCCGCCAGCAGCGTGAAGTATCCGAAGTTGGCGCCGATATCGACGAAGGTCATTCCGGGCTGCAAGAGCGACGTGAAAAGCCAGGTGATACCCGGTTCCCACCCGTCGCCCACTAGGAAATGAGGAGCCACGCTCAGGTCGCGGGTGTCCACATACATCAGGAAACGGTCCAGAACGCGGGTCAGGGCAAGGTGATCCCCCACATAAACAGATGATTGCTTCTCCGCCTGGCGCTCGGTTGCCACAGTGCGTACCTCCCGCGCTTTCGTCACTAGCTCAAGAAGGCGGGAAACAAACGCCTGATTCAACTGACCCTGTAATAGCGCGTTGTCTCCCAACGCCTTGCCCAACTGTTCTATGGAGACCCGCTCGTCGCTAGCCGACGCCGCTGTTAGGTCAGGGCCCCTGCCACGACTCGCCGATTCCACCAAGCTTCCATTCATTCCAACCCCCTGGCTTTCGTCAGGATTCGGTACTTCATCCCAGCAGTCTTTGGAACTCATTGATCCAGCGCGGAAGCGTGACGCTCCAGTCCCAATGTTCGAGCATCAACTGGCGCCCGCGCTTGGCGCGGTCACGGGCTTCTTCCGGATGCGAGTAAACGTCGCGCATCAGTTGCCGTAGATGCTCCACGCTCGGCTGCGCCCAAAGATGACCGGCAAACGACTCGAACTCGGTCGACGCCGGAACGAGCCCCTCGATGTCGATCAAGTAGCTGTTCTCGTCGTTGAGAAAGTCCAACTGCCCGCTCCAGCGCGTAGCGATTACGGGTACCTCGCAGGCAAGCGCCTCCAAAAAAGGCCGCCCACAACCTTCTCCGTGAGTGGGGAGGACGAAGGCGTCGGCGGCGGCGTACAGCCTTGCCATGTTTGCCTGTGAGAGGAATTCCTTTTTGAGCATAATGACGGGGGGAGATTTTTCTAGGGTCAGGCCAACTTCCTTCTCAATGAAATAGGTCAGTTGCGCCTCAGCGTCGGCAAGCTGCCCGCAGTGCTGGGAGACCTTAAGAATCAGGGTCACGTCTTCATCCGGCTTGAACTCCCTGAGATAGGCCTTCAACAGCAGGTCAAATCCCTTGCGGTCGTGCAGGTCGAATACCGACAGGAAGTTGAAACCGCGTCGATGGGGTATATCGAGTGGCTGCATGCCTGGTCGAAAGACCTGGGCATCGAGTCCTTCATGTACGACGCGGAGTTTATCAGGGTCGACGCCGGCGGAAGCAAACGTATTCCGGTTGAACTCACAGGGCACCCAAACTTCATCCATCGCATTACATCGCTCGGCCCATCCGTCGGGTATGCGGTCCGTCTCAAACGTGGTGCGGCCAATGCGATAGCGCGCGTAGGCGTCGAGATTCCACATGTACGCCATCGCGGTTTGATAGAAAACACTCTGAGCCAGATCGACGCGCTCGTGATGAAGGCGCGAGAGGAGCCGCCTGGCCTCGGAAGGCAGGATCTGCATGTCGTCGTTTTCGGAACCCACCGGTGCAAGTTGGGTAGGAATGCCATGATTGGCCAAAGCCAGAGCGACCATCCAGGCTTCCTCGGCGTAGCCCGTCCCTCCATAAACAATCCCCCGAAAGAGCACGCCCACAGGCAAGCCACGCCCGGACTTCTTTGCACACCGCCTGCCGGAGCTTTCGACGCCGGCCTTCTCCACGCGGGACGACGTTAGTCCTTTTGCCAGCCCATCCTCCATTGCCGGGATTATTGGCATTTCACCCATTGCAGTCTCCCTCGTCGATTTGCGCCCGCCGACGGCTCATTCCAAGTGGTTTATGCCCGGCATCCGGCAAACAGCGCCTGGCCGAGATCGTCGACAACATCGACCCTCTTGGCAGCAGCATTTTGGCTGCCAAATGCCAAATGACGCTTGATACACATGGAAGCCAGATTCCGGCCCCGGAGTCCGAGCGCGGCCGCGTCCAGGCAAGTCATAACCGGGTATGGAAGGCAGCTTGCATGAGAAAGGGAGCACAACACGGAGTGGAAAGGTAGGCATCATGCCAGACTATTCGGTTTCGCGGAAGAAGTTGTTCGACAGTGAAGATGTCACGGACCCGACTTCCGAGGCACACATCATTAAGGACAACATGGCGAAGATCGCCCTGTGTCTCGACCAGCTAGCTAAGGCCGTCATTTCTTTGCGGGAGCAGGCAGCCAAGACTGACGCTTCTCTGCGCGAGCAGGCAGCCAAGACCGACGCTCAACTGGCCGAAATCAAGTCGCAGTTTGCGGCGATCAAGATCCATACGGAGTCCTTGCCGAACGCCTTACGCGAGGCCAAGCGCTCGGATGTTGCCGTGCAGAAGAGCATTGCGGATTTTTCAGCCAAGCTTCATGAGGTTGAGTCTCTGCGCGAGCAGGCGGCCAAAACCGACGCTCAACTGGCCGAAATGGAGTCGCAATTTGCAGTGATCAAAATCCATGCGGAGTCCTTGCCGAACGCCTTACGCGAGGCCAAGCGTTCGGATGTTGCTGTGCAGAAGACCATTGCGGATTTTTCAGCCAGGCTTTATGAGCTTGAGTCTCGCCTGTCCGGTACCCTGGCGACGGGTAGCGCAGCATGAGGCGAAGATGAGGAAATTATTAGAACGTTAGGAATAGTTAAGAAAGCGGGTTGCCGCAACACATCACCCGTTGGAAGGCCCTTTCAAAAAGCGCCTCAGACCAGCGCCCACGGCCGGAGTCGCGCATGACCGGTTCGGCAAAGCTCAGCAAGCTCTCGGGGGTCAACTGAAGTTTCGATTCCCCCGGGGCTACGAGGGGAAAATGCCGGAGCCAGTCAGACACCACCCGCGAGCGGGTGGCTTGATGAGTGGGGTGCCTGCTGCTGGAATCCGCTGCACAGGGACGGCGCGAAGGTTCGGGTACATCCTCCGGAATCATTCCAGTGCGATCCCCAGCTCTTCAAATAACGTGCACCGGCGCGCAGTACGAAGGTCCACTTCCTGCTACTGAAGCTGGGGTGTAAGCTTCGCCTGCTGACATTCGTGCTCGAAGCGTTTTCGGGCGCATTCGTACACTAACTGGTCGATCTGCGTCAGCTCCTCAATGCATTCGAGTTCCTCCGCTGACAGGTCGGCTCGCTTCAACTGAGACGGCTCGGCCTTGTTAAGGTGATAAGCCTCAGGAGGCGCCGGCACATTGAACATGCGCGCGAATAGCCTTAGGGTCTGGTGATGAGCCTCGGCGATGCCGACCATGTCCATGTCCGACATGACACGGATGGCTGAGTCCAGCAGGCCGTACTGCTGATCCATTGAAAAGAGGACGTCCCCAAAAGCCGCCGACTGGCAAACATAACTCTGTTTTTGGATCCTCCTGTAAAGCATCTGGGCGAACGACAACGAAGCCAGGTAGCGTGCCTGGGAGTTGTCAAGCCGGCGCCGGAACCTGACGTGATGGCACAACTGCAAGACACTCATGCCCCTGGCATAGCGGTGGAGCGGATGCACGGGATCGCGTTTGGCGTGATTGATCTCGGAGATGGTGCGATCGACAGGATCCCGGAGGATGGTGACGATGCGAGGCCACGAAGGCAGGATGATAGGCAACAGTCCTCCGAAATGCCCCGACCACACCTTCCAGTTGCCCGCGGCGCCGGAATAACTCTTAACATCAGCCCAATCCCTGAGTGGAGACATATTGGCCTCGCCGAAGGCGCTGGTCAGAAAGCAATGAAAGCTTGTACCGGAGGTCTTGGGAATGTGAAGAAAATAGATGAGTGGCTTTCCGTCTTCAGGTCCCCATCGATTGAGTGCGGCTTGAAGCCAATCCGATGATGCCATGGGGTTGGGTGTGTCCGGCTCTCCATTCGGGGCTGGCGAGGACTTCACCTGCTGCCCACCGACCTGTAGCTCCAAGGCGTGCAAACGTGTGAGAACGGTATTGATCGCCGTTCCATGCAGATTGAGCGTCTCGAGAACCAGGCCTCGATCGAGGGGACTGTCGCCCAATGCAGGCTTGGAGCCAGTGGGAGGCACCTGAGGGCGACACTGTTGACTCATTGACATGGGTTCGAATCTCCTTTGGAAACTGTCCTGTCCAGACAAAAACTCAGAATGCTGGCAGTCGCCTACCAAAACCTCGCCAAGCCCGGATTCTTCTGCCTTACCCATAATCACCTCTGAGGTTGAAGGTCATCACCAGCGGGCCCCAGTGGACTGCAACTGTAAAGGTCAAATCAGCCACAAAGACACAGAGAACAGAATTACAACGAAGGCCGTCGTCAGTTTCCTGAGGCTCGCCATTTTTCCTCTGCACCTCGGCATCGCATTGCTGGAAGCTCCTCGCGATCATTCCGGAGCTTCCCCGCCCGCCACGCCTATAAAATCCACTGGCAGGACTTGCCCACCCGGAAAAGCTCGGAGTGCCGGGGGGCCGTTCTCCCCTTATAGGCCTAGCACTTCCGTTACCAACCTTTTCCGGACCGGCCCGAGCCCGAATGTTGACCATTGCTGTCGAACCGAAGAAGGGAGCATCGCGACCGCCAAGCTCTGAGCCACGCGGTCGAGCACCAATGACGCGGCGGTAGGGCGGATAGGCGAAGGCTTCGGCCATCCAATGACGATCTGGAGAGCGGCTTGCGTTTGGCTGAGTGCGTCCGAAATCCCGTTACGGCAACAGATTGCTAGCAGTTTTCTGCGGCGCGCTGTGTCTTTTAAACTCGAAAGACGGCTTGCCTGAGGAAGAGAAAGGCTTCCTGCACCGGCACCGGCCAGCAACACTCCCATCTTCGCCAAGCTTGGCTGTCGCCAACCTCGAGGGCCAAGACACGGCGAAGGCCCCCTTTCGCTCTGTCAGCATGATCGCAAGCCCGTTCGGCAGTGGCCCAATCGTTCCAAGGTACCGCTGTTTCGAGACCTTTCGAGGCCTCGCTTAGCAGATCCCAGCCTTCTGGTAGTTCCTTGTTAAGAGGGGCTCCATTCCTTTCTTCGGAGCCAAGAGCTCGCCTCGGCCCGCAGAGTCTTGCTGGCGAAAAGGGAACCCCCACGTCATGTCAAGCCAAGCCGGAGCACACTCACAAGTTAACAGTACCAGGTAGAAGAATAAGATCGCCGGCCTCTTTAGATCGCGGCTTCTATCGCCGCCCCTGATTCACGACTAGTAAGATTTGGGCTGCCGATGGTGGCACAAGGTGAGCAATTTGGCCAGCGGCCCCGCATCCTGTTCCGTGGCGTTTTCGAGCGCCCGTTCAAGCAAAGGGATAGCCGGCGCGTATTGCTGCGTTTGCACCAGGAGCACAGCCAAATTAGCCAGCGTGCGCCCTACCAGGTCGCCGAGTTCAAGGGCCCGCCGGTACCCGCGCTCAGCTTCGGCATAACGCCCACAGCGGACTTGGGCTGATGCCCAGTCGTTCCAACGCTCGCCGCTCTCTTCTTCGCGAACAACCTCCGCCATAAGGCGCACCGCATCCTCAAAGAATCCCTGTTCAAATAAATAAAGCGCATATTGGTGCTGTTCCTCAAAAGCCACGGATGTTCTCCGGCATGCTTAGGAGCACGTCTTGTACCACGGCGGCGAAGTAGAATTTTAGCAGCAGCTGGCAATTGAATTGCAGCAAATGCTCACTGCGGGCCTGGTGTATTGCCAAGCCCGTGCACTTCCACCGCTTTGCGCCCAGTGAGATTTCGGAGGATTAATGAAAGAAGACAAAGTAGACCGGCTGTACTTGGAAGTTACTTCACACTGTAATATGCATTGCAGTTTTTGCCCGTCGGACGACATCCTTCGAACCAAACAACATATCACTGAAGAACATGCTCTCAAGTTCATTCAATCTGCTCCTGAAATGGGAACCCACCTGTTGCTGAACGTGCTGGGAGAACCTCTACTGAACAAGAAAGTATTTGATTACATCGGCTTGTGCGAAAAGCTCAACTTCCCGGTTCATTTGGTCACTAACATCACGCTGCTCGACGAAGAGCGGCTCCGCAAGCTTTTTTCCTATTCCAATCTGACCATCCGACTGAGCCTGCACACCCCTACCGAGAATTCTTTCTTGACCCGCGGTTACGACAAGATCCCCAGCGTCAGCCAGTACCTGGGGATCCTCTTCAACGCGTTGGAGGCTAAATTCAGGTACCACAGCCATGCGTGTGTTGAGATTCACATAGCAACCGAACTGGCGGACGGTTCGATCCAATCGGATACAGGGCGCCTCTGGACCCTGTTTTCAGGAGACCAGGAATTCGAAACGGGATGGAATCTGTGCACTGAGAAACTCTCGAAGCTGGCGGAGGAGATCCGGCAAAAACATCCCGTCGAGTACCAGGAGGAAGTGCAGCGAGCGAGCGTCCAGCACCAGGGCCGGATCGAAGCCCGGGAGATTGTTTTTAAACCCTCAGACCTTGCCGCTCCCACCCCGGGGGATTTTGACATGGAGCGATTCTGGTGGATGGCCATGCCCAACGTCTTCGTCCATTTCAAAGCGTTTTCGCTGTGGGGCCGCCACGAACCCTTGCTCAAGAAGCATGCGGCTCCGGGAACGTTCCTTTTCAACGAAGAAAGGAAAGAACCTTTCATCTGCCCGGCGCCGCTGCACAACTTCGCCGTCCTTTCCAACGGCGAATACACGCTCTGCTGCCAGGACGTGGAAGGCGAGATGCAGATAGGTAATATTCGGGATATGGAACCGAAGGCGGCGCTGCAGTCAGCGCGGCGCCGTGAAATCATCGAGAACTCCGCAACCTCGAAAGTTTGCCGGGTTTGCATGGGCCATACGTTCATCCTGGAAACAAAGCCCCTGGCGGCGCATTTGCAAACGATCGATAAGTTCGGCTTTGGTTTTCATGCTCCCGAAGCCGATCTGTTTGGGCGCCCCGGGTGCTGGACCGATGGCAATGCCAAAGCCTATTTTTATAACCGGTTGGACGCATCCGAAATTCGCGTCGATTTCTATTCACCTCACCGTAGCGAAACAAAGTTCAGGCTGGTTCTCAGCCAGTTCGATCCTGTCCGGAAGTGCTTCGTGACGGAGCTGAGCCACGACTTCTCGGGCGAGCAAGCAAAGTACTCAAGCTTACTATTGCCTGTGCGGCTTAAGCCGCTATCATTCTATCGCCTCAGCCTACTCTCCCCCAGCTTCATACCGGCGTCCCAGAGCAAGGATGCTCGCCCGCTCGGCATCACCATCGCTTCGATGGAGCTTCGTGGCCAGCCCCTCACAGACATCAGCCATCCCCTTTCAGGGCCGGAAGCCCGGAGCAAGAGCGCTTTACCATTGGCCCAGCCGGGGCCTAAACTCGACGGTTCAAAGCGGATGGGTCGATAACGTAGCGTTGACTTCAGGAAGGCCGCACTCCAACAGGATGACCGGGATGGGGAAACTTCACCGAAGCACGGTTTTGCCTCAACAACCAGTCGGCCTGAGGGCCGCCGCTGCGGGCTAACTCCAATCCTCCCGATGCTCATATCCCAACTTGAGCAGCAGTGGGTTATACAGCGACTTGAAATAGGCAATGTGCTTCTTCGTGAAGTGATTGCGCCAATCGCCGTGGACGCCACGCCGGTAGTGATTGGACATGTCTTCCTGTCCTGGAGAACGTCCTCCGGAAAGATTCTTGAAGCTATATTTTTCCAAGATGGACGTTAGGACCCCACAGGCGATCTTCCCCTCCATGATGCTGAGGTGCTCCAGCACCTTTTTGAATAGATCGAATGGCTTTAAGATCATGTCTTCGAACTTCAGCTCGAGAATTGATGGCTTGGCATCGTAGTCCCACGACAGCATGTGCTGGAGAAAGACCCCGCTGAACTCCATTTCTCTCATCAATCCTTCTTCTTTCGATAAAGACTGCAAGTATGGACGGTAAAACCGAAGCCGGGGCCAGCCTTCGTCTGAGTGGGTCTTCAGGTGTGAGAAATAGCCCGACACCACCACGTCGCGCGGGTCCCGCACCACGTGGAAACCAATCGTGTTGATGGGACGGATGAAGGCGTAATCAGCATTGGTGTAAGCCCAAAAATCGAAGTGGTGCTGGCGGCGGTAGTTCACGATGTCGCCGCCAAAACAGTGTTCGTAGTGATTTTCGTAAGCCACCAGGTTTACGGCCTGACAGACGTCCAGCATCACCTTAAGAATCCATGTGGAGCCGCACTTGTGGTGTCCGTAGTAAGCCAGAATGGGGCTGTCCGTCTCCGGCGCAGTTACGCCCGCTCCCGTCGGCGCCTGGATTGCCTTACCGCTGGCCTCGACTGGCGTCGAACCTCTGCACTGGCGGAGAAGCTTCTCGACGGCGGGCCGCTGACCGTCATCAATGCCACACAGGCTGCGCGTCAGAAAAGAGATGGCCTCGATCGTCCGGCTCGACATCGCTAGCAAGACGCCCAGATTCGCGGCGGCCTGCAGGTTCCAGGGGTCGAGATCGAGCGCGCGGCGGAACCCTCGTTCGGCTTCCACCGAATGACCGCAAAGCTGCGCAGCCGACGCCCAATCATTCCAGCACGCGCTGGTTTCGTGCTCCTTCAACGCCTGGGCGAAAAGCGCTATCGACTCCTGGACGCGTCCGGCCCGAAACAGACGCAACCCTTCTTGATAACTTTCACCGGCAACCGCCATGCTACCTCCAGGGGCGATCAGGGGACCGTCTCGTCGATTCCCGCTTTCGCGGGGTGACCCGGAAAGGCTGGGCCGCACGCCAACCTTAGCCGTCATTCCCGATTCCCGCGCCGCCCTTTGGTATTCCCCATCACTGCTGTCATTCCCGCGCCATCGCTGTCATTTCGGGCGAAGTGAGGAATCTCGCTCTGAATAAAATACGCGATTCCTCTCAGTCTCACGAAAGAACCGCGTTGTGGATGGGTCCCTCAGCAACATCTCTTCATCCAGTGCCTCAATGCTGCCGGCGTGACTCAGGAACATCGGCGCCACGCCCAGATCGCGCGGCCACATTAGGCTCTTGAGGCAAACCCTTCTATGGGGAAACTCTAATCCAGACCTGCCAGCCTCCTTAATTGTCACCAGATCTCGTTCCTTTGCCGGCCACTTCCATTCGCGTGCAAACGGAGGGCCAATTACGCCCACGCGCCATGAGTTCAATCTGTGGGCCATAGACGCCTCAGATGGCAGGCTCAGGACAAATCGGGACCCAAGCTTCAACACAGTAAATGGTGATGGTGCACTAATAAGCACTCTCTCGCGGAAGTGCGATTGCACGCAGTCTAAGCGAACTCTCATCATTTCTGTAACGGAGATACTTTCACTGGCCAAACTGCCGCCCCGCGTTACTCTGCGTTGCTGCGAGACGGCGCGAGCCATCGAATCTAGGGTTTTGTTTGCAAAGAGTTCCGCCGCAACTCTCCCTGAAGCCATCTTCCTTCTCCCTCTCTTGAAAGCCCAGCGAAGTACCAACGTCAGAAAGGCACTTGTGGAACTCATATTGCATCAACACTCCAGGCAGCCACTGCCGATATGGCCGGCGCGGATCATGTGACTAAATCTTAGCCAGCCGAATCGATGCGAAAGCGCAAGTCACGGTGATACCAGGGCAGAAGAATTCGGGCGTGGCGAGGTTTGGGCAGGCGACTGCCGGCATTCTGAGCGTTTGTCTGAACCGTATCGTTTCCAAAGGAGACTCGAACCCATGTCAGTAAGTCAACAGTGTTGCCGTCAGACGCCTCCCGCCAACTCCAAACCTGCATTCGACGACGGTCCTCTCGATCAAGGCCTACTTCTAGAGACGCTCAATCTGCACGCCACCGCGATCAGTACCGCATTGAGGCGCCAGCTTGCCTTGGAGGCGCAGTTGAAAGAATTGCGCGCGCAACCGTCGGCGCCCCCAGCAGCATCCACGCCTGTTGCCGGCAAGGCAGGGTTTTTCCCGGCCCGCTTCGACGTGGTTCATCAAGCTCCGGTCCTGATGACCATGACCGAGCGTGTCCTGCTATACGGCCTCGTCGCTGGCCTCCGGCCGCTCAGGTGCCTGGAGATTGGCACGCACAAAGGCGGTTCAGCCATGATCATCACGGCGGCTCTCGATGATATTGGCGTTGGAAGGCTGGCGTGTGTCGATCCGAACCCGGTGGTCAAACCCGAGCATTGGCAGACGATCGCACACCGCGTCACCTTGCAGCAGGGCTGCTCGCCTGACATCCTGCCTGCCGCCTCACAGGCCGTGGGTGGAAAGTTTCACTTTGCCCTCATCGATGGCGACCATTCGACGGCAGGAGTGGTTCGGGACATCAAAGGGGTACTCGCTTACCTGGAAGACGACGCCTATCTGCTATTCCACGATGCGCACAACAGGGAGGTTGTGGCAGGCATCAACGCTGCCCGGAACGATGCTGGAGACTGCCTTGTCAACTGCGGCATGATCTCCACCGAAAAAACCGTCGACCTGGAGCACGATGCTCTCTGGGGCGGGTTGCAACTCCTGCGCTTCTCGCGCAGAGGGTGACTTTCGCCTCCCACGACGTTTGTGCGCCTGCACAAGAACCCATCAACCGCTGGCGCCGCTTCTTCACTGCCCAAGCCCCCAACAAGCGCTTCGGGTTCCAACCGAGATCCCGAAAGGGGCGGAGTCAAATCGTCCCACGCCGATCACCCTGTTCCGCGAGGAGAGGCAATAAACAAGCGGTTGAGCTTTAAGCCCCCCGCCCCAAAACTTGTGATGGACTCCAGCCAGATACTGGCATTAAATCTGAATGTCATCGTCGGAGAAATGCTAGGGTGATTGGATTCGAGGCCGATGCAAGACCTCGGCGGCCTCGGTGAGAAGGTGGGAGGGTGCGATCACAATGTGATCATTATGGCGCTCAATGCGCCGCCTCCATCAGCTCTGCGCTGACGCGAGGCGGGGGCATCACGGTGGCTTTCGCCGTTGTTGATTTCAGCACGTGGCGGTAGAGGTTCAGCGTGCGCTCGGTCATTCCCTCTCGCGTGTAGTGCGCGAGGAATCTCTCCCGCCCCGCTTTTCCCATGGCTTCACGCTTGGCTGGGTCCGCGATCAGGGTGGCGAGCGCCGTGCGCAGGCTCTCCGCGTTACCGGGCTCTGCCAAAATGCCGGTGACGCCATCCTCGATTACTTCTTTCATCCCGCCTGCTCGGCAGCCCACCACCGGCTTTGAGAACATCATGGCTTCAAGGAAGACCAGGCCAAAGGACTCGAAGAGCGAGGGCGCCGCGAAGATGTCGCACTGCGCGAGGTAATTCTCGAGCTCGGCGTCGGAGATCTTGCCGGTGAAGATTACCTGGTTGCGGAAGGGCGCCTTGCCGTGCCGTGCCCGGAACAGTCCGGCCCGCGTGGTGCCGTCGGGCTGGGGCCGATCTTCACCCACCAGAATGAAGCGCACCTTGGGATATTTCAGGCAAAGTGCGGGGATTATTTTCAGAAGCACATCAATGCCCTTGCGGCGTTCGAAGCGGCCCGCGAAGAGCACGTCGAGGGTATCCTTTTTCTGGGCCGGCAGCTTGCCTCGAGAGCGGTCTTCCATGCCGTGGGGAACAACGAGGAGCTGCCCGGGACGGAATTGGATGCCGTAGCTCTCCTGCATGATCTCGACGATCGCTTGGCTGTTGGCGCGCAGGCCGTGGGCGCGCTCCGTCACCAGCGTTTCCGCCGCGATTAGCTCCTCAAAGAATCTCTGCTGCTCGGCCGTGCCGGTCACCAGTTCGGAATTGGTCTTGATCCACGTCTTGATCGACGTGTGCAGGCTCGTTACCATCCGGAAGGAGCCGTCCACAATCGGGGCGATGCCTTCGGCATCCCAGATGGGTGCCTCGACAATGTCGATCGCGTGCGTTTGTTGAATGCGTTTCAACTCGCGCAGCATCCGGGCTGAAAATTGCCAGATGTGCTTCGGCACTACTATGCCCGGCGGGCTCGATGGCTCCTCCTGGTCCATAGCCAGCCGATGCACCCAGACACCTTCTTCGAAATCCACCGTGTTGTGGGACGCTGTGCTTCGGGTGAGCACGTGCACGTTGTGCCCGCACGCGGCGAGACCATTGGCGAGATCGTAGGTGAGCCGGCAGATACCACCCACCCCGCTGGGCGGGTATGTCTGGCTTAGATAGCAAACGGTCAACCTCTCGGACTTCGGCAGCAGGGTAGTACAGGGCTTAAAGGTTCCGGCGTATGCCGGGTCAAGCACGTCGAAAGCAACGGATCCGCGCAATTGTCGGGCGATGGGCGAACCGATGAAGCGCCGGGGCTGCACGAGCCCATGTTCGATGCCCTCACGCGTTGCCAAGTCAGCATCACGCTGAAACTGCTCCATTGCCTCCTGCGGAGCAATCCCTTGTGCAATGTGATGGCGGAGGGTCGCTTCCCATTCATCGATGGATCGCTTCCAATCCTCCACCAGCGTGCGCGTGGATGTGCCCGGTGGACTGTTCTTAAGGCTAAAGTAAATCTTGCCTTTGATAACCGGACGATAGTTCGTGGTGGCGCGGCTGGCGCCGCGCATATCGCTAGGGAGAAAGCGGTGATAGACAAAGGCGTTCGAAAGTTGCTTGAGGAGGTAGCCGGCGTCGATCAAGCGCATGCAGACATCGGTCTCGTCCAAATAGGGACCGAATTCTTCGTCCCACCCCCCCACTTCCATTAGAGCGCTGCGACGGTAAACGGCATTGGTTCCCTGCAGGTAGGGAAACTCGAGGCAGCCAGGGTAGCAGAATTCTCCGCCCGGGAAGGGAACGTTCCAGCGCGGGTTGCCGAGACGATTACACAGGGAGTAGCGATATTGGAGATCGTAACCAGTGTGGTTATACACGATGCCGCCCGCGGCCCCCACATCGTCGCTGTCAAAGGCGGCTACAATGTCATCCAGCCAGTTCTCGTCCGGCACCGCGTCGTCATCCATGAATCCAACGAGCTCGCCGTGCGCCATTTCGATGCCGACGTTCCGCGAGACGGATAGATTGCGCTCCGAACAGGTCCCAACTCGAATGTGCGCACGATGCTTTTCCAGCACCTCGGATGTGTGGTCCGGCGAAGGACCATTGACCACCACCACTTCAAACCAGGGATAGTTCAGCCTGCGCAACGACTGCAGAGTCGTATCGAGGCTAGTAGCCCGATTGTAAGTATTGATGACGATCGAGACTCTCAGATTAGAAACCGGCATGGGTGATTCGCCTCCCTACTCGCCCGAGCATTCTAGACAATGGCGTGAAATAACAGAAAACCCTCATTTCTCCTTCGTACCGAAACCACGTCGTACCACGAAGGTGAACATGCTCGAACTTCCTCAAAAGGAACCATGAAGAGTATGCTCACGAAGTCCAGCCCTCGGCGCGGCGATTCATGATTGAACAGAATCTCCTCGCTTGCTCGGGGAGGTCAGTCGTTTTCCCGATGCCTATCATTCCTCTCGTCCTTTGCGCCTCGGTGTCTCGATACTGGAAGCTCCTCGCAATCATTCCGCAGGCCACATTGCATGTGCAGGGCCAAATTCTGGGTTCGGCATAACACCACGTTGGTCCCGGCAGAAGAAGCTCCAACGCGCTGAAAACAAACAGAAATAATACGAAAGCTGGCTCTCGCTCGAGAGTCACAAAGCCCGTGAAATGAAACCCTCTCCACTACGGGATAAATGATGAGAGTTCGCTTAAGATCGCGGTTAGACCCGCGCCTCCGACAAGCCAATCGAATGCTCTTCGGATCCCGTTTGCCAAGCGCCGTCCAGCAACGCCGCCTGTTTCGCGCCCGACTGGTGCCAATCCCATGCCGTGCGCACGATTTCGTCCAGTCCCGTTTCTACAGAAGACCAGCCAAGAACCGATTTCGCCTTTGTCGGCTGCGCCACCAGAACCGGCGGGTCACCCGGTCTGCGCGCCATCTCGCGGACAGGGACCAGATGCTCACTCACACGCTCAACGGAGGCAACTACCTCGCGGACAGAGTACCCATGGCCGGTGCCCAGGTTGAGTGCAACGGTTTCGCCTCCACCGAGCAGGTACTCGGCAGCCGCCAGGTGCGCACGCGCCAAGTCACTTACATGGATATAGTCGCGAACGGCAGTCCCATCCGCAGTGGCGTAATCGGTGCCATAAATATCGACAAACTTCCTGGCCCCGGCAGCCGCATCCAGCACCAACGGAATTAAATGGGTCTCCGGATCGTGTGCTTCGCCCAATTCACCTTCAGGATCCGCTCCGGCCGCATTAAAGTAGCGAAGCGCAACTGACTTGAGCCCGTAAGCCTTGCCATACCAAGCTAGCATCTTCTCAACGAACAGCTTGGATTCGCCGTAGGGATTGATCGGGTGCTGCGGCGCCCCCTCGGTGATGGGAACGGACTCGGGCACTCCGTACGTCGCACAGGTCGAGGAGAAGACGACGCGCCGCACCCCCGCTTGAAGCATGGCGTCGAATAGCGCGAGGGCATTCACGACATTGTTGCGGAAGTACTTCCGTGGATTGGCCATGGATTCGCCGACATAGGCATGGGCGGCGAAGTGCATGACGAGGTCAATGCCATAGCAAGACAGAGTATCCTGAACGAGCGAAGTATCGCCTACATCCCCCTCGATGAATGGACCAGATTTGGCCGCCCAGCGGTGACCAGTGCTCAGGTTATCCAGCACAACAACCGTATGCCCTCTCCGGGCTACTTCTTTGGCTGCATGACTTCCGATATAGCCAGCACCGCCTGTAATCAGTACCCGCATGGGACCTCATCTAACGAACCGGACTATGCCGCAGCCGGGCCAAAGCGCCCTCAATCGTCACCAGATCTCGTACCTTTGCCGGCCACTTGCATTCCTGTGCAAACGGAGGGCCAATTACGCCCACGCGCGATGAGTTCAAGTGTAGGGCCATGAACACCTCTCAGATGGCAGGCTCAAGACTAATCGAGCACCCGGGCATCCAAGCTTCAACGCGGTTAACGGTGATGATGCAATAGTAAGCACTTTCTCATGGAAGTGCGATTGCAAGCAGCTTAAGAGCAGTGATCCAGGGCTTGACCTCTCTCGGCCGAGCTTGGGGCCGCTCATCATATCGGGATGACCGGTCCCCAGCATCACGACCTTGTTTCCGGTCGCGCCGAGAGTGGAGCCGCGATGCGAATCCACTTCCGCCGTGGGGCAATACGACTTAGGAAAAGAGATGGCTCGCAATAACAGAATGTCGGCTGCCATCGGGGCGCACCAACGCGCCGTTGCCATCGCGCCTGACCACCCGGACTCTCACCTGACGCTCGCCAGGGCGCTACGTGATCAACATAGGTTTAGGGAAGCGGCGGAGTCATTCCGGCGCGTCATCAAACTTAGGCCATCCGATCTGCAGGCGCAAATCGGCCTCGGCGCCATGCTTCATCAGGCAGGGGAGCTGTCGGCGGCCACGGAAGCGTATGTCCGTGCTTTGCAGTTGAAACCAGACTGTGCCGAGGCATTCACGAACCTAGGACTCGTGTGCCAGGATTTGGGAGATTTCGCGCTGGCTGTCGAGCTGCAGCGTCAAGCGATTGCAGTTGCACCTGGGATGGCGGATGCACACAACAATCTCGGCTCCGCGCTTTCGAAGCAGGGCAACACCGAGGATGCGCTGGCCTGCTTTCGTCGTGCCCTCGCTCTGAAACCGGATCACGCCGGAGCTCACTACAACATCGGGCACCTCTTCGCGAACCGCGGAGATCTGATGGCCGCCGAGACGTGGTACCGGCGCGCGCTGGCGTACAAGCCTCAGTCCGGCACGTTGCGTTTCTATCTTGGCGTGCTGCACCTCTTGCAAGGTAGGTTCTCGCCGGGCTGGCAGGAGTACGAATTCCGCTGGGGTTCCAGGCATCTGCGCGATGCCAAGCGCACCTTCTCGCAGCCGCAATGGCGCGGCGAACCGCTGGGAGGGGACTCCATTCTGCTATATGCGGAGCAAGGACTTGGAGACACCATGCAGTTTGTCCGCTACGCCCCATTGGTAGCGGCGCGCGGAGGGCGAGTGCTGCTGGAAGTCCAGGCGGGGTTACGCCGCCTGATCGCCGGGATGGAGGGGTGGGGACAGGTACTCTCGCAAGGGGATCCCCTCCCGGACTTCCGCTGGCAGTGCCCCTTGATGAGTCTTCCGCTGGCATTCAAGACGGAACTGGCGAGTATTCCTGGCTCCGTGCCTTACCTGCGTGCGAATGACGGGGAGGTCGAACGGTGGTCGGAGAGACTGCAAGGAAGTGAACTTCGCGTCGGCGTGGCGTGGGCAGGGAATTCAAAGCATCCGCGCGAGAGCATGCGCTCTATTCCGCTTGCGGCGTTGGCACCGCTCACCGCCGTCGAAGGCACACGTTTTTACTCGCTACAGAAGGGTCCGGCTGCAGCGCAGATCCGGGGGCTTCCCTCCCGCATGATGGTCATCGACCTCGACGCGGAGCAGAAAGATTTCGCCGATACGGCGGCGATTGTCGCCAATCTTGACCTCGTCATCTCGATCGATACCTCGGTGGCGCACCTTGCTGGCGCGTTAGGAAAGCCCGTATGGGTACTGCTGCACCACGTGCCCGACTGGCGGTGGCTATTGGGTCGCGAAGACAGTCCCTGGTATCCTACAGCGCGCTTGTTTCGAAAATCTGTGACAGAAGATTGGCAGGCCGTGGTGCATCGCCTGCGGGATGAGATTGAAAAGCTGGCAAAGCAGACCGCCCGCCAAGATCAAGCACGCACCCCGGAGGGCCGACATCCGTAAACACGCAGTGGGCAATATTTGCCCATCCAGATAAGCCTGGAATGCCAGGGATCTTTCTCCCTTTTATCGCTGGGACTTCCGTTGCCAGACCTATCCCCGCCAGCCCCAAGCTGGAGGTTGGGCATTCCCACGCTAACTACCCCTCAGAGTTTTTCCGAAAGCGGTCGATATATAAAACGGACGTATTAAACGGACTAACGATTGCTTGTTACAACATGGGTTCGTGGGTGCGGGAGATTGTGAGGAGAGTAATGATCCATCTCACTAAACTCAACAACCAGCCCATGGTGCTGAACTCGGAGTTGGTTGAGTTCATTGAGAACAAACCAGACACGGTGATCACCCTCATCACCGGGAACAAGGTCGTGGTGTTGGAAACCACCGAAGAAATTATCAGCCGCATCGTCGACTTCCGGCGGCGCGTGATGGCCGGGATCTGTACCGCGCTGCCGCCCAAGGCAACCTGGCAGCCGGAGGATGATGACTCGTCGAGGCCAGACTAAGGGGGTCGGCGTTGGACAAAAGTACCTTTGCCGGCATTGCACTGGCGCTGGCGGGAATCCTGGGCGGCATGATGATCGAGGGCGGCAAACTGGCCCAGATCCTTCAGCCTACCGCGGCGATGATCGTGTTCGGAGGGACCTTCGGCGCGGTCATGATTCAGTACCCGCTCCCGCTCGTCCTGGCCAGTGTGTCCCATCTCAGCCAGGTCTTCTTCGAAAAGTCGAGGGACTTCGAGACCATCATCCAGGAAGTGGTGGGCTACGCCAAGCAAGCCCGCAAAGACGGCATCGTTTCCTTGGACAAACAACTGGACAAAATGGACGACCCGTTTCTTAAGAAGTCTCTCATGTTGGCGATCGACGGAACCGATCCGCAGGAACTGCGTAAGATGATGGAACTGGAGATGGACAACCAAACCGAGCACGAGGAGAAGATCCCCCAGGTTTTCGAGTCGGCGGGCGGGTTTTCGCCCACCATCGGCATCATCGGCGCGGTGCTCGGACTCATCCAGGTGATGCAGCACCTGGATAATATCACTGAGGTGGGAAAGGGCATCGCCGTGGCTTTTGTAGCCACCATCTACGGTGTGGCCTTGGCCAACATCTTCCTTCTTCCCTCGGCGGGGAAACTGAAGATTCGCATGCGCGAACAGCAACTGACCCGGGAGATGATCCTGGAGGGAGTGATCTCCATCCTGGAGGGGCTGAACCCGCGCATGGTCGAAACCAAGCTGCGAGGGTTCCTGGTGGCGGGCACGCAAGAGAAGCAAGAAAAGAAGGAGGCCGAGGGTGAGCAGAAAGAAGCGGCATCCTGAGCACGCAAACCACGAACGATGGCTGGTTTCCTACGCTGACTTTATCACCTTGATGTTTGCGTTCTTCGTGGTGATGTTCTCATCGTCGCAAGTCGACAAGCGCAAGGTGGGAAAACTCGCTCTCGCCATGCAGGTGGCGTTTCAGCAAATGGGTATCTTTGAAGCCTCGAACACCAAGATGCCCCTTTCTACCACGGCGCCCATGCCGTACTCCGAGGCCCAATTGGTCGAGAACACGCCACTCACCGAAGCCATGGGACGGCTGGTTTCGACGTCGCGCGGCAAACCTGGAGCGACCGTAGGCGCACCCGGAGGCGGATACGGACGCGGGCCCGGGGGCAGACCCGGGGCTGGACCCGGAGCTGGACCCGGAGGCGGGCCTGGTCTCCCCGACCTCGACCAATTGCGGCGCGAGATCGAGAGGGCCCTCGCTCCCCAGTTGCGTTTGAACGAAGTGGCGATCGAACCGAGGGGGGACGGAATGGTGCTCAGCCTTCGCGAAGTTGGTTTCTTCGACAGCGGATCCGCCACTCTAAAGGAAGGAGCTGAGCCGGCCATCAGCAAGCTAGCCGCCGTGCTGCTTGTCCACACCTGCTTTCTCCGCATCGAGGGGCATACCGACAACGTCCCGATTCACTCCTCGGCCTTCGCTTCCAATTGGGAGCTTTCCACGGCGCGCGCCACCAACATGATTTCCTTGTTCACCGCGCAGTACCGTTTTGACCCCGCTCGCCTTTCCGCCGGCGGATACGCGGAGTTCCACCCCGCGGCTTCCAACGATACGCCGGAAGGAAGGGCGCTAAATCGACGCGTGGATATTGTGATCCTTCCCCCAGAGGATTTCTCCACTCATTTGGCGGCCACTTCCATCATCAGGGCCTTGCCACCCAAGGGTGGCAAGTAAGGCCCGCATCTCGAAGCTCGCCCAATCGAAAACTCGAAAGTCGAGATTCGGGAATCAGGCTGACGCGTTGCGTTCTTCGAATTCCCGCTTGGCTTTTCACTCTCTCATTATTTTCCCCTCAAGTCGGACGACGACCTTGACGATTTCTAATGAGGCAGCTCTCAAAAATCGGGGCTTGCTATTTCGGTGTCCTGAGGTTAATATTCGTTGGAGTAATGACTTATTTAGCCATCGGATACTTCGGCGTCATCGAGGTTACCGACAGAACACCGATTACTCGGGGGAAGATTCGATGCGGGTTCTGGTGGTAGAGGACGACAAGCCGGTCGGCCGCTTTTTGCAGAAGGGCCTCGAAGCCGAGCATTATGCGGTTGACGTTGCTCTGGACGGCGCCGCGGCGCTTCAGATGACGGAAGGCTGCAACTACGACCTCATCATTCTCGATTTGAATCTGCCGGGCATTGATGGGTTGGACGTCCTCAAGCGTATCCGTGGGGCGCGTTCTTCCGCGCCCGTGTTAATCCTCAGTTCACGCACTAAGGTTGAGGACCGGGTGAAAGGATTGGATCTTGGGGCAGACGACTACCTGCCTAAGCCATTTGCCTTTTCCGAGCTTGCCGCGCGCACTCGCTGCTTGCTGCGCCGCACGTCGCGCCCGGTCGAGACCAGCCTCCGCATCGCCGACCTGGAGTTGAGTCGGGTTGATCGCCGCGTGAACCGGGACGGACGAACTATCGAACTGAGTCCAAAAGAATTCTCCTTGCTCGAGTACATGATGCGAAACTCCGGCCGAACAGTGACGCGCGCCATGATCATCGAGCACGTCTGGAATCTCTCGTTCGACACAATGACCAACGTAGTCGACGTCTACGTCAGCTACCTGCGAAGGAAGATCGACGACGGTCGCGACCAAAAGCTGATCAACACCATCCGTGGAGTCGGCTATCGGATTGGTCCGGTGCGGAGCGGGGAGGACTGATTGACGGATTCGCAGTCATGCGAAGGCACGCGGGCGAGCGCGATCCAACCAACAGGTTCGCCACATTTGTTATCTATGAGATAGCCGCTATGACGCAGACCAAGCCACAGGGCATATCGCTAGTTAAATCAAAAACTTGTAGAGATCTTCAGGCCGTTTTTGGGAAACGAAGCCTAGCGAAGCCACGACAAACAAAGCACTTTTTATCAAGGGCTTATGCGTAAATCCCGGCAAACGAAGCAAAGGAGGATAAACACCGCTAAATCAGTAAGCTACAGCGATTTTCGCCCCATTTTTGGAGAGATTGCTGCCGACGAACAACTTCTCTCTATTGCGAATTCGAGAATTGTGGTCAGCATCCTAATGCTTTCAATAAGTTGCAGGCATTCTCGGGCGATTCTCGCGGGTTTTGAATGGACTCAACTTTCTGGTGTGAAAAGCAGGGCACGGCGGACACCGGGGTTTGGGTTTGGCATGTGCATAGGCGGGGCAGGGGTTATGGGACTCGCCGACAGAACGTTGCAAGCCGGTCCGAGTTCCCCTAGCACAGGCACTCTTGCCTATGTCTTCGACAAACTCGCCGACAGAACATCGCAGGCGGTCGCAGTTGCGGATTCGGATGTCCGAATCCGGACAACCATGGAGCAAGCCATTGAAAACAAGAATGTTAAACGAAATTGAATCGCTAACTACCGTGTTTTCTGTAACATGAGCTATTTTTGAGCGAACGAAATATTTAACGTCGTGGTGGTTGGCACGAAAAACTCGTTGGTTTTTTTCCGACCGATTGCTGAATTGGGACCGGAGCCGGTGCGAGCTTGATCGAGACGGGCATTTTCGTCCAAGGTGGTGCGCTGGAAGGCGCATGTTGTCTATCGCGTTTTGGACGGAACAAAGTATTGCGAAGACCGGCGGCAGACGAGAAAAGGAATAGGAGGCGCAAGTGGGGCAGAATAACACTAAGAGTTACTCTTCAACGACGCCCGTGTCGCAATCGCTCGGGGCGACAGGCAACCAAAGTGCATGGAAAACTTCACGGACCAAGCCCGTTGGTCCTGCCAGGAATTCCACAGGCGTTTGGCCAAGGCTGGTAGCCGATCAGATTCACAAGATGAGCCAGCCCCTGACGGCCCTTCATGGCACGGTGGAACTTGCCTTACTGTCGGAGAACACGGCAGAAGGATATCGGGCCGCGTTGGAGGAGTCCTTGGAACAGTTGATCCGGCTGAACGGTATCGTCAGTTCGCTGCGCGACTTGGCAGATGCTGATGCCCAGAATACAGGACCGAAAAGCCGGGTGCTGAGCATATCAGTTAATCGCGGCCCGTTCGAGAAGGCTACCTTGGCGGTGGAGGTTCCGGGGCGAGTTCGCGCGCGGAAAAAGTCTGTAAGCTCGCCTTCGGTGTCCACGGGGGAGAGGAACACGGCGCACCATCGGCGAGATCCCCAAAGCATGACCCGGGAGGAGCTAAGAAAACTTTCATAATGGCTTAATGTATTACTTATGTTAATAAGTTATGATTTGAGAGCCAGCCCGCTCGCTGGCGCCGAACGGCCTGCGGTTGTCATTTCACTCCCGTAGACCAGGGGGTACTTCATGCTGATCGTCAGCCCCGATGGTGAATTTCGCGACAAAGTGCTGGAGAAACTGTGTGCTCCTCATCAGCAGGCCAACCAAGCCAACGGCGGAGCCGAGGCGCTCGCTATGTTGGAATCCGAACAGCACGACGCTCTGCTGCTGGATCGCTGGCTGCCCGACCTCGACGTCGCCGAACTGGCCAGAATCGTGAAGACTGCTTTCCCCAACGTCCGAGTTTTCGTCGCCGGATCCGACCCGAATTCAGCCTGCCCTTTGGGAATCTGCGCCGGATCAGAGTTTTGCGTTTACTGTGATACCGATAAGAACCCTCGATGCGGAAATGGCAAGGGGTTCGCAGCAGCCAAGAACGGCTTCGGAACCGGGAACGGCAGCGGTTCCTTGCACGGCAATGGCAACGGCAACGGTTACAAGCCCGTTGAGCCCCTGCCGGGAATGATCGGAGAAAGCTGCGCCATGCAGCAAGTGTACCGCCTGGCGAGGCTGGTGACGGCACGGTCGACTCCGGTGCTGGTGATGGGAGAAACGGGAACGGGAAAGGAGCTCGTCGCGCGGGCCATCCATCAGCTTGGGCCCCGAGCCCGGCAGCCGATGGTAACGGTGAACTGTGCGGCGATTCCCGAACCGCTGCTGGAAGCGGAGTTGTTCGGCCACGCGCGCGGCGCTTTCACCGGCGCTTTCCAGTCGCGTCTGGGCCGGATCCATTCCGCTCACGGCGGAACGCTGTTCCTGGACGAGGTGGGCGAGGTCCCGCTGAGTATCCAGGTGAAGCTCCTGCGGTTTCTGCAAGAGGGCGAGGTGCAGCGGTTGGGCAGCCCTGATGTCATTCGCGTCGACGTCCGCGTGATTGCCGCCACCAATGCCGACCTGACCAAACGCATCGCCGAGGGACAGTTCCGCGAGGACCTTTACTACCGGCTCATGGTATTCCCCATTCCCCTCGCCCCGCTCCGTAGTCGTCCCGAGGACATTCTTCCCTTAACCATCTCTTTCCTCCGCGACCTTTGCCAGGAGGCCGGCGTTCAGCCCAAGACCCTGTCGCCCGCCGCGAGAGACCTGCTCAAGGACCAGTCCTGGCCGGGGAACATCCGGGAGCTTCGGCACAAGATCGAGCGTGCCTTCATCCTTTCCGAGGACTCGCCAGAGATACTGCCCGAGCACGTGACCCTGTGACCGCTACGACGAGATGGGACGAGGGAGTCACGGGAAGGAGGTCCCGCGCCCCGCACTCGAATTAGAGGAATTTTACCTCCCGCTTCAAATCTTGGCAGTGATCGTGCACTCCAGTGACCGCTATGCCGACTTTGCCCACTACCGGGGAAATATTGCCGGCGCCGATCCAGACTCTGGCGCCGGACCCCGAGGCGCTCAACCAGGCTTTTGAGTCTTTTGCTCAAGCCGCGGGCTCGCTGGAGGCTTCCTACGGGCAGCTTCAGGCGGAATTGGCTGGGCTGCGTCACGAACTGGAAGTCAAGAACCGCGACCTGCAACAAAGCCTGGCTGCCAACGAGAGTATGCGAGCCTGGCTCAGCCGAACCCTGCAAGGGCTACCTTGCGGGGTTCTGGTAGCTGATTCCAATCTTCAGTTGCGATTGGCAAACCCGGAGGCACGCCGTCTGCTGGCCATCGATCAAAAGTCGACTATGCGAAACTTCGCTCCCGTTCCGGAATCTTTGCAGAAGCTTCTGGTCGATATTATCTTCAGCGGCCCCGGGGCGGAGCGGATCTGGCCACTGGAAGGGGGGGAAGGCGAGCGCTTGATCGCGATAACGTGCGCTGTCCTGCCCGAGCCCTCGTCCGAGCGCGGAGACTTTGTCTTCATCTTACGCGACGTCACAGAACAACGGCGGCTGGAGCGGGAGCGCGAGTCAGCGCGCCGCCTCCAGGCCCTGGGTGAGATGACCACAGTGTTGGCACACGAGATTCGCAACCCCTTGGCCAGTCTTGAGCTTTTCGCCGGCCTGATCAGTGACGCCACGCGCGAGCAACTCGATGTGAGCCAATGGTGCGTACACCTGCAAGCCGGCCTCCGGGCTCTCTCCGCCACGGTGAACAATGTCTTGCAGTTCCACACCCAGGCTCCCCCGCAAAGGGTACCGGTCGATGTCGAGAAGCTGCTGGACGATACGCTGGAGTTTCTTCAACCACTGGCTTTGCAGCGTGGCATGGCGATTCGCCTGATGAAACCGAACAACAACCAGGAGGGCATCTGGATTCATGGCGACGCGCATCGTCTGCAGCAGGTCTTCTTCAACCTGGCGATCAACGCCTTTCGCGCCATGTCCTCCGGTGGGATCCTGACGGTCCGAGTGCGCCGCGGTCAGTTGGAAGGCGCGAACCAGGGGGCGCGGATTGATTTTGAAGATCAAGGTAGTGGCATCGCGCCGGAGAACCTCCAGAAGATTTTCGCGGCCGGGTTCACGACGACCCCGGGCAGCCCCGGGCTGGGCCTCGCGGTTTCGAAACGGGTGGTGGAACAGAACGGGGGCACGCTTCGAGTGAAGAGCGCTCCTCACCACGGCAGCACTTTTACCATGGCTTTTCCGAGCTAGGGAGTTTGGCAAGCGGGGCGGCTGGTGGCCGCGCCGGCAAGGATGGCAGATGACGGACGTTCTGGTGGTTGATGACGAAGTCGGAATGCGAGCGGCATTGGAGGCGAGCTTTCGGCGCAGCGGCTGGAGGGTGCGTACGGCCTCAGGCAAGAACGAGGCTCTGGCTCTTTTTCGCTCCGCCCCTTGCCCGCTGGTGGTCACCGACATGCGGATGCCGGACGGCGACGGCTTGGCGGTGATGCAAGGCATAAGAACCATGGCGCCGGAAGCAGCGGTGATCTTCCTCACGGCCTTCGGAAACGTTCCCGAAGCGGTCACGGCGATGAAGGAAGGAGCTTGCGACTATCTGATCAAGCCCGTGCCCTTCGAGCAACTGCGGCAGGCCGCGGAACGGATCCTGGGCCGGCGCGACCAAGCCCAACCCGACGCGGCGGAAGCGCGTCTCATAGGCAGGTCGCCGCGCTTCCGGACTCTGGTCGAGATCGCCCGGCGCGCCGCGAAGACCGAAGCTGACATTCTCATCGAGGCCGAAAGCGGCACCGGGAAAGAGGTTTTGGCCCGGTTCATCCATCTCGCCAGCCCGCGCCGCGACGGTCCCTTCGTAGCCGTGAATTGCGCTGCCTTTCCCGAGACGCTCCTGGAAAGTGAACTCTTCGGCCACGTGCGCGGCGCTTTCACCGGCGCCATGAACTCGAAGCCGGGGCGATTCGAACTGGCTAACGGCGGCACGCTGCTGTTGGACGAGGTGAGCGAGATGCCGCTGACATTGCAGCCCAAACTGCTGCGCGTGCTACAGGAGCGCGAAGTGGACCGGCTGGGCGACACTCGCTCGGTGAAGGTCGACGTTCGAGTGATTGCCACCACCAACCGCCGCCTGCGCGATTCCGTCCAGCAGGGCGGCTTTCGCGCCGATTTGTATTACCGTCTCAATGTGATTCCGCTGGCGCTTCCTCCTTTGCGCGAGCGCCGCGAGGATATCCCGGAGTTGGCGCAACATTTTGTCCGGCAATACGGAGCCGGTGCCGGGGGCCGGGAAGTCACGCTCTCGGCCGAGCTTCTGGAACGCCTACAGCAGTACGATTGGCCGGGAAACATCCGCGAGCTGGAGAATCTGATTCGACGCGTGCTCGCTCTCTCACCCGGGCCCGTGATCGGCCTCGAAGTACTGAACGGATATGAATTCAACTGCGCAGTCCCAACCGCTTCGGCGCCGGTCGAGCCGGGCTTGACCCTGCGAGAACTGGAGCGGCGACTCGTCGAGCGCACGCTCGAGGCCACCGGAGGCAACCGCACCCGCGCCGCTGACCTGTTGGGTGTCAGTCTCAGAACCGTCCGCAATAAGATTCGCGAATACGGCCTTGGGCCACGGAGGATGGCATGAGCTGGATCGATTCCAATCTCCTCGGTCAGATCGAGGGCTTCCTGCACCTGGCGTCTTTCCGGGAGGCTCTGGTGGCAAACAATATCGCCAACCTGGATACGCCCAAGTACCACACGCGCGACGTCGACTTCGAAGCCGAGCTTCGAAAAGCGCAAATGGAGCCGTCCGTTTCTTTCGAGCCCCACGTCCGGCAAGTCCGGGGACTGGTGGAACGTCCCGACGGCAACAACGTCGACATGGATCGCGAAGGCATGCTGCTCGCTCAGAGCCAGTTGATGTATCGGCTGGGGGTTCAACTGTTGCGGGACCAGTTCAAAACTCTGCAGTCGGTGATCGAAAGTCAGTGAAGGGAGCTAAGAAGATGAACCTGTTCGGCGTTCTCGATCTCAGCGCTTCCGCGCTTCAAGCCCAGCGGCAGCGCGCGGAGGTGGTGGCCAGTAACCTGGCCAATGCGGAAACCACCCATACATCTCAGGGCGGACCTTACGAGAAGCAGGAAGTTGTATTCGGACCGGAGAGGCTACGCGCCGGCAGCTTTGATGTGGCTCTTGCCTCGTTCAACGACGTGCACATGCGGGGCGTCCGCGTCGAGCGCGTCGTCACCGATCAGGCCCCGCCGGTCCGGCGGTACGAACCTGGACATCCCGACGCGGACTCCCAAGGCTATGTGTCGTTCCCGGCCATCAATCCGACCGAGGAGATGGTGAACTTGATGAGCGCGGCGCGGTCTTACCAAATGAATATTTCGGCAGTGCAGGCGACTAAGGCGATGATCCAGGACGCAATCACCATTTTGCAGTAATTGAGGTACGGCCGGCAGCATCAGGGGCTGGATTAGGGCAATGAGCAACGTCATCAGCGGTCTACCGCCGCTAGACCCGGGGCGGTTCCAAACCGAAGTCTCGAAGCCGGCAGCCGGTAATGGGCCAGGGTTTCTCGATACGTTACGGAAGACCCTGGATCAAGCCCAGCAGATCCAGGGCGAAGCTGACCAGAAGGTTTCGAACCTTCTGAGCGGCCGGGGAACTGAAGACGTACAGTCGGTGATGGTGGCGGCGGAGAAAGCCGACCTCTCGTTCCAACTCGTGATGCAAGTGCGCAACAAGATCGTTCAAGCCTACAAGGAAGTTTCGGGACTGCAGTTCTAAAGGCTGACTCATGGCTATCGACCGCCGACAAATCGTCACCCAAGCCACCATCTTCCTTCGGGGTTTGACTGCCCGCCAGAAGATCATTTTGGGGACGAGCCTCGTGGCGGTCGCGGGCGTCGTTTGGCTCTTTGTGGTGCTGGCCGGAAAGGGCGATTATAAGCCTCTCTACTCAGGCCTCTCTCCGGAAGACACGCAAACCATCTCCCAACGCCTGGCCGCGCAGAACATACCTTTTCAGCTTTCGAGCGATCGTACGAGTTTGAGCGTTCCCGCCGACCAGATTGACAAAGTGCGCCTGCAGATGGCCTCCGCGGGTTTGCCCGTTACCGGACGGCTGGGTTTCGAGCTTTTCGATAAGCCGAACTGGGCGGGAAGCGACTTTTATGAACAGGTAAACTACCAGCGAGCGCTCGAGGGCGAGCTCGAAAGAACGATCGAGTCCTTGAGCGACGTTCAGGGCGCGCGGGTGCATCTTGTGCTGCCGAAAGAATCCCTCTTTACCGAGCGCGAACGTGAAGCCAAAGCCGCCGTGCTGGTGAAACTGCGAGGGCCGCGCCTTTCCGAGGAGTCGATCAACTCCATTACCTACCTTGTGGCCAGCTCGGTGGATAACCTGAAGCCCGAGAATGTGACCGTCGTAGACGCCGACGGGCGGGTTCCGATCTCCAACCATGGAAGCGACCGGCAGACGGGGTCGCGTGGCGACGCCGACTTCGAGACAGCCCTGACCCAAAAGCTCACTGCGACGCTGACTCCCGTCCTCGGGGTCGAGCACGTCCGGAGCAGCGTCTCGGTGGATTTTGAAACGGCTTCGAATGACACCACCCAGGAAACCTACGACCCGAACGGGGTCGTGGCGCTCACGTCCCAAACCAGCAGCGAGCAGCTCCGTGACGGGGCAAGTGAAGGTATCCCCGGCACCCCCAGTAATGTTCCCCAGGCGAAAGTCGCCGATGCCTCCAAAGCGGCGGCTGGCGCCGCCCCGAACTTGAAGTCCCCTCAGGCCGGAAGCACGAAGGCAGAGGACACGAACGAGGGTGACGGCGCGACGCAAGGCGAGCGGACCGAAAGCAAGACGTTCGCGGTGAGCAGGACTCTGCGCCATACGTTGCAGCCTCCCGGAAGCATCAAGAGAATTTCCGCCGTGGTACTGGTGGACGACGCCGTGGAGACCAAGGTTGAAGACGGAAACACTGTTGAAACGCGGCGCAAGCGGACTCCCGATGAGTTGAAACAGATCCAGGACCTGGCGTCGGCGGCGATCGGAATCGACCCCGCACGTGGCGACCATCTGACGGTCGAGGGTCTTTCGTTCCTGGGGTTACCCAAAGAGAATCCGGCGGAGCCTACGCTCGCGGATCAGGTTCTGCCTGTCGTCCAGCAGTGGTCGACCTTGATCCGGTACGGGGTTCTGTTATCGCTCTTCGCTCTGGTTTATCTCCTGATCCTCCGACCCCTGAAAAAGCAAATGGTGATCACTCTCAGCAGGATGCCTCGCCTGCCGCGGGGGGAGCGGCCGGCGCTAGTCGGAGCGACGGCAACCGGGATTCTGCCAAATGAAACGCAAGAAGCCATTCAAATCGAACCGGTGGAAACGGCGGAGTCCAAGCGGCATGAAGAGTTGAAAAGGTCGATCGCCAAACGCGTCGAAAAAGAGCCGGAGGAGGCCAGCCGGGTGATCCAGAGCTGGCTCCTCGACGATGAGGGGGCATAGTGGCCACATTGACTTCGCAGAGGATTACAGGGGTGCGTAAGGCGGCCATCCTGATGGTCCTGCTGGGCGACAAGCTGGCGGTCGATGTATTTCGCCGTCTTCCTGCGAAAGAAGTCCAGCGCCTGACGCGCGAGATCACATCCCTGGGACCCATCCCACCGGACCTGGCCAATCGCACGGTCCAGGAATACAAGAAAGCGGTTGCCGACGAGCGCTCGGTGAGCAAGGGCGACTCCGGTTTCGCTCAGAAGATATTGGTTCAGGCCTTCGGCGAGGCGGCCGGCGAAAGCCTGCTGGAGCACGCTATGAAACCCCCGAACCCCGAGTTCGGACCGGAGAGCTCGCTCCAGCAGGCCGATCCTCAGCAACTGGCAAGCCTCCTCGAGGGAGAAAGCCCGCAGACGATTGCACTGGTCGCAGCCTACCTAGGCACCAAGGCCACCTCATCTCTGCTAGCCTGCTTGCCCGAGAAACTGCGGCCCGCGGTGGTGGAGCGCATGGCCCAGATGCGGCACTTCTCTCCGGAAGTGGCCCACCGGATCGCTGAAGTTCTAGAAAGGAAAATGGCTGCATTAGGAAAGCAGAGCCGGCTAGCCTTTGGGGGCATCAACGCGGTGGCCAACCTGATGAAGACCCTGGACGCCGCCTCGAGCCGTGCCATCCTCGACGGGATCGAAGCCACCGACGAAAACCTCGCGGCCTCCATCCGCACCCTGATGTTTACTTTCGAGGACCTTCTGGACGTGTCCGCGGCCGGACTGCGCGAAGTCTTGACTCGTTGTGACAGGAGAACGTTCACACTCGCCCTGAAGGGTGCGTCCCCGCAACTCGCTGCCCACCTGTTTCAAGCATTGTCTTCGAGGGCGGCAGAGATATTGCGTGAGGACATGGAAGCGCTCGGTCAGGTGCGAGTGCGCGATATAAGACGGGCCCAGCGAGAGATTGCGGATTTGGCCCGCAACCTGGAGGCCGCTGGCAGACTGACTCGGAGAAGTGAAGACGAAAATGCTCACATTGCCTAAGTCACGAATACTGGATATAAATCAACTCGGGAGCGGAGTACTCGAGGCTTTCGACTATCCGCCCGCTGACGGCTCGGGCGGTTCCCCCTCTGTACTCCCGGCAGTAGCTTCCCGGGCGAACGCCGCACACGTTTCTTCCGCGGAGCTCTTGTGGCCCACCCTCGGTGGGGATCGCTATCAGATCGCGAGACACACGGAGCAAGAGGTCAAAGCGCGGGAAAAAAAAGCGTGGGAGGCAGGCTTCGAAGAAGGCCGAAAGAAAGGTCTGCTGGAAGCCGCAGAGAGTATCTCCACCGCTAAGGCCGGGGTGGCTGTAACGCTCGAGGACTTCGCCGGCGAACGCGAGCTTTACTACCAGCGAGTGGAAGGAGAAGTTGTCACCTTGGCCCTTGCCATCGCTCGTAGGGTCTTGCACCGCGAGGCGCAACTGGACCCCATGATGCTCAAGGCTGTCGCTCACCTCGCCTTGGGTAAGATTGCCGAGGGGACGAGCGTTCGGTTGCGCGTAAACCCTCAACAGGTTGAAGCATGGCAGGAAGTCATGAACCGGCAGCAAGGCTTGAAAGTGAAGCCCGCGGTGGTGGCCGATCCAGCGGTGGGCCGCGCCGACTGCTTGCTCGAAACCGAGGTTGGAAGCTCCGACCTTTCCATGGAAGCCCAACTCGAGGAGATCGAAAAAGGTTTCTTTGACCTCCTGGCAGCGAGGCCGTCGAAACTCTAGTGTCCAGACCGAGCCTGACCCCCTATATTCGCCAAGTGCAAGAGCGCCCAATCCCGCGATGGACGGGCCGCATCACGAGAGTCGTGGGCAATCTTGTTGAGTCCGAGGGACCGTTCTGCTCCGTGGGAGAGTGCTGCGAGATGGTGGACCGTACCGGGCAAGTCTATACCGGCGAGGTTGTCGGATTCAGCGGAAAGAACGTGCTCTCCATGCCATTGGAGAGGCCGGGTGGCATCGGCTATGGTGACTGCATTTCGACTCGGGGTGAGCGCCCAACGGTGCGGGTGGGCGATCAGGTGCTCGGCCGGGTTCTGGACGGAACCGGGAAGCCGCTCGACTCGCGACCACCCTACCAGGCCACCGAGCGCTGGCCCCTTTACGCTGCTCCTCATTTGCCGCTTGAGCGCGCGCCGATTACCGAGGCGCTGGGGTGCGGTATCCGCGCCATCGACGGGTTCATCACCTGCGCGCGCGGGCAGCGCTTGGGGATCTTCGGGGGCAGCGGCGTGGGCAAGAGCACGCTCATCGGAATGATGGCCCGTGGCAGTGCCGCCGACCTGGCTGTTCTGGCGCTGGTGGGCGAACGAGGCCGCGAGGTCCGGGACTACCTGGAGAAAGCCATCGGGAAACAGGGTCTGGAAAACTCAGTCGTAGTGGTATCCACTTCCGACCAGTCTCCCCTGCTGCGAATTCGTGCCGCGTTGGCGGCCTCAGCCATCGCCGAGTATTTCTGCTCGAAAGGCAAGCATGTTCTTCTGGTGATGGACTCCCTCACCCGCGTCGCCATGGCACAGCGGGAGATCGGTCTTGCGGCCGGGGAGCCTCCTACCTCCCGCGGGTACACGCCGTCGGTCTTTACGCTTCTGGCGCGGCTCATCGAGCGGGCCGGACATTTCGGCAAGGGCAGCATCACGGCCTTTTATACGGTGTTGATGGAAGGCGACGACCAGCAGGATGTGATTGTGGATGCGGTCAGGGCCCTGCTCGACGGGCACATTGTTCTCGACCGCCGACTCGGCAATCAAGGGCACTATCCGGCGATCTCGGTGCTTGATAGTTTGAGCCGGCTGATGCCCGCCGTGACCGGGCGCGAGGCTATGGAAAAGGCGACTCGTCTCCGCAGGCTCCTGGCCACTTACACCGCTTCCGAGGATATGATCCGGGTCGGCGCCTACCAGAAGGGCGCCGACCCCTTGCTCGATCAGGCAATCGCAGCCATGCCGGCCATCACCGGTTTCTTACGACAGCGCTCGGACGAAGCTGCGCCTTTCGCTCAGACCATGGCTTCACTCCAAACCTTGCCAGGATAGGTGCACCGTGGCATTCCGATTTCCGCTTCAAGCACTTCTGAAACTGCGCCTGGGGTACGAAGAGCGCGAGAGGATGCGTCTCGCGGCGGTGATCAGCCGACTTCACCAACTACGAACCCAATATGAGTCCTGGCAGCAGCAGAAGCAGATGGCGAAGATCAAGCTCTCGCAGCAGATGCGGACGGGAATGATCGCGGTGGAATTCCACTTCGCTCAAGCCAGTCTGGAGGCTGAGGACCGGCGATTGAAACTGGTGGTGGCCGAGATTGCCAAGGTCGAGCAACTGCGTCAGGCACAACAGGCCGCCTATCTCGAGGCCCAGAAGAAGCGCAAGATCCTGGAGCGGCTGCGTGAACGTCAGGCAGAAGCTTATCGCCTGGTCGAAGAGCGTCGCGAGCAGCAGCAGCAAGACGAGCTGTTTGCGGCCCGCCAAAGCAGGACGCAGGGCTAGTTCTTGCCCGCCTGCCTCGGCAAGACTTGCCCACCTCAGTCTGACATCCTCTCCTGATCGATCAATGTCCAGCCCTAGCTGACAGGCAACACTCCTATTACCAAGGGGTTAACGGTCCCACCCGGCCGCGGGCTGGTTTGGCCCGCCGCATGCTCCAAACCGTCACGTATGACGGAGTGCTGCACAACGACGAGCTTCGATTCAACAGGCGCAAGGCCGAGCTCTCTCAATGCCCGCAACCCTACCCCGCCCGTCGACACCGGCTCCCAAGCCGCGCCAGCCACTTTCACCCATGAGTTGGATCGGGCCACGCGGGGGCAGCAGACGACGTGCGACGAATCGAGGCCGAGTGAACGGAAGGGAGAGCCGCAACGCAGGCATCCAGATAGCGCGACATTGCGTGCCACGACCGCTGGAAGCGATGGCAGAGCTTCGGCAGCGCCAGAGCGAACCCCTGCTTCGCCTCCGAAAAAAAAGCAAGTTCAGCTTCCCACCGAAGCTGTGGGACCCAAGCGGCTAAGTGCATCGCTTGAAGGTAACCGAGCGGCAGGCAACGCTGATCCTGGCGCTGGCAAGGACCTCGCTGGCAAAGTTACCCGTGAAGATCAGGCCGCAAGTTCCCCTGGGGGTGCATCGCTACCTGCTCCAAGTGGATCCGCTGACAGCGGTGCTGATCCCGCCGCCGGCAAGGACCTCCAGCAGATTGCCCGGGAAGCTCAGGCCGCAGGTTTTCCTGGGGGTGCATCGCTCCCTGCTCCAAGTGGATCCGCTGACAGCGGTGCTGATCCCGCCGCCGGCAAGGACCTCCAGCAGATTGCCCGGGAAGCTCAGGCCGCAAGTTCTCCCGGGTGTGCATTGCCCGCTACTCCGGGCGGTTCCGATGCCGGCGGCGCTGGCCTGCAGCAGACCGGTGATTCGAACCCAGGATTGGTTTCAACTCCGGCGTCAAAGTACGGGGACGTTCAGAGCGAGGCGTGCATTGCGCCTCACCCGTCTCAGGGCGCCGAGGTGGGGCAATCGCAACCCGACGCAGCCGGGCCGCATTCATCCCCCGACAAAAGTCCGTCCGCGGCAGCCGCGGCCGGCGCTCGCAGTATCTCAGCGCAGCCGACCGACAACGCAAGCGTTGTAGGGGAAATCTCCCCCTTCCTACGGCTAATCGGGCAGGAGGCTTTCGCCTGGACCCCAGGCGCCGGTCTTGACCTGGCCGACCTGCCAGGGCAAACCACAACCTCCGGGTCGAGGGCCGCGCAAGCACCAGCCGGAAACGGCGTCAGACAGAATCAAGCTACCCAGCCCCGGGAACGTGGCGGATTAGGTGAGGCTGATTCTGCCTCCGCGTCGTCCGCCTCGAGCTCCAAGACCTCACCGAGCAGCAGCGATAACAAGTCCTCAGGGGACGCCCATACCGGCGACCAAGGTACTGCTCCCGATTCGGGCCAGAGTAGCCATGGGAAAGTTGACAGCACTTTGGACCTCTCGTCGTCGCCAAAGACCTTTGAGCTTCCAGCCCAACCGTCGGCCACGTCGAGCGCAGAGAGGCCGATGCCTTCCACGCCGGACCCGGCTTCTGTGCCGAATCCTGCAGGGAGCTCCGCCCTCGACGCCTGGGGAGACTTGGCAGCTCGTGCAGGCCGCACCGTGACGTCGGCCGCTTTGTCCGCAGGAACGGATCAAGCGAAAATGCAAGTCGAGCTTCGCACCGAAGCCCTGGGATCCATGCAATTGACGGCGTCCCTGGAAGGTGATCGTGTGCGAGCGGTGATTGGCGTTCAAACGCCCGCGGCGCACTCCTGGCTGGTAACAGAGTTGCCGGCGTTACACCAAGCCCTCTCCAACCAGAATCTGCACTTGGATCATGTTTCGATTCTCGAACGCGGCGGCACGGACAGCTCACTGGACGGAGACACCAAGGGCCGGGGCGGGTTTCGATCGCCTTCGGACGAGCCGCCTCGACCGAGCGGCGAGCAGATTCGATCCGGCGCACAGTCGGTGAATGGGGTCCATGCGAGCTCTGAGGTTGAAGCGTCGCTTGTCACGAGCCGGTCGGGCCGGCTGAGCGTGCGTGCCTGACGACGAGAGAAAAACTAGACGCAAGGAGAAACCAAGGCATGAGTAACGTGAATAGCTTGCTGGCGCCGTCCAGATCTCAACTCTTCGCGCATCAGAACACCACGCCAAGCACTACGCCGAGCGGCGCGTCCAGCTCCAAATCAACCACTGGGAGCACTAGTTCGAGCACCGATCTCTCGGGCAACTCCTTCATTACCCTGCTGGTTGCGCAGATTCAGGGGCAGGATCCATTGAATCCGATGGACCCGACCCAATTCGTCACCCAGCTCGTGCAGTTCAACCAGCTCGATCAACTGATGCAGATCAACCAGGAACTCGGGAACAATGCCGCCGGCTCTTCGACTTCGGCGCCGGCGACAAAAAGCTAGGAGGAAGCCATGTCATCGTTTTCCATATCGCTGTCGGGATTGCTCGCTGACGATCAGGAGCTCTCCGTGCTCTCCAACAACCTCGCCAACCTTAATACGGTCGGGTACAAAGGAGAGACCGCCCAATTCCAGGATCTTTTCTATCAGGAGGTAGGCTCCAACGCGGGCTCCAACGGGGCGGGCGATCCAGTGCAAGTCGGCGCCGGCGCCGAGGTCGGCTCGACCCCCACGGATTTCACGCAGGGAACCCTCGACTCCACCGGCCTCTCCACCGACATGGCCATCCAGGGAGCCGGCTTCCTCCTCTCCCAACATGGGAACGTGACGCAGTACACGCGCGACGGCAATCTCTCGACCAACGCCCAAGGCTACTTGGTGACCTCAGATGGCTCCGAGGTGCTGGGATACCCGGCAGTTAACGGAGTGGCTAACTCCAGTGGTGCCTTAGGTCCTCTGCAAGTCAATAATGGCCAGAGCAGCCCTCCACAGGCTACCTCCAACGTGACCTTGGCTTTAAACCTCAATGCCGGGGCAAACGCCGACGCGACCAGCGCGTTCAGCTCCGAGGTCGCTGCCTATGATTCTCTGGGATCGGCTCATGTGCTGACCTTCACTTTCACCAAGACCGCGACCAACACCTGGAGCTATAGCGTTACTATCCCGGCGACGGACGTCGGAACAGGAGCGGCAGGGAACCCGGTCGTGTTGGCGCAGAGCACGCCGGGCTCGTCGACGATGCCGCCGCTCACGTTTGACGCCAACGGAAACCTGACATCTCCCAATCCGAAGATCCCCATCTCACTCACCTTGCCGACAGGCGACACGTTGGCGGACGGTGGCAGCCTCAGTAGCAAGCTGGCATGGAATTTGGTCAGTTCTGGCGGTAGCGCCGAGATCACGCAGGTGGCTAACCCGTCAGCCACCTCCTCCACCCAACAGGATGGCTATGCGGCGGGCTCCCTAACCGGATTCACCGTCGCCAGCAACGGCACCATTCAGGGATCGTTCACCAACGGACAGACAGTGGCGCTGGGTCAGATCGCCCTCGCGAGCTTCCCCAATACTCAGGGTCTGTTGCGCACCGGATCGAACAACTACATGGCCAGTCTGGCTTCAGGACTGCCCACGGTCGGGGCGCCTGGGTCCGGTGGGCGAGGCACTATCTCCGATGGCTCTCTGGAAAACTCCAATGTGGATATCGCCACCCAGTTCGCCCAGCTTATTCTCGCGGAACGCGGTTATCAGGCAAACTCTCAGGCGGTCAAGACCGAGGACCAGGTTCTCCAAACGGCGTTGAGCATCCTCCAGTAGTAATCTGACCTGAACCAGTCCTAATGCCCGACCCCCGCGCGCTGCGAGCGCGGGGGGTTGGCGCCACCCCTCTACTAGAGAACTCTAATGAGATTCTCTGAAACCTGCCTGGAGTGAGAAGCGCAATCAGACGAGTTACTTCGAGCTTGTTCTCAGCTCCCTCGACAAGCCCATGTAAATAAGCTGCCTTGCGCGGCTCGCTGCGCCGGCGCTGAGTTTACTCGGCTGCCTCCTTTTGGCGGACTAATTGCTCACCACAAGGACTATGGCTAACGACCCGAACCTTGCACCAGACGACCCCGACGTTGCTCCCGAAGAGGAGAAATCCGGGTCCCCGGTTCGAACCATCATCGTCGTTGTGCTGCTTCTCGCCGTCGCAGGCGCAACGGGGCTCTGGTTCCGCGCACGGAGACAGCGTGCGGCCGCGTCCAACAAGAAGAAACCCGCCGTCGAGACCAAGGTCAACGCGGTGATGCACCTGGAAAGCTTCACTGTCAACCTGGCGGACAAGGAGAGCAGCTACCTCCGGGTTGGCATCGATCTGGGTCTCGGCCGCGAACTCCCAGGAGGCAAGGAAGGAGACCAAAACACGCGGTTCACACCGCTGATCCGGGACACGTTTCTGGGAGTTCTCAGTACTTCGACCTCCGAAATGCTCCTCGCGCCCGACGGAAGGGCCAAGTTGAAAGCGGACTTGGTGAAAGCTCTGCGCGACCGTGCTCCCGAGTTGGATGTGAGGGAAGTGTACTTTACCGACTTCCTGGTACAGCGGTGAACTATGGAGCAACAACCGGCAACACCAACGGAAAACGCAACCAAGCCAGCCACGGCCACTCCGGCGCCCGATATCTGGGCCGGTGTGCAGGGCCTGCCCTGCACGCTGAGCGTTTCGCTGCCGATCGGCGGGATCACCGTCGGCGATCTGCTGCATCTTGAAGTGAACTCGATTGTGGACAGCCAACAAGGCGCGGAAGCACCACTACCGGTGTGGGTGAATGGAGTGATGGTGGCCTCGTCCGAATTCGACGTCGCTGGCGACCGGCTGGCAATTAGGATCAAGGAATTGCGCTGATTCAGGAGGTCAAGATGATCGAGTACAAAGCGTCTGCACCCTCGAAGAGGGCCCTGGTGAGGGTGCTGGGAGCGATCGTCCGGCAGATTCAGGCGCTGGTCAGACGACGCGAGGGGCACGTGATGCGGCTCTGTGAAACGCTCTCTCTGGGGGACCGCCGGTTCTTGGCCGTCGTCGTGGTCGAGGAGCAGAGGTACCTCGTGGGCGGCGCCGGGAACTCGATCGCGTTGCTGGCTCAGCTACCCGGCAGCGCCAGGCCGGCGGGCGCCCAGATCGACCAATTGGTCAGCAGATTCTAGGAAGCCGGTGGGAGCATGAGGAAAGCTATCAAAGTCGCAGCAAGAGTGAGCTTGATCGCCATGCTGGCTGTTTGTGTCGCCGGCACTGCGAAGGGTGTCGTGACGCCACCCCAGGCGCCGCTCGGGGGCCTGCAGATTCCTGGCGTGGGCAACGGCTCACTGGCGTGGACGGTCTTGGTTCTTTTCACCGTTCTCACGGTTCTGCCCGCCATACTGCTCTCGATGTCTCCCTTCGTTCGTCTTCTGATAGTCTTCCATTTCTTGCGACAGGCGCTGGGGACACAGACCGTCCCCACCAATCAGACCTTGATCGGCCTTTCGTTGTTCCTGACGTTTTTCATCATGCAGCCGGTCGGCGTGCAGGTTTACGACGCGGCGATCGTCCCCATGGAAAAAGGGTCTGTTAACGCGGTGGGCGCTCTGGAGCTGAGCGCGGCTCCCATGCGGAAGTTCATGCTGAAGTACGCGAGAGAGAAGGACCTTGCGCTTTTCGTCGAGCTTTCAAAAGAACCACGCCCACGCACGCCCGATGACCTGCCGATGCGGGTGGTGCTGCCCGCGTACATGATCTCGGAGATGAAGGCAGGTTTCCAGATTGGGATGGTGCTCTTTCTGCCCTTCCTGGTAATCGATATCGTCGTCGCTTCCATCACCACCTCCGTAGGGATGTTCCAGTTGCCCCCTGTGGTGGTCTCGACACCCTTGAAGATCCTGCTCTTCGTCGTTGTCGATGGCTGGCACCTGGTGGTGGGGTCATTGATGAAGAGTTTCTACTAAAGGAGTCCCCATGTTAACGCAATCTGCGGTCACGCTGGCGCGCCAAGCGCTTGCAACCACGTTCTGGTTGGCTGCACCGATTCTGGTGGTGGCCATCGCGGTGGGGTTGGTGATCAGTATCTTGCAAGTGATGACCTCGATCCAAGATACCGCCATCAGTACCGTTCCCCGCTTGGCAGCGGTCGGATTGGTCGTTGTCATCCTGATGCCTTGGCTTCTCCGGAAGCTGGTGATGTACACCGCGCAGCTTCTCGGCGATTTTCGCCCATACCTGGGCTGACGTTGGGGTGGATCCCGAATGGAATCTTTTCTTCAGCCGATGGTGACCAAGGGGCTTCTGGTAGGGGCGCGGGTCAGTATGCTCATGGTGTTTGCGCCCTTCTTCGGCAGCACGTCGATTCCCGTCCGCCTTAAGACGGGGTTGACTCTGGCCCTGGCGGTATTGCTCTACCCCAGCCTCCCCGGCAGCAGCCAGGACGTTCTTTCTACCTCGAACTGGGTCCGAATTCTCATCGGCGAGATGTCGATCGGATTGGCAATGGGGCTGGCGACACAGTTTGTTTTTGAAGGCGTGCTGGTGGCCGGCCAGATCGTGGGGTTTCAAATGGGCCTTTCTATGGAAACTGCGATTGACCCGACAACCCAGGTGGATAGCACCGTTCTGGCGGTCTTTAATCAGTGCATCGCCGTGTTGATCTTCCTGCAGCTCGGTGTGCACCGCTGGGTGCTGCGAGGCCTGGCCAAGAGCTTTGAGTACCTGCCGCCCGGCATGGTGGCGGTGACCCCGGCGACCACGGCGGAACTGCTTCGGGCCGCGGGCGGGATGCTCCTGATAGGGCTTCAAATCGCCGCTCCGGTGATGGTCGCAACCTTTGTCACCGATGTCTCGCTGGGTTTCATAGCCAAGGCGTCGCCCCAGTTCCCCGTGGTTTTCACCGGCATTTCCTTGAAGAGTCTGATGGGCATGCTAATCCTTTGGGGCTCCGTCGCCCTGTGGCCCAGCGTCCTGGAGTCGCATTTTCAGGCCGCTCTGGTTACCTCTGAGCGCTGGTTGCACTTGGCGCGTTAGGAACTTCCATGGCGGACGATAGCCGTACCGAACAAGCAACACCTCGTCGCCGACAAAAGGCACGTGAGAAAGGGCAAATCGCGCGCAGTCGCGAGATTTCCGGCGCCCTCGCCATGCTGGGGGCAGTAATGACCATTGGCTGGCAAGCGTCCTCCTGGAGTGAGAGCTGGAAAGGCTTGCTGCGAGGAGCGCTGAACGGGGCCACCACCGGGGAATTGACGCCCCAGTCGGCCGCTCTTCATCTGACCGTTGTCACGATCCTCCGGTGGGTCGGGCCGGCGCTGGCCCTAACGTGGGGTCTGGCCGTCTTCGGCAGCGTGGGGCAAGGATTCGTGTTTTCCGCCCAGAACTTGGGACTGAAATGGGAGCGGCTGAATCCGGCCTCGAACCTCCAGAAGCTGTTTTCTCCGGCCGGACTCGGCAACATGCTGAAGTCTTTGGTCCCGATGTCAGTGATTGCTTACATCGCCCTGTCGGTGATCAGCCGCGACTGGGACCGGCTCCTGGGCGCGGTGCGAGTGGGCGGGCGTGGGCCACTGGCTTGGATGTTTGGGGTGGTCTTCGAGCTTTCGTGGAAGGCTTGCTTGGTTTTCCTGGCTTGGTCATTGGTGGATTACATGTTGCAGAAGTTCAATTTTTCGAAGCAACTTCGCATGACGAAGCAAGAGATCCGCGAGGAAATGAAAGAAACGGAGGGGAATCCGACCAGCAAGGGCCGCGTTCGCCGGCTGCAAAGGCAAATGAGCCGGCGTCTGATGCTCAAGCGCATCGAGCGCGCGACCGTGGTTATCACCAACCCCACGCATTACGCGGTAGCGCTCGAATACCGGCCCGCGGAAATGGCGGCTCCCCTCGTCGTGGCCAAAGGACGCAACCTTCTTGCCGAACGCATCAAGGAGGAGGCGCGCCGGCACGGCGTCGCCATCGTGGAAAACCCGCCCCTGGCTCAGGCGCTCTACCGCGCGGTGGAGATCGGCCAGTCGATACCGCCGAAACTCTATCGCGCCGTGGCTGAGATCCTGGCCTTCATCTTCCGCGCCCAGACGCGGGCGGGGACCGCCTCGCGCCGGGCTCCGGTTTCCGCAGCCATGGCCCGGGCGCCGATTACATAGGAAGGAATCAATAAGACTGTTATGGCCTCGAGTCCTCCCGCAAAACCGGCCAACGCGACAACCCGAGGGGACTGGATTGTTCCTTCGTTGGGCGTCGCGATGGTGTTCGTCATGCTGGTGCCGGTTCCGGCCGCGGTCCTCGATCTGCTTCTGGCCACGAGCATCACCACGGCCGTTTTGGTGTTGCTAGTCTCGATGTACATCGAACGGCCGGTGGAGTTCTCGGTCTTTCCATCCCTCCTCCTCCTGCTCACCCTTTTCCGGCTGTCCCTCAATGTGGCGAGCAGTCGGCGGATTCTCCTGCACGGCAACGAAGGGGCCTCGGCGGCCGGGCACGTCATCGCAGCCTTCGGCCAGTTTGTGGTCGGCGGCAACTACGTGGTCGGACTCGTTCTGTTCCTGGCGTTGATTGCCATTCAGTATCTCGTGATCAACCACGGCGCCGTGCGCATCGCAGAAGTGACTGCCCGCTTCACGTTGGACGCCTTGCCCGGCAAGCAGATGGCAATCGACGCCGACCTGGGCGCCGGCCTTATTGACGAAACCACTGCCCGCGGTCGCCGCGCCCAGATTGCCAAGGAGGCCGAGTTTTACGGCGCTATGGACGGCGCCGCCCGCTTCAGCATGCGGGATGCGATGGCCACCATCCTGATCACCGGCATCAACATCATCGCCGGATTCCTGATCGGCATCTTTTATCTGGGGATTCCTCTCCAGGAAGCGCTCAAAACCTACACCGTCTTGACCGTGGGCGACGGCTTGGTAACGCTGATCCCTTCCTTGCTCGTTTCGGTGGCCGGCGCCATGGTTGCGACCCGCGCCTCATCGCAATCGACTCTGGGCGTGGACCTGAATCTCCAGTTGCTGCCGCGCCCGCGGCCCCTGTGGATCGCCACCGGAGTGATGGCAATGCTGGGAGCGATCCCGGGTCTTCCCAAGTTCTCCTTTTTCGCGATTGCGGCCGTGGCGGCCATGCTGGCCAGCCGAGCCAAGGGAGTCCAAGCTGCTGCCACCGCAAAACCCGAGGCGGAAGCGAAAGCCGCCGCCCAGGAACCCACCACTCTTCCCAAGCTGGACGATTTGAGCATGGAGGTCGGTTACGGATTGGTGCCCTTGGTGGATCAGGCCCAGGGCGGGCAACTCCTGCAGCGCGTTCGTGCCCTGCGCCGTCACTTGGCGTCCCAACTGGGATTCATCATTCCGCGCGTCCATATCACTGACAACCCCCAGTTCAAGCCACGCGAGTACGTGGTGCGGCTCCGCGGCGAGGAGGTGGCGCGCTGGGAGATGGTCCAGGACTGCCTCTTGGCCATCAGTTCGGAGGTGGTGGCCAGGCCCATCGAAGGCAAAGAAACGCGCGAGCCGGCGTTCGGTGCCAGCGCCAAATGGATCGCGCCCGCCTCTCGCGAGCAGGCTTTGGCTGCCGGTTACGCTGTGGTGGACCAAACCTCAGTCATGGCCACCCACCTGGCGGAAATCATCAAGCAGCACGCCCACGAACTCCTGACGCGCCAGGAGACGCGCCGTCTGCTGGACTCGTTGGCCGAGAGCCAGCCCAAGCTCGTGGAGGAATTGGTCCCCAAACTGCTCAACCTGGGTGAGGTCCAGAGAGTGCTTCAGCAACTCCTGCGGGAACAGGTCCCGATCCGCGACTTGACCACCATTCTGGAGGCGCTGATCGACGCCGCGACGGTCAACAAGAACCCCGTGCCTCTGGTGGAAGCGGTGCGGCAGGCGCTGGGACGGGCACTCGTCCGGCCGCTGCTCAGCGACGAAGGCAAGCTCACGGTGGCTACCCTGGACGGCCAGATGGAGGAACAGATTTACCAAGCCTTCGAGCCCCAGAATGCCGCCGGCCGCGCCCCCTCGCTTCAGCCATCGTTCGTGCGCCGCCTAATAGATGGCCTCAAGGGGTTGATGGGCGATCAAATCTCGATCGCATGCCCGACGTTGCTTTGCAGCTCGCCCGCTCGCTTCCACCTGCGACGCCTGCTGGAGCCCTTTTTCCCCAAGTTGGTGGTGCTCTCGCCGGCTGAAGTGCCGACCACGGTGCCCATTCAATCCCTGGGGGTGGTACGTTGAACCAAGCTGCCTACGCCCAACCCGGCAACCAGTCGCCCAACGGCACGGTGAGGCGAAACTACGAGGAGATCAGCAACCTCAACTCCGAAGACCGCGACCGCCTGGTGATGGACCATCTCCCGCAAGTCCGCTACATCGCCAAGCGAATTCACGAACGGCTTCCGCAACAGGTCCCACTGGAAGACCTGATCAGCGCCGGCGTGGTAGGGTTGATGGAAGCCGTCCATCACTTCGACGCCTCCAAGAACGTGCAGCTCAAGACCTATGCCAAGATCCGGATTCAAGGCGCCATTTTGGACAGTCTAAGGGACCTCGACTGGGGGCCCCGCAGCCTGCGCCGAAAGGCCCGGGAGGTGGAACGCGTCCAGCAGAAGCTGCGGGCGGACCTGGGACAGCAACCCACAGAGATGCAACTCGCCGCCGAAATGGACATCGATTTGCCACAGTTGCAGCAGCTTCTTAGCGACCTGCGAGGACTCACTCTGGGCAGCCTGCAGGCACTGGTGCCGGAGGACGGACAGCCGGAGGACATGTACCGGTACATGCCCAACGCCCCCGACGAAAGCCCCCTCTACCAATGCATGCGGTCCGAACTGAGGGAATGCCTCAGCACCGCCATCGGCGAGTTGCCACCAAGGGAACGTCAATTGCTGGCGCTGTATTATGTGGAGGAACTTACCATGAAGGAGGTCGGAGCAGTGCTTGGGCTCGGCGAAGCCCGCATCTGCCAAATCCACTCGGCGGCCCTCGTCCGCTTGCGTACGCGCCTGCGGGAACTTCTCGACGAGCAGCCGACTCTGGCCCGCGGAGAAAAGCGCAGCTATGAATAACGATCGGAGAACCGTGAGTCAAGAAGAGAGTGACGCCCTGTTTCGCGCCTACCAGAAGCAGCAGGAAATGACCGCCGACGGGCCGCCAAAGCGGCGGACCTTCCGAGGCTTGAGGGGTCCGGCCGGCCGCATCGCCAGGCAGCAGGTCTACCAGATCAGCGTCTTGCACGAGAGTTTTGCCCGCAACCTTGCCGCCGACCTCAGTGGATTGCTGCGGGCCCCAATGGAAGCGCGCCTGATGGCAGTGGAAGAGCAGGCGCATGAAGAATTTTTGAATCGAATGCCCCGGCCGACCTACTGGGCTTCGGTCAACCTTTCGCCGTTTGATGCCGCAGGAATTCTCGGTCTGGAGCTCAGTCTGGCCTTCCCGATGCTCGACCTGCTATTGGGCGGCGACGGAGCCACACCGCTGGCGAGCCGCGACGTAACCGATATCGAGGAGCAGGTCCTGGAAGTGGTCATAAGCGCCATTTGCCGGAACCTGGAGGCCACCTGGCAGCCCCTGCTGGATCTTAAATTCGCTTTCGACCGGCGCCAGGACCGAGCCAACATCCCGCGCGCGGTCCCCCTGGACGAGAAGGCCCTTTCCTTGAGCTTCGCGCTGGGCTTGCCGCACGCGCACGGAATTCTCAGTTTTGCTTTTCCCGCCGCGGTCGCGAGTGTCCTGCTCAGCAAGATTACCCGGCAATGTCTCACCCCGCAGCGCCGAACACCACAAGCCGGCAGCGCCTCCCTCCGCGAGCGGCTCAAGAAGAGTCACTTCCTGGCCGAGATGATCCTGCCGGCCAGCATGGTGCGCGGCCGTGAGCTGATGGACCTCAAGGCAGGGGAGATACTCGTGCTCGACCACCACGCCGGCGATCCGGTTCTGATTTCCGTGGCCGGCCAGACGATGTTCAGCGCCACCCCAGTGCGGGTCGGGATGGCGAGAGGCGCCCGGGTCCGGCAGCGGCTTTTGCCGGCAGCCGATACGCCAAGGGAGATTCCATGAACTCCACCGCCGCCGCCACGGCGCCAAAGGTTCAGGACTGCCTGAACGCGTGGGCCGGCAGCATCAGCCGCGCGCTCGGCCAAGTCCGAGGGACTCCGTTTCTGGTCGAGCCGCTCACCACTCAGGAACTCGAAGCCGCGAGCCAGGATCTCCGGGCCGGCGGAGTGTGGTTGCGATTTTCCGCCGATGCCATGCTGCGCGGGGAACAGGCTCTTGCCCTCTCGGCGGCAGACCAGTCGCGCCTGGTCCAGATTCTCACCGGCGAACCCTTCGACGAGAACGGTCCTTCAGCCAACCAACATCGAGGCGCCTTGTCCGAGTTGTTCCGGCAGGTAGCGATAGAAGCCTCGACCCGCCTTTCGCAGAGCCTGGAGAATGAAATCCACCTGCAATTTGCCGGAGGTGAACAGCCTGACTGGTTTCCGGCGGTTCAAGCCGGTTTCCGGCTCACCAGTGACACCACTCCACCCGTCGCGGTGCACTTCCAAGTGAGCCCGGAGTTCCTGGACTCACTCCAGCCGGGACGGAGTAACGGAAGGGGGGGCTCACGGGAGGATGACGGTCGCGGCGCCCGACCCACGCGGACCGTCGCTGACGGCAATCTTGGTCTGCTGATGGACGTCGAACTCGAGGTCACCCTCAGATTCGGCCGGCGGCAGATGCTCTTAAGCGAAATTCTGGACCTGTCAGCGGGCTCTTTGGTGGAGCTGGACCGGCAGGTCCAAGACCCTGTCGAGTTGCTGGTCGGCAAAAAAGTGGTCGCCCTCGGAGAAGTGGTCGTCGCCGACGGTAACTACGGCATCCGCGTCACGGAGATCGTCAGCCGCCGTGAACGGATGGAGTCTTTGAAGAAATAGGTGGCGTCGCTGTGGCTAGTGGCTGGCGGCTAGGAGCATTTTGGATTTTGGATTTTGGATTGAAGGCCCGACGACGGATGGGTTTGCGTATGTGGATTGAGAGATGTTCTTCGATCAAAAATCCAGGATCAGACGAAACCAGGTGCAGAAACTCGTCCTGTGTCTGGTCTTCAATCCAAAATCCAAAACCCAAAATCGAAAATCCAAAATGCCCCAAGCCCCTAACCTGCTCTAAAGAAAACCCTCCGATCAGTCGATGAACCTTGTTGGAGGACGGAGAACAATCCTTGTTGCGCGAATCCAGCAGCGTAGAGCCGCCGATCTCGGTCGGCGGCGGCGGGCCAACGAAGCGGGACCAGTGTGTGCCATTTCCCTCTCTGAAGCTACCTGCTTTGCCTGCCAGCGTCCGTGAATTGAACCTCATCCTGAGCTCGGATCAAGTCGACCTCCGGCGGCTGCGGCAGGCCTGCTCATCCGCTCCCAACCTCGCCGTCCGGATTATCGGCTTGTCCAACTCTTCCCTGTTCGGGCTCTCCCAACCGGTCTCCAGCGTAGAACAGGCCGTGATGATGATCGGCGCCGACCATCTGCGAATCCTTGCTCTCGCCTGCGCTCTGGTCGAGTGCATGGGTGGCCAGTTCACGCCCGAAGTCGAGCAGCGTTTCTGGCGGCGCGCTTTTCTAACCGCAGCGCTCAGCCAGCGGATCGCCCAGGGGGCCCACTATCCGGATGCGGAGACCGCTTACTTTGCCGGCCTGCTCCACGATATTGGAATGCTGCCGCTGCTTTTCTTCGCTTGCCACCAGGAAGCCGGTGGCGACGCGGAGGAGCACCTCGGGACCCTGCCCGCCCAGCGGAGGCGGTTTGGCACAGATCATGGTGAGTTGGGGCGAGCCATCGGAAGGCTGTGGGACTTCCCCGCCCCGCTGGTGGAAGTGTTTGAGTTTCACGAGGAACCCCACCGCGCCCGCCACCACGCACCGTTGGTGCATATCGTCGCCGCAGCGGCGAAGCTCGCGGCAGTGCCGGGGCCGAATTCAGAGCGATTACCCCACGAGGCCCAGACGGAGGTCGCCCAAAGCCAACCACTCTTGGCAGCTTGGCTGCCCGGGATGGATCCCAAGACCTTGGTGAGCCTGGCCGAGGTCTTGTACCGGGATTATCGCCAAGTGAGCCAGTGGTTGGAGAACGGTTTCTTGAAAGCATTCGCGCCCCTGAACGGGGCGAAAAACCGAGGCGGCTAGCCATGAGAACGATTCAGGTTTTGATTGTCGACGATTGCGCGGTGACGCGGAAGATGGTGCAACGGGCGCTGTGCCGCGCTCAGTTTGGGGCGCCCGTACTCGAACCGGCCAACGGCCAGAAGAACGGTTTGGCCCGCGTCGACTCGGAGCGGTGGGACGAATGCCTCACCAGCGTTCAGGCCTTGGAAGCGGCCAGTGCCGCCGATGCCCTCGCCATCCTGCACGCGAACCGCGTCGATCTGATCTTCAGCGACATCAACATGCCAGGGATGGACGGACTGAAATTCCTGCGCCAGGTTCGGAGCGCCAGAGAAACCAGGGACATCCCCGTGGTGATGATCACGGCGGACGCGAGCGCTTCGCGCGTCGCCGAAGCGCTTGCCCAGGGCGCCAACGATTACCTCAAAAAACCCTTCAGCGCCCAGGAGGTCCGGGACCGGACCGAGCGGTTGTTGGGAGTGCGAGCCTGACGCGCCCCGCTCGTCCGACGCCGAAGAGACTGAATCCAGCCCAACACGTCGACCCTCCCCCTTGCTCCACGCCCAAAGCAAGCAGCAAGAGTCCCCTGCCCGTCGCGCCGGTCCCGTTGAACTCTCTACCCTTGCGTGTTAATCTTCCTCCGGTCCCAAAATAGTGAGACGCACTCATGAGCTTAGACACGGTGCAAGAGATCGAACGCGCGATACGAGCGCTTACGCCACCAGAGTTGGAAGAGTTGTACTCATGGCTGGACCAGCACTGCCCTCAGCCTGTCGACGCCCAGCTTAAAGCCGATCTTGACGCGGGCCGCATCGACGATCGCATCAATCGCGCCTGGGCCGACCATACCAGCCCGGCGGTGTGCGATTCCCTCGCATAAGCTGGTTCTCTCGAGTATACCGAAATAGGCCTACCAGCACTGTACGCCACAGCCGGGATGTGAGCCGTTTTTGTAGCGCGGGCGTCTCGCCCGCTGTGGCGGGAGCATCCCGCTCCCGCGCGAAGCAAGGTTCGGCGGTTTCTGAGAAAAGGCAGATGCTAGCCGAAACGTTGGTGCCCAGTCGCGCGGCCAGAGCCTGCCCTGGGCTTAGTGAAGGGATGCCCGTCCCGCCAAGGCGGGAGGCGGGACGCCCGCGCCACATCTCGCGTGACAGGGCTCGCCCCCTCCGGTATTCTTTACTGGATGAAGGAAGTGGCGGAGTTGCTCAACGCCATGCGCGCCGCAGGCGTGATCAGCGAATACGCTTTGTTCGGTGCGATTGCGCAGATGAGGTACACCGAGCCGGTGGCCACGCTTGATGCCGACGTCCTGGTCGCCATGCCGTCGCCACAGGGCTTGGACGTCCTTAGGCCAATCTACGAGTTTTGCGCTGCGCGAGGATTCCGGCCCGAGGGCGAGGCCGTTCGCATCGGGGAGTGGCCGGTGCAGTTCATCCCCGTATTCAGCCCGCTCACCGAGGAGGCGCTGTACAAGGCGGAAACGGCCGATTTCGAAGGCGTACCGTTGCGCGTGGTAGGCGCTGACTACCTGGTAGTGATCGCGCTCGGTGTCGGCCGAGCGAAGGACCTGGCGCGGATTCTGGAGTTGCTGGAATCGGCTAGCGTCGGCCGCGACCAAGTGGCGCGGCTGGCCGCCCGGCACGGGTTGACGGAGGCGTGGAGACGCTTCGAGGCGAGGTTCTTCAATGAGTGACACGCTCAAACTTTTGGAGCGCCAAGCCACATGGCAAAAGTGCCGAGTGGCGCTGACGTGGGCGGAAAAAGTTCGCATGGCCGAAGCCGTTCGCGACTCGGTAGCGCAACTCCGCCGTGCCCCGCCGCTGGCGGATTCCGGCGTTTCGGCGCGGGGACATCATCCCACCAAACTCCCTCGCCAAGGTTCGCAAACCTAGTCTCCCGTCCGGGCTAACTCTTTACAACACCCGCTGGCAGGGCTGCGAGTTCTTGATCGACGTAACCCTCACCCGGCGCTGCGGCGCCCGCGGACGGGGTACCCCGCGTAAAATATTCTTCTTGACAATACCGTTCTGTGGGTATAGCCTGTTTCTTAGGCTAGCCTCGGACACGATTGCGGCTGTGGGTTGAAGGAGATGGTTCCGGCCGCCAGGTGGGATCTGAGATTCGAGGGGGACCGAGGCAGACCGAGGAGGTTGATGGCATGTCGTTAGTAGAACGTGAAGTGACCACGGCGCGGGTGGCCGCCAGTCAGGCGAACGGCAAGAAATCGAAGTGCCCCAAGACCCCGGAAGGCAAAGCGCGATCCTCTCTCAATTCGATCAAGACCGGAGCTTACGTGAAGACCGACAATGCCCTGCGCCAGATCATGCTGAGACGCGGCGAGGACCCGGCTTTTTACGACCAGTTACACTTGGAGGTGACGGAGGCTTGGCAGCCGGACGACGTGATGCAGGCCATGGCGGTGAAGGCCATCGCCGAGAAGAGCTTTGACAAAGCCCAACTCCGAGCCGCCTGGATGGAGAGCCAGTCGAAATGGTGGTCGCCACCTCCGGCACGGGAAACATCCTCCGACGCGAGCGCCACCGAGCCTGTCGACAAGGCAACACAGGGCGCGGCATCGGCCTCCGGGCCGACGGCTTCTCCAGGCTCTAGTCCAACCTCCGGTCAGAATCCAGAAATGGTACCGGAAGGGCTTTCGACCGGGGATGAAACGCTCACTTAGATTGATTTAGGGCACGGCGGTGGTTTGAAAATGCCGAAAACGGTCAATCGAACCTAGTAAGTTACGCATAATCAATTACTTGACTTCAAGAACGAACCCAAAACGAACCTAAAACGAACCTTGAAAGTCCCTTAGAATCGACTGCCACAGCAGAAACGAACCTAAAACGAACCTAAAACGAACTTGCAGGCTAAGAAAAAGAGCTGCTTTCTTTTCTTATACCTCTTAGTCTGACAAATCTGCGCAATCTGTGGATTCCATTCTCTTGTCAAATGACAACCTGGCACCCCGCTGGAGCCTCGGAAAATGTTGCCGAGTTCGCCCGGCTCTTGACCGGTCACTTCTTTCCCCTCGTCCTTGCTTCCTATCGATCGGGCAGCCCGCTCGACGAGGAGGCTAGCCGGCAATTCCCTGACTCCCAACGGGTTACGGCGCATCAAAGCTCGACTTTGTCTTTGGCCTCGAACCTGCATGGAAGGCAGCGGAGAATTGATCTATGGGAAGCGGATTCTACGCAGCTTTTAGCGGCTTGGCGGCACGGACCCAGGAACTCGACTTGCTCGCCAGCAACCTCGCCAACGTCAGCACCGCGGGCTACAAAGGGCAGCTTCCTTTCTACACAGCGCTGGAGGCTAGCACTCATGCGGCGCGGCTCGGCCCCCTCAATCGCGCCATCAACGACTTCGGAATTCTGGGAGGTGCGGCCATCGACCTCAGCAACGGGTCCGTCGAGACCACCGGCAACGACCTCGACGTGGCGCTGGAAGGGTCTGGCTTCCTCACGGTCAAGACCCAGCAGGGCGTGCGCTACACCCGCAACGGGAGCCTGAAGGTGGGTGTGAACGGCGATCTGGAAACGCAGTCCGGCGATCCGGTCCTGGGGCAACAAGGCCCGATCCAGGTTCCGAGCGGAAAGGTCGCCATCAGCACCGACGGCACGCTGTCGCACGAGGGAACGGTGGTGGACCGGCTGCGGATCGCGGACTTTGCGCCGGGCGCACAACTAGCCGCCGAGGGCAATTCTTACTACTCGGCTCCCGCTGGATCGGAACGGCCGGCGGCCGACCCGCGCGTCCACCAGGGAGCCGTGGAGGCCTCGAATCTCAACGCCGTGCAGGGAACGGTCAGCCTGATCGAGTTGCAGCGTCAGACGGAGCTTATGCAAAGTGCGCTGACGATCTTTCACACCGACTTCAATCAAGCCGCCGCCCAGACGTTGCCCAGTATCCAGTAGCGACACCAGGAGAGTCTTATGCTTCGTGCCCTTTACACTGCCGCCAGCGGAATGAACGCCCAACAAACGAATCTCGACAACATCGCCAACGACCTCTCGAACGCCAGTACCACCGGTTTCCGCCGGCGCCGCCTGGAGTTCCAGGACCTGCTCTATCAGAACATGGTGGTGCCGGGATCGGCCTCCACCCAGCAAACCAACGTCCCGGAGGGCCTCCAGATCGGCCTGGGCACGCGGTCGGGAAGCTCCGAGATCATTCAGCAGCAAGGCAACGCCATCACCACCGGGAATTCTCTCGACCTGATGATCCAGGGAAACGGCTTCTTCCAGGTCAAGCTCCCCAGCGGCGAGATCGCCTATACGCGCGCCGGCGATTTTCACCTCGACCAGAATGGCAACGTGGTGACCTCCGACGGCAATCCGCTCAGCCCGCCGGTGGCCATTCCCAGCAATGCTCTCAGCATCAGCATCGGAGCGGACGGTACCGTGACCGTGACCCAGCCCAATCAGCAACAGGCGGCCCAAGTCGGCAGCATCCAAATCGCGCTCTTCCCCAACCCGGGCGGCCTGAATAGCATTGGCGACAACCTGATGCTCCAAACCACCGCGTCTGGCCAGCCGGTGGTCGGCACGCCCGGAAGTGCGGAGGGCCTCGGCAGTCTGCAACAGGGCATGCTGGAACAGTCCAATGTGGACGTGGTGCAGGAAATGGTCGACATGATCCTGACGCAGCGGAACTACGAGGCCAACTCCAACGTGGCGCAAACCGCCAACCAGATGTTCCAGAACCTGAACCAGCTTGGCCGGTAGTTCAAGGCCCGGTAGGTCGAGACAAAGATGAGCTTGCGTAACGCAAAATCTCGGGTCGTCCTTCTGCTGGCTACTTTGCTCGCCCCCGCAGCGGTGTTCAGGGCCATGCCCGCGCCTACCGGCAACGCACTGGTAACGCTTCCGAGCGCGGTGGAAGTGAGATCCGAGACGCTAGCTCTGTCGGACCTTTTGCCGCCGGGAGCGCCCTCCGATCTTCTTCGGGCGGCGTCCGGAATTGCGCTGGGGAACACGCCGGAACCGGGCTCTTTGCGGACCATCGTGCGCGGCGAAATTGAGGACCTGCTGCGCGCCGAGCCGGAGCTGCGGGCAAGCCTCTCATTGCCGGAGCACATCATCGTCAGCCGCAGTCATCGGGAGTTGACTTCGCACGAGCTGAGTGCGGCTATCAGCGACGCCACGGGGGGACCGGGCGCGCTGCCGTTGAACTTGAAGCTCTCGGCCCCAGTCTACGTCACCAAGGACGACCCCGGGCTTAAGGTGGTGCGGGTGGAGTTCGACCCGCTTCGGCGGGACACTCGCTTTTGCCTCTGGGCTTCCAAGGAGCCGGACATTCTTCCCTTTTATGTGACTGTCAGCGGAGGTTCGGTGCTGTCGGCCCAGCCGGCGTTGGTGGCTCGGCGCGATCTCGCTCCGGGAGAAATTGCCGGCGCCAACGACTTCATGGCCCAGCCCCGCAAGCTCACCACCGCAGCGGTCGGTCAGCTATCCCAAATGGGTCTGCCGGTGACGCCTGAAGCCTTAGCGGGACGCGCTGCCCGCGCTTACATCAAGGCCGGCCAAGTCGTGAACGCTTCCATGTTCAGGACCGTGGTGATGGTCAATCAGGGAAAGCTCGCGGTACTGGTGATGGAGGGGCGCTCTTTCCAAATTTCGGTCCCTGTGATTCCGCTGGAAAACGGGGTGCTGGGCCAGCAGGTCCGGGTGCGCAATATTGACTCGCGGCGCGTCGTCGCGGCGGAAGTGGTGGGCCCCGGCCGCTTACGCAAGACGCTGGAGAACTGAGGTGAAGAATGATCCGACGTATCCAACGGAGAAGGTGGGAAGAACTAAACACAGAGGCACGGAGGCACAGAGAGGATAACGAGGGTCACGTAAAGATGTCGTTTGCTTCCCGATATTCCCCGTTTCTCTCCGTGTCTCTGTGTCTCTGGGTTGGAAGCTCCCTCGCAATTATTTCACAGCTTTGTATGGCCGGGACCGCGGAGGGTCGCCGGCAGCAAGACAAGCCGGATGGCGGGACTGGCCCCAAGGGCTCCTACTTTCGAGGTTGGCGCGCTCTGCTCGGCGCCGCCGCAATCTTGCTGCTGCTGCCCCAGATCACCATGGCGGCGAGCATCAAAAAGAAGCTGGCGACAAAACCGATGGGCCAGACCCTGGATGAGTACATCCAGCAGGCAAGCCACAATCTCACCGTCGGCGCGCCCACCAACGGCGGGCTGTGGAATCCGCAGAGCGGGTTCGCCAACCTGATGATCGACTACAAAGCTTACAAACTCGGCGACCTCGTCACCATTAACGTGGTGGAGAGCACCACCGCCGCGGCTTCCGGCAGCGTCAAGACTGCGCGGACGTACAGCGCAACCTCGGGCATCAGCCAGCTCTTCGGTATCGTGGGAGCGCGCAGCGGCATCCAGAACCTGCTCAGCCCCAGTTCTTCCGAAGCCCTGGCCGGATCGGGCCAAACCGCGTCCACTTCGGCTTTGACCACCAGCCTCACCGGAACCGTAGTCGCAGTGCTTCCCAACGGCTTCCTCGTGGTCCAGACCGGGCGCGAGGTCGAGGTCGACAATCAACGTCAGAAGGTGATTTTGCGAGGCATCGTCCGGCCCGGTGACCTTGACCAGGCCAACTCGGTGGCGTCCACCCAAGTGGGTAACCTTACCATTGAGGTCGAAGGCCGGGGGGTGATCAGCGATGGGGTTCGTCGGCCGAACGTCTTAACGCGGACCATTATGAAAGTACTGGGGTTCTAAGCCCATGAAATACAAGTCTCGGTTCATCAGCCTTACGCTTCTCGCTCTCGTTCTGAACGCGTCCACGATCGCCCGCGGCGCAATGCCCGCCACTGCTGGCACCGCAGTTGTTCGCATCGGCGACGTCATGACGGTGGAGGGGATTAGGGACAATCCCTTGATGGGCTACGGCATCGCAGTGGGGCTGAAGGGCACCGGCGACGGCCAGCAGACGGTGTTCACCATGCAAACACTGGCCAACGTCCTGCGTAAGATGGGCGTTCAGGTTAGCGGCACGGCGATTCTGACCCGCAACGTCGCGTCCGTGTTCGTCACCGCCACCCTGCCGCCTTTTGCCACCGCCGGAACACGTATTGACGTGAACGTGGCGTCCACCGGCGACGCCAAAAGCCTGGAGGGCGGCATGCTTCTGCTGACCCCCCTTTACGGTCCGGACGGGCAGGTCTACGCCGTCGCCCAAGGTCCTTTGGTCCTCGGTGGCTATACGGGCGGCGCCCAAGCCAACGGCGTGCAGGTGAACCATCCCACCTCCGGCAGGATCCCAGAGGGAGGCATCATCGAGCGCAATCTGGCAATGGATCTAAGCCAATTAAAGAAGCTGTCGTTGCTGCTGGGACAGTCCGACTTTGGCACCGCCGAAAACGCGGCCGGCGCCATCAATAAGGCCTTGGGAAGCCAGGTCGCGGCAGCCATCGACAGCCGCCGGGTGGAAGTCAACGTGGGAGGCCGCAACGTCCCTGAGCTTCTCGCCCAGGTGCAGAGTCTTACCATTACCATTACCCAGCCGGCCCGCGTCGCGGTCAACGAGCGCACCGGGACTGTCGTTATGGGAGGTAATGTCACTCTGGGGGCATGTTCAGTGATGCACGGCAGCCTGACAATCGCGATCACAACTCAGTACCAGGTTTCACAGCCGTCGCCGCTCTCGAAAACCGGCCAGACGGTGGTGGTACCCCAGACCACGGTACAGGCGAGCGAGCAGCCGGCACGCCGGCTCGAGCTCAAGGAAGGTACGACGGTGGAGGACTTGGTCAGCGGCCTGCAGGGAATAGGAGCCACGGCGAGGGATATTGTTGCGATCCTGGAAGCCATTCGGGCTGCGGGCGCGCTCAACGCTGAATTGGTCACGATTTAGATTAGGGGCGACGAAATGTCATCGTTAATACAGTCGAACTCTGTTGGCCGGCAAAGTACTGATCTCCAAGGGCTTCCCGGCACGCAGAAAAGCCCGACATTGGAGAGCCCACGGGCTCAGAAGCTTCGAAAGTCAACCGAGGAGTTTGAGTCGTACCTGGTAACCTCCTGGTGGGAGAAGATGGAAAAGAGCTTTGGCGACACTCAAAAACAGCCACCTGGCTTCGAAACCCTTAACAAGATGGGACTTCACGCCGTGACCCTGGCCATGGCCAAGGCCGGCGGGCTGGGCATCGCTCGCATGTTGTATCACAAGTTGGAGCCGGCGCTGGAACATGCCCCGGTAACGGTACCCGAGAACCATTAGAGTGTCTTAAGATGGGATTAAAGTTTTCAGCGACTGTGCCGATACATATCACCGTAGCCAGTGGTAGCGGGGCTCGGTATGAGAATCGACGCAGCCAACACGCTTCCTGGAAGTCAAGAGCCGGACCGGCCGGGTTCGTCGACCTTTACGTCGAAGTCAGGAGAGGCGGGCCAGACCGTTTTAGGGTCGGATACCGCCAGTCTCTCTTCGGCGGGGGAGAGGGTAGCGAGCCTAAAGGCCGAACTCCAGAATACTCCGGAGGTCCGGCGTGACCGCGTCCAGGCACTCCAAAAAGCCGTCCAGCAGGGCAGCTACCAAGTCACAGACCGGCAAATCGCCAACGCGATACTCTCCGACCCCTTGGGTCCTTCACCTTCGACCAGATGATGGGGGTTCGCCATGGCAGATTTGTATGAGGTCTCACCCCCCACTATTCAATCGATGCCCGATCCGGCTCAGCGGCACTCGTTACGATTGCCGGAACCTCGACCAAAGCGCACTCCCAAGCCCGAGCCATCCGCCGAGGTGGAGCCGGAAGAGGTCGACGCCCTCGAGGCAGACCCAAAGCGCGACCTGGACGTCACAGCCTAGGCCACAACATGAAACCAGAAACCCAACAGATCGTCGAGTTGGCTGAGAGACGTGTGCTCGCACTCCGCTCCCTCGCCCGTGAAATGCGTAAGGCTCAAGGCCCCCTGACCCGACTCGACGCGGCCGCGATCCGTGAAAACAGCGGCGAGCAGCAACGGCTGGTCGACGAGGTTCGGACCCTCGATTGCGAGTCGGCCAGGCTCAGGCGCGCCCTGCCGGAACTCGATCCCGCCACGTCCGCCCGCCTCCTCGCTCTAGCCCGGGAGCTACAGGGGGTCCAAGCCGAGGTCCGGTGCTTGAACCAAGTCCAAGCCAGACTGCTAAAGGCTTGGCGGTGCTCCATCAACCTCTTGATGAGCTTCACCGGAACCTATCAGGCCCCGAGGCACAGCCTGGCCCTCGATCTGGCCAGCGAACTCGAGGCGCGGTGGAAGGAGTAGACGATGGGCGGCTTGACGGGAAGTCTAGAAATCGCGATGCAATCGCTCCTGGCCCAACAAGGCGCGCTGGAGGTCACGAGTAACAACATCTCCAACGCCCACACTCCCGGCTACTCGCGGCAGACTCCAGTGCTTGTGGAGGACCCGTCCATCAACGAGGGCTCGTTGGTCTTCGGGGAGGGAGTCAGCCTGCAGCAGATCAAGAGCGTGCGCGACAACGTGCTGCAACTCCAACTGAACCAGGAAACGGGCACTCAGTCGCAGGTCAATGCCTACCTGGGCGGCATGAACCAGGTGGCAACGGTCTTCAACGAGACTCAGGGAGCCGGCCTTCAAAACGTGATCAGCCAGTTCTTTAACAGCTTCCAGCAGCTTTCCACCAATCCCACCGACGCCACCTTGCGTCAAGCCGTGCTCACCGCCGGCCAGAACCTTGCCACAGCGTTCAACCAGGCCTCAGCCTCGCTGGGCCAGATACGTACCGGCCTCGACCAGTCCGTGGTGCAGGACGTGGCGCAAGTTAATCAGTTGACGTCCCAGATTGCCGCCCTCAACCCACAGATTGCCGAGGCGCAGGGAATAGGCCAATCCGCCAACTCCCTGATAGACCAGCGGAATGATTTGATCAGCCAGTTATCCGGGCTGGTCAATACCTCCGTGACCGACGCCGGCAATGGCTACGTCACGGTTTCCACCGCCGACGGCGCTCCGCTGGTGGTAGGTAATCAGAGTTTTGCCCTGACCGCGCAACTGGATACCCAAACCGGAACGGAGCACGTTTTCTCTCAGGGCACGCCATCGTACCCTGGGGCGCCTGGAACGGACATTACGGCATCGATCCAGTCCGGAGACCTCGGCGGATTGATCCAGGCGCGCGATCAGGGTGTGGCCAGCGCCCAGACTAACCTCGACAACCTGACAGCCGGCATCATCAGTTCCGTGAATGCGCAGCAGGCTCGGGGCTACGACCTTTCGGGCAAGGCGGGGGCAGCCTTCTTCACCGGCTCATCGAGTTCCAATATTGCGGTGGCCAATAACTTCCTCTCTTCTCAGATCGCCGCCAGCTCGGACGGGACCGTCGGCAGCAACGGCAACGCGCTGGCGCTTGCCAACATCCAGAACGACCCCATCGTCAACGGGCAAAACCCCGGCGACTTTTATTCCAACTTTGTGGCGGGCATCGGCAATCAAGTATCGACAGCAACGTCCCAACAAACGGCCGTCGGTCTGGTGATGACGCAACTTCAGAATCAGCAGACCAACATCTCAGGCGTTTCCTTGGACGAGGAAGCCGCCAACCTTGAGCTGTACCAGAATGCTTACAACGCGTCTGCGCAAGTGGTGGCGGCGATCAACACCCTTACCCAGACCACCATCAACATGGCTACGGGGGCCTAACGTGGGAATGCGCATCGTTTATAACCCTTATACGACCTTGCTGCAGGGAATCGAGCAGGATCGCCAAGCTTTGAACACCGCCATGTCCCAGGTTTCGACCGGTCAGAAGTTCAACTCCATCGGCGCCGACCCGCAGGCGGTTGCCGGTGTAATTGAGAACAACTTCGAAGCGGCCAACCTCGACCGGTACACGCAGAGCGTCTCCAGCCTTCAGTCTCAATTCCAAGCGGCGGGTTCGGCGCTCGACTCGGTGACCCAGGCGCTCACCACCACCATCGGACTCGGCGTCCAGGGCGCCAACGGGACCCTCAACCAGAACCAGCGCGACGCCGTTGCGGCGCAAGTCAGCCAGATCGAACAGCAGGTTCTCGGCTACGCAAACAGTCGCTATCAGGGAACCTACCTTTTCGCCGGTACCGCCACCACCACCCAGCCTTACGTCCAAGACTCCGCCCCGTCTTCCGGAATACAATACGTAGGCAACACCGAGACCAACACCGTCGAAATCGGCGACGCGCAGAGCGTCCAGCAGAACCTGCCCGGAAGTACCATCTTCAACGCTTCCGGCGCCGACGTCTTCAAGGGCTTTAACGATCTGATCACTACTCTCCAGAGCGGCGACACCGCCGGCATCAGCAACGCTACCTCCGAGTTACAGGCCGCTTTCTCCAACGTGGGATTGCAGCGCACCTTCTACAGCAGCACCTTACAGAACCTGAACACCGCCTCGTACACCCTTTCGCAGGAGCAGACGAATCTCACCGTACAGCAGAACAACCTGCTGGCCGCAGACCCAGCAACGGCCATTACCAATATGACCCAGGACCAAGTAGCCCTGGATGCTGCATTGGCCGCCGCCGGCAAGGTCGATCAGAACAGCCTACTGAATTACCTGAAGTAGGGAAGATGTGAGGGCGGGGACTGAGGGGATTCAAGAGTCAGCATCAGCCAGAATAGTCAGAATGAGAGGATTGAACCGTCGAGTCGTTGGCCGAATCGTCCTTCAGCGCACCTGCTTGAGCGAGCCTCCCCATGACGACGCCGCCTGAAGCCGCTGCCATTCCTTCCGAAGGTCGTCCCGACGCGCGGTCAACTCGGATTGCAGCCCTTCCAGCAAACCCCTCACTTGCCTCAGATTCTCGGTGTAGGCACCGATCTCCGCACGCACGACCGGGTCACCGGTATTCTCTTTCAGTAGCGGTCTTACTTGCTCCATCAGGCGCCCCAACGCCTGGAGCTCAGCCGCCGTGGGCAATGGTCCGCGCCCCCCAGCAGTCGCCGGCGCAAGCCCTTCCTGGAACTTTCTCAGTTGATCGTTGGCCGACCGCAACAAATCCCGCGAATTCACTGGAAACCCCCTGAGTTAACTTGAAATTCGAAACGAGAAACTGGCAAACGAAATCTAAGGGTCGAGTTCCGAGTTTCGATTCCCGAATTTCGGCTGTTTTCAGTCCATAACGGACAGTATAACCTGGAGCGCTGACGTTTTTGTCCACACGACTCGAACTGCGAATAACCAGAAAAGTTCGGCTTCCGTCAGCAGCGATTGAGCTTGGCAGCCTGGCTGGTAATGGTCCTAGCCGCGGCGCTCGTGCGCCGGGCCGGAGCCACGACAAATAGTCCTATAGCCCCGGCCCAAACTGCCGATAGTACTCAACGGGGACACCGTAATTCCCGTTTGGCTCGGAGATCCAGTTCTGTGGACTTGAAACCCGTCGCCGCCCGTCAGCCCATCTTCGATGCTCGCCAGCGAGTCTTCGGCTACGAACTGCTGTTCCGGTCCGGTTTCGAGAACTGTTTCATCTTCCCTGACGGCGACGTGGCCACCTCCCGGGTGCTGGATTCCTTCATGATCGAGGGTCTGGAGGCCCTCTGGCGCCCGCAGAAGGCCTTCATCAACTTCACCCGCAACGCGCTGCTCCACGGCCTCGCCAACCTGCTGCCCAGCCAGACTCTGACGGTGGAGATCCTTGAGGAAGTTGAGCCCGATCCGCCGGTGATCGAGGCCTGCCTCGAGCTGAAGCAACAGGGATATCAGATCGCGCTCGATGACGTGACCACACTGGAAAAACGGAAGCCGTTCCTGGAACTGGCAGACATCGTCAAGGTTGATTTTGCCCTCACCAACGAGCGTCAGCAACGGGAAATAGCTCACCGGCTGCGAGTGCGGGGTGTTAAGCTTCTGGCCGAGAAAGTGGAAACTTCGGACCAGTTTGAGAAGGCGGCAAGCTGGGGCTACCACTATTTTCAAGGATTCTTCTTCTGCCAGCCCCAGATTATTTCGGCCCGCGAAATTCCCGCGTTCAAGGCGGCTTACCTACAGCTTCTTCACGCCGTGCATCGCCCGGAGCTGAACTTCGGAGAAATCGAGCGCATTCTCCGCCGCGAATTGTCCCTTTCTTATCGTCTGCTCCGGTATTTGAACTCGCCGCTGTTCGGCTTGCGCGGCGAAGTTCGGTCCCTCCGGCATGCTCTCTCTCTGCTCGGTGAGCAGCACGTCAAGCGTTGGGCGGCGCTGCTCTCCACCATGCTGCTGGCGAGCGACAAGCCCCCGGAGTTGCTCATCACCTCCCTGATGCGCGCCTGCTTCTGCGAGCTGTTGGCCGGCCCGCTGGCAGGAAAGACCGAGCGGGCGGACTTTTTTCTGCTGGGTCTCTTCTCGCTGATCGACGCTATCCTGGGCCGGCCTATGAAGGATATTCTCGAAGGAATTCCGCTGGCCGGCGAGATCAAAGTGAGCTTGCTGGGCGGTCACAACTTGCATCGCGAGGTTTACGAATGTGTCTTGGCGGTGGAAAGAGCGGACTGGAACGCTTTGACCCAACGCGCGGGCAAGCTCGGTCTCCAGGACCAGTTCGTGGCTAGCTGTTACGTGCAGTCGGTCGAGTGGGCAAACGAGGTCTTCGGCCAGCAGGCGAGGAAATCGGCTTCCGATAGCCCCCCGGGCAAGCGCCAACTCCAGACGACGTGAATGCTCTTTGGTGTTCCCTCGCACGCGGACCGTTTTCCCCATCAGCATCGTGCTCGACCCAGCTTGAGCGGCGGATCATCCTTCCGACCGTGGAGGAGATGTACGGACTACATGCTGATGACCGCGACAAGCTGGTCATGACTTGGCGAAACGTACTGAGATGCAGCGACCCGACGCAGGATTCTAGAGTAAAGGTAGACGGCTGGTGTGTCGATAACAGAGTAGGAAGCAAGGGACTGTGATGAGGATGGGACGACGGCGATATCTCGGTTGGGTCTTCGGGTTGCGGGTCCCGACGCGCAGTTCGCCTTGGGACATCCCCGGCAGAGGAGTGGGTCGCACGGGGCGGCTAAACGTAACCGTCACTAGGTTCGCATCCACCCTTATTCTCCTAGCGATGACGGGCGCGACCAGTCAGGCTCTGGCACTCGACCGAGAGAAGCAAATCGATCAATACGGACACGATGTTTGGACGTCGCAGAATGGCCTGCTTGGCGAAGCGGTATATCAAATCCTTCAGGGCCCCGAGGGATACTTGTGGTTAAGGACATCGGCGGGGTTGGTGAGGTTTGACGGGGTCCGCTTTGTGCTGGCGGAGCCGGTGGTCGCGGGCCATCCGGTAAACGAGCCGGTGAGGGCGATTTGCATCGGCGCCGATGGTGATTTGCTGGTGCGCACCACCACGAGGACACTGATTTACAAAGACCGAATGTTCTCCGATTACCGCCCTCCTGGGCCGCTTCCGGATGGAGATATCCGGCTCATCTTTGAGTCGAGAGAACGTGAGGTCTTCATCGGGTCTGATGACTTTTTGTATGTCTTTCAGGACGGCAGATTGAAGACGCTTCGGCGCGGGACGAGTTGGATCGACGCTTTCCTCCAAGACGACCGGAAACTGTGGATTGGTGGCGACGGCGCGCTCTACACCTATCATGGCGGCATCCTCTCGACGGCTTGGGGCTTGGGCAAAGGCCGCGCGGCTTTCTCTTTGGCCGAGGATCACGAACACACTCTATGGATTGGCACGCTGGATGGCCTCTATCGCCTCCCTCAGGACCAGCGCGTGCCGGCGCGGGTCGCCCGCCTCGTGATCCGAGGTGAGGTGAACGCAACTATCGAAGATCATGAGGGAAATCTCTGGGTGGCGACCAGTGCAACTGGCTTGTTGCGCCTCGCCGGCGGCGACGTGTCGTCGTTCAGCTCGCCGGACGGCCTGACCGATAGCCGGGTACTCACCCTCTATGAGGATCGAGAAAGCAGCCTCTGGGTGGGGACCGCAAGCGGCCTGGACCGCTTCCGCGACACCAGATTTACCACGCTCACCGTGAAAGAGAAGCTTCCCGGTAATCAGACCACAATGGTGATGCAATCTCGGGATGGCAGTGTGTTTGTCTTTTGCCCGGGAGCCGGTCTGGCGCATATCAAGAATGGCGTCGTCACACCCATCACCACCAAAGACGGCTTGCCCCACGTGTACGCCAACGGATTATTTGAGAGCGAAGAAGGCAGCCTTTGGCTGGGAACTGGCGGCGGTTTATCGCGATACCGCGGCGGAAAATTCACCCAATATCCAGCGGGAGGGCGCTTAGCCAAGCATTGGGTTTCCGCCATCAGTGAGGACAATGAGGGCCTGATTGTCACCACCGATGAAACACTGGCCTTGCGATTCAAGAATGGCGAGGTGCAGCCGCTCACCTTTGGCGGGAAAGCCACGCCGCTCTCCAAACCCGGCAACTACACGTTCTCCATATACCGCGACCGATCGGGCATCATGTGGTTTGGCACGGTTCTGGGCCTTTTCAAATTCGCCCCGGGCGAATCGCCCGACACCGCCTGGCAGAGGCAGGTGTCGTTCCCGGTCACGTCCATATCCGATGACCTGCGGGGAAGCCTCTGGCTCGGTGGCAGGATACCGGGGATCACCCGATTCGACATCCAAAGTGCCCGCGTGACCCACTACACGAAACGGGATGGGCTCTTTGATGATTATGCCACCCGCGCCCTCCCTGATGATGAGGGCAATCTCTGGATCAGCACCTCGAATGGCATCTATAAGGCCTTCCGCAAAGATCTGGACGACTTTGCTGACGGGCGTGTTTCTACCGTTCGAACCACCCGTTACGGAACAGACGACGGTATGAGGACCAGCGAGGCTTCCACACCGTTCGCACAGCCGGGCGGCGTACGGACGAGCGATGGCAAGCTCTGGTTCACCACCAAGAAAGGGGTGGTGGTCATTGACCCCGGCCATCTGATGCACAACGATCTGCTCCCTCCCGTGGTTATTGAAGAAGTGGTCGTGGACGGCGCCCCCTTTTCTCCCCAAAACGATCTTCAGCTAGCCGCCGGCAAAGACAAGCTCGAGTTTCACTACACGTGTTTGAGCCTGTTGATCCCCTCCCGGGTACTGTTCAAGTACAAGCTGGAGGGCTACGATCGCGATTGGATTGATGCGGGCTCGCGTCGCGTTGCCTATTACAATAACCTTCCTCCGGGTAAATACCGTTTCCGGGTTATTGCTGCAAATAACGACGGTGTGTGGAACGAAAAAGGAGCGTCGACGAGGTTCGTTCTGATGCCTCACTTCTACCGGACCTATTGGTTCTATTCCCTCTGCGGACTGCTGGTGTGCTTGATGGCGCTTGGGTTGCACCGGCTTCGCATCAAGCGGATGCAGGCCCACGAGGCCGAGCTCGTTTTGACCGTTGCCCAGCGCACGACGGAATTGCAGGAGGACATTCGCGAGCGCCAGCGGGCCGAGGTGGCGCTGGGCCGGCTTAACTGCGCGCTTCACACGCTCAACCGGTGCAACCAGGCGCTGGTTCGCGCCGTGGACGAACAGGAACTGCTCCGTGAGGTGTGTGGGGTCATCGTGGAGGTCGGTGGCTACTCTCTCGCATGGGTTGGTTACTCCGAGCACGACGAACACAAAAGTGTCCGGGTGGTCGGCCACTCCGGTCTTGAACGGGGATACTTGGACCTGGCCCGCATCTCCTGGGCCGACAACGAGCGGGGACGAGGTCCAGTCGGCAGCACAATCAGGACCGGAAACGCTTGCCTGATCCGGAACGTCGGCACCGATCCGGCCTTCGGTCCCTGGCGCGAGGAAGCGAGCCGCCGCGGTTATACGTCGGTGATTGCGCTTCCCCTGAAGTCCGATGGGCAGACCTTCGGTGCGCTCACCATCTATGCGCGCGAAGCGGATGCCTTTGACGCAGAGGAAGCCGGCCAGTTGAAGGAATTAGCGAACAACCTGGCGTACGGAATCCTCGCGCAGCGCACCCGAGCGCAACGAGAAAGCGCCGAAGCCGCCTTGGAGCAAGCGAAGGAAGCGGCCGAAGCCGCGAATCAGGCTAAGAGCGAATTCCTCGCCAACATGAGTCACGAGATCCGCACGCCCATGAACGGCGTGCTGGGCATGATCGATCTGCTTCTGGACGCTGGACTCAACGCCGAACAACTCGACTACGCCGGCATGGTGAAGTCGTCCGCCGAGTCACTGCTCACCGTCATCAACGACATCCTCGACTTCTCCAAAATCGAAGCCGGCAAACTCGAATTGGAGTCCATCGAGTTCAAATTGCGTGGCAGCGTGACGGCGACGGCCAAGGCCCTGGCTTTGCGCGCACACCAGAAGGGTCTGGAACTGACCTGTGATATCCGCCCGGAAGTGCCGGAAGAAGTGGTGGCCGATCCGACCCGGTTGCGACAAATTATGATCAATCTTGTCGGCAACGCGATCAAGTTCACTCAACGGGGTGAGGTGGGCCTCAAGGTCGCATTGGAGTCCAGGACGCAAGATCGGGTCCTGTTGCACTTCGTGGTCCAAGACACTGGCATCGGCATCGCGCCGCAAAAACAGAAGCTCATCTTCGAAGCTTTCTCTCAGGCCGACGGCTCCACGGCGCGCCAGTTCGGCGGCACCGGCCTGGGACTCACGATTTCGAAACGCCTGGTAGAGATGATGGGCGGCAGGATGTGGGTGGAAAGCGTCGAAGGAAAAGGCAGCGCCTTCCACTTCACCGCCAGCCTCGGCGTGGGCAAGGCAGCGGAACCACCCCACGCAACGGCCACCGTCGCCCTCGCGGGACTGCGCGCGCTGGTAGTGGACGATAACACCACTAACCGTCGAATCTTCCAGGAGATGCTAAGCCACTGGGAAATGAGGCCTACCCTGGCGGAGAGTGGGACCGCCGCGTTAGAGTGCGTGAAACAGGCCGAGGATCCTTTCGCCTTAATCCTGACCGACGTCAATATGCCCGACATGGATGGCTTCACTCTTCTGGAGCAACTCCGGCAAGATCCAAATCTGGCCGCCGAGGCCAAAGTCATCGTGCTCACCTCAGCCGGGCAGCGGGGCGACGCCGCTCGCTGCCGGGAGTTGGGCGTGGCTGCCTACCTCACCAAGCCCGTCGGCCAGTCGGAGTTGTTTGACTGTGTCGTTCGCGTTCTGGGTACGTCCCGGGCCCGGGCCAGGTCGGCGCCGCTGATCACCCAGCACACCTTACGCGAGGGGAAGAAGAAGCTCCACGTTTTGCTGGCGGAGGACAATGCTATCAATCAGAAGCTCGCCGCGCGTCTGCTGGAAAAGCACGGGCATCGGGTGACGGTGACGGCGAACGGGCGCCAAGCCCTCGCCGCCCTCGACCAGCAGAACTTCGATGTGGTGTTGATGGACGTGCAGATGCCGGAGATGGGTGGATTTGAGGCCACGGCCGCCATAAGGGTCCGGGAACAGGGCACCGGCCGACACCTGCCGATCATCGCCATGACGGCCCACGCCATGCGAGGCGACCAGGAGCGATGCCTGGAAGCGGGCATGGATGGCTATCTCGCCAAGCCTATCAAACCCCAAGAATTGATCGATCTGCTGGAACGCTTTTCTGCGGCGGCCGCGACCGTCGAAGTAGTGCCGACTTGAGATCCACATCGCCGAGTCGCGCGCCAATGATACGCAGACGACGCGGCAGCTTCAGCGGGGTAGCGCATGTGCTTGCGCTGCAAGGCCGTTAAATTGAAAAGTGCTATAAGGACGAAACGAGTGCAGCATCTCAGTTGGATTCTCGGGTTGCGGGGCCGGACGCGCAATTTGACCTGGGACATCCCCGGCAGAGCAGTGGATCGCTCGGGGTGGTTCGACGTAACCGTCATCAGGATCGCATCCACGCTCCTTCTTGTCGCGATAATAGGCGCCACGGCTCAAGCGCTGACCTCCGATCGAGCGAAGCACATCGATCAGTCCGCGCAGGATGTTCGGACTGGGCGGGATGGCCTTCCCACTTTGACTACGGCTGCCGCCGTCCACGGGCTCTCCCCCTCCGAAGCGAAACGGCGCTATCCGGTACGCCTCCGGGCAGTCTGCGTGGTTTGCTTTCCAGACTGGCACGGCTTCTTCGCCAATGATGGGACGACGGGAGTTTATGTCGAGACCAAGGACCAGGCCCTGCTGACCGATCGGATCCACCCCGGATCGATGCTCGATATCGAGGGTGTCTCAGGCCCGGGCGAGTTTTCGCCGGTTGTCGATCAGGCTCTCCTGCGCGTGGTCGGAGAAGGCACGGTGCCGCCTCCGCGGCACGTCAGCCTCGACCGCCTCTCGACCGGGGTCGACGACGGTCAGTGGATCGAGATCGAAGGCACCGTGCGGTCGGCCGACACCAGCAACACGATGTTGACCCTGGTGGTGGCCTCCGGCCAACAGCAAGTGGAGGTGATGACGCCAAATTACAGTAAGGCCCAATACCTTCGGCTGATCGACGCGAGGGTCCGGGTCCGCGGTGCGGCGGGTCCCGTTTTCAATCAACGGCGCCAGATCATCGGGGTCAATATGTACACCCCGAGCCTGGACGAAGTTCAGGTTCTGGAGCCGGCGCCCGCCGATCCGTTCGCCCTGCCGATCACGACGGTGCGAAACGTGTTCGAGTACACTCCCAACGCCAGCCCCGATCACCGGATTCGAATCCGCGGCGTGGTGACTGCCCTATGGCCGGGCAAGGCAGTTTTCATTACCGATGGTATCCAGGGAGCCAGCGTGCTCGCCGCGCAGACGCCCTCGCTTGCGCCAGGCGACATCGTGGACGTCGTCGGGTTCACGGCGCTGGGCGACTACACGCCCTCCCTTCACGAGGCGACCTTTCGGAAGCTCGGTTCCAGGCCGCCACCGGCGCCACGGCCGGTTACCGCTACCGAGGCCCTCTCCGGTGATTTCGACGGCGATCTGGTTCGGATCGACGGGCGCCTCATTACACAAAAGGAGGCTACAGGCCAGCATACGCTCCTGCTTGACTCGGGAGGCACCGTCTTTTCGGCCATTCTTCCCGCGGATTTGGCAGGCCGCCAAGGGCAGGACCTGCGCGATGGCAGCCGGTTGCGGCTGACCGGCATCTGTACAATTACGGAAACCCAGGCGGCAAGGCATTTTCGCGTGCCCAAGGCATTCCAGATCCTAGTGCGCTCGTCCTTCGATATCCGGGTGCTTCAACGACCGTCCTGGTGGACGCTCCAACACGCGCTTTACGCTTTTGGCGTTACGGGGGTGATTGTGTTATGCGTGCTCTCCTGGGTTATCGCCCTGAGGCGTCGCGTACAACACCAGACGAGAACGATTCAAGCTCAACTGGTGGAAGCCGCGGCGCTGAAAAAACAGGCGGAAGCGGCCAACTCCGCCAAGAGCGAGTTTCTCGCCAACATGAGTCACGAGATTCGCACGCCCATGAACGGCGTCCTCGGCATGACCGATCTGCTTCTGGACGCGGGGCTCAATGCCGAGCAACTCGACTACGCCGGCATGGTGAAATCGTCCGCCGAGTCACTGCTTACCATCATCAACGACATCCTCGACTTCTCCAAGATCGAAGCGGGTAAGCTCGAACTGGAGTCCATCGAGTTCAGACTGCGCGACAGCATCGTGCGTGCTATCAAAACCCTGGCCTTGCGCGCCCAGCAGAAGGGCTTGGAACTGACCTGCGATATTCGCCCGGAAGTGCCGGAAGAACTTGTGGCCGATCCCACCCGGTTACGGCAAGTCATCATCAATCTGGTTGGTAACGCCATCAAGTTCACCCCACGGGGCGAAGTGGACCTCCAGGTGGCCTTGGAATCCAAAACGCAAGATCAGGTCTTGCTGCATTTCGTGGTCCAAGACACGGGCATCGGCATCGCGCCGGAGAAACAGAAGCTCATCTTCGAGGCTTTCTCTCAGGCCGACGGCTCCACGGCCCGCACGTTCGGCGGCACCGGCCTGGGACTGACGATTTCGAAATGCCTGGTGGAGAAGATGGGCGGCAGGATCTGGGTGGAAAGCGTCGAAGGAAAAGGTAGCGCCTTCCACTTCACCGCGAGTGTCGGAGTGGGCAAGACGGCGGAGCCGTCCCAGGCCACAGCCCCCGTCGCTCTGGCGGGACTGGGAGTGTTGGTGGTGGACGATAACGCCACCAACCGTCGCATCCTCGAGGAGATGCTGACGAACTGGGGAATGACACCCACCCTGGCCGAGAGCGGCGCCGCCGCGCTAGAGTGCGTGAAGCAGGCCCAGGATCCCTTCGCCTTGATCCTGACCGACGTCAATATGCCGGACATGGACGGCTTCACTCTTCTGGAGCAACTCCGGCAAGGTCCCGATCCGGCCGCCGAGGCCAAAGTCATCGTGCTCACCTCGGCCGGGCAGCGAGGCGACGCTGCGCGCTGCCGGGAGTTGGGCGTGGCCGCCTACCTCACCAAGCCCGTCAGCCAGTCGGAGTTGTTTGACTGCATCGTTCGCGTCCTGGGTGGGTCTAGGTGCGAGGCCGACTCGGCGGCGCTGATCACCCACCACACCTTACGCGAGGGGAAGAGGAAGCTCCACGTTCTGCTGGCGGAGGACAATGCCGTCAACCAGAAGCTCGCCGCGCGGGTGCTGGAAAAGCACGGGCATCGGGTGACGGTGACGGCGAACGGGCGCCAAGCCCTCGCCGCCCTCGACCAGCAGAACTTCGATGTGGTGTTGATGGACGTGCAGATGCCGGAGATGGGTGGATTTGAGGCCACGGTCGCCATAAGGGTCCGGGAACAGGGCACCGGCCGACACCTGCCGATCATCGCTATGACGGCCCACGCCATGCGAGGCGACCAGGAGCGATGCCTGGCGGCGGGCATGGATGGCTATCTCGCCAAGCCCGTCAAACCCCAAGAATTGATCGATCTCCTGGAACGCTTTTCTGTGCCGGCCGCGACCCTCGAAGTAGTGCCGACTTGAGATCCGCATTGCCGCGCGTGGGGGAGAGGGTTTGGGGGTGAGGGGGTGTCAGAACTTGAGTGTTACAGCACACTAGCCAGACTAGTTTCCTGTCCCGAGTAATTGTTGACAACCCTCACCCGGCGCTGCGCGCCACCCTCTCCCAAAGGGAAAGGGAGTTTCTTTTCGGGATTCCAGCCCTCTCCCCTTGGGAGAGGGTGGCGCGCAGCGCCGGGTGAGGGTTGCGTCGTTCAGGAACTCGGAGCCCTGCCAGCGGCTGTTGTAAAGAATTAGCCGGGACGAGA
>DATFYM010000016.1:0-56202 GCA_035315065.1 Terriglobia bacterium
TTCGCCTTCCTCTGCGGACCCCGGACCCCCCGCCCCGCATCCCGATCCAGCCGAAGAAGATGATTGCGTTGCGTCTTCTTCTGCGAATCCCGAACCCCGAACCCCGGATCCCGATCCGGCCGCCGCCGGATTTCCCTCCTGCGCCTTCTCGGCGGCTCGCGCCTCACGGGCCTCGCGTCGCGCCGCTGCCCGTTGCCGCAACTCCTCGCAATACTGCTGCACCATGGTTACCTGAGGGGAGCCCGCAAACTGCGGGTCCTCGGCATAGCGGACCTCGAGCATCTTCACCAGCAGTTCGCCGATCTTCGCGTTCAAACGGTGGGCCTCCGCCACCACGCGCGACCCGTCCAGGCAGGCGAGCAATTCGTGCACCAGTTTGCAGGCTTCCTCAGCGCTCAGCGGATGGGATCGGGAAATCGCCTCCGTCAGCAGGCGCATGATCCGCCGGCCGTCACGCCGACGCGCGGCTTGGAGCTTTCGCAGTCGCTTGGCAATGAGGGCCGCTGCCTCGTCAAGCTCTTGCGAGCCTGGCGGCAAGACGGGCGGGGCACCAGAAGCCGGTCCATATGGGGTGACCATAATGGGAGGCGGAGGAATCGCGGGAGCCGGAAAGAGGCCTTCCAGTTTTCCGCGCAGGTCCGACTGCTGACTCTCTGACTGCTCGCGGACTTTGGCGTTGGCCTTCGCCAGGTTGCCGATGTTGGCGGCGTAACGCCTGGGGGTTTTGCGGTAGACCTTCTCCTTGGGCGCCAAGCGCGCCTTGGCGAGATTTGCCATCAACTTCGCCTTGCGCTCGGGCGTCATCACATACTTGCGCTTTGGTTTGGGTTCGTTCGGTGTTTCCATGAACGGTCGCCGGAAATCACAAATCAGAAACAAATCAGAACCAAGATCTTCTTTTCTGATTTCTGCTTTCTAATTTCTGATATCCCCATTCACCATCCAACTTTGAACTTCGACTCTCCTTTAAGCGAGTCTGAAGAAGTATATGATATACAAACGGTGGATGTCAAGAAGAATATTTATCCAACAGATAAATATTTGATATAATTTGATATCCCGTCAACACGGGAGCGATTGCAGATTGACGATTGACGATTGGAAGAGCGGCCCATTGACGATCGTGGATGGCCTACTGAAGGGCCGCGCGGCTTGCTTACTCTTCTCTGCCAATCGTCAATCGGCAGTCTGCAATCGTCAATTCTTCAGGAGCGCACCGCAACGTCGGTCCCGGCGAGTCCGTCAACAAGCTCTCCGATGGCCGCAAACAACTCTTCCGATTGGATGGGCTTGGTGACGTAGCCATCCATGCCGGCCGCCAGGCAGCGCTCCCGGTCGCCGCGCATGGCATGAGCGGTCAACGCGACGATAGGCAGATGGTCTCCGGTGAGACGTTCTTTCTCGCGAATCGCGGCGGTGGCCTCGAATCCGTCGAGATCCGGCATCTGCACGTCCATCAGCACGAGATCGAATTCCTCTTTCTCGAGGGCTGCCAGCGCTTGACGGCCGCTCGACGCAGGTACGGCCACGTAGCCCCGCTTTTCCAGCAGGCGCATCGCCAGCAGCAGCCCGACCGGATTGTCCTCCGCCACCAGGATCCGCAGCCGTTTCCGCAGGGTCCCGGTTGCGGCGGATGGCGGGCGCTCCTCCGGTGCAGGTCGGGGTTCGGGATTCGCGGTTCGGGATTGGCAAGGAGCCAATGCCGATTGGTCGTTTTCTTCTGCGAACCCCGAACCCCGAACTCCGAATCCCACCGGCTTCCCGCTCACCGGGGTTTCCGGATGGGTTCCTACGCGCACAGTAAAGTGGAAGGTGCTGCCATTGCCGACTGTGCTCTCCACCCACATTCGTCCTCCCATTAGGCCCACGAGTTGGTTCGCGATCGTCAAGCCCAACCCTGTCCCCCCGAACCGCCGGCTGGACGATGTGTCGGCTTGGACAAATGCCTCAAAGATGGCTCCCTGCCTATCGGGCGGAATGCCGACTCCGGTGTCGCTGACGCTGAAGTGTAAGTTGACCTCTTTCGCAGTTTCGGAAAGCTTTTCCACTCGCACCCCCACCTTGCCGCGCTCGGTAAACTTGATGGCGTTGCCGATCAGGTTCACCAGGACCTGGCGCAGCCGGCCAGGATCGCCCACGACCGTCGCGGGAAGGTCGGGGTGGAAGTGGCACGCCAGTTCGAGTTGTTTCTGTTCAGCGCGGAGATACAAGGCTCTCAGGGTTTCGTCGACGCTGTCTTTCAGGTTGAACTCGAGACGCTCCATATCCAGCTTCCGCGCCTCGATCTTGGAAAAATCCAGAATGTCATTGACGATGCCCAGGAGTGAGTTGGCGGATTCCTTCACCGTGTTCAAGTCGTCGCGTTGCTCGGGATCTAAGTTGCTATCCAGAACCAGATCGGTCATGCCCATGATACCGTTGAGGGGCGTGCGGATTTCGTGACTCATGTTGGCCAGAAAATCGCTTTTGGCGCGGTTGGCGGCCTCGGCGGCCTCCTTCGCCTTGCGCATTTCCTGTTCCGCCTGATGACGTTCACTGATGTCGATGAAGGTGCCCTCGACGAATTGCGGGGCCCCGTTCGAGATCAGGCTCACGTTCTCGAGAATCCACACCACGCTGCCGTCTTTCCGTCTTAGCGGCACCTCGAAGTTGGTCAGCGTTTTCTCCCGCAACAGAAGGTCGCGGGCGGTGAGTCCGTCGGCGGGGTCGGCGAAGAGTTCGGGAAGTGGAACCGACAGCAATTCCTCGCGCGAGCCATAGCCGAGGACGCGCGCGCAGGCCTGGTTGCAATCCAGGATCTTGCCTTGCAGCGTGGCCCGGAACACCCCCGCCAGGTTGCGCTCGAACAATTGCCGGTAACGCTCCTCGGAGGCGCGCAGGGCGTCTTGTGCCCACTTGCGCTGCGTAATGTCCTCTACGATGCCGTCGTAGTAGAGCACCTCTCCGTGCTCTCCCCGAACCGCTTTGGCACTCTCCCGGATAAAGATCGTCGAACCGTCCCGCCTTTGCCAGGCCGCTTCCAAGCCCCTTACTTCGCCGTTCCGCTCGATCTGCTCACGAAAGACCTGGCGCGGGTAGTTGGGCTCGAAGCCCGAGTTCTCCAAGTCACGGCACGCCAGTTCATCCAGGGTCTCGTACCCTAACATCCGGACGAGGGCCGGGTTGGCCATCAGGATCTGGCCATCGGGCGTGGTGCGATAAAGGCCGACAGTGGAGTTCTCAAAGAGCGTCCGGAAGCGCCTTTCGCTCTCTTCGAGCGCTTCTTCCGCCAACTTGCGTTCGGTGATGTCAATAAAGGTGCCTTCGATCGTCCCGGGGCTGCCGTCAGAGTGTCCAACGAGGCTGGACTTTGCGATCACCCAGACGGGGCTGCCGTCCTGTCTCCGAAGCCTCAGCTCAGACTGGACGGTCTTCTCGGCTTCCAGCCTCTGGATGAACTCGGTCCGGTCATCGGCCTGATAGTAGATATCACCGGCATGGATGGCCAACCCCTGCTGGCGCGAGCCGTAGCCGAGAATCCGAGCAAACGCGTCGTTGCACTCCAGGATGCGGCCGTCCAGAGTCGTGCAAAAGACGGCCGCCAGGTTGCGCTCAAACAACAGCCGGTAACGCTGCTCGGAGACTCGTAAGGCTTCTTCGGCTCGCTTGTGCTCGGTAATGTCTTCGTACGTTCCAAGGACCCCAATCACCCGACCATCCCGGCCACGCAGAGGGATTTTGTTGACCCGGTTCCACTGTAAGCTCTCGTCGGTCCTGCTCATTTGTTCTTCGAAATTGAGCTTGGGCGATTCCTGCTCCATCACCAACTTGTCGTCAGCGCGAAAGACTTCAGCCGTTCCGCTCCAGGACAGCTCGAAATCGCTCTTGCCGACAATCGCTGCCGGATCGGGCACCCCCGCGTCAATGGCGAAGGTTCGATTGCACCCGAGGTACCGTGAGTTAGGGTCCTTCCAGAACACCCGCTGGGGAACGTTATCCAGGATGGATTGAAGCATCTGGCGTGATTGGTAGAGTTCCTCCTCCGCTCGCTTGCGCTCGGTTATGTCGAGCGTGGTTCCAATCATCCGAACGGGCTGACCGGCCGCACTCCGCTGCACTTCCGCTTGACAGGCCAGGTAACGGATCTCTCCATCGGGCCGCACAATGCGGCACTCGACCTCGTAGGGGCGTTCTCCCGCGATAGCCTGATCCACTGCCATTCGAACCCGGTCCTGATCGTCGGGGTGGAGTACGCTGAGAAAGGCGCTGTACGCGTTCGGATTGTGATCCGACTCAAATCCAAGAATCCGGGTCTCCTCGTCGTTCGAAACTGTGGTGTTGTCGAGAAGGTTCCAGTCCCAGGTCCCCAGATGCGCGATGCGTGTCGCCTCGCTGAGTCGTGTTTCGCTGAGGCGAACTGCCTCTTCGGCCTTCCTGCGCTCGGTGATGTCTTCAACGTGGGTGATGTAGTATGAAGCTTCGCCCCGGCTGTCCCGAACCACCGAGATCTTCCCACGGACCCAGATCGCGTTTCCTTGCTTGTGGATGTAACGCTTCTCAAACTCCGCCGAGGTAACTCGACCGCTTCGCAAGTCGTCGGCGGCCTGTAGCGAACGCTCCAGATCGTCGGGGTGTGTGAGTCTCGGCCAATCTGCCGCGCGTAACTCTTGCTCGGAGTAGCCCATCATCTGACAGAGGGCCTGGTTAACTTGCAGGAACCGGAAGTCAAGGCTGGCCAAACACATGCCGAACGGCGCATCTTCAAAGGCGGCTTTGAATCTTGCCGCGCTCTCGAGCCGCGCTTCTTCCGCCCGTTTGCGCTCCGTGACATCGATCGCGACAGCGAGTTCTGCCTGGCGGCCACCCCAGTCCACCGTGTTAGCGATAATCTCGGCGCTGATAATGCGACCGTCCTTGAGGCGATGTCGCCATTCGCCCCTGGCTTCCAGCCCAGGCCGGCGGGTCCTGATAGTTTCAATAAAGACCGGGACATCCTCAGCCGGACGGACGTCGGTGATGCGCATAGCGAGGAATTCATCCCGCGAGTAGCCGTAATGGGCCACGGCTGCGTCATTCACCTCCAAGAACCGCAAGGTCTCCACGTCGAAGGCCCACATAGGGAGAGGGTTGTTGGCAAACAACAATCGGAACCGGGCCTCGCTCTGCTGCCGGGCCTCTTCCGCTACCTTGCGCGCCGAGATGTCGTGGGCGATGGTGGCTGCGCCCGTCACCTTTCCGGCGGCGTTCTTAATCGGTGACACGGTGAGCGAAATGTCGACGTCGACGCCGTCTTTTCTCAGCCGCAACGTCTCGAAGTGGGAGACCCTTTCTCCGCGACGGATGCTTTCAAGGATGGTTGGCAGCTCATCAAGCCGGCCGGACGGCGCGAGGATGGAAACGGGCTTCCCGATCGCCTCCTCGGCGCGGTAACCATAGAGCGATTCTGCCCCCTGGTTCCAACTGGCGATTGTTCCACCCAGGGTCACGCCGATAATGGCGTCCTGAGAAGACTCCACAATCGACGCCAGGAATGCCTGCGCTTCCTCCGCCCGCTTGCGGTCGGTTACATCCTGCTTGATGGAGATGAAGTTCGTAACGGCGCCGCTCTCGTCCCGGACTGGGGCGATAGTCGCCGCCTCGGTATATAGGGTACCGTCCTTGCGGCGATTGACTAACTCACCCTGCCAGACCCGTCCGGAAAGGATGGTTTCCCAGAGTTGCTTATAGTAGTCTCGATCATGACGGTCGGACCTGAGAATGCGTGGATTCCGGCCGACGACTTCCGCAGCGCTGTAGCCGGTGATCCGGGTGAAGGCCGGGTTGACGTACTGAATCCTCGCGTGGGTATCGGTGATGACGATGCCGTCCGCCGCTTGCTCGATCGCGGTGGGCAGGGCGGCCAACCGGGCCTCGGCTCGCCGATGCTCCGCGAGGTAAAAGTCGGCCTGGATCAGAAGCTCGGCTTTTCGGCGCAGGGCGAAGTAAACGGCAATGGTGGAAACGCCCCCGAATAAGACAACCGAGACGGCATGCCACTGCCAGACTGTGAGCTGCCCGTACAGCAGTTCCGTTAGGGCCTCGACAGCGGAGGCGGCTGCAACCGTTGTGACAAACACCGCGACCAGCGTGCCGACAACCCGCGAACCCAATAGATCCCAGCTTTCTGGGCGCGACCGCGCGTCGCTGCTGCCTCTATTGGCCTTGCCAGGATCTACGGAACCCATTACCATCGAGACCCTCTGGGCCTTCGGCCCTGCCGTGGGCGGGCTGCATCGGGCTGGGTGACGGCCCAATAATCTGCTACACCCACCAAAGCCTATCGGCCGTCCGTACGCGGCGGATGAGAGGGCAGTGTCTTAATTTGGTTTTGGGCGCGGCAGCTTGCTGCCGCTTTGTTCTCGCCGCTCGTCGCTGCTCCACTGCGGTAGAAAGCTTGCAGCAAGCTGCCCCACTCCAAAGCCAAAATCTGGTATCCTGGCTCCATGCAGATCACCGTGGAGCTACCCGATGACATCGCACGGCACCCCGACCCGGGACGCGAGGCGCTCGAAGCGCTCGCCATCGAAGGGTACCGCTCGGGAGCACTGACGCATCACCAAGCCAGTCAGTTGCTCGGGCTGTCCCGGTTCGAGTTCGACGGTTTTCTGAAGGACCGCCACATCTACGATCATGCGTACGATGCCGAGGATCTGGAGCGGGATCTGGAAACACTGCGCCAACTTGAAGCGAGAGGCTTGTTGGGCCGCCAATGATCGTCGTCGCCGATACCTCTCCCCTCAACTAACTCATTCAGATCGAGTGTCACCAATTTTCGCTGCACGCCTCAGCTACTCGAACAGACCAGGCGGCGAGCTCAAGGTAAAGGCGGCCAGTCGTGAGCCAAACGGCCGGCCATTTCTCAGTATGCGGTTGAATCTTGCGTGGATGTGACGTATAAGTAGCAACAGTAGAGCCGCCGGCCGGGGCCGGGCAACCGTTCGCCTGCATGCAGGGAGGAGTTTCCGAATTGGGCTTACGAGCTGTACTTTTGGCACGACCTCGAATCAGGGCTGTTGCCGCAGCATCGATGCTCTTCGCCGCGGGCGCGATCGCTGCCGCGATCATGTTCAATGGCGTCGCAACGGGTTTACCCCGACAGTCGCCGAACGACGCAGGGGCGAGACCCTTGAATGTCGCCGCTGCGTTGGCGCCCGGCCAGGTAGGGCGCGCGGGTGCTGACGCCAAGCCGCCGCAATCGAAGATCAACTTCCCCCACGACATTGAACCCATCTTCCAGGCGTCGTGTGTCGCGTGCCACGGCGAAGAGAAGCCGCAAGCCCAGCTCCGACTCGACTCGGAAACGGCGGTCTTGCGGGGTAGCATTTCGGGGAAGGTCGTCATTCCCGGCGACGCCCGGAACAGCCTGCTGGTGAAGCGGCTGATCGGCGCCGACGGAGTGCCGCGCATGCCCCCCGTGGGTGATCCGCTTCCACCGGCGCAGATTGAGAAGATCCGCGCCTGGATCGACCAGAGCGCACCCGCGCCGCCTCGTGAGGTTGGCGACGTCGAACCCGCTGCCGCCAGTGGGAACCCGACGCCGGCGCTGCCTGGCGCCAAGCCTGAAACGTCCACCTGGGAGGCAGCGGAACCACCCGTCTTCGCCACCCGGATTCGGCCGATTCTCGCCGCGCGCTGTTACCAATGCCACGGGCCGGACGTGCAGCAGAACGGGCTGCGGCTCGACTCTCTGGCCGCGATTCTGGAGGGAAGCGCCAACGGGCGGATCGTGGTGCCCGGCGACAGTCAGAAGAGCCGCCTAGTGCGCCGCCTGTTGGGACTCGAACGCCCGCAGATGCCCTACGGCGGCCCGTTCCTCTCCGAAGGCGAGATCAAGCTGATCCGCGGATGGATCGACCAGGGAGCCCCGGGGCCGGATTCGCCGGCGTTAGCGGCTATGGTCGTCGAGCCCGCGAAGCACTGGGCGTACGTCGCGCCGGTTCGGCCGCCGCTGCCGGAGGTGAAGAACCGGGCATGGTGCAGGAATCCCATCGACAACTTTGTTCTCGCCCGGCTGGAGAAGGAAGGTCTTCAGCCTTCGCCCGAGGCAGACAAGGAGACGCTGATTCGCCGCGTGTCGCTGGACGTGATCGGCCTGCCCCCCACGCTCGAGGAAGTAGACACATTCCTGGCCGATAAGAGTCCCGACGCCTACGAAGAGCTGGTGGACCGGCTGCTGGCCTCTCCTCATTACGGGGAGCGCTGGGCGCGCCCGTGGCTCGACCTCTCGCGTTACGGCGACAGCAACGGCTACGAAAAAGACAATCTGCGCACCGCTTGGGAGTTTCGCGACTGGGTGATCAACGCGCTCAACCAGGACATGAGTTTCAAAGAGTTTACAATCGAGCAGATCGCGGGCGACATGCTTCCCCACCCGTCGAACGAGCAGTTGATCGCCACCGGCTTCCATCGCAACACGCTGCTCAACCAGGAAGGCGGAGTCGATAAGGAGGAAGCCCGCTTCGAGACGCTGGTGGATCGCGTCAACACGACGGCGACGGTGTGGCTGGGTACCACGCTCGGCTGCGCCCAGTGCCACAACCACAAGTTCGATCCTTTCACGCAGCGGGACTACTACCGAATGATGGCGTTCTTCGACTCGAACGCCAACTACAAGCTGGAGGACTTCGGAGGCGGCGAGGGTTTTGTCTGGGAGCCCTCACTCGAACTTCCAACGCCGGATCAGGCTAAGCAGGCCGAGGAGTTGCGCGCCCAGATTGGACAACTCCAGAAAGTGCTCGATACCTCGACGCCGGAGATCGACGCCGCGCAAGCCACGTGGGAACAGGACATGCTCCGTTCCGAGAAGGACTGGTCGGTGTTGCGCCCGAGCCATTACGCGTCCCAAGGCGGGGCTACGCTCAAGCTATTGGAGGACCGGTCCATCCTCGCCACCGGCAAGAATCCGAGTGCCGACAGCTATACCATCGAGGCGCAGACGGACCAGAAGGGAATCACGGGCGTGCGGCTGGAGGTGACGCCGGACGCCAGCCTTCCGCAAGGCGGTCCGGGCCGCGATCCGGACGGCAACTTCTTCCTGAGCGCCTTCGACGTGGAAGCCGCCCCCGCCGGCGACCCGAAAGCCGTCGAGAAAGTGGTGTTCAAAGAAGCGGCGGCGGACGAGTCGCAGGGCGGCTACGAGTTCAAGAATATCTTGAGCAAGGAACCCGGAGTTCGTGGCTGGGCCATCGATACCGCGACAGCAGTTACCCTGGGAGCGCGGGCCTCCGGCCCGCTCTTGTCTTCGTCGACGACCGCCGCTCCGCCAGTAGGAGAAGCAAGAGCGGGCGGGACGCCCGCGCTCCCAGGGTCAATCAGGCGTGCGGTCCTCGTCCCAGAGAAGCCCTTCGGCTTCGACGGCGGCACGGTTCTGAGGATTACGTTGAAGCACGAGATGCGGCACGCCTCGCGGAACATCGGCCGCTTCCGCCTTTCCGTCACCACCATGGCTGACCCGCGCATCGTCACCCAGGTGCCGGCACGACTGCGGCCCGTTCTGGAGACGCCCGCCGCACAACGCACCATGGATCAGAAAGAGAAGCTTGCCGCGGTCTATCGCTCCGTCGCACCACTGCTTCAGCCGACGCGCGATCAAATGGCCAAACTCAAGAAGTCGCTGGACGACCTGGGCATCGTCACCGCCCTGACTATGGGCGAGCGCGAGAGCTTTGAGAAGCCGTACACCTGGGTGCGGGCCCGCGGGAGCTTCTCCGCCAAGGGCGACCAGGTTTACGCGGGCGTGCCTGCCGTGCTCCATTCGCTGCCGTCTAACGCGATGTCCAATCGCCTCGGCCTGGCCTACTGGCTGGTGGATGACAACAACCCGCTCACCGCGCGCGTCGTCGTGAATCGGTACTGGCAGGAGATGTTTGGACACGGCATCGTCGAGACCGCCGAGGACTTCGGCACGCAGGGCGATCCGCCCACGCACCCGGAGCTGCTCGACTGGCTGGCCACCCAGTTCGTGCGCGACAATTGGAGCATGAAGCGGATCAAGCGGCTGATCGTCACTTCGGCCACTTACCGGCAATCGTCGCGTGTTACGCCGGAGCTGGAGGAGCGCGATCCTTATAACAAGCTGCTGGCGCGCGGGCCGCGCTTCCGCGTCGAGGCGGAGATGGTGCGCGATATGGCGCTGGCCGCGAGCGGCCTGCTGAGTTCCAAGATCGGCGGTCCCAGCGTGTTTCCCAGCCAGCCCGAGGGCGTGTGGGACCGCCCCTACAGCGATGCGAAGTGGGTGGAGAGTAAGGGTGAGGACCGCTACCGCCGGGGCATTTACGTGTTCGTGCGGCGCACCTCGCCCTATCCCAGCCTGACCACGTTCGACGCGCCCAGCCGCGAATTTTGTACCGTGCGCCGCGCGCGCACCAATACCCCGCTGCAGGCCCTCACCACGCTCAACGATCCGGTTTACTTCGAAGCGGCCCAGGCGCTGGCCCAGCGGATGATGAAAGACACGGGTCCGGACGATGCTGCTCGCGCCACCTACGGATTCCGCCGCACGCTGACGCGCCAACCCGCGCCGCCGGAGCTGGATAAGATTCTCACCTTCTACCGGCAGCAACTCGATCGCTTCCGGAACGACACCAAGGCCGCCGGTGAAGTGGCGAGAGGCTACGCCGATCCGTCGCTGAATGTAACCGAGCAGGCGGCTTGGACCATGGTCGCGAATGTAGTGCTGAATTTGGATGAGGCCATCACCAAGGAGTGATTTTATCAAGGTGGAAGAGTAAACTGAGTGAGAACGGTGATCGCAGTTTGGATATCAGGACTAGCGTAGTTTCGGGAGGGCACTGGGGTCGTCAGCGCGGGGCCGTCGATGTAGGACTGTTGTAAGGGTAGCCCCACCACAGGTTGCCGGTAAAGCTGACGGTCTCATCACAACCATGCGAATAAGACGTTGTCTCGTGACATCGATTGTTCTTCTCGTGCTCGGCTTGGGTTGCTTGAGTGAGGGTGTGGTGAATGGCACTGCCAGCGTGCACGTGGGTTACCCCTTGAGCGCCAACTCGATTCGCTTCTGCGGTGCGAGCGTTGGCGGCTGGGCCATCGCAGGAGTGCTTGCAACTATCGGCGCAATGGTCTTTAATGCCCTGGCACTGATCCGTTCGCTCACTCACGAGGATTCGTCACGAGCGGGCTAGAGTGGAGTTTGGGCCTGTCAGAATCCGCGCCGGATCGCTTCGTTCGCGGGATCGAATCCAGCGGGTAAGAGCAGGGTAGTCCCTGACAGGGTGCCCGTCTGGCGAGCGAAGGAGTGTAGGTGTGGCCGACAGCAACGGAAATCTGGATCGCAAGATCGAATCATCGCCGATGCGATGGGCACTTGACGGCGCGCATGCACAGTCTGGCCGAGTCGCGGATCTTCTGGTTCGCTCCGTGCTTCTGCGGCAGGAGAGCACCAGACTGGCAGACGAGAGCGAAAAGGTGTTAGAGGAAGTCGATCGGTTCTTCAAAGCCGTGAGTCGTCGCGAGCAGTATCGCAGGAATGCGGCGAGCCTCCGCGGTTTCCTCCTATGGGAGGACGCCACATGAAAGACATCCGCTTGAATCTCCCGCAAGACGTGCTCCGGGCCGTCACCCGGCGCTACTTCTTCAAGCAAGCAGGATTCGGCATCGGAGCGGCGGCGCTCACCCACCTGCTCGGCCGTGCCACACTGGCTGACACCGCGACCTCCGCCAATCCGCTGGCACCCAGACCGCCGATGTTCCCGCCCAAGGCCAAGAGCATCATCTACCTCTTCATGGCCGGGGCGCCCTCGCAGGTGGACCTGCTCGATTACAAGCCCAAGCTACAGGAATTGGACGGCCAGACCATACCCGACTCGGTGGTCAAGGGCGAGCGCTTCGCCTTCATCAAAGGCAAGCCGCGGCTGCTGGGTTCACCCTACGAGTTCAAGAAGTGGGGTCGGTCAGGGGCCGAGATTTCCGAGTTGCTGCCCCGACTGGGAGAGATCGCCGCCGACGTGGCCATCGTAAGGACCGTCCACACTACGCAATTCAACCACGCGCCGGCCCAGATTTTCATGAACACCGGCTTCCAGATCATTGGCCGTCCCAGCATGGGCTCGTGGATGACTTACGGCCTGGGCAGCGAGTGCAGCGACTTGCCGGGCTTCGTGGTGCTGCTCTCGGGAGAAAACGAGCCCGACGGCGGCAAGGCGTGCTGGGGCAGCGGATTCCTGCCCACCATCTATCAGGGCGTTCAGTTCCGGTCCAAAGGCGACCCGGTGCTGTTCCTCACCAATCCGGAGGGCGTCAGCCCCGAGCTTCGCCGCCAGTCGCTCGACACCATCAAGGACCTTAACGAGATGCACCTGAAGAGCGTGGGTGACCCGGAGATCGTCACGCGCATCGCATCTTACGAGATGTCATACCGCATGCAATCGAGCGTGCCGGAGCTGATGGATATTTCGAAGGAGCCGGAATCGATCCAGAAGCTGTATGGTACGCAGCCGGGCCAGGCTTCGTTTGCCAACAATTGCCTGCTGGCGCGGCGGCTGGTGGAACGGGGTGTTCGCTTCGTACAGCTTTACCATCGCGGATGGGACACCCACGGCACTTCGGCTCACGACGATATCATCAACCGGCTGCCACAGTTGTGCCGCGAAACCGATCAGGCCGCCGCGGCGCTGGTAGCGGACCTCAAGCAGCGTGGGCTCCTTGACTCGACGCTGGTGGTCTGGGGAGGGGAATTTGGCCGTACCCCCATGAACGAAGAGCGCAACCGGTCGAAGTTCCTGGGGCGCGACCACCATCCGCGGGCGTTCAGCATGTGGCTGTCCGGCGGCGGCATCAAGCCGGGGATCACCCTAGGCCAGACCGATGAGTTCGCCTATAACCCGGCCGAGGACCCGGTGGAAGTGCACGACTTGCACGCCACTATCCTTCACCTGATGGGAATTGACCACACTAAGTTGACCTACCGGTTTCAGGGCCGCGACTTTCGCCTTACCGATGTCTCCGGCAACGTGGTGAAGAAGCTTCTGGCGTGATAAGAGGGAACAGGGAACAGGGAACAGGGAACAGTAAGAACGGGCAGGCGGCGGTCGGCTTTTTCCTGTTCCCTGTTCCCTATTCCCTGTTCCCTGATTTTGGAGGAATGGCCCAAGTGAGCTCTTCCGGTCAAACGGTAATCAGAGAGAGCGGACCGCCGTACCCCGAATGGGCGAGGCAGGCGCGGAAGGAGCGCCTGCCGGCGAGCATGGAGGAGTACGTTCAATCGTGGGCGGCTTTCTTCGACCATTATGCGGTCACCGTCGAAAAGTGGCGGCGCCGGAACGCCGGATACCACTGCGCGCTGGCATCGCTGGCGCGCTTCTATGTGCCCAAGGGATCGAGCGTGCTGGAGGTGGGGAGTGGGACGGGCGATTTGCTCGCCGCCACGCGGCCACGGCGCGGCGTTGGTGTCGATATCTCGGGCGAGATGGTTCGTCTGGCGCGGAAGAAGTATCCGGGTCTGGAGTTCCACCAGATGGCGGCCGAGTCCCTGGACCTGCGCGGCGAAAAGTTCGATTACGTCCTGCTTTCGGATTTGGCCGGCTTCCTATTTGATATCCGCCTGGTCTTCGAACGGCTGCGGTCCGTGTGCCACCCGGAGACGCGTGTGGTGATGCACTGGTACAGCCGAGCGTGGCAGCCGGCTTTGGTAGCGGCGGAGAAGCTCGGCCTGAAGTACCCTCAGCCGCTGCTCAACTGGACCACGGTGGAAGACGTCGTGAACCTTCTCCATCTTACGGATTTCGAAGTGATCCAGACGCGGAAGCAAATCCTGATGCCCAAGCGCGTACCCCTCCTGAGCACACTGGCCAACCGGTACCTCGCCCATCTACCGGTGGTCCGCCACCTGTGCCTCACCAACTGGCTTGTGGCTCGGCCCCTTTACTGTGAAGAGCCAGTTCCGCCGCGGGTCTCGGTGATCTGCGCCTGCCGGAACGAGGCCGGTAACATCCAGCAGATTGTCGATCGTGTGCCCTCGATGGGCTCCGAGACAGAACTGATCTTCGTCGAGGGCCACTCCAGCGACGATACGCTGGCGGTCTGCCGGCGCATCGCCGCCTCGACGCCGGAAAAGAACATTACCGTGCTGGTTCAGGAAGGCCGGGGCAAGGGCGATGCAGTGCGGCTGGGTTTCTCGAAGGCCAAGGGCGATATCCTCATGATTCTGGACGCGGATGCCAGCGTGGCGCCGGAGGATCTCGTCTACTTCTACGATGCCCTCGTCAGCGGCAAAGGTGAGTTCATCAATGGTTGCCGCCTGGTTTACACTATGGACCCCAAGGCCATGCGCTTCCTCAACCTGCTGGGCAATCGCTTTTTCGCCCTGCTCTTGAGCACGCTCATCGGCCAGCCGATCAAGGACAGCCTCTGCGGTACCAAGGTCCTCTGGCGGTCCCGGTATGAGGAGCTGGCGAGGGGCCGAGGCTATTTTGGAAAGCTGGATCCCTTTGGTGATTTCGACCTCCTGTTTGGGGCGGCCAAGCTGAATCTGAAGATCGTCGAGATGCCGATCCGGTACCGCCAACGGACCTATGGAGCCACCAACATCAGCCGTTTTGCCGATGGCTGGCTTCTGCTGCGCATGTCGGCCAAGGCCGCCACGAAACTGTTCTTCATTGCATGAGGGTAGACGGTAGGCGGTAGACAGTAGACGGGGCGGTTCCTTCATGTCGTGTCCGCCGACCCGCCCGACACGGGTGGTTTCCCTCATGCCGTCTACCATCTACCATATACCGATTAGCATGTCGACTGCCCCGCCGCCGCCATCCGATCTGGAGTTCATCACCAAGCACCGCCGCGTCTGGGCGGCCCGCCCGGAGTTGCGCTCCGTCTATCACGAGTTTTTCGCCGAGTTGCTGCGAGCGGTCCAGGGGCGGGCGCCGGTGGTGGAGTTGGGAGCCGGCCCGGGTTTTTTCAAGGAATACCATCCTGGGCTGATCTCCACCGACGTGATCGCGACCCGCTGGGTGGACGTGGTGTGCGATGCTTGTGCTTTGCCGTTCCCATCGCAATCGGTGGGAGCCTTGGTCATGCTGGATGTCCTGCACCACTTGCCCCGGCCCCTCGACTTCATCGCCGAGGCTGCCCGCGTACTCGTGCCCGGCGGGTTGATGGCCATGATCGAGCCCTGGATCACCCCTTTTTCCTATCTGCTCTACCGATACTTCCACCACGAGGACTGTACACTCCGCATCGACCTGCGCCGCCCCTTCGATTCCACCCGAAAGAAGGCTTTCGATGGGAACGCCACCATCCCCTACAAGCTGGTTCAGTATTACTCTCACGATGGTGGCCGCGAATCGGGCGGCCTGCGGCTGGAGCGGCTTGAGCGGTTTTTGGGATTGCCTTATTTGGCGACCCTCGGGTTCAAGCGCACTCGCCCCCTGCCGTGGCGCTTGATCCACGGTGCACGTTCCTGTGAAAAGGTGCTGGGGCCTCTCGGACGGTGGAACGCGACGCGCGCCCTGCTGGTGTGGGAAAAGCCGGCTTGACGACCAAAGAATTGCCGATTGCCGATTGCCGATTGCAGATTGAAAGAGAATAGCAGGCAAGCCGCTCGGCCCCGAAAGGCCGTCCACAATCATCAGTGAACGTCTCTTCCAATCGTCAATCTGCAATCGTCAATTCTTCTCGAGCGATTAGGGGTGTGGGTTAGCGTTGGAGCGTTACAGCACACCAGGCCGTCGCGACAGGAGTTGAAAATGTCGATGCGATTCGGTATCTTCACCAATCCGGCGCACCTGCCGGCCCGCAAAGGAGAACTGCGATCGAGAAACCGCTTCCCTCCGTATTCCATGCCGACGTGGCCGGCTCCGCCGCACGTGACCAGGCACCGAGCCTGCGCCCGTTGGCGATCGCATTCGCGCTTCTGGCCGTGGGATTGCTGGTCTATTCACAGACCATCGCCTTCCACTGGGATGAAGGCTTTCACATCCTGACCGCGCACCTCATCGATACCGGCAAGCGTCCTTACCTCGACTTCTTCTTTCCCCAGACGCCCTTGAATGCTTACTGGAATGCGGCCTGGATGGCAATCTTCGGCGCGAGGTGGCGCGTGGTCCACGTGGTGGCCGCCCTGGTAACCGCGGGCGCCGTCCTGCTGATCGCGCAGTATCTGTTCGCGCTGGTTCCCGATCGGCGTTGGCGGCCGGCGGCGGCATTCGCGGCGCTGGCGCTGTTCGGACTGCACTCGCTGGTGTGGGAGTTCGGGGCAGTCTCGCAGGCTTATCCTCTTTGCCTGTTGCTGGTGGTGGCCGCGTTTCGTTCGTCGATTGCGGCCGTGGACCGGCCCCGTTTCGGGATGAGTGCGCTGGCCGGCTTTTTCGCCGGCGCAGCCGCGGGTTCCACCTTGCTGACGGCGGCCGCCGCCCCGGTGCTGCTGGTCTGGATGTGGCTCTACAATCGGTCCGGAAACCGTTGGACGAAAGCCGCCGCCTTCGTGGCCGGTGCGGTGGTGGCCTGCGTGCCCGTGCTGGTTCTGTTTGTGCAGGGTCCGCAACAAGTTATCTTCAATATCCTGAAGTATCACTCGATCTATCGCCGCGTCAACTGGGAGGGATCCACCAGCCACGACATCGGCACCACCACCGACTGGCTCAACAGCTCGCCCAGCCTTCTGCTCGTTCTGCTGGCGCTTGCCGGCCTCGTCTTCATCCGCCAGAGCGCGTTCGACCCGCCGCGGCGCGCGGAGCTCCGCCTGTGCCTCTGGCTGCCGCTAGCTATCAGCGCGCAGAACCTGTTCGCGCATCCCACTTTCCCGCAATACTTCGTTTTCATCATCCCGTTTCTCACCGTGCTGGCTGGCATCGGGTTCTATGCGGTGGCGGTGCGCCTCCAGGATCCGGACCGCCCGCGGACGGCGGTGGTCTTGCTGCTGGGTACGGCGGCCCTTTGCCTGGGCAACAGCGTCTACGAGGACCGCGACTCCTACACTTGGCGTAAAGTGGAGCGGGTGGCGAATAAGATGAAAGAGGTGACGCCGAAAGGCGCTCCGTTGCTGGCTCCTGAACAGATTTATTTTCTCACGAACTGGCCCGTACCACCCGGCATGGAACACGCCGATGCGCACAAGCTGAAGTTGGCTCCCGCCGAGGCCGCGAAGCTTCATGTGGTGTCCAAAGCGGAGGTGGAGCGACGGGTGAAGTCGGGCGAGTTTCCCACAACCGTTTCCTGCGACGACGACGACACCGGCGACCTGGAGGATTGGGATGTTTACTCCCAGAAGGCCGAGTTTGACCGGTGCACCGTCTTCTGGCAGTTCAAAAAGAACACCGCCAAGCCCAAGCCTTGACCGTGCCGGATTGGTTTCTTTCTCGACCCCCTGTGTTTCGGATCGTCCTTTTCCGCAACCGCTATCCTCGATAGGGTCGGGACGGTACGCGGCGCCGTCATGTCGCGCGAGAGGGAGTCCGCGCCACCACCGCGTCGCCTGCCTGAGGGTTACAATGCCGCCGTGACGCGAGTGATGCGAGCGGCCGATGATGTCGTGGATGGGCATCAGGACTCGTCGGTGGAAGGCGGTATGGGGCCCAGCCGCCGGGCTGCGGCTTCGCAAAACTCCTCAGCGTGAGCGATCTGTTCGGCTGCTTGGGCCGGACTCACCTTCTTGGCGTAATCGTAGTCGCCTGTGTGGCGGAGTTCCATGCCGTGGATGAGGTAACGATGGAACTCCGCGGGAACGATTCCCGTCCTGGCAAAATGTTCGCCGAAAGCTGCGTGGACTGCTGAGTGCTTGGAGAACGCTGGGCCGTGATCGAGCAGGAAGGCTTCCGCGATGTAGAACATGCTGTAGTAGGCGCGCGCGGCAGCAAAGTCGTCGTAGCCGTTCTGCTGCATGAGCTTCGCCGCGTCCAGACTCTCCCGCGCCTTTCTCAACAGATCCGCCTGTTCGGGCTTCACAGCGGAACTCCCTCCCTGCGCACATTAATCAGCAGCGGGCTCTGCTCCCGCCCGAATCGGTCGGCGGAAACGAACACGCAGGAGAAAACCACGTTGTTGTTAAGCGAAAGCTCCGCTACGTCGGAGAGGGTTCGTGAGATTTCGTCACCAGGGTTCACTGCGCCTGTCAAGACCACGAGCACGTCGATATCGGACCCGGGCTCCGCGTCTCCGCGCGCCTGTGAACCAAAAAGCACGAGGCCAGCGAGGCGGGGCCCGTAAAGAGCCTCGAAACGGCGCCGCAATTCAGCCAGAAGGTCTCTCAAGCGATCGCTCATAGCTGCCCTAGTGCACTGTCGTGGTAGCTCAGAAAACCCTTTCGAATACTTTTCGACCGCCTGTTGAATGGAAGCGGTCGCCATCCAACGAACCAGCCTCCATGGCCTGCTCTGCCCGGCCCCGCATCGTCTGGACGGAAGGGCTGGTGGTTTCCAAGTGGAGACGGCCAAGGACAGCAATCGCTAGTTCAAGTTGACCATCCAAATCAGTGGTACGCGCCCCAGCCCGCGAGGATTCCTTTTCCAAACTCCAAAAGTTTGTCGAGGATTGTCAGCACCGAAGCAACCACGATGACCCACTTGACCCAACCCGTGAACTCGCAAGATTGTTTTTCAGCCATTTTTGACTCCTTCCAAAGTGCCTGCGGCGGCGTAGCTTTAGTCCCTTCTTAGAAGCCTCCGCGCTGGAGTCTCCAGTACGCGTGATTATAGCTGATTTTGCCTGGAATCGGGCGAGCGGAGCCGCCGCACTCGCGAGTAAAATGTGTCATATGACACTGGTGCCGTGTCTTAGAAGTTCGTTGATGGAATCAGCCCGTGGAGCGGGCGAAAGAAGGTAGCCCACCCTGGCCGCTTTTCGCCTTCGGTAGTATGGAGTGCTGTTATGGTTCGGTTCCGGCGGCCGCAGGCTCTTTCGCCGCTTCTCCCTTTCGACCCTTCGCAAGGATGAACTGAAACTGTTCTTCTGCCTTCGCATAGGCAGAGTGGACATGGTCCGTTATTGTCACACGGACTGTGTATGTGCTGGGAGGGTCGGACGTATCAAATGTGATATCCATGACGGGATTCAAAACAATCACGCTAGGAGATCTCGGGTCGGGGGCGATTGCCCCAGAAAACCTCGGAGCAGCAAACTTTGTTTTTCCATCAGGAGAAATCAGACGCACGCGTGCCGTCAAATCCATCTTCTCGGATGCTGAAAATGGGTAGTCCGTTACGACGAAAGGCAGGTAGAACTTCTTGTCCGGAATCAACTCCCGAAGCCGCCCTGCGTTCGGTCGGTCGGTCGCAGACATCAATACCCATCTTTCAATGGCGGCATGAGAATCCGTAATCAGTATATTGGCCTTGAAACTCCCTTCCTTCAGCCCGGCGGTCTCGTTCGCCTCTGCCTCAGCAGCTTGCTTGTTCCTTCGCTCGAGGTCCTGCCGAGCGAAGTCCCCGAGCGACTGGCTCCCATCCTGCGCGGAGAGAGTCTGAACGAGTGAAATGACCAAGAAAACTATGCAGGTAACACGCCAAGCCAGCTTCATCCTGCGCTCCTGTTCAGGGAATCATCATAGCTTCGGAATTCTGACGTCTAACCCTAATTCATGCTGGAGTCGGGGACCTTCCGGCTAGTTCTTTAGCGCGGCCGCCAGGGTTGGCGGCTAGTGTGCGCGCCGCCGCCTTCTGTTGGTACATGGCTGCGTCGACCCTTCCAAGGATTGCCTTCATGGATTCGCCGGGCTGCCAGGCGACCAAGCCGATGGCTGCGTCGATGTTGACGTTAAGCGCCTCGGTGCCGCGCCGGACCTTATACTTGCCGAAAACCCATTGGTGGATGCGTTCAACGTGGGACTTGGCTTCCGCCAGGCTGGCGTCTACCAGCACGATGAACTCATCGCCACCCCAGCGGCCGACCACGTCCGTGGAGCGCGCCGCCGACCGCAATTCGCCGGCAAACTGCTTCAGGAGGTCGTCACCCGCCAGGTGCCCGTAGGTGTCGTTGACTTGCTTGAACCCATTCAGGTCAAGCATCACCAAGCAAAATGGCCGGGTTCCGGCGATGCGGTCTTCCATCCTCTTCTCGACGCCGTGGCGATTGTACAGTCCCGTCAAGGCGTCGACTGCCGCCCGGTGCTCGGCCTCTTCCAGTTTGGTCTGGTAGGTGGAGACCTGTGCCCGCAACGCCGCCACTGACTTGCGGCTGTCCTGCTCCATTTTGGTCACGCAGGTCTTCAAGTCCTCGGCGCCCCGCAGCAGCGCAGTTCGGATCTGGGGCAGATCCTCGAGCTTGACCATTGCTTGCAGGCGCGTGGTGAACTCGCCGAACTGGCTGCTGTGATGCTGATCGCGTTCCGCCGCCGACTCGGCGGTGCGCGCCAGCACCATGAGAATCTCCTTCACTTCGTCGGCTCTCTGTTGGAAGTACTCCGCGGCTCGTCCGCCCCACTGCTGGAGTCGTTCTCCGACCTGCTCCTCCGTCTCCCGCACGACGGGGGCTGTGGTTTTCTCGGAGAGACGCTCCGCCAGGGTCATAAGGCCCTGCTGGAGTTCGGGACCCAGCGTCGGGCAGGCCTGCCCTCCGGAGTTTCCCATGGCGACCAGCGCCGAGCGGTAAGCGTCCAACACCAACGCCACAAGATCGTCCGGGCGTGGCTTGAGATGCTTGTTCAGTTCGTCCGCGTCCAAGTCCATGTACTTCTTCAGGGAGATCATCGTCGCCAACTCCTTCCCGACCGCCGCGTCGGGCGCGTCCGCCTCACCTACCTTGGCTATCGGCATTTCTCCAGAAGTCCTTAGCGGTGCCGGGAAGGCAGTTGGCGGCAGGCAGAGGGGTTCTTGGCGGTACGCAGAAGCCGGGGAGCCCAAAGAGTCTGGCCCGGGGCGCCAGAAGCTGTAAGAAATCAACCACAAAGGCACGGAGACACCAAGAAGAGAAAAGGAATTCACATAAAGATGTCGTTTGTTTCCCGAACGTTTCCCACTTTTCTCTGTGCCTCTGCGCCTCTGCGTTTGAAGCTCTTGTGCAATATCGAGGCTCGATGGCTCAATTCTTCCACGCCCCCAGCAAGCGCCGCACCAACACGAGTTGCCCCAAGTGATAGGCGTTGTGATCCGCCACCAGGAGGGCTTCGCGTAGGATGGTCTGACCCTCGCCGTGCGGGATGGGCGCGTACAGTTCGGTGCGCGGGTTGGCCACCAGGGCCTCCATCCGTTTGAGATCGCGGCGGAATTGTCGGACGCTCTTCTCCCAGGCGGCATCGCTGGGCGGAGCATCGCCCTCGGGCCAGTATCCGTCCGGCCAAGCCGCCGAAACGTGCTTGGGATTGACGCTGAATTCCAAAATATCCCACTGGGCGATCCGCAGGTGCTCTAGCAGACCCCAACCGGAGAAAGGAAGGTTGGAGGGCTTCACACCGCGCAAATCGGCGGGGAATCCGGCGATGGCTTCCTCGAAGCCGACGTGGGCGCCGCCGCCGCGCAGCAGGTAGAGCATGTGTTCGCGCAGCGAGTGGTCGCCGGCCGCGCCGATCGTTTTCTTAGCGGATTTCGAAGATTCCTTTTTCATAGAGTTTAGCCTCCGATGATTAGTGCGGCGCGACTTCTTCGGGTGAGAGGCGCCCCAACTGGAGCAGTCTTCGGCCAACCAGGAGGTACCAGATCATCATCGAAAGCCCGCCGCCAACGGCTATTAACATCCCTGCGTCCGGCAACCTCCGCAGGAAGGTCGAGATGATTTCAACGACGATGAGCAGCACGTTTCCCAGAATTCCTGCGTAACCGGTCGCTTTGCTAAAAACCTTGCCCCTCAGCATGACTACGGAGATTACCAAGCTGGCAAATTCTATGAGGGGAATGCCAGCACGGGTTCGTCCCTCGGCAAGCATCGCCTGCCCTGCCGCGATGAATAGAGATCTCTGCGCATCGGTGGTAGCACTTGCATATTGGCCGCTAAGCGAAAGCATAGGGAAGGCCCTACTGCTTGCAATGTAGACCGCCACTCCCAAAAAGAAAAGGATGGTGCCGAGCGCCCCGAAAGCTTCGTTGTCTCGCCGGAGGGCGGAGTAGATGGCGACAAACGTCGGGGCTAAGAGGGCCGCTCCAATAATGTTCAAGAGACCGAGGTTGCGAAGTCCAAGGAACCAATGGCTCTGAAAGAGTGTGAACCAGTCGACGACGGTTACGGTCTGCTGCGTCAGGCGGGCCGCTCCCGGGAGGAAACCGATGGCGACTTCGGCTAGCGGCAGGGCTACTGCAATCAGGGCAGTGATTCCCCCGACTTGGTAGAGCGCTTTCCAGCCGGACTCTGCCGTTTCGGCATCAATAACCTGCGTTCGTTCCGATTGCGACACTCCGTTCTCATACACCCGACGGCCTCTGAATGCAAGGCCCGGTCGGATTTCGGGTTGGTAGTGCCCCGCCCTTCCGACGCCCGAAATCGACTTTTTCATCACCCCGCCAAACTGGAGTTAAACTTTCGGGCGACGATGTTGCTCTCCATGTTCGTGAGCGATATCATGATATCGCATGATCTCAAGGAGGCGATGATGGCACAATTTGTGGTCCGCAACGTGGAGAGCGCGGTCAAGGTACGGCTGCAGCGTCGTGCCCGGCGGAATGGTCGCAGCATGGAGGAAGAAGTACGCGAGATTCTGCGCAGCGCGGTAAGCGAAGAAGATGTTCCGGCGGCAGGACTGGGCACCGAAATTGCCAGTTTGTTTGCGAAGGTCGGCCTGGTTTCGGACATTCCTGAACTGCGGGGACACGAGATTAAGCCCGCCACATTTGAGCCATGACCATTCTGGACACGAACGTACTCTCGGCCCTGATGCGCCAAACCCCGGACGCCAAGGTGGTCGCTTGGCTTGACCAGCAGCCTCGGACATCCATTTGGACGACTTCGGTCACGGTTTTTGAAGGCTTGCAGATCATGCCCGCTGGCAAGCGACGCTCCCTATTGATTCAGGCGTTCGAAGCTGTTCTCGACAAGATCGCGCATCGAGTCGCTCCCTTCGATATCGCGGCGGCGCAGCAGGCGGGCGACCTCATGGCGTCTCGACACAGGAAAGGTCGCCCGCGTGAACTGCGTGACACGATGATCGCTGGCTTCGTGCTTGCCCGTCATGCCGCGCTGGCAACTGGCAATACGGCGCACTTTGATGATCTCTCGGTTCCGCTGATCAACCCTTGGGTGCCCTGAGTTTGTGAGTTTGAGCATCGCAGCAAAGAGCCGCAAAAGTAAAGGACGCGTCTGCGCTCGCTTCCTCTTGGGAAGGGCCGGGTGAGCTACCCGTGGCCCACGCTTCTCGGTCGGCCGCTGAAGACTGAAGGCCCGCCCCCAAAAGGCCAAGTTCCAACTCCCGAAAGTCGGCGAGCGCCGTCCGCCGAGAGTTGTGCCGCAAGTTTCCCTGCCGAGCCCACCGCTGCTCGACTGTTGGCCGACGGTCATTTTCATAGCTGAGAGCGTCCCGAACTGGCCAAATATGGTCGGTCACGAAAGAAGTAGCCGTTACCTTCCGGATCTTCTCTGCACCTTTGCGCCTCTACGTTGAAAGGTCTTTCAAAATCCAGAAGCCGAAGCCCGAAATCGTGTTAATGTCGGCCTAGGAGGATAGAATCTATGATGCCAAACACTTGTTCGCGCCGGAAGTTCGTGGGAACGTTGGGAGCAGCGGCCGGGGTGTGGCTGGCTCGACCCGTGCTGGGTTGGGCGCGCCCGACTCCGGCAGGTTCGGCAGGCCGGGTTGCGATTGGCAAATGTCACGAATATGGCCCTCAAGTGGCTGAGGCGCTCGCCAGCCTGTTCGATCAGTTGGGAGGCTTGGACGGATTGGTACGCGGGAAAACCGTGGCCATCAAACTCAACCTCACGGGTGGCCCCGACAACCGGTTAGGCCAAACTCCGCCGGAACTGACCCACTGGGTGCACCCGGATGTGGTCGCGGCCACCGTCCATTTGCTGGGCAAGGCGGGAGCGCAGCGCATCCGCGTCCTCGAAAGCCCCATGGGAACGGCCCAGCCGCTGGAAGAATTCATGCTTCAGGCCAAGTGGGACCCGCACGATTTCCTCAGCGCCGCGCCGCGGGTGGAATTTGAGAATACCAACTGCCTCGGCCAAGGGAAAAAGTACTCGCGACTCTGGGTGCCGGGCGGTGGCTTGATGTTCAACGGCTACGATCTGAACCATTCCTATGAAGACTGCGACGTCTTCGTCTCGGTGGCCAAGCTGAAAGAGCACTCCACCGCCGGCGTCACCCTTTCCATAAAGAACTGTTTCGGGATCACTCCCTGCACGATTTACGGTCAAGGAGCCGGGCAGGATGAACCGAGCTTGGTCCCGAAAGGTGGCCGGGCAATGCTCCACGACGGGAAGCGGCTGCCTTCGAAGAGCGCTCCCTCACCCCTGGCGGCTTATAGCTCGAAGGACCCTGGGTTCCGCGTGCCTCGGGTGACGGCCGACCTGGTGGCGGCGCGGCCTATCCATCTGGCGGTGATCGATGGAATCCACACCATGACGGCAGGTGAAGGTCCATGGACCGGGAGGAATAAGCCGGTGCAGCCTGGAGTGCTGGTGGCGGGGACGAACTGCGTGGCGACCGACGCCGTCTGCACCGCGCTGATGGGATTCGATCCCATGGCGGACCGGGGAACCGCTCCGTTCGAGAAGTGCGACAGCACCCTGAAGCTGGCCGAACAACTGGGCCTCGGCACGCGCGACCTGAATCGGATCGAGGTGCTTGGGACTCCGATTGCGGAGGCGCGGATGAACTTTCGCAGTGTGTGACGAGGTGCCAAGATTAGAGACGCAGCGGCACAGAGAAGAAACGAGGAGCAATGAATGATGAACCGATGAAGGATGAACGAGAAACGAAGAACGGACGCACGTTTATTGCGCGGCGTTCTTGGCTCCTCGTTCATAATTCATCGTTCAGCGTTTTCTCTCCGTGCCTCTGTGTCCCTGTGTTGGAAAGCTCTCTGCAAAGTGGAAAAGATCAAAGTCATTGTTGACCAGGACGCCCGCGGGCCTGGAACCAGCGACATGCAGGCGATCCTGGTGTTCCTCCAGTCGAACGCCTTTGAAGTCCTCGGCATCACCACCGTCAGCGGCGATCAGTGGGTGAGGGAGGAAACGCAGCACGTTCTGCGTCTGCTGGAAATCGCCGGGCGCACGGACGTCCCCGTGATCCAGGGAGCTGAGTATCCCCTGCTCAACTCCAAGGAAGAGACCGAACGCTGGGAAGCGCTCTACGGCAAGATCGAGTACAAGGGTTGCTGGACCGAGAGATTCGCGGCCGGGCGCTCCCTGATCTTCGAGCATTTCTACCACCCGCCGGAAGTCGTGCCGCCACTCCCCGAAGGCGCGCCGCAGATCAAGGTACATCCGGGCACGGCCGCGCAGTTCATGGTGGAGATGGTCCACCGGTATCCCGGTGAGGTGGTCATCTGGTCGGGAGCGCCGTTGACCAACGTCGCCCTCGCCTTGCGGCTCGCTCCCGAAGTGGCGACGCTGGCCCGAGAGTTCGTGCTGATGGGCGGCGGGATCTACGCCGACAAGGGCGGCATCCGGGTCACCGACGCGCGCCGCGAGTTCAACTGGTGGTTCGACCCAGAGGCCGCGCGCATCGCGCTGCGAGCGCCGTGGAAGAAGGTCACTATCACGCCCATCGACATTTCGGTGAAGACCCGCCTCAGCGATGCCATGCGAGAGGAAATCGCTCGCGCCGATACTCCGGTGGCGCGTTACCTGGCGCAGTACTCACTCTCGGGGTATATGTGGGACGAAATCTCCGGTATCGCGCTGATCGAACCCTCTATCATCACCTCGCAAAAGCAGTTGTACGTGGATGTGGACATCGACCACGGCGCGGGTTACGGCAACACGCTGTTCTGGGAGGTAGGCAACGCCGTTCCGCCCTACGCGCGCCTGGCGACGGTACAGTTTGATCTGGATACCGAAAGATTCTATCGGATTTATGTTGACCTGATGGTACGCCCATCGCGGCGGTTGTGAGGTTCGGTTCTCCATGGTGTTAGGGGCGGGAGGAGAATTGGGGCGCAAGACGCCCGGCGTCACAAGGTTTGAGGCACCAGTAGCATTTAGATTAGCTGCGGCAAGTCACTCGAGATGGCCGAGTTTCTCCGGGCCTGCGCGCTTGACTTCGTAGGAAACGGAGGGCATACCATGAGGCGCAAAAGGAAGTCTTCAGGTTTTGCGTGGAGCAAGAGAGCCCACCGGGGGTTCCACGGCTACCCCGTCGCCACCATCGCCTTCTACGGCCCGACCGCCGACCTCGCGACCAAGGTGGCGGTGGGTATCGTGCGCGGCGAAAACCAGGAGCCCAACCCGCTCGAACGCTGGTACTCCCAGGATGTGGACCTGCGTTTCGACCGCGCGGTCGGCGAGCAGGTCCTCGCCTTCCTGCAAGAACACGGCGCCCGGTCCGTGATTGCTACCGACGGAATCATCGGGTGCCCGCACGAAGAAGGGATAGACTACCCGGAAGGGAAACCCTGCCCACAGTGTCCGTACTGGGCCGGTCGTGACCGGTTCACGCATGAGCGAATCCATTGAGTCGCGCGGCAATGAGGAGGGTGAAGGGAAAGAACCATTCAACCGTGGACCGGCCTGTGTATTGGAAGCCTTCACAATTTGGCACTCAGGAAAATGTGAACAAAGATCAGCCATGAAACAGGCGCTCCTGGTGTTTGCTTTGACCCCGATCTTGCTTGCTCCTGCGGCTTTCGCTGAAGCGCGCCGCAAGGTGATTGTCGATGAGGACGCGGCTGGGCCGGGCGGCAGCAACCTCCAAGCGATCATGACCCTGGTCCAGTCGCCGGCGGTGGAGACGCTCGGCATTGCGGTAGTCACCGGCGACCAGTGGCGCGACGAGGAGCTTGCCCACACGCTGCGCCTGCTCGAAATCGTCGGACGGACGGATATCCCGGTGCTGCCGGGCGCCGTGTTTCCGCTGGTCCACACGCGCGAGCAGGCTCTCCTCGACGAGCAACTCTATGGCAAGATCAACTACATGGGCGCCTGGGATCCTCACTGGTGGCACGAGCCTTTTGCGGTTCCGCCCTCGGCAGTTCCTGAGGGAATGCCCACCGCCAAGCCCTTGAGTGAGGACGCCGCCCACTTCATGATTCGCATGGTGCACCAATACCCGCACCAGGTCACCATCGTTGCCGTGGGCCCCATGACCGATGTGGCGCTCGCCCTACGCCTCGATTCGGACTTCGCGCAATTGGCTCAGGAACTCGTCTTCATGGGTGGAAGCCTCAACCCGCTTTCGAACGATCCCGAATGGGAAAGCGATCCGCGGCACGAGTTCAACTTCTGGTTCGACCCGGAGGCCGCGCACATCGTGCTCAGCGCTCATTGGGCCAAGGTCACCGGCGTTCCGGTAGACGTTTCCATCAAGACGCATTTCACGCGCGCGATGGCAGAAGAAATCGCAAGGAGCGGGACGCCCCTCGGCCGCTACTGGCTGAAGTACTACAATTCGGACATCGACTATATGTGGGACGAACTGGCCGCCGCGGCGTGGATCGATCCGAGCATCACCACGGTGGAGAGGGAGTACACCCTGGACGTCAATATCGAGCGCGGGCCCAACTACGGCGACACGCTCGCGTGGCCCGAGCGCGACAAGCCGCGGCTGACCGGCACGCCGGTGCATGTGCTGATGGATGTGAACAACGGCAAGTTCGACAAGCTCTTTGTGGACCTGATGTCATCTTCCACGCCCAAGGCGGCGACAGGCTCACGCTAAGCGTCCGGTAGCCTGGGAGCGTGATGGCCGTCTCTTCGCCCCGCGCAGGGCACGCCCGCCCACTATTGCCCGCAACCTCAAATGAGGCCGCCGTCGGAGCAGGTCGTGCTGGAAGGGAAGAGAAGAGCGCGGCGCGCGGGTTAGCTTTCACACGGCACCGCGCCGCCTGTCGATGGCCTTCGCCGCGACAGAAGTTCCTCCTTGGGCGCCAATCTGAAAATTTCTAATTCCTGATTTTCAATTCAACATCATTCATATTTTTTCTTGCTGGCCATTCGGCACTGTGGTTGGGCCCCTAACGTTGTGGGCCGCGCCTGCTTTCCCGTCGCCCGGGTCTTTCTTCACGTCGAAGCTGACGGCCATGCCCTCAGTGAGCTTGGCGAAGTCGAGTCCCTGAAGGTCCGTCAGGTGGAAGAAATAATCGTGGCCGTCCGTCGCTCGAATGAAGCCGAATCCACGTTCCGAGACCAGGTGGGTGATGGCGCCGCTGAGCCAGCGTCCCAGCCGGGTACCGTTTTCGGCCGGCGCCGGCCCGCCGCCCGGGTTTGGCGCGGACACGAAATCCCGCTGCGCTTCTTCTTTCTGTCGGGCAAATTCCGCCCGGCACTCGTCGCAATAGAACCTCTGACCCTTGCGCGGGTGGAAGGTGGTCCACACCTTTCGGTCACCGGAGTGGGCAGGTGACTGGCACTCGAGCTGGTGGGGTTCGTATTTCAGCTCCAGCTTCTCCAGCAGGTCGTCGAGCCAGATGATGTCGAAGTCCTTCACCCGCGCCTGGTCGCGCGGGTCGGAGAAATCGGGCGCGCAACTTTCCCGAATGCTGGCGATGGCCACGCGCTTGCCAAGACGCCGCACGTGCTGCAGCATGGGTTTGAAATCCTGGTCGCCGATCACCGCCACCGCGATATCGTACGCGAAAGGAATGGCCGCGTAATAGAGCATGGTGGTGGCCAGGGCGATGTCGACGCACTTTTCCTTGGGAACGAAGGTGTCCTTGGGGGCGCGTTCGGCCTGCCGCAGGCGCCGGCCCATGAAGTTGACGGGGAAGATCTCCACTTCGTAGTGGTATTCCTCCTTCAGCATGGCGAAAAACTCCAGACGGCGTTGCACGTCGTCGTCGTCGTGCAGATCGTAATTGGCTGCGTAACTGCCGAACAGAAATGAGCGGACCACGTCGATCTCCGCCGAGCCAAGCTGCCGGCTAATCTCGCCGGCCAGCACTCCCGGCAGTCTCCCGAAGTCGACGTGATAATCGGGATTGCCGAACGCTTCCGCAAGGCGGAGCTGGTTCGCGTAAAGCCACGTCCCGTCGATGAACAACATGACTTTTGCCATAAAAGAGGGAGTAGGCAGTCGGGAGTAGGGAGTCGGGATTGCCGTTAGTTCTCTTCCCTATTCCCTATTTCCCCGGTCCCAATCCGCATTCTCCGTAATCGTGACCTTTTCTTTCCCTATTCCCTACTCCCTACTCCCTACTCCCTGCCCCTCAGTCGTGACCGCCAATGTAAAGCTGTAGCATTTTTTCCCAGTAAGGCCAGTCGTGGGCGAACCCGTCCCACAGGCGCAGGGCGTGCCAGATATCCTTGCTCCATAAGATTCCAGAAAAGTAGATGTTGTTGGCGCAACCCGAGTCGGTGCGTCCGGTCGTCAGGATGATGTCCATCTTCTTCATGGCGGCCAGTCGTGCGGCGTCCTGTTCGTGCATCATGAAGTCGCAGGGATTATTGAAATAGACTTCATCGTCGGAGTAGCCAGCCGTGAAGCGTTTGATGTCGTAATAGCCGCTCATCGCCAGGACACGATTGACGACGGCAGGATGGCGAAAAGCGAAATTGACGGCGTGGTAGGCGCCGAAGCTCGCGCCGGTAACGATGAGAAACGGATTGGAGCTCATCCGCGCCGTGAACGGCACCACCTCCTCGAGCAGGTAGCGGTCGTACTGGGTGTGGCGCGCGGCGCGATCGTGGGGCGGAAGGTGGTCTGCATACCAGCTTTCCGCATCGACGCTATCCAGGCAGAACAACTGGATCTGGCCCTTGTTCAGTCGCTCAGAAAGCGCGCTCACTAATCCCCGGTCTTCCCAGTCGTGGAAACGGCCCATCGAAGTTGGGAAAGCCAGCACGCGCGCCCCTGCATGGCCGAACACCAACATTTCCATATCGCGGCCGAGCGCCTGGCTGGAGTGACGGAAATATTCCCTGTACATTAGATCCTTTTCTCAGCAAGCTGGGGATATTGAGCGATTGTATGATCGGGTGATTGAGTGATTGAAGAAAAAACCGGCTCATTGCTGTTTCTCATCACACAATCACCCAATCGCCCATTCACTCAATGATTCCAGATATCGTGCCACGCCGTGCAGGCGATGTTCTCGGCAATGGAGAATACTTCTTGGCGCGATTGGATCACGTCATAGACTTCATTAACAGTCCTCCCTCTTGCTGAACGACGGCCCGGGACGAGCATGATACCGGTCTGGCAGACGATGAGAATGTTAGGCGAATCCACGCGCGGTTGCAACTGGGAAACGAGGTGACGAGATGAGGCCGGGTGCACGACATAAGAGTGAGAGGAATCCACAGATTTCATCGATGGCACGGATTTGAAGGCGGGGACGCCCGTATTCCAGACAGATCGTGTCCTGATTCTTCGCTCTTCCGTTTGTGGTAATCTGTTTAATCCGTGGATTCTTCCCTCTTTTCGTCAATCGCTGGGCCTTGCCCTTGATTCTTCGGTCCCCAAAACGGCCACCGGCTTTGGAAGCAGCCCCGTCAAACGGAGGCTGGCGAGGCGCTCGTCCGAATCGATTTCCAGCCAATGCCGCCCAAGGTGGCTGAAATCGGCACGAACCCCCAGGTTGATGGAGCCGTCAAGCCCGCACTCGCCTCCGACAGCGACGTGGGCACCTTCGAAACTGAGATTCACCGGACTCAGCCTTGCCTGGAGGCCGCGAACCACCAACGTGAGCGCCACGGCGCGGATACCCGCCTCGCGATGGGACGGCTGAAGCATGCCCCAGCCGGCGGCGCGGGCGATGGCATCGAGCGGATCAAAGTCACCGAGAGCGACGCTCTTGAGCTCCAGTCTCGCGTCGCCCCTCAAGTTAGCGCTCAGATCTTCGTGCGTCGCTCCGCTGGTTTCGAAATGGCCGGAGCCAGTCCACGAGCCGCGAATCTTGTGAAGCTGCGCCGGAAGCCGTCCTGCCACCGCGGGCAAGCTGCCCTTGGCCAGCGAAAAGTCAGCCGCTAAGCGAGGTGGTCCGCTGCTGATGTCGACCTTCAGGCGTCCCTGCCCTCGTCCGCCGCCGGCCTGAAACTGCGCGTCCGTCACCCGGATGACGCGATCGATAACCTGGACACTCGCCCGAAAGTCCTTCAGCGTTACAGAACGATAGGTGAGCGAGGGTACGGTGAAGACTCCCTGGGCGTTCAGGGCGCCAAATAGGTGCGACGCTTCTTCGCGATCCCGCGCCAGGGATCCCAGGCCGGGAAGGCTCTCGAGAAATGAGAGCGGCGAGCTGCTCCGTAAGTCGGCGAACCAGGAGAAGGCTTCCTGCAGATTCAGATTATTCGCCTCCATCTTGAACTTCCAGGGTTCGCTGAGCTTGCCCTGATGTTCGAGGGTGCCGGTGAAAGTACTGGACCCGATGGCGGCCATCAGCGGAGAGACCACCACCCGGTCGCCGCCGAAGTGCGCATCAGCGCGGGCAACGTCGAGGGGCTTGTTGAAGCCAGGAATCAGCAGGCGCGCGTCTCGAACCGATCCGGTTCCCTCGAGCGTGGGAGGCTGGAGAGGCCAAGCCGAGCCGGTGAGACGCAACGTCGCACTCGCCACACCCTGGGTTTCGACCCCTTGCGCCGCTTTGACGCCCAGATCGCGCGCCAAGGCGAGCAGGCCGCTGATCGGCGCCGCGCGCGTCGAGAGCTGAAGTTCGTATTGAACATCGGCCGGTTTCGGGTTTCGGGTTTCGGGTTTCGGGGTTCGCAGAAAAAGACTGGGACTCGGGGCTCGGGGCTCGGGACTCGCAGAAAACCGTTGAGCCGACGTCTTCCTCCGCGAATCCCGAACCCCGAACCCCGAACCCCGAACCCCGAGTCCCGGCGACCGATCACGTGCCGCCGCGGCAGCCCCGCGCGCCAGCCTGCCCTCCATCACCACTTCCAGCCGGGGAGCCAGCGTCAGCTTCACCGGCGCGAGGCGCGCCCCCGAGTCATCGACCTGCACAGCAAGCGGCGGAACCGAAAGTTTGCCCGCCGGAGTGATGAGGCTGGCATTGGCCGCTCTCAAGAAGCCGCTGTAGCGAAACCTGCCCCAGGGACCTTGAATGGTCACCAAGCCGTCGATGCGTCCAGAGGCCCTGAATCTGTTGAAGGAGTATCCCCACAGGCGATGACTGAGTTCCTCCAAATCTTCGACGCGAGACTTCTCCAGGGCGGCCACCAGATCGAGGGTCGGAACGCCCTGCGTCCATTCACCTGACCCCAGCAGGTGCAAATGCGATCCGGCAAACGCAACCTCCAGCGCATCGAGGCTCGCGCGGGCGTGGTTACGGTCCAGCTCAGCTCGAAAGTGAACCGCTACGGGCATGGAGTCCGAGGGAGGCGGAAGGCCCCAACGATGGAGCTGATCGATTTGTGCGTCTCCCTCCATCTTCAAGACACGCAGCGAACCCGTGAGCCGCACGTCCGCGTCGACCACTCCGTAAATCTCGGGATTTTGGCCGCCGATGAGCGGGGCCCAATCGTAAAGCAGGGATTTGCGGGCGCGCAGAGTGGCGCTCAGCGGCTCGGCCGGCCCACGCCCGGGCCTCCACTCGCCCTCCAGTTCCAACGGCCCCGGCGAAGGAAGAGAAAGGTCGGTGCGAACGGGGCTGCCGGTGAGCTGGTACCGCAGCAAACTTTGGCCGGCGTCGAACCGGAGTCGGGCGCGAAGCTCGGTAATGGCAAAAGGCTTCTTGTTGTCACCAATCTTGAAGTTGATGCGCGCGCTGTCTGCGTCCACGTCGAGATTGTTCGCCGGAGCACTGACGGGAAGAGCCGTAGCGGTGGATGCGTTTCCGCTCGCAGCCAGGAAGGTGTCGACGTTCCAATCGCCGCGTGCGTTGCGGACCGCGTTGAGGGTGGGATGATCGAGGTGCAGCGCCGAGCACTGCAAGCGAGAGTGCCACAAGCTTCGCCAGCGGAGGTCACAATCCATGCGCTCGACCCGCGCGAAGGGCTCGGGGCCGAATGCCGCGTCCTCACTGATGACCGCGTTCTCAATGCTGAAGCCCGGATGCGGCAATAGACGGAACGAAGCTGCGCCGAATCGAACCGGGCGGTGCAGGGTCTGCTGAAGGCCGGCTTCGAGTTGACGACGGTAGCGCTCGGCGCTGAAGAAGGAAGGCAGGAACCACGCCGTCCCGAGCAACAGCGCGAGCACCAGGACTGCTTTGCGAACGTGCCGCCGCAGGAATGCCATCAGCGCACCATCACCGACCCGGCACCCTGCCGGCACCGTGCCGTCATCGTACTAGGCGAAGGGTGCGACGCCAGCGAGTCTTGGAGACGAAGTGAACGATCAAGTCAAAGGTCTGGGCCAACCGGTCGCCGAACGAGGTCCGAGCGAATTCGTCGCGCGGAGTCTCAAACGACCAGTAAATGACGAGAGGCTGGCCGCTGATCACTTCGCGCGGCACAAAGCCCCAGAAACGGCTGTCCCAACTCTGCTCGCGATTGTCGCCCATGGCGAAAAAGCAGCCGGGCGGGATCACTAGTTCCCCATTTTGGACGTAGTTCTGTAATTCGGCGCTCCATCGTTGCGTCGAGCCTGGCAGATACTCGCCGGGCGAGGGCGGGAAGTCATCGCCAGGTCGGTGTTCATCCGCGTACTCCGCGGTATGGTGGACCGACGGTTCTTGCAATAGCCGGCCATTGACGAAGACCTGACGATTAACGATCTTGACGTGGTCGCCCGCTGCGCCGATCACTCGCTTCACATAGTGCTCACCCGGTTCCTGCGCTTCCTGGGGCTCGCCGGGGTACTTGAACACAATCACGTCGCCCCGCCGAATCTCCTTGTAGGGGAGCAGGTGGCGGAGGAGGCCGTTCTGGAATGCAACCCCAAATTTGTTCACCAGCAGATGGTCGCCGATCAGCAGAGTGGTCTCCATCGACCCGGTCGGAATCTTGAAAGCTTGCACTACAAAGGTGGTGCCAAAAATAGCGAGAATGACGGTGACCACCAACGACTCAAATGTGTCGCGGGTGGAAGATTTCTTGTAGGGTACAGCTTGCTGCTCAGGCATCAAGCTCCTCTTCGGAACTCGAAACTCGAAATTGGAAACTCGAAACTGGAAAAGTCGAAATTGGAAACTCGAAGTTCCTTTCCATGTCCTCCGAGGGTTGCGTCTTCACGAGTTTCGATTTTCGAGTTTCCAATTTCGATTTTCTGACTAAAACGAGCCGGTCTCGCTCTCCAGCAATTCGCGGAGGCCTTTGGCCGCTTCCTGCTCCGCTGCCTTCTTGGTTGCGCCCTTGCCGCGAGCGGCGCCTCGCTCTCCGGCGGTCACTTCCACCACGAAAGTCTTTCGATGCTCCGGCCCTTCTTCGCCGACCACGCGGTAACGCGGCGCCGGCATCAGCTTGGCGTGCAGGTATTCCTGCAGCGCCGACTTGTAGTTGGGCGAGACCAACTCGTCGCCACAGGCCGCGAGGTCGGGCGGAAGCACGAAGCGCTCGACAAAATCCCGCGCCGGTTGCAATCCGCCGTCGCGGTAGATCGCTGCCAGCAGAGCTTCCAGGGCATTTACCAGAAGCCCGGAGTTGTTACGCCCGCCGGTCTTTTCCTCGCCGCGGCCCAAGTGGATGAAACGGCCGAGGTCCAGGCGCGCCGCCACTGTCGCGAGGTACTCGGTGCCCACCAGCCGAGCCCGAGCCAGAGACAGCTTGCCCTCCGGATACTCGGGGAAGCTATCCGCCAGACGCACGCTGACGATAAAATTCAGGACCGCGTCACCCAGAAACTCCAGTTGCTCATTGTCACGGAGATATTCCGAGGCTTCTCTGGCATAGGAAGAGTGGGTGAGCGCCTCGAACAGCAACCGTGAGTCGCCGAACCGATAGCCAAGGAGGTCCTGGAGTTTCTCCAGGTTCTCGGGATAAAGTTCCGCCATGTCCTGAAAAGTAAGAGCACTAGGTACATGAGCTAGCGGACGAGCTGTCGTTGCGAGTTCCTAATCCTCCACCTCGAGTCCCTAGTCCCTTTTCCCCGACAACTTACTGCTTCGGCGGCGCCTGGGCTGCTGCCTTCTTGGCCTTCAACTGCTGCACCTCCTTGTTGGCGTAGGGCTGCATGGGTGTCCCCGCGCTGAGTTCGGCGCATTTGGAGAAAGCCGCAATGGCGTCGTCGATTTTACCATCCATGTTGAGCGCTTCGCCGAGCCTGTAATAGGCCTGGGGGTCAGGTTGGTCCGTGGCGGCGACAGAGGCCTGATACTCCTGCTCCGCCTTTGCCAATTCATCCTTGTCCGGGCCTTGCAATCCCTCGAGTGCGCGCTGCAAATGCACCATCCCCAGCGCGGAATGCACGTCGCTGGTAAACATGGCTTTGCGCTTCGTGAAGGAGTCGTCGGTGTCGTTGGGCTGCTTCGGGAATTGAGCGTTGGGGGCTGTGGAAAGGACTTGGAGCACCTGGTTTGCGTCCGTCTCGGCTTCCTTGAGCAGCTTATCTTTGTCCGCGTTCTGGAGCACCTGAGGCTGCGGTAGAATGGTGGTCAGGAACATCAAGGATACGAAGTTGTCGGGCTTCAGTTTGACGCTCTTTTCGGCATAGTCGACGGCGGCCTGAAGGTTGTTCTTCTGCCTCTCGGTTTCGGCCGCAATGGCATAGACATTGGTCAATTGCGCGCTGTTGGGATGCTTCTTGGCGAAGTCTTCCACCAACTGGAGCTTGCGGTCGGGATCGAGTTCGTTCACGAGCGCGACGTAGTCGCTAGCCTCAGCCGCGGCCTCTTGTTGCTCGGGCGTCAGAGCCTGTTTCTGGGTAGTCTTGTCACCCTTTTTCTGAGGTCCGACACCCAGCAGCGGATTGGCCGAGGCCCCCATCACGGTGAGCGCCAGGGCAGCCGTCAACCACAAAGCTCTCGACAGCCAAGTTCTGTTGTCCGATTCATTTCGATTCACAACGTTATCTCCTGATCACGAATTCCTAAGGTCTTGAGCCTAGCTCAAAGTGCTGCCGGTGTCAACGAAGGTTAAAGAAAGGGGGATCCAAAGACTACCCAGATTACGCAGAGGGAAGAGCGAAGAGTCAGGACGGTGTCTGAATACGGACGTTCTCGTTCTTCTAATCCGTGCAGTCTGTGAAATCTGTGGACTCCTCTTCACCATGACGTGGAGTTTGACTCAGCGCCCGAACATCCCCTTGCTCAACCACTGCCCGCCATCCATCACCAGCACTTCTCCGGTGATGAAGTCGGCGAAATCGGAAACGAGGTAGGCGCAGGCATGTGCCACTTCGTCCGTGTTGCCGATGCGGCCGCGAGGAATGGTCTTGAGCATGGCGGCTTGAAACTCCGGCGTCGCCCACAGCTTCGACCCGGCGCCTTCCGTTTCCACCGGTCCGGGCGCAATGGCGTTGACGCGGATCTTGTGGCGCGCCCACTCCACCGCCAGGGTGCGGGTCATGCAAACCACTCCTGCCTTGGCGCACGCCGAATGGATAGTACCCGGGCCGCCGGTCCAGGCATAGGTCGCAACCAGATTGAGGATGTTGCCGCCCCGGCCGCTCTCGATCATCCTCAGGCCGGCGGCGCGGGAGCAGTAGAACGTTCCGTTCAGCACGATGTTGATGACGGCGTTCCAGCCGTTTACGGATAGGTCCTCGGCGTGACAGATGAAATTCCCGGCCGCATTGTTCACCAAGATGTCGAGCGAGCCGAAGCGGCGAACCGTCTCGTCGCAGAGGTGGTCCACCTGCTCGGGAATTCGGACGTCGGTGGGCACAAAGAAAACCTGCGCACCCTTGGACTCCAGGTCCTTCGCCGCGGGCTCCAGGTGCTCGGCGCTCCGGCTGGCCAGCACCAGCTTGGCCCCCAACCGCGCGTACTCGAACGCGATGGCGCGTCCGATTCCGGTACCGCCGCCGGTGATGATGGCGACCCGGTCATTCAACGAGCCTTCAGGCAACAACATCGCACTCCCTTCGAAGTTCGAAACCAGACTCTCTGCCACTGCCCCTTCCTGAGCGCGGATCCCTTGAGGATCCTCCTGGTGCCGCCACTTGCCAATTCAGCAATCGGATGCGATGCCCATGACCTATCTTCATGAAACACCATGGGATCACGGCTTCCGTGAATCGCCGACGAGGTCGATCTTTGAATCGGCAATACAGAGGAGTGTGCCATCGGTAGTAACTTCCCGAAAAACGGATCCAAAATCGCTGTAACCATCTGATTCAACGGCGAATATCCTTCTTGGCTTTGTTTTCCACAAACCCGACATAAGAGATTGATAATAATAAGCTTGTGTTCGTTGGCTTTGCCTTGGCTTTGTTTCCTTCTGTAAGCGTTTCGCGGCCACCTGGCACCCGCTGCCCTCCGAGAACCGAGGTGCCACTGGGCGACCCTCCACTTCCGTCTGTTCCTTCGTTCAGTCGTCAATGGACAATCGGCATCGGCACCGGATTCCTTACCGCCCGCTCTCCGTCACCCCCGAAGAGGTTGTGGGGTCCCGCGCCGCCGACGCTTTCAAGCGACCTAGCGTACAATAATACATGGCGAGCTTATCTGTCAAGCTAATTATGCCATCAGTTACTCGGGCAAAGCACCGACCCGGGCCCTCCGAAACCAGGCCAACCTCGCCGGCCGGTTTTCGTCACCTGCGAACCTTGACGACGTAATACAGGAAGGGCGCCTCGACTTCCTTGAACCATCGCGGGAATCAGAAGCGTCAACGCTTTTGGGCGCATAGTGTCTGATCCTCCCTCAGGTCCTGAATCCCAAGGGCCCGACTTCAGCTTGTTGGCCGTCTAACCCTCCACAGTCGCGGGTCGAGGGAGAATGGCTCGGGCTGACGAACCACCACCTTGCCAAAGTCGGGGTGGAGCGGATCAAGCAAGTAGTTGCGTTCAGCCGGTATAACGGCTGAAGGTACAGAAAGCACACCGAATTCCTTTCTTCGAAACCATTCCTGGCCGATCAACTGCAACGATTCCGGACTCGGATACTCACGCCAATTGAAGGGAAGGTCGGAGACCTCCAGGCGAAGGGCCTTCACCGAGCTGGGAATCTCACATGAGACTGCAGCTAACTCGTTGGGCAGATCCTCCAGATCGACATGAACAAGGACTTCCAGGCAGGCGAGAGCCAAGCTTTCGGCGCAATAGACAATCGCGAGGCCCGGGGGATTCCAACGGCCCCCGTACAAGCGGGCACCTTCACCCCGGAATGCTTGCCGCGCGTGCTGCCGCAAACAAATCCGCCAGACGATCATCAACTGAACACGCCATGCTCGAGTCGACCCATGACTGCTTCAACTTCCCGCGTCCCAGCTTCCGTGTCCAGCCTGGACAAAGGAACGACATTGCCCAGCGCGCGGTTGGGCTTGCGCAACCAGCGCACAACTTTCTCTCGATCGCCGAACACCTCCTGCGCCTTGGCTATAAGGTGCGCCAATCGGTAGACACGGTCGGATTCCTCCACCGTAAGGCGTCCCTCTTTTCTCCGGCGCGCCAGCGTCCGCGCCGGGATTCCGAGCAGGGTGCCGGCTTCCTCACGCGAGAGTCCCGCCGCTTGCCGCACCGTATCAAACGCCTTATAGGGGACGCCCGCACGGACGGCTTCGACGAGTTGGCCCGGCTTTGCGATTTTCCGGCCCAGGACTGCGGGCCCACCCAGAAGCTCGGTGATCGATAGTATCTGCTGCATAGTTCATCTCTCGCCGCATCGTGCCATCTTGCACTAAGTATAGTGCCGAACGGCAGCGGTGTCAAAAGAATTGATGATTGACAATCGCCGATTGGAACAAAACAGGCAAGCCGTGCGGCTTTTCAACAGTCTTACCCTCAATCGTCAATGAACCTCGTCAATCAGCAATCGACAATCGTCATTCTTCACCGCCCTCGCAGCACTGGCTCGCCGCCAGCACTGCATTGAAGGCAGGGTCTGACGCACCATAGGGGGCGGGCTTCGGCCCCGCGATGTGTGTCACTTCTTGCTGAAATGGCGGTGTATGTCGGGCCAAAACTCATTAAAGACACTCGAGACCGTGTCGTAGCCGACTTGCGTGCCCCATACACTCAGTGAATTCCGCACCGTGCGTTCGCTGCGCGGATGATAACTGTAAGTGGAAATCCCGCCGGCAAGAGCACTGCCGACAATCTCGGAAGCGTTGAACTGAATCCTCCCTGAATCGGCGGGGGTAACGAAGATGCGACTCACGGCATAGCCGGTGCGGCGCCAAAAGCCTCCCTTGCCGAGCTGATAGTAGCGAGGATCTTGCCGCAGGATCGAAGGGAGGGTGGCACCGGTCAGGAAGCCTTCGATGGTGGCGTCGGCGAAGGCCGCGCCGTAGCGCTTGCCGTAGCCTGCGGCGCCCCGGCCGTAGCCCGGCTCGCTGTTTTCCACCTCGCTGAGGCCGGCCTGCAAGGCGTACACGGGGTATTCGATGTAATCGAAGGAACTGCGCGCCCAGACTCTGAATTTGGCGCCAGTGCTGAGCGGAGGAAGGCTCCGGACGTTTTCGATAAGGTAGAAATCGGGAAGAACCCAGAAGAGGCGCTCGTTGGACGTTCCGGTCTGCTGTTCACGAGTCGTTATGTCTGGCGCCTTCGGTTTTTCCTTGTGCCTAGGGGGGGATGGCGGTGACGAAAGTAAGGCTAGCTGCCCCTGCGCTTCGGTAGGGGAAGGGGACGGGGGTGGTTGCTGCGCCCGGAGCGGGGGAACGGCGAAAACCAGAGCAGCGAGAATCCCTGCCTGGGGAAGGAGCATAAGGCAAACGCATCCACGAATCATCAAGGGAACCTAATCTCCTCGCGGTGGCGAGCCGGGATGGCAGCACATTAGAGCAGCCTCATCGCGACCGGGTCCCACTTCACCGCTTCGCCGCGCTCGTAACTGACATTGGTCAGCAGCGCCGCGCCGGCGGCGCGGAAGCCGAATACCGGGTCCTCCACCACCGGCTGGTGCGAGCGGACCGCGGCGAAGAAATTCTTCAAGTGGTCGTAGCTGTCGCTGTAGCGTTCCGGCGCCGCGTACCTTTCTTGCGCGCCGTAAGGTTCGCCGGTGGGATGACCGATGGGATACCTCTTCCGGTATTCCTCCAGGAATCGTTTCTGCATCGCCTGGCTCCAACTTCCGATGTTGTACCCGGGCTCCTTCTCGCGCGGCACGCGCGTGACAGTCACGCCGTCCCAGCCGATTTGAAGTGTGCCTTCCGACCCCGTAAACGTAAAGCCCTCGCTCTCGGAGCCTCCGCAGACGAAGTTCACGTGCAGGGAGAGGTTAAAGCCTTCCGGGTAGTCGAACAGCCCCAGCAGGACATCGGGAATGTCGCGGCCGTCCTTCCAGAAACGCAGCCCGCCGGTGCCGAGCGCGCGGGTGGGCCCGTTGGCGCCAGTCACGAAGTGGGTGCCGCTGAAGAGGTGTACGAAGAGGTCGCCGGCCACGCCGCTGCCGTAGGCCTTCCACTTGCGCCAAGAGAAGAAATGATCGGGGTTAAAGGGGATCTGCGGCGCCGTGCCCAGGAAGCGAGGCCAATCCATAGTTTCAGGCGACGCGTCGGGCGGAACCGAGTAGTCGAACGCGCCCACGGCGGAATTGCGATCCCACCAGGCGCTGATCATGTTGATCTGGCCGATGGCGCCGGATTGAAGCAGGTCCTTGGCCTTGCGATAGATCATCGAGCTGACGCGCTGGCTGCCCACCTGAAGAATCCGGTTCGTCTTGCGCGCGGCGGCGATGATCTCCGGGCCGTCGGAGTAAAGATGGATCATCGGCTTCTCGAGGTAGACGTCTTTCCCGGCGTTCATGGCATCCACGGCGGCCTGCTTGTGCCAGTGGTCGGGCGTCCCGATAATCACCGCGTCGACATCCGGGCGCGCCAGGATTTCCTTGTAATTGCGCGTGGTAAGGATATCGTCGCCCCAAAGTTCCTTCGCGTGCTCCAGCCGGCCGTTGTAGCAGTCGGCCACCGCCACCAGTTTCACGCCCGGCACCTCGACCGCAGTTCGCGTGTCGTACTGGCCTTGACCACCCGCGCCGATCAGCGCGATCTGGAGGTGGTCGTTGGCAGAGGGCGGCTTTTCCGGCTCGCCCTGCGCCTGGGCCAGCAGGTGTGTGGTCGTGCCGCCGGCCACGAAGCTTGACACGGTGAAAATGGTTCCACTCTTCAAAAAATCCCTGCGTTTGAGTCCGTTGGCCATTTGATCTCTCCTTCGAAGTTAGGGAGTACGGAGTAGGAGTAGGGAGTAAAGGGTGAAGGGTAAAGGTTTAGGGGGTAAAGGGTGAAGAGAAGAGTTCATTTCATCCTTTACCCTTCGCTCCCTGTTTTTCTACTCCCTACTCCCTACTCCCTATTCCCTACTCCCTATTCCCTATTCCAAGCCTTCCCGGCATGTACATGCTCAAAAACCGGTGCGCCAGAATGAACCCGTCCTTGCGGGCTTGCGGGAAGTCGGGCTGATCGCTTCCGCCGGGCACATCCCAGAAATCGTCTTCGTGTTCCACGGCCATGCCGCCCGTGAATCCGACTTGCAGCAGCACGGTGAAAAACTTCGGCCAGTCGATCAACCCCTGACCCGGAATGCGATAGCGCCACCAACCTTGGCCGTGAATCCCGACCTTCTGCAAGACGGGTTGAGTAATCTCCGTGTCCTTCAGGTGAACGGCGTGGATGCGGTCGCTGAATTCCCAGGCGACTTGGATCGGGTCGATAAACTGCCTCACAAAGTGCGAGGGGTCGAATTCGAGGCCGAACCGCTTGTTGGGCACCAGCGCGAACAGTTTTTCCCAGACGGAGGGCACGGTGGCGAAGTTCTCCGGGCAGGGGTAGTTCTCCGGCCCGAAGCGCATATCGAGCTTCTCGCAGACGGGCAGGTACTGCTCGTTGATGGCCTCGGCCAGTTCTTTCACCTGATCGTCCACAGAGGTGTCCTTATTGCCGCCAGTGAAGGTCCCCGTAAACTTGCACCCGAGGCGATGGCTGAACTCCAGTGCCCGAACAAACTTGGCGCGCGCCTCCTTGCGCTCAGCCGGGTCGTGGGCGATGTGGTTGTAGCCCCACATGCACTCGATGCTGATGATGCGGGTGCCCGCGTCACGCGCCGCCGCCAGGATCTGGTCGATCTGCGAGTCGGTCAGCTTGTCAGGATCGAAGGAGTCGTCCGAGGCGATCACCACCCCTTCGTAGCCCGTCTCGGCGGCGAACCTCAGCTTGGCCGGCGAGTATCGGGTGATAATCGCCAGCTTGGGAAATTTGCTCTCGGCAGGCGATTCGGGCGGAGTTCCAGCCCCAGTTCCAGTCGAAGCTCTAGCGCCAGTTCCAGACAGGCCGCCGGCGGATTCGCCGGGCGGCATCGCCAAACCGCGCGTTGCACCCAACGTGGCCGCGGAGGCCCCAGCGGCCTTGAGAAAATTACGGCGCCCTACGGTTGGTTTCTTCATCGATCACTCCCTCCGGTTTCGAAGGCCAAAGCATAGGCCAGCGAGGGCGGACTGGCAATGGAAAAATAATACAAGACTCGATCGCGTGCGGTTGTGCAACAGAGAGAAGGAAAAATCTCGGAGGAATCGGCGGGAAAGCGCAGTTTCGGGCTTTGGCATTCTCCAACAGAAGTAATACTGACCTCTTCCCTAGTCCGGGGAAGCATCCGGCAGTGAGAACCCGAACAGACCTCGCATTTGGTGATGGCCATCACTGACAACCTCGAGCTTCGCGTGATACAAGATAGCTTCGTATACCATGCTAGTCAGTGGAAATCGAAAGACGGAAATTCTCAGATAGAGGTGCTGTGTCATGTCGCTTTCTCCTTCCTTCGTTGGACCACAGAGTAAGTTTAGTATTGATTTGGGCAAGTTCCTCAGCGAAGTCTGGCAAAAGAAGGGTACGATTCTTGACTACGGACCAATTTACGACATGTATAAAGGTCCCGGTTCTGCGCCACGGTTCGACCCCAGCAAACTTCTCGATCTGAAGATCTTCTTGGGCGGGCTGAACATCCTTTGCAAATCGGAGGGGAAGAAGGTCGATATCCAAGAGCTGCCCGTCACTTTCGACACCGTAATCTCACTGGTCGTCAACGGGGTCGGAAATAAGGATCAAATCCTCAAGGCCTGCGGGAAGAATTGGACATATGATGATCTCCTGGCGGACCTCTGGGACGAGTTCTACCACGTGTTATCGGACAGCTTTGCCCCGGAGGGAGTCAAAAAGCGCGTGTACATCCATGTGGCTGCCCCTTTGGACCTCAACACAGTCAGGGTGATGCAGGTGCTGGTGCCGAGGCTCGATGTCGACAAGGGCTTTCAGGAGGTGAAGACCGTTGGTCCGGGTGGCACCACGCAACTGGACAGCATCGTGGCCTATTGCGACGACGACGACGCGGTCCAAAAAGTGTTGACGGCCCTGCGTGACGCCGGTCTCCAGTGCCTTAAGGAGGGGTTGCCGAAAATCGTTCAGCCTGTGCAAGGGCTCCAGGGCGTCGGCGTGGCCGACGAGCCGCCGGACGTCCAGATCACGGGAAAATTCAATAAGGATGCATTCAAAAAAGGGATCACGAATCCTGAAGGGCACAGTTTCGGAACGTTCCTGGCCAAGTTGACATGGATGGCCCTGGAGGAGCCGAAAAAGACCAATAAGGCGAATGACTTTGTGGAAAATATGTTGCTGTTGTTTCAGATTTGCAAGATCGATCCAAAACAGCCTCACCTACATCCCCAGGCACAGGATCTGCAAATGCTGCAGGCGATGTGGACCTCTCGGGTTTCGAAGCTGCCTCGGTATAAGTGACTCCGCTTGGCAAAGCCTGATTCGTTGAAATGCAACGCCTGACTCCCCTCGAAAACCCGTTCGACGGTGTGTGATGCTGCTGACCGTCGTCGTCGCTCTGATCTTCCCCCTTCCCCGTTGGTAAACCACAAGAATCGTCCGCTGACAGCTTTTCCCTTGATTTCGGAGTTGACCTGATTCAATACTTTGGTCCCGTCCGCTTTCTTCAGTGCAGCCAGGGACATCGCGGGACGAGCTTGATGAATAGGGAGATTGCATGGTCTCAAAGGACGTCTCGGTAGTTCTGCTGTCTGTGGTTCTTGCCGCGTCCGCCGCCGCGGCTGCCCAACAGTCTTCTGCCAGCCAAGTTGCCGCCGGAGTCGATCAGGAACTGGCATCGCTGGTCGCCACCTACAAGACGCTCCACGCCGCTCCCGAGCTCTCGCACTATGAGGCCAAGACCTCGGCCTTCGTGGCCGCGCAGCTTCGATCGATGGGCTACACCGTTACCGAACACGTTGGTAAGTACTCACAGCCGGAGTGGACCGGTTATGGCGTTGTGGCCGTGATGAAGGACGGCAGCGGCCCCACGGTGCTGGTGCGCACCGAGCTCGACGCGCTGCCGGTGGTGGAACGCACGGGCCTGCCCTATGCGAGCACCGTCCGGACCAAGAACGATGCGGGGAACGACGCCGGCGAAGAGGTAGGCGTGATGCACGCCTGCGGACACGACATCCACATGACTTCGCTCCTGGGAACCGCGAAGATGCTGGCGGACCTGAAGGGCCAGTGGCACGGCACCTTGATGCTGATCGGCCAACCGGCGGAGGAGACCATCGACGGCGCCAAGGCCATGCTCGACGACGGGCTCTACACGCGGTTTCCCCGCCCGGACTACGCCGTGGCCCAGCACGATACGAATGCCATTCCCGCCGGCAAGATTTGATACACGCCCGGTTACGCGCTAGCCGGCTCGACTTCCGTCGATATCATCATTCGCGGGATCGGAGGCCACGGCTCCGCGCCGCAGACCACCAAGGACCCGATCGTGGTAGCCGCGCAGGTGATCCTGGCGCTCCAGACCATCGTGAGCCGCGAGAATTCCCCCTTCGATCCGGCGGTGGTGACGGTGGGCTCCATTCACGGCGGAACGCGGTACAACATCATCCCCGACGAAGTCCACCTCCAGCTTACTGTGCGCACCTACCGCGAAGAAGTACGCCAGCACGTCCTCGCCTCGATTACGCGCATCACCCGCGGGATTGCGGCAGCAGCGGGGATTCCGGACGACCGCACGCCCATCGTCAAAGTGAGTGATACTGAACAGACGCCCGCGATGTACAACAACCCCGAGCTGACCGAGCGATTGGCGAAGGTTTTTCAGAGAACGCTGGGCGCCGAGAACGTGGTCGAGGCGCCGCCCATCATGGCCAGCGAAGATTTCGGCCGCTTCGGCCTCGATGGACATCAGATTCCCACCTGCATGTTCTCGCTGGGCGCGGCGGACCCCGTGAAGCTGGCGGAAAGCGAGAAAACCGGAATTCCGCTGCCCTCGCTTCATTCCAGCCTGTTCGCGCCGGTGGCCGAGCCCACCATTCGGACGGGTGTGAGGGCCATGACGGCGGCGGTGTTGGAGTTGATGAGTGAGGGATTAAATCATTGAGCCATTGTTTCATTGAGTCATTGAAGCTAGGAAACAGTTCTTTCAATGGCGCAATGACTCAATGGCTCAATGATTCAATTCGTGGAATCGTCAATTCTTCTCTTCGTCGGTGGGCTGGAGGTTGGGTGATGTCAATCATGCGGATTCGGATTCCTCTCCTGATCGTGATGGCTGTCTTGCTGGCGCCTGGAATGTCGCTGAAGGCGGCGCCGGCAGCACGCGAGGCCGCGTCTCCCAGGCGCGAGCAGGATCAGACCGAGACAAAGCAGACTCCACAGTCAACTGGCGTGCCGAAACCGCTCCCCACGATCTTGGAGAAGACCGTCGGCCTGGAGAAACTAACAGGATACTTCCCACTCTACTGGGACGCCCGCAACGGGAAGATGTGGCTGGAGATCGACGAGTGGGATACCGAGTTCCTCTACATCGAATCGCTGCCGGCGGGGGTCGGCTCCAACGATATCGGTCTCGATCGCGGGCAAGTGGGGTCGACGCGCGTAGTCAAGTTCGAACGCAGCGGGCCCAAGGTGCTTCTCCTCGAGTCCAACTACCGCTTTCGCGCGATTTCGGATAGTCCGGACGAGCGCGAGTCGGTGAGTGAAGCGTTTGCCGAGTCTGCTCTGTGGGGTTTCAAGGTGGAGGCGGAAGAGGGAAGCCGCGTGCTGGTGGACGCCACCGATTTTTTCCTTCACGACGCCCACCACGTCGTCGCAACCTTGAGGCGCGCCAAGCAAGGCGACTATCACCTGGACGCTTCACGCTCCGCCTTCTATCTGCCGCGCACCAAGAGTTTTCCCAAGAATACGGAAGTCGAGGCCACGCTGACCTTCGCCGGCGAGAATCCGGGGCCGTGGGTGAACCAAGTGGTTCCCAGCCCGGATGCTACCACCGTGCGCGAGCATTTTTCTTTCGTCGAATTGCCGGGTCCGGGCTACAAGCCCCGCGCCTTCGATCCGCGCGCCGGCTATTTCGGCATCAGCTACATGGATTTTGCCACACCGATCAGCGAACGGATCAACAAGCGGTTCATCACCCGCCATCGGTTACAGAGGAAGGACTCGGCGGCGGCGCTCAGCGACCCGGTGGAGCCCATCGTCTACTACCTCGATCGCGGCGCGCCGGAGCCGATCCGCTCGGCGCTTTTGGAAGGCGCCCGCTGGTGGAATCAGGCCTTCGAGGCGGCGGGCTATCGGAATGCCTTCCAGGTGAAACTGCTGCCTGAGGGCGCCGACCCCATGGACGTGCGCTACAACCTCATCCAGTGGGTCCACCGCTCGACGCGCGGATGGTCCTACGGCGGCGGGGTGATTGATCCGCGCACCGGCGAGATGATCAAGGGGCTGGTGACGCTCGACTCGTCGCGCCTCCGCCAGGATTACCTGATCGCCGAGGGCCTGCTTGCCCCTTACGAAAAAGGCAAGCCGCCGTCGCCCCAGCTCGAAGCGCTGGCTCTGGCGCGCGTCCGGCAACTGGCGGCGCACGAAGTGGGACACACGCTCGGACTCGCGCACAACTTCGCCGCCAGCGCGGAGAGGTTCAACGCTTCCGTCATGGACTACCCCCAACCGCTGGTGAAGCTGCGCGACGACGGGTCGATTGACGTTTCCGGCGCCTATGGCACGGAAATCGGCGCGTGGGACAAGGTGTCCATCGCTTACGGCTACCGGGATTTCCCGGCCGGTACAGACGAAAAAAAGGCCCTCGACGATATCCTCACGCAGGCCGCGAAGCAAGGGCTGTTCTTCATCTCCGATGCTGACGCGCGGCCGCAGTCGAGCGCCCACCCCACGGCCCACCTCTGGGATAACGGGCCCAACGCCATCGATGAGTTGGCGCGCGTGATGACGATTCGCGCCGCCGCCCTCAGCCATTTTTCCGAAAACAACATCCGGGAAGACGAGCCGCTCAGCAGCCTGGAAGAAGTGCTGGTACCGGTCTACTTGTTCCACCGTTACCAGGTTGAGGCGACGGCCAAGGTTCTGGGTGGGCTTGACTACCGTTACGCCGTTCGGGGCGACGGCCAACTCATCACCGGAATGATCCCTCCGGAGGAGCAACGGCGCGCGCTTGACGCGCTGCTCGGCACTTTGAAGCCCGAGGTCCTGGCTTTGCCGGATCGTGTACTGCAACTGATTCCGCCGCCGGCCGAGGGTTATCCGCGCACGCAGGAGACCTTCCACGGCCGCACGGGGCTCACGTTCGACGCGCTGGCGCCGGCGGAGGCCGCGGCCAGCCTGACGGTGGGTCTGATTCTCAACCCCGAGCGGGCGACGCGCCTGGTGGAGCATCACGACCTGGATGGTCAATATCCAGGCTTGGGCGAGGTGATCGATAAGCTGGTTGACGCGACGTGGAAGCTAGTGCCTCCGCCCGGCTACCCTGGTGCGGTTCAACGCGTCGTGAACAACGTCGTGCTCTACGATCTGATGTCTCTCGCTGCTGACGAGAGCGCTTCGGTACAAACCCGCGCACTGGCATCGCTGAAGGTCGATGAGTTGAAGAGTTGGCTGGTCGATCAGGTGAAGTCGGCCAGTGAAGAGGGCCGGCGCGCCGAGCTCATTTTTGCTGTTTCCGAGATTGAGCGGTTTCAGAAAGACCCGAAGCAAATGAACATGACGAAGCCGCCCGAGCCGCCTCCCGGCCAGCCCATCGGTGACTCGGACTTTGATTGGTTGGGCGGCTGTTGCGCTTGGGAGTAGCACTGACTCTGGGTTGTGAAAGGTTCAACGCAGAGGCACAGAGACGCAGAGAAGAAGAGGAGCAAGGCGAGGCAGAGGGAGTACCGAGGTATTCCCCGACACCTTCCGTTCTTCTTTGTGTTTTCAATTGGAAGGAGGAGGCGTCTATGTCGAAACTCAAGCGAAAGCCGTCAATGCGAATCGGGACCGGGTTGGTCGTCGTTGCCGGACTCGCGTGGTCCGTACATGCGGCCGCTCAGCAGAAGAGCTTCACGCTCGAGCAGGTGATGAGCTCGCCGTTTCCCAGCGAGCTGACCGCAGCCCCGGTGGGCGGCGCCGTAGCCTGGGTGTTTGACGCTCAGGGGCGGCGCAACATCTGGGCGGCCGAGCCCTCCGGCGACGGATACAAGTCCCACCAAGTCACTTCCTATACCGATGACGACGGACAGGAGATCGCCGAGCTTGCCTGGACGCCCGACGGGCATTCGATCGTCTACGCGCGCAGCGGCGACTTCGAGACCCACCGCACCGATCCCAATCCGGCCAGCTTTCCCCAGGGCGTCGAGCAGGACGTCTGGGTGGTGCCGCTGGCAGGTGGCACGCCCAAGAAGCTGGCGGAAGGTCACGCGCCCGCCGTCTCGCCGCAGGGCGACCGGGTGGCATTTCTTTCCAAGGACCAAATCTGGATCGTCAAGATTGATGGCAGCGAAAAGGCGTCGCAACTCGTGCACTCCAAGGGTGAGGCCGGCGACTTGAAGTGGTCGCCGGACGGCACGAAGCTGGCTTACGTGAGTTCGCGCACCGATCACGGCTTTATCGGCGCGTACGACTTCGGGTCCAAGTCGGTCAGCTATCTTGATGCAGGGGTAGATCGCGACGTCGAACCGGCTTGGTCGCCGGATGGAAAGCGCATCGCCTTCATCCGCATTCCCTATTCGAGCCAGCGTTTGATCTTTGGGCCGGAACGCGCCGGGCAGCCGTGGTCGATCCGGGTGGCGGATGTAGCCACCGGCCAGGGTCATCAAGTGTGGATGGCCGATGAGGGCGCGGGCAGCGTCTTTCACGGCTTCGAAGCCGACCAGCAGTTGCTGTGGGGTGACGGCGACCGTCTGATTTTTCCCTGGGAGAAAACCGGTTGGATTCACCTCTACTCGGTACCGGTTTCGGGCGGCGCGCCGGCGGAACTCTCACCGGGTGAGTTCGAAGTGGACCACGTTTCGCTTGGCCCGGACCACAAAGAAATCGTTTTTTCTTCCAACCGGGATGATATCGACCGCCGCCACATCTGGAAGGTCAGCGTGGCCGGCGGCCCGCTAAGCGCGGTAACCAGCGGCGCCGGTCTTGAGTGGACGCCGGCGATGACGAGCGACCGGAAGACCGTTGCCGTCCTGCGCTCGGACGCGAAATGGCCGGCGCGCCCCGCCATCGTCACCGGGTCGGGCGAAGTGCGCGACCTAGCGCCCGAAACCATGCCCTCCGACTTTCCCGGCAAGGACTTGGTGGTGCCGCAGCAGGTGATCCTTTCCGCCTCGGACGGCATGAAGATTCACGCCCAGCTCTTCCTACCCCCGAACACTGTCGGCCCGGCTGGCGGCGTCGCGGGGCAGAAACACCCGGCAGTGGTCTTTTTCCATGGCGGCTCGCGGCGGCAGATGCTGCTCGGCTGGCACTACATGGGGTACTACCACAACGCTTACGCCATGAATCAATACCTGGCCAGCCGCGGGACCATCGTCCTATCGATGAATTATCGCAGCGGCATCGGCTACGGCTTGAACTTTCGCGAAGCGCTGAACTACGGCGCGGACGGCGCCAGCGAGTATTACGACGTGCAAGGAGCGGGGCTTTACCTGCGCAACCGGCCCGACGTTGACCCCAATCGCATCGGCGTTTGGGGCGGGTCCTACGGTGGATATCTCACGGCGCTCGCGCTGGCTCGGTCGTCCGACCTGTTTAAAGCCGGCGTCGACTTCCACGGCGTGCACGACTGGAACATGGAGAGGCGCAACTTCGTTCCCACCTATAACCCGCAGGCGAACCAGGACGCCGCACGGCTGGCCTGGGAATCGTCTCCGCTGGCATCGGTTTCAACGTGGCGCTCACCGGTGCTGTTGATTCAGGGCGACGACGACCGCAACGTCCCGTTTTCGGAGACCATTCAATTGGCCGAGGCGCTGCGCAAGCAGGGCGTGGAGTTCAAGCTGCTCGTGTTCCCGGATGAGATCCACGACTTCCTTCTCCATCGCTCCTGGCTGGCGGCGTATCACGCGACGGCGGATTTCTTCGACGAGCATTTCAAACAATGATGAATGCTGAATGATGGCGTTTTATTTTGGATTTTGGATTTTGGATTTTGGATTGAAGACCAAGAGCCGACAGAATCAGGTCTTGGTCTTCAATCCAAAATCCAAAATAAAACGCCATCATTCGTATTTCTTTGAAAGGAACCAATGAAACCCCGCCTCACCCGCCGAGACTTTTTGACGCAGAGCACAGCCGCGGCCGTGCTGACGCCCGCGCTCGCTATCCCGGAATCGCCGGAGAAACCAAAGAGCAGCGCGGCCAGCACTTCGGCAGAAGCTCCCCACGAGAAGTCCCACGAAAAGCCGAAAGTTCGCGCGATCACCGGCTTTGTGCAGCTCGATCCGGCGCGCCACGAAACGCAGATCCACCAGACGCTGGCGTTCTTGCACGGCGCCAAAACGACATTCGAGAAATCCGGTTACGACGTGGAGGGTGTCCGCATCACCACTCAGCCTTTCCCCGAGTACGCGCGCGGACTCTCGCGCGAAGACACGCTCTCCTTTTTCCGCGCTTACGACGGCCTGGCAGCGAAGGAAAACTTCGACGCGGCGATCGGGCCGGCGATGAGCACCGACACGGACGATCCAAGCTTTGCTGAAATGTTGGGTGAGATCATCATGGGGTCCGCGATCCTGGAGGGCAGCCTGGCGGTGGCCGGCGACGACGGCATCCACTGGAATGCGGTGCGCGCCGCTGCGAAGCTGGTGCGCTACGTTGCCTTGCGCACGCCGCATAGCCAGGGTAACTTCCGCTTCGCCGCGACCGCGCTGCTGCCGCCGCTCACACCCTTTTACCCCGGCTCGTACCACGTGGGTCCGGGCCGCGCCTTTGCGCTGGCTCTCGAGTCCGCCAACGTGGTGGCCGAGGCTTTAACCGGCAAGCCGGACTACGCGGCCGCTCGCGAGAGTCTGATCGACTCGCTCAGTGTCCACGCTCGCGCCATCGAAGCGGCGGCGAAGAAAATCGAACAGGCAACTCACTGGACCTACGCCGGCATCGACCTTTCTCCCGCGCCGTTCAAAAACGTTTCCATCGGCGGGGCTATTGAGAAGTTGACCGGCGTGAAGTTCGGCGCCAGCGGCACCATGACCGCGTGCGCGTTGATCACCGGCGCGCTCAAGGAAATCCCCGTGAAGCACGCGGGGTACTCGGGGCTGATGCTTCCTATCCTCGAAGACGCCGTTCTCGCCCAACGCTGGAGCGAGGGAATCGTTTCCATGGACGCGCTGCTCGCGTACTCGGCGGTGTGCGGGACCGGACTCGACGTCATCCCGCTGCCGGGCAATACCACGCAGGCGCAACTCGAACGCATTTTGGGTGATGTGGCGAGCCTGGCCGTGAAGTGGCACAAGCCGCTTTCCGCGCGCCTGCTGCCAGTGGCGGGGAAGAAGGCGGGCGAGCAGACTGAGTTCGACGATCCCTTTCTGGTGAACGCCACGATTCAGGAGTTGCGTCACTGAGGAATTGAGTCATTGGGTCATTGAGTCATTGAGCCATTGCAAAGGTCTTCGCCTAATGACTCAATGGCTCAATGGTTCAATGGCTCAATTCTCATCTTATCCCTTCCGCGTCAGCAGGCCCAGAATTGGCATGGCCATCATGATGAGGAAGACGATTCCGAGCAGCCAGTTCAGCCATTTCTTCTCAGGGTGATTCACCCAGTAACAGAGCAGCGCGGAAAGCAGCAGGGCTTGCGGCATCACTTCCAGCCAGCCTCGCATCTGAAACCGGATCGGCATCGTATTGTAAATCATGCCTTCGATCGATCCGGACGCGGCGGCGAACGTGGAGAGGATACCGAGCGCGATCAACATCCATCCCATCAGCAGCCAGCCGTTCTTCTTGCCAAACAGACAATCACGCAGCGGATAGAAGACCGTCGCGAAGATCAGACCGCGAAGTGGCTGAAACAGCGGCCCCGCCATGATCCAGGGGCTGGTGAATGGACGCATGCCCGAGTCCGGACGGGCCATGAGGGCAGCATAGTTGAGAAAGTGGGCCGCCAGAACTCCCATGATGAAGTAGGTGAGGGTGTGGGAAACCATGGTCTTGGCAGCCAGGGCTGGAAAGCGGAGTTGAGGACTATCCATGGATGCACCGTTCGTGATCAGAATGTGAGCGGCGAAACTGCCATGGGACATTCAACAAGAAGACCGGCTGGGCGTCAGTGATGAGTGTCACAAGCCAGCGTGAAGGGGCGGCGGAAGAGTTCTCTCGTGTCTTGTTAGGCATCGCAGACGCGACGGGAAGCAAGCGAGCCGCAGAGCCTTCGCTCCGGTCAGGGCAGGCGCGTGGGAAGCGGTTTTGCCCCGCACTTGCTCCCTTGACGCGACCGGCAAGCTGCCGTACACTAGTATTCCGAGGTTGCTTATGGCAAATGCATTGAAAGTTAATCGACGGCCCAGGAGGCGAGCGCGCCTCGAGGCCAGGGTCACTGCCGATCAGAAGCGGCTGATCGAGCGGGCGGCACAATTGCGCGGAACGTCGGTGACCGATTTCCTGGTGGCCACCGCCCAGCAAGCAGCGAACGAGACGATCAAGGATTTCGAAACGTTGAACCTGCGGGATGAAGCACGGGCACTGTTCGTAAACGCCATTCTAAGTCCGCCTGCACCAAACGAGGCCGCCCGGCGAGCGGCAGAGCGCTATAAGAAGCACATGGGGCTGTAATTGGAGCAGCAGAAAGACAGGCCCAAGTTAGTCATCGAGCCGCTCGGAGCTCAACACGACCGGGCGGCTTCTTCATGTGGAGTCGCGGCCCTCGATATTTACCTCCACAAGCAGGCGGGACAGGACGCGAGAAGGCGGGCCGCGGTGGTGTTCGTGGCGACGCCGGATGGCCGGACTGTCGCTGGATACTACACGCTTTCGCAATATGCGATTACGCTCGATGCGGTTCCAGACCAGATTGCGAAGAAACTGCCGAAATACCCGCTCATCCCGGCAACACTCGTGGGCCGGCTGGCAGTGAGCGCGGCATTTCGGGGACAAGGTCTGGGCGAGATGCTGCTGATGGATGCGCTTTACCGCTCCCTCGGCGGAAGCAGGCAATTGGCCTCCGTTGGGGTCGTCGTCGATGCGAAGGACGACGCTGCGGTCGCCTTTTACCGCAAGTACGGGTTCCTGGAACTGCCCAAGATTCCGAGGAGACTCCTCTTGCCGATGGCGACGGTGGAGAGACTGTTCAAATGAAATCCTTGGAGAGTCTCAGCCGCGTGTCAGCGAGCTGCTGAAGGGAGGGATCGCCAACAAGACCGTTGACAAACTCCTTCACTATGCCGGGGCGTTTGCCAGCCGCTGGAAATCGACAATTCGTCGATCAACGAAGTATCAATGTCGGCTCCGGTCTCGAATCGGGGTGTTCCGGTGGTAGAATGGCCTTGGAGGTTAAGCCATGAGCGCAGTCAGCTTGGACCTGCCGGCGGAGCTCAAGGAAAGGATCGAGCAGGCGGCCCGAGAGCGTCGCGAAAATCCGTCGTCCTTGCTTGCCGCCGCCCTCGACCTGTTGCTGGAGACAGAGCAACTCCAGCTAGAAGAGGTGCGGCGACGCATTGCCTCGCGCTCTGGCAATACCGTCCCGAACGAAGCCGTCATGTCGTGGCTCGACATCTGGGGCATCAGCCCAGACGTTCCCCCGCCCGGATGCAAATAGCCGGATGCGAATAGAATGGGACCCGAGCGCAATCCGCGATTTGGAAGAGATCCGTGCCTTCATTGCGGCAGACAAGCCAAGCGCCTCCGTTCGCGTCGCTGAGCGGATCAAGACTACGATTGGGCGGTTGAGCGAATTCCCTCTCATGGGCAGACAGACGCAGCAGCCGGGCATCCGTGTATTGTCGATCCCGGGGACTCCTTACCTCGTGTACTATCAGGTCCTGCCAGAGCGGGTCGTGATCGTATCCGTCTTCCACGGCGCACGCCGACGATTCCCCGATTGAGTTGATCCTTGTCACCACAGCCGGCTCGCGCAGAGCGCACCGTCGAGAGTCACGCGAGACAACTCTGCGATCCACCTCCTTCACTAGTTAGAGAAGAAAAGCCGGGAGTTGCCAAGAAGAGATTTTGAGAAGGCGAAGCAGCGGCTCAAGGACGAGTGAAGGCGCGTTTGGCAGGGGAGAAGCAACATGAAAAGCGCGGCTAAGAAGTCGACCCATCTAACCTATGGGAGCGTGCTGGATAATCTTGGGTTTTCACCTGAGCAGGCAACGGCGCTAAAGTTCAAGGCCGAGTTGTATCAGGCTATTCTGAAGTGCGCGAAGCGGTACTCACAAAAGGAACTGCAAATAATCCTGGGAGAGCCTCCGCCGCGTGTCGGCGAACTGCTCTTCCCTGACGCGGGCTTCTAGTGAGCGGCTTCGACCGTGAGTCTTAAGCCGATGGCTCTGGTGACGGCGACTAACGTCGACAAGCGGGGATTGCCGTGAGCTGACAGCGCGCGATAAAGACTCTCCCGCTCGATTCCAGCGGCCTTGGCGACCTTGGCGACTCCTTGCGCTTGGGCGAGATGGCGCAAGGCAATCAGCAGAACGCGCGGTTCGTCCTCATCTTCCAAGGCAGCTTTGAGGTACTCGGCGACAACCTCCGGGTCCTTCCGGAGCCGCCGGATCATGACGTCGTCATGGGAGATGCTGGCTTTACGTTTCATGGGTCTCCGTCCTTTCCTTGTAGTCTTTGAGGTACGCCGATGCCCGCTCAATGTCGGACGATTGCTTTCGTTTGTCGCCACCGCAGAGGAGAATCTCGATCACGTTTTTCATTGTAACTTATAGATTACTGTCCTGGCAACTCCATTGGCCGGGCCTCCTCCATACCTACCACGGCGCCCAGGACCGGACTTCGAGATAGCTGCCTGCACGGGAGGGTACCAAATATTTATCTTGACTAGTCACATATCTATGCTATAGTACTAGCTGAACCAAGGAAGCGGCGTGTGGCTAGTGGTTAGTGGCCGGGAAGAAAGTCAGAAGTTAGAAGCAGAAATCAGAAAACAAGACGTCTTGGTTCTGATTTCTGCTTTCTGATTTCCGGTAACTGTTGATGGAAGCGCAGAACGACCCCAAACCGAAGCGCAAGTACGTGATGACTCCTGAGCACCGGGCGAAGGTGATCGCGAATCTCGGCCAGGCGCGCCTAGCGCCCAAGGAGAAGGTTTACCGCAAGACCCCCAAGCGCTACGCCGCCAACTTGAATAACCTGGGGATCGCCAACGCCAAGCGCCGCGAGCGATCAGAGAGTCAGCAGTCGGACCTGCGCGAAAAACTGGAAGGCCTCTTTCCGGCTCCTGAGATCCCTCCGCCTCCCATTATTGTCACCCCGTGTGGACCGGCTTCAGGTGCCCCGCCCGTCTTGCCGCCGGGCTCGCAAGAGCTCGACGAGGCAGCGGCCCTCATTGCCAAGCGACTGCGAAAGCTCCAGGCCGCGCGTCGGCGTGACGGACGGCGGATCATGCGCCTGCTGACGGAGGCGATATCCCGATCCCATCCGCTGAGCGCTGAGGAAGCTTGCAAACTGGTGCACGAATTGCTCGCCTGCCTGGACGGGTCGCGCGTGGTGGCAGAGGCCCACCGTTTGAACGCGAAGATCGGCGAACTGCTGGTGAAGATGCTCGAGGTCCGCTATGCCGAGGACCCGCAGTTTGCGGGCTCCCCTCAGGTAACCATGGTGCAGCAGTATTGCGAGGAGCTGCGGCAACGGGCAGCGGCGCGACGCGAAGCCCGTGAGGCGCGAGCCGCCGAGAAGGCCCAGGAGGGAAATCCGGCGGCGGCCGGATCGGGATCCGGGGTTCGGGGTTCGGGATTCGCAGAAGAAGACGCAACGCAATCATCTTCTTCGGCTGGATCGGGATGCGGGGCGGGGGGTCCGGGGTCCGCAGAGGAAGGCGAA
>DATFYM010000017.1:0-33151 GCA_035315065.1 Terriglobia bacterium
CATAGTTGCTAACGTCATGTCTTCCGCCGCTTGAGGATTTGAGCGGAGGCAAGGAGGGCCGACGATGACCAGGGAGTCACCCGATATTCCCCACAGCATGCGGAAGGTTTGCCGGCGTTTCGAGCGCTGGCGGAGCGCGCACACCGGGCGCCGCGTACCGATTCCAAAGCGGTTGTGGGCCGCTGCGGCGGAATTGGCTCGGCAGCACGGAGTTTTCCCCACGGCGAAGGCTTTGCGTTTGGAGTATGGCAAGTTGAAGCAGTTGGTGGAAGCGCCGGGTCCGGTGGCGCGGAATAGGGGGGCGAAGGCCCCGGCCGCAGCCCCGCGCCGCGCACGGTCCACCGCACCGCCGGCGTTTGTCGAACTGCTGACGTCCCCGGCGGCCGGCCTGGCGGAGTGCCTGATCGAGTTGGAGGGGCGGCGCGGCAAGGTGCGCATCCAGTGGAAAGGGACGACGGCGCCGGACCTGGCTGGGCTGAGCCGGGCGTTTTGGCAGACCCCATGATTCAGATCGCACCGCAGATGCGGATTTTGGTGGCGATCGAGGCCGTGGATGGCCGCAAGGGCATCGACTCGCTTGCCCGACTGTGCCAGGAGAAGCTGCAGGAGGACCCTTTCTCGGGATGCCTGTTTGTGTTCCGCAGCCGACGCGGAACATCGATTCGCATCCTGACGTACGACGGCCAGGGGTTCTGGCTGGCGCAGAAGCGGTTGTCGAAGGGGCGGTTCGTGTGGTGGCCGAGTGGGAAGGAGCCGACTCGAAGGCTACAGGCCCATCAAGCGCAGTTGCTGCTGGCGGCGGGCAACCCGGAGACGGCGGCGGCGCCGGTGTGGCGGGGCGTGAGTGCATAAAAAAATTGCAATAGGCTCTTGCGTTCCGCATTCGGCTCTGGCACACTGACGGCGTATGCCGGTCGAGTGGAGATACCGGGGCCGAACCGTTACCGCCGAAGAGATCGTTTTCATTCGGCGGCTCATCGCCGAACATCCGGAAGCCAGCCGGCGGGCGTTGTCGGCGAAACTGTGCGAGGCTTGGGGATGGAAGCAGGCCAACGGCGCGCCCCGCGCCATGGTCTGCCGGGGCTTGATGTTGATGCTGCACCGGGCGGGCGAGATTGAGTTGCCGCCGGTGCGGCAGATCTCGCTCAACCCTCTGGTGAGACGCCACCGGCCCGCCCCGGTGCTGATCGATACCACGCCCATCCACGGCCCCCTGAGCCAGCTCCAACCGATCGAATTTGAGCAGGTGCGGCGTACCGCCGATGAGCCACTGTTCAACAGCCTGATCGAACAGCATCATTACCTTAACTACGAGCAACCAGTCGGGGAGCACCTCAAATTTTTGACTTGGGCCCACGGGCGACCGTTGGCCTGTCTGGCGTGGAGTTCGGCCCCGCGTCATCTGGGCAGCCGCGACCGCTTTATCGGTTGGAGCGCCGAAGCCCGGCGGCGCAACATCCGTTTCCTCGCCTACAATACGCGTTTCCTCATTCTGCCCTGGGTGCAGGTGGAGCACTTGGCCTCGCATCTGCTGGGACGCATGGCGCAGCGGCTCTCGGCCGATTGGGAGCGGGTCTACGGCCATCCGATCTACTTTCTGGAGACCTTCATCGATCCGGAGCGGTTTCGGGGGACTTGTTACCGGGCGGCGAACTGGGTGCTGCTGGGACGGACCACGGGGCGGGGCAAAAACGATCAGACGAATCGACCCAACCGTTCGATCAAAGAGGTACTGGGCTATCCGCTCACGCGGCGGTTTCGCCAGTTGCTGCAGGAGGCTCGATGAAGCCGGGCGTGGAGCGGCTCGATGTCACTGTCGCAGAACTGGAGGCGCTGCTGGAGGGCGTCCGGGAACCGCTGGGGGAAGCCGGATACCAGAAACTGAAGGCGGCCCTTCGCACTCTGGCCTACGTGACCGAGCTGTTAGAGAATCGGGAGGCGACGCTGGCGACGTTGCGGCGCCTGTTGTGCCGGGCGAGCACGGAGAAGACGGCGCAGGTGTTGAAGCAGGCGGGCGTCGAAGGGGGCGAGAAGAAGCCCAAGCCTGCGGGTCAGCGCACCCCCGAGACCCCGGCCCCCGGGCATGGGCGCCGCGAGGCTGCTGCCTATCGTGGAGCCCAAAAGGTCAAGGTTCCCCATGGGTCGTTACACCAGGGGGACCGGTGTCCGGAGTGTCTGCGCGGCAAGGTGTACCCGCTGCGTGATCCCGGCCTGCTGGTGCGTATCCAAGGACAGGCTCCGATCGCAGCCACGGTGTACGAGTTAGAGAAGCTGAGATGCAATCTCTGTGGCGAAGTGTTCACCGCCGAGGCTCCGGAGGAAGTGGGGACGGAGAAGTATGACGCCACGGCGGCGAGTATGATCGCGCTGCTGCGCTATGGCAGCGGATTTCCCTGGAACCGGCTGGAAGGGCTGGAGGGAAGCCTGGGAATCCCGCTCCCGGCCGCCACCCAATGCGAGATCGTAGCGCAAACGGCGACCACGATCCGACCGGCCCTGCAGGAGTTGATTGACCAGGCCGCCCAGGGCGAGGTGCTGTATAACGACGATACTTCCATGCGGGTGCTGGCCCTGCTCCGGGGTGGGACGGGCGCAGGGAAGGAGTCCGGAGAGCGGACGGGCGTATTTACCAGCGGGATTGTGTCCACCGGGGAGGGCCGGCGGGTGGCCCTGTTTTTCACGGGGCGGAAGCATGCCGGAGAGAACCTGGGCGAGGTGCTGAAGCGGCGGGCGGCGGAACGGGACCCCCCTATCCAGATGTGCGACGCGCTCTCGCGCAACCTGCCCAAGCTACCGGAGAAACTGAAAGTGATCGTGGGCCATTGCCTCGCTCATGCCAGGCGTCGTTTTGTGGAGGTGACCGCGAACTTTCCCCAGGCCTGCCGGTTCGTGCTGGAGAGCTTGGGCGAGGTCTATGGAAACGACGCCGAAGCCCAGGCGCAAGGCCTCTCGCCGGAAGAGCGCCTCCGTCTCCACCAGGCTCAGAGCCGCCCGGTGATGGACGGGCTGCTCGCTTGGCTGAAGGCCCAGTTCGAGGAAAAGAAAGTAGAGCCCAACTCAGGTCTGGGCGAGGCGATCGGCTACCTGCTCAAGCACTGGGATCGCCTGACGCTCTTCCTGCGCCAAGCGGGGGCACCGCTGGACAATAATCTTTGTGAAAGAGGGTTGAAAAAAGCCATTCTGCACCGGAAGAACTCCCTGTTCTACAAGACCGGGAAGGGAGCGCAAGTCGGCGACCTGTACATGAGTCTGATTCACACTTGCGAATTAAACGGCGCCAATCCCTTCGACTACCTGACCGCGTTGCAGAAACATGCAGCAGAGCTGGCCCGCAACCCGTCGGCGTGGATGCCCTGGAATTACGGCGTAACGCTGGGCGGGGCCGACGCCAGAGTGGATTCCGGGTAGCAAGAGGGTACGCCTCCCGGGATCGAGTATGATGGATCCCGCTGGCCGGAAACTATAGCTTGCGGCCTGCCGGATCGACTCCTTCGAAATGGGCCAAAACCGCGTACTTTCGAGTTCGAAATCGGGCAGGGTTTTTGGCCAGGGGTCGAAACCGACAAAACCGGTGCGCGCCGGCCTCTACGCCCGTGTCTCCACGCACGACCAGCAGACTTTGCCATTGCAGAACCGTGCCATGCGGGAATACGTTGCCCAGCGGGGCTGGAACATCGCCTTGCAAATCAAAGAGGTCGGCTCCGGAGCCTCCGAGCGGGAACTGCGGGAGAAGCTGCTGGAAGCGGCGCGGCGCCGCGAGATTGACGTGGTCATAGTCTGGCGGCTGGATCGCTGGGGACGGTCTCCGGCAGACCTGGTGGCCACCCTTCAAGAACTCAGCCATCTAGGAGTAGGCTTTGTGTCGCTGACCGAAGCCCTGGACCTGACCATGCCCAGCGGGCGAGCCATGGCAGGAATGTTAGCCGTGTTTGCCGAGTTCGAGCACGAAATTCTGCGCGAGCGGGTTCGTGCGGGGTTGGCCCAGGCGCGGCAGAACGGCCAGCGGCTGGGCCGGCCCCTCACGGCAGCACTCAAGGCCGACCAGGTACGGAAGCTATACCGCGCTAGAGTCAGCAAAGCCGAGATCGCCCGCCGACTGCAGATCGGGCGCACCTCGGTGCGACGCATACTGAGAGGAAGGATTCGACGATGAGCAGTCCGCCCATAGAATTCCACAAAATCTGGATCGAACAGTGCGCCGCGACGGAAGCCATCCGCGAACGCTTCGGATCGCAAAATGCCTTGGACTACCTGATCGGAGAGAAGATTTTCAGCTTCGTGGGGGCCTCAGAACGAGATCCCGATTTCGCCGCAGAGTTGCCGGCGTTTGTCGCGGAAGTCCGGCGCCTCTTTACCGCCGAGGAAATTCGCGGGTATCTCGACCAACTGGAGCGCACGAAGTTTCTCGCTCCACCGGACCCCGATCTGGAAATGGATCATCCCGACGACGATCCGGAGGAAGAGCCTTGGCCGGAAAATCCCGTACTGGGGGCGGAAGAACTGCTCCGTTTTTCCCGTGTCCGGCAACTCCTGCAGGAGTAAAGCGGCACCGGGACTGGTTTATGGCCAAACCAAAGCGGGATCCCGTGCGGGAGGAGCGAATCCACAACGAAGTTGTGGTTGACGCCTATGGGCCGGAGGAGCAAGCCGTGGGCTGGCATTACTATCTGGAGGACAAAATCCGATTCCCGTTCCAGGCAAAATGCATCGTTGCCAAGGTGGTTTCGCCGCTCCTCAAAGGCGAAACCGTCGAGGTCCGCGGCATGGCTCCAGAAGATGCTTGCTCCAGCGACATGCTCGTGCTGATCTGTTGGCAAGACCGGAACATGGCAGTTCCCCTATCTCAACTGCTAGCCATCAAAGGCAACAAAGCAACCAACGAAGCCATCGCCGACTGGCACTATTGGGTGGCCCAAGGCTACTGCTTCTAAGCCACCGCCGGCCTCAAATCTTGGTTTACGCAGACTTGCCGAAACCTCACGAAGCTTTTTGCCAACGGGCAATACAAACAAGTGCTTACAGAATTGCGGTTGGCTTTCGAAGGGTTGGCGAACGGTCTCGGGTTTGAAGGGCGCGTCAGGGAGTGCGTCGACCATCTCCTTGCGGAGTTTGGCGGGGAGAAGAAAGACAAGGCACGAGAAACCGTGCTCAATCTTTACAAATTTCTTCATTTGGGTCCGCATGAACCGGTACAGGCACCGGACGCGACCGGACAGCCGACAGTCAACCGGGGTGACGCGCGATTTGCGCTCGTCATGACGTACGCGATTTTCGAATACATTACTCCGAAGGGGTGAAGAGTCGCGGGGGGCGCTCACGGCCTCGCAAGGATTACGAGCTTTACGCTATGGCGAACGAGGAGCGGAAGAGCATCCAAGCATCGTAGGGAAGCATGATTGCCGAGGTTGCCGAGGGCGCTCAGAACAAAATGGTACTCAAGCCCAAGGAGGTGGAAGCAATCGCGGGTCCGGGATTCCGCAAGCTCCTCAAGGCCGTTAAGCACCCTGATGATTTGGTGCGAGCGTGGCTGCCCGAACTGTTCAAGGTCCCGTATTTACCCAAGCGGAGAGAGAGAGAAGGGTGGATTCGGGCACGGAATATGAAGGCCCTCCCCGACAAACTGACGACCTGGGCTGATGACGTGGAGTTTGCATCTCGATCGGCCCGGGTGTTTCTCTCCGCGCCGCTGGGCTACCCGCCAGGCATCATTGGTGCTCTCGCCCAGCAAATGCGGCAGGGGGCGGAGTTTCTCCGCAAGGCCATGTCAGGCCCGGATCTAGCGCCAAAACCGAGTGTTCGGGCGGTCCGTATTTGCGGACTGCTGGAATGGATTAAGATAGAAACGGGGCGGTATTATTATGCCGAGGTTGCGTGCCTTTTGGACCTTGCCTTCCTCGCGGCGACTGAGGGAAATGAGGGTGGCCCCGATCCGGCTGAGCTCAAGATGATGCTGAAACGAACAAGCTCAAGCTTGAGACAGAATGTAGCGGGGATTGTTATGAAGTGGGCGAATGACCCGGAACTGCCCGAGGATTTTCGCGAGCTTATGCTACACGCGGCTCTGGAAACCGACCCGGTGCCGCCGAGGTCTGCATCGCGCCCGAACGTGCCTCCTCCTGGCAAGAAGTAACGAGTGACAACAAAAATTGTTGCCACCTGTTCTCGACCGCAGGGTATACGTTTACTATAGTGCTGCCGTCCGCGTGAATAAGCTGGCGAGGAGTAGAACAAGTGTCGGAGAAGGAAGACTTCCAAGACGTAATGGCCGAGGAAACTGGCAGAGGGCGTCGGCAGCCGAAGAAGGCAGTAACGCTGGCGCGTCAGCGCATGATTAGAAAAGCAGCAGATATGCTGGCTGATCCAGGCTGCGAGAAGAGAACTTTTCTTGCGGTTATTCGTGAGTACGGGATAAAAGAGGGGTCACCCGAGTTTCTTCAACTCTGCGAGTTGTGGGACGCTCGGCACGGCTAGCGCCATGCGCTACGCGTTCCGCGTTCCTTATGCGCTTATCCTGTTCCTCGGGGGGCAGCGCACCGAGGTGGCGTGACACGATCTTCGTGAACTGATCGGAAAACTCTCTTGCGTTAATGCGTCGGCGTTTTCTTGACATTTTCAGCCCGCCCTCTCAAAACTTGCCTACCGTGACGCACCCTGCCACATACTGCTACACTATACTACACCCTCTACACCCTGTCCACCCCGCCTACTCGTCGCCCCTACATCACCCCACGTTCCATCCCAGCTAGCAATCGCGCGCAGCAAAGCGTGGCGCTGAACCCGCGAGCCGAAGCGCCCAGCGAACCCGATTCAAAGGGAAAGCTGTCCAACGCACCGTGCGGGACGACGCACGGTTCGTGTTCAGCGTAAGGTGTATCAATCACCGAGTGGCGCAGCCGCAGGGGTCACTGGATATCCCGTGGACGGGTGGTCATTCTGGAAATACCAGCGGGCGCCGGGAGACTGGGTGCAACTGGATGAGTTGCGCAAATAAACCGGTGCTGTCCCGTGATTGCCACAAGCAAGGGTAGCGCAGGCCTGCTTTGCCAGGCCTGCGGTTCTTTCCTTGTGGTTCTTGCCGACTGCGTGTCCGCACGCGGGCCGGTGTTAATGACCAGGTGCATAACCATGCAACTCTAGCTTTCGCTTCAGATCTGTGAGCAGCATCACTGACAGGCGGCCCTTACACATTGCAGACTTGGACCGGGTTCATTGGAACGGCTGTCATTTGTGGAGCCAGCTATGGAACTTGCCACAGGGACAGAAATCCGCGATTTCAAGATCCGCGGGGGTTACGTTAACCGGCGCAGCCTCCTCTTACAAAGAAACCTCCATTCTTCGACGAAAGCAAGCGGGGTGCCGAATTACCCTGGATATTCCCCTCCGATCGCAGAGTTCGAGCTTCTTGATGGCACAGTCCGCAGCATTCCGGTCCGAGAGGCCGATGCTGTCCTGCTCAGTAATGATGATAGCGAGGAAGCGAGAAGGTATCTTTCCTTGCTTTTGGAAGCGCGTGAGGTCCAGCCCAAGGTCCGGGAGGAGTTGTCCTCCCTTGCCCCAAAGTGCCTGTCCGAAGGAACGGGGCGACTGCCGTCCGAGAGCGGCTTCGTGGTCCCCTGCACAAGCTGTGAACCTCACTCTGAGCAAGTGATCAGTCACAAAGCCTCCACACTTCTGAAACTATATCAGCTCGGCTATCCCGTTCCGGACTTTGTGGTGCTTACCGCCGAGGCATATATCAACCGCGCTCAGGGCCTCGAGGAGCACCTGGCAGACGCGCTCACGCAGCTCGAAGTCCTAACCATGCAAAGGCTGGGCGACACGGAGGCTCCTTTAGTATTCGCCGTCCGTTGCGCGACCGGCCATTATATTCCCGGAGTGATGGACACGTACCTCAACGTGGGCGTCACGGAGAGAACGTTGCCAGGCTTGGAAAGGATGTATGGCCCCGTCGCCGCGCACAGAATGTTCCTGAACAACCTGAGGAACCTGTGTCGCTTGCTTGACCATGACAAGCATGCTGTGGATCTCAGCGCCGTCAATCCTGATCTCTCTCCCCCTGAGGTTGAAGGCTGGGTCGAGTGGTTGTCCGAGATTCTCGCGAAAACTGACCGAAAGCTTATCGAGGATCCGTTTGCACAGGCGTTGTTTTTTGCGAAACAGTGTTACAAGGATTTTGAGCAGAATCAAGAGCTGGTGGTGACGCTTTGCCGGGGAACAGAGCCTTACCCGAGCATCATCCTGCAGAAAATGATCTGCACCGTCCGACACGAAAATGCCTATGCGGGTGTAATTTCCAGCCGCCACACCCAGACGGGTGTGGGAATCGAGCTTCAGACGGCCCACAATATCTTTGGCGAAGAAATCATGACGGGAGAAGCGGAGATCGAATCGACCGCTTTCGAAGACCGAGAGGCCATCAAGGACACCTTCCCGGCGGTGTATCACTTCGTACCTCACCTTCCGGAGCTCGAAAGGCAGTTTGAATCTCCGGTGACCATCGAGTTCGCCGTCGAAGCGACCAGTAAACATCAATGGTTTGCGCTTCTACAACTCAACGAGACCGCAATGGCCGGGAGGGCGGCGTTCGTCGCGGTAGTGGACATGCATAAGTCCGGTACGATATCGCGGCCACGCGTTACTGAACTCATCCATCCTTACCACGTCAAACAGCTCACCAGCGACACCATCGATCAGGAGGTTTTCGACTCGCTCAACAGTTTCTGCAACGGCGTCTCGGTTCTGCCTAGATCGGCGGTGTCGGCTCGCATCTATTTCAGTAGTGAGGCTGCTTTGCGAGCCAAGAGCCTGGGACAGAAGGTGTGCCTTTGCAAAAACACGTTTGTCCCCACCGATACGGTGGTGATGCGGGAAGTGGATGCGATCGTTAGCTTGACTTCGGCCGCCATTCATGTGGTAACAATCTGCCAAAGCTTGGGCATACCAGGTCTGCTCAGCCTCGAGCAGAACGGCGTGATTCTGCGGCCAGGCGAAGGCCTCATCGACACATCCGGGAGGGAAATTAAGGAGGGAGACTGGATCACCCTCTCTTCCAGGCGGGGAACCCTTTACGAGGGAGAGGCCAAGTTTGTGCCTGGCCGGCTCCTGCGCTACATGAGGGGAGAAGCGGTGCAATTGGAAGAGCAGGAGCGGGAGACCTTCGCCTCGGTGGCTTACGCTTATCGCTACTATCAGCAGCTCATCCGAGGTCTCAAGGTGGACCAGATCGCTAGTCTGACCGAGGTCACTCGCCTGGTGAACTTTGAGCTGGGACGGGAGTCGGAAGAAGCGAGCAAACTGGTCAATGGCTGGTTCGACGAGCACGAAACGCAATACCTGGAAGGGGTCCTCAAGAGCGATATTGGCGACCACTTGGGACAGAGCAACGTTTTCCAGATGCTCTCTCTCGACCGAAAGATCAAGTTCTTTAAGCAGGCGGCGGGCCAATGTGCACGTGAGCACATTTCCGGCTTCGAAGCGGGGGCTTTTATGCTGGGCCGGTTCTTATGCGTGCGCTATCCTGCCGCTTTCTGGAAGCGCTTTAGCCCCTCCGAGATCGGGCTGCTGGTAAACGAGTGGGTCCTCTTCGAGAAATACATGCAGGTTCTGCAGACCGTAGGAGAAAGGGAAGCCCTCAAGGCCCGCAAGCAGATTCTCAAGGGTGGGCTCGATCAACTGTCGCTGCATCCCCGCAATGTGCAGTCGCTGATCACACTTAAGCTTAGTGGGGCACCCCTGCACCAAGCCCAGGAGTGCTTGCCGCAATGGGCCGATCCTCAATCTGCGCGAGTGCTGGAATTACTCCAGTTGCCGTACCGCGCTTTCTTCGATTTCAAGGCGAACTGGTCTGTCGGCCGGCTGCAGCGAATCTGCCTGGAAGAGAATCTGCCGCTTCCAGGCCCGGACGATGTTTGATGAGGTGCCCAGTCTCTTCTCAAGAGTCTAGGCGTGGACCTCTTCCGGAATCTCCACGGCAGACTTAATCGCCGCTGCAGACTTGATCCCGTACAAATAATCGCGATCGAGCGTCTGTTCCGTCTCGCGCAGCACGTCGGGAAGTTCTACTCCGTCGCGTGCGGCAATGAGGCGTCCGAGCGCCAGCGACATAGATAGGATCGCGTTCATGCCGAGGTTCGCCTTTCTTTGCATGAACTGAATCTTCTCGTCCGCTGAAGCGCTGGCGCTGACTTTCCCGCGTTTGGTGGCGAGGTCCAACTCCATCAACAGAAGCGCCCGATCAATGTCGGCAAGAGTGCCGAGCTCGGAGATCTTTTTTCCAAGGAAATGGGGAGCGATCACTTCGGTGACGTTTGCCACAGCGTTCAGGCAGCCTTTACCGCCATAGCGTTTGGCTCTTATCCAGAGGTCAGCCAGATCACGATTTTCTTTCGTGATCGTCTCGGCCTTTACGTCCGGAGAAAAGCGGTACGTTTTTTCCGCCGCCTTGTAGACGAAATAATTGGGGAATTTCCGTGTGAGTGGGCCGGCCTCGATGATGCCGTCAACCAAATGTATGGCCTCGTCGGTCCCAGCCGAAACGCCCAAGGGTGTGGCGGCGGAGAATTTCATTCCGTTATCGAGCATGACCATGACGCCAACCGTGGGGTTGCCGGCGTTGGTCGGCTCCTCGTGAGCGGAGATGTCCGAAATGCTCAGATCGGGATCGAGCCTTCGGGTGATTTTGCTTCCCTTCTTGGCCATTTCCATCAATTCGACAACTCTTCCGTATTTGACCAGCCTCTCCGTGTTGGCGCCACCTCCACATTTCAGGCCGAGCGCGCCCACTGCGAAACTGATATCGGCTTCCATGACCTCGTTGGGAGACTTGGATCGATGAGAAACCACCAAGGCGAGTCCCGCCTGCTTCGCGGTGCGAGTCGCCAGGAGGGTCTCGCTCAGCGTGCCGATCTGGTTGGCCTTGATTAGAGCCGTATTGATGAGCCCTTGCTCGGCGCACCTTTGAATGGTGGAATCCTTGGTCGTGACCAGGTCGTCGCCGATGATCAAGATTTCCTTGTCGAGGGCTTTCATGAGTTTCTTCCACCCTTCGTAGTCATCTTCCGCGAAAGGGTCTTCGAGAGAAACAATGGGATACTTCTTAACCCAGCGAAGGTACAGATCGACCATTTCATCCGTGCTCAGGACTCTTGGATCCTCGGCTCTCCAGAACAGGTACTGGCCGATCGAATCTTTCTCACCGGTCTTCTCCCGGTAGGCATTGCTGAGTTCGCTGGCGGCGGGATCGAGCGCGAGGCAAACATCCCGGTCGGGAACAAACCCGCACTCCTCGATGGCCTGAACGGCCACTCGCAAGGCTCTTTCCTCCGGAAGAAAGTCACTCTCCTCCTTGGCGTAGGAAGCGACGATTCCACCCTCCAGACCAATGCCCACGAAACTGAGGCCTTCCGAGTCCTGGATGATCTGGATCGCCCGGCTTTGAAGCATGTTGGTGAACCGTTGGGCCTCGATGTAATCCTTGGCCGTGAGAGGCAGGAACATCAACTCCTGAAAACTCAGGTTGCCACCCATCTCTTCGGTGTGCCGACCGCCCTGGATGGAATTTCTGAACTCCCACGGCGCGAACACAATTCTGCCATCCGGAAGCTCCAACTCTTGAAGCCGATGCAGACGGAGCTTGCGCCGGAGTTCGGAGGGCTTTACGGCGCGCGATTCGGGCGTCTCCCGAGCAGGTTCTGCGGCCCTCACTTCCGCCGCTTTCGCAGCGGCCTCCGCTTGCCTGGTCTGAAAAGCCTTGTACTTTCCGGAGTCCGAGAGCAGGAAGTCGAGGAGAGCAACGGCCCCCATCGTAAAGAGAGCTCTTCCCACGTAGACCGAGGCAGGAACAGCCGCGTAGAGGCCGCCCAACATCAGAATGATGCCAGGCATGAACGTGATCTGGCTGAGCACCTTGCTCGCTCTCGGCCCTGCAGCCGATACCGCCAGGTTCTGCGTCCTGACGCTGGGATGAAAGCTGCCCGCTTCCTTGTTCACGCCGCGAAAGGCGCCGTACGGAATCTTCGCGAACATCTCCAGATACCAGCGCCATCTCCCCACAATGCCTTGTTTCAGCTTCTCTGCAGCGGGACCAGCAAGCTCGGGTCTGAGATTGTTGGTTTTGACGGCGCTCAAGTAATGTCCCATCTCGTGGATGGCGATGTTGATGTGCCACGACGCGTACCACATGAAGGATGAGATTACGACTTCTTTGCTTAGAAACATCGCCTGCATCACGGCGAATTTCGAGGCCACATGCAAAGGAATGCTAAGCAGCGAGGTCAGGAAGGCGGCGTGGAAGGACACCAGTTTGTGGTTGGCGATGATCCAGCCGCGATCCAGGCGTGGCGTTTCGCTCGGCGGCCCGATGAATGTACAAACCAGCCGCTTCCAGAATCCGGCCGCTGATCGACTGATTCGTTCTGAGAACGGTTTCCGATTCAAGCTCGACTGAGTGATATCTGACTTTTTGGGATGTTGTGTCATAGCGGCGCTCCAAGTGGGATGACGTTGGCTAAACCACTGCGTTGGTCGGCGGCAGCGCTATCATCCAGAGTCCGTAAAACTCGCTGCTTTGATTCGGGAATGGCTGTTGACGTCAGCATTCGGGAATCAAGCAGACGCCTAAACTCTCTATGACAGGCTGCAATAAGTCTGTGACCCCCATCACACGTGTAGGTAAGTGGGGCCCGTCGGGTTAATTAGCCATAATGCTCGGAAAAGACGCGAGGCTGAATTCGAGTACGATTGGGCTGTTCCAAACTCAATCGGAATCGGAAGGAGTGCCCCTGAGATGCTATCAGTCGAACCGATGCCCCTTCCGCATCCTGTCGCGTACGGCCTCAGGAAGAATGACCATTGCCGATTGCCGAATGGAAGAGAGGCTCATTGACGATTTCTGGATGGCCTATTCAAAGCGCCGCGGGGCTTGCCTGCTTTCCCGTCCAACCGCCAATCAGCAATTCCCGACGCCTTCATCGCTGTGCTCGCTTGCCCGGGTCACGCTAGGCCGCTTCCAAGCGGACTTTAACCTTCAATCCGGCCTTGCGAAGTTGGTCCTCGACGACGACGGCGAAGGGAGAGGGCTGAAATCGTTCAAGGAAACTCCCTCTCCCTCCGAAGGTGTGAAATAATTGCGAAGAGGCTTCCATCACAGAGACACAGAGGCACAGAGAAGAATGAGAAGCGTCTGGAAATAAACGCCATCTCATGTGATCTTCTCACTCTTTCTCTGTGTCTCTGCGCCTCTGTGTTTAATTCTTTCACAGCTTCTCCGGGAGAGGGTGGCGCGAAGCGCCGGGTGAGGGGGCAGGCCCACTGCGTCAGCACGGCAGGTCCTCGATGTCCGTACCGCGGCTCGGCGAGGTCAGCTCCAACTTAGCCGCGCGGGGAAAGAGGATGTAATTCTCAAGAAACATGTGCTGGTGCAAGTCCTCTTCCAGCGCCTGAAGTCCCTGGTACAGTTCACGATAGCTCAGGCAGGCGTCGCGTGGCACCAGGTAGTGGTTGCTGGCCTCACGGATTTCGCGCAGTTGGCCGCCTGCCTCATCGTGCTCGCGGATCATCTGTTGCAGCGGAGCCTCAAGGGTTTCAAAAGGAGGGTGAGTCACAGCTCGCTCGCCGTTCGCGCCCGCCTCGAGCTGAAGGACGTACGGGAAAAGAAGCTTCTCCTCCTTGCTGAGGTGGTCCAGCAAGTCGTTCCGCAGGCCCTCGAACAAGTGACGAATCCGCGCCAGTTCAGGATGCTGCTCGCCGTGAATCGCGAGCACCTTCACCAGCAACGGATCGAGACGCTCCAGTTGCTCTCGGACGAAACCGTGGTGCCTGGCCACGATGTGGGCGATAAGATCCGCGAGCGATTCGTTGTTCCAATTCTTCAGTTCGTCGGCGTCCTCGCTGGCGGACTTTTCGGCATCTTCCAACGACTTCAACACCTGGTCCACCGGCAGGTCCGCGCCGACGCACACATCCCGCAGGCGCCGGTTCCCGCGGCAACAGTAGTCGATGCCCAGCTTCTCAAACACTCGGGTAGCGCCTGGTAACTTCACCGCAATGGACTGCAAGGTACTGCTGGCGTTGACGCTCATTTCATGCTCCTTCCTGGTAGCACAGCTTTGAGCTAGCTATCAGCTTTCAGCCATCAGCCTTCAGCGTCAACCTTCAGCCCCACTTTTTTCTTGCTGATTGCTGATTGCTGATAGCTGACCGCTCCCTGCCGTTCGGCCCTACGCGGGCTTTCCGGCGCGCTCCGCCTCGATCCGCCTGATGGTGGAGCGCAGCCAGTCTTTAACGTCGTCCTCCAATTTTTCTTGTCGGTCGCGGTCTTCGATGGTGGCGATCGTCTCCCCGGATCTGTTCAACGGAATGTGGTGGCAAGGAACGTCCTCGTTGCGGTGTTCCGACGGCACAAACTGCATCAACAGGCACTCATCGCAAGGATGGGTGCGCAAGGGATCGCCAAAGTTGATGCAGGTGACGGCATCCTGAAAGACCGACGTCGCCTTCCAGGGCGTCCGCACCGAGCGTCCGTAGCCTCCCTTCTCAATGAAGTCGAGCTCGAACTTCAGGACCTCCAAAATGTCTCGATCGTCCTTCGGCATAGCCGCCTCCGATGATTGGGTCGTCTGGTCTCTCTGGCTCCGTGCATTGACCTAGCTAAGATACAACATGGCTCGACGCGTGGGTATGATTTCGGTCACCCAAGTTTGTGATGAACATCACCACGGCATCCGGGAATCAACTTGGATGAAGTTGTCAGTCGTCAGTTGCAGCAGCGGGTTCCGGATGAGAGGCAACTGACAACGGACCACTGACAAATGACGCCGGTTCCAATCGTCAATCCTTCGCTTCGCTCAGGACCAATCTACAATCGGCAATTTCCGTTCCATCATATATAATCTTCGCCCGAGGGGAAGCAGTCTGCGTAATCGGAACGGATTGGAAACACGATGCGCTTCTCGATCATGATCACTGCCGTGGACGCCCATGCCGGCGGAGAACCCGGAAGGGTCATTGTGGGCGGCGTGCTCGACGTGCCGGGCAGGACCATGTTTGAGAAGAAAGCCTACCTGGAGACCCGAGCCGACCACCTTCGCCGGCGCATGCTGCGCGAGCCCCGTGGCTATCCCGCCGCCAACTGCAACCTGATCCTTCCGCCCACGCGCCCGGACGCCGATGCGGGCTTCGTCATCATGGAGCAGACCGAGTACCCGCCAATGTCCGGCACCAACACCATCTGCGTAGTGACCGTGCTCATCGAGACCGGCATGGTCCCAGCGCGCGAGCCGATCACGCGGCTCAGGCTGGAGACTCCGGCCGGCTTGGTCGCGGTGGAGGCCGAAGTGGCCGGCGGCAAGGTCACCCGCGTCACCTTCGAGAACGTGCCCGCTTTCGCCGTTCATCTGGACACCCCGGTGGAGGTTCCCACCCTGGGCACGGTAACGGTGGATGTGGCCTACGGCGGCATGTTCTACGTCATCGCCGACGCGGCGCGGCTGGGGCTGCGACTCGCGCCGGACGAAGCCCGAGACATTGTCCGCCTCGGGGAAATGATCAAAGCGGCCACGCGCGAACAGTTGCCGGCGGTGCACCCGGAAAACCCGGCTATCAGCGGCGTGACGATTGCCCAGTTGTCCGGGCCGGCAGCGAGCCCGGGCGCGGCAGCCAGGAACGCGGTGGTGGTCTCCACCGGGTCCCTCGATTGGAATCGGCCGGCCTCGTGGACGGGCGCGCTCGATCGCTCGCCTTGCGGCACCGGCACCTGCGCCAAGATGGCAACCCTGCACGCCAAGGGAAAACTGGCACTTGGCCAGGACTTTCCCCACGAAGGGATCCTGGGGACCATCTTCACCGGACGACTCATCCGGGAAACGCGAGTGGGACCTTACCCGGCCGTGGTCCCAACGCTAAGCGGCAAGGCCTGGATCACCGGCTTCGCCCAATACGTGGTTGATCCGGACGATCCGTTTCCCGACGGCTTCACGGTCGGCGATATCTGGGGTTCGAATGCGGACTGAACGCTCAGAAGCTGTGAATTGCGAAGGAGCTTCCAGCACAGAGGCACAGAGAAAAATGGGGAACGCCAGGAAACCAACGACATCTTCATGTGATCCTCGTTCTCTTCTCTGTGTCTCCGTGCCTCTGCGTTTAGTCTTTCGTAGCTTCATCGCGATTCTGGCACTCCTGACGCTGCCCCACGACTCCAGCACGGCCGCCAGCGCCGGGCTTGCAACTCACCTCGGAGAAAAGGAGGCCCGCTGCTCCACCATCGCCGCGGGAACAGCCATGGCCCAATCCAGCCCTTACACGAGCACCAACCGCATTAACTCCAAGCCCATCTCGGAAGACTTCGTGCCTGACGGCGACCTCCACAAGCGCGTTTGGGAAACCGCCGAGTGGGTGGAGTTCGATCATGCCATGTCCGGCGCGCCCTCCTACCCGCAGGCCGTAACCAAGGTGGCGGCGCTCTGGACAGCCCACTATGTCTACTTCAGCTTCCGCTGCCACTACACGTCGCTCAATACCTTTCCGGGCGAGGACCCCGCCAAGGAGCGCTGGGAGCTGTGGACCCGCGACGTGGCCGAGGTGTTCCTGAACCCTCAGCCGGAGCGCGTAAGCCACTACTATGAGTTCGAGGTGGCGCCCAACAATCAATGGATCGATCTCGAAATCGATAAGACCAAAACTCCGTTTAACGACGCCGGCTGGGATTCGCATTTCCAGCACGCGACCCGCGTCGACGCGGGGAACCACGTCTGGACCTGCGAAATGAGAATTCCGGTGAGACCGATGGGAGTGGAAGCAGTTCGAGCGGGCGAGGAGTGGCGGGTCAACTTCTTTCGCGCCGACGGCCCCGGCAGCGACTCCGAGCGCCGATTCATGTCGTGGAGCACCATCCCGGAGGGAACATCGTTTCACGTGCCGGAGCGCTTCGGGATCATTTACTTTGTCCGGTGATACCAATCGCCCTCTGCCTATCCGCAACGGTGACGGATCTGCGGGCGTCCAGCGGTCGAGCGGAGCTACAAGCCACCGTCACCGGCTGCTGGCTACCTTGGCGGTTTGAGTGCAGGAAGAAGCGGCGGCGGGGTTTTCGTCGGTTGCGTCGTGCTTCGCCATGGCGTCGATCCGCTCGTGGATGTAGGTTTCGTAGAGTTTGATGGTTGCCGTCAGACGACGGATATAGGCCCAGCATACGGCGAGCCCGGCCGCGAAGCCAGCCAGAAACAAAGGAAGCAATTTCATAATCGCCTCCGCAATCTGCCTAGCGGGTTGTGCCCGACACCACTGTTGGCTGTTAATCAGACTGACATTAAGCGATGACTGCGTCTGTTCCGAATGGAACACTTTTCCATCTTTTTTGCAATGATCAGAGTGTTAACTCGATGGTAACAGAGGGGGAGTACTCCTCCAAAACCGACAGCTTCTCCGCTCGCCGAAGAGATGTCGCCATTGGACGTCACGACCCCTAGCGGAAGCCGGCCAATAAGGAGAAACCAACCAGTTTCATTTCGTGGTTCATCCGCTGAAGGATTCTGGACCAAGGGCCACGCTTTGCGTCGTGTTGATTGCCGCGAGTACCGACCTCTTGGGCTTCGACAACAGGACCGGTGTCGCCGGACGGTGGGATTCCTCAGCCACTTCTTTCAAAGTAGGAAGCGTCGCTAGCCCGGCGTCAATTCCACCTCACCGTCGTCGTAAAAGAACCGGTGTACGGGCACGTCAAGGGCATCCGCCAAGGTGTCCAACATCTCCAACGTTGGAACCTCGTGGCCCTTCTCCAGCCGCGCCATAAGGCCCTTCGCGAGCCCCGGCTTCGCATCGAGGTATTCGCGAGATAACGAACGCTCGAGTCGAATCCGTTCAATCCGCGTTCCCATTCTCATGCTCGATGTCCCCCCAACATCGTTGCCAACGTCGCTGGGGTCCACGCCAGGAATCCGATCCGGTTCCCCGAGACCTCAACTCCCCTCAAGCCCCAGTTCGTGACACCCTACTGGCCATCCACTTCAAAGAAGATGGCTGAATTGCGTGATGACATATTCAATATCACCAAGTCTGTACCATATGGAACACTTTACGAGATTTATGAAAAAAAGCGTTGGCGTGTGCTCAGTCGCGGAGGACGATGCTGAGGAGGGAACCGTTGACCTGCAAGGTGCCGTTGTAGTTGTGGATTGAGCTTAGTTCACGGCCCGCGCGGCGCGTAGCCGCTCGTCTTTCATCACATACAGGGCTCTGTCCGCGGCGTGAAGAAGGGTTCCGATGCTATCCGCATCCTTGGGAAAGCTGGCAATTCCGATGCTGACGGAAAGGGTTGGCTTTTCGGCATCTTTCGCCAGAAAATCGCAAATCCGCTGCGCTACCAATTTGGCTTCGGCTGCGCTTGCTTCCGGCAGGACCAGAGCAAACTCGTCCCCGCCCTGGCGCGCGGCAGTGTCAAGGGACCGGCAGACGTCGGTCAGAATCTGCGCCACTCTGCCGAGCGCCCGGTTTCCCGCCAGATGACCAGATCGATCGTTGATTCCTTTCAATCCATCGAGGTCCAGCAATAGAAGAGAGAACTCCCGGCCGGTGCGCTGGGATCGACTGATCTCGGCGTTCAACACCTCAAAAAGGCGGCGAAAATTGGCCAAGCCCGTCAGTGGATCACTCAATGCCTGGCTTCGTAGCTGTTCCTCCAGCGCCCGCTGTTCCGTGATATCCACCGCGATCATTTCATAGCCGGCAAAACCCCCATCGTCGTCACGGACGCCGCGACCGCTGAGCACGGCTTTCAGAGTGGTGCCGTTTTTCCGCGGCCATTCTATCTCGACGGGCTCGATTCGGATGGTCTCCGGGTCGTGGCCGCCCAACGGCATTCCTGGAGCATGCTCGAGGAAGATCTCGGTCCAATGGTTCGCCGCCAAAAGTTCTTCTTTGGTGGGGTAGCCCAGCATCGCCAAGAAAGCCAGGTTGACGTCGAGAAGCTTCCCCTTAGCATCGCAGTGGAATATTCCGTAAGCGGGATTGTCCACCAGGGCGCGATACAGCGATTTTGAATGCTTCAAGGCCTTTCCAGCCTCTGCCAGCTCCGAGCGCAGTTTTTTTTCGTTTAGGGCGCGGCGCACGGCCATGGGCAATTGCGCGATATGGTCTCGTTCGACGTAATAGAAATCATGAGCGGTTAGTTCCGCAACGGATTCACTTTCCAGTGCTGTAGTCAGAAAGAGAAGGGGAATCTCCTCCACCGTTTGATCAAGAAGCTGCAAGTCCTGCGATCCTTTCCAACTCGGACTGGGGTACTCGGCTACGACGAAATCATAAGAAGATTGGGAACGAAGCTGTTCCGTGCACTGTGCCAAGGTCAAAACGACATCGGCGCTCACCGTGAATTGCGCTTTCTCGAGCTCTTCCACGCAGCAGTCTACCGCCTGTGCATCGCTGTGGATGAACAGGACGCGGAGGGGACGTTGTCTGTGGGAAACCGCGCGGTCCAGAGGGACATTTTTCTGGTCAAACTGGATTTCGTTCTGAGCGACGTTCAACATACGAGCCTCCACCAAAACCGTCCGCATAGGGAGGAGCGGCTAAGGCGCAGATCTTTCATGTCCATACTAACAAGGTCAGAAAACCGTGTCTGTCTCGTTTGGAACACTTTCGATATTATTGAACTTTGTTACACTGGCTACACAATCGACCCTCCAGTTTAGGCCAATAGGTTATCGCTAGGGGACCGCCGGGGAATACGCAGGCGCGGCCATGGCGGTGGACGCCGAATCGGAGCATTTGGGCTGTGCTCAGTCGCGGAGGACGATGCTGAGAAGAGAACTGTTAACCTGCAAGCCACCGTTGCCACCGTTGTAGTCGATCAAGCCCAACTTCCTGAACTTGTTCATGAAGGAACTAACCCGAGCCCGACTGGCGCCGACCATCTGCGCCAGAGTCTCCTGGCTGATCTTCGGAACTACAGACTGAGGTTTGCCGTCTTTGCCAAAGTGGGAGAGCAACAAAAGAGAGCGAGCCAGCCGCCTCTCGGTAGAGTTAAAGAGTTGGTCAACCAGGTCTTCTTCCACGCGAACGGTGCGAGCCAACGCATACGACACGAAAAGGTCCGCAAAGTCGACGTCCTCATGAAGCAGCCGCACTACCGCGTCCTTGTTAAATCGAAGGACCGTCGAGCGTCCGATTGAGCTGGCGCTAGACATCCTGACCGAATGGCCAACCACTAAGCTGCCCTCGCCAAAGAAGTGGCCAGTCTCAGCGATGGCGAGAACCGCCTCCTTGCCCTGCTTGGATACAACCGTTTGCTTAATCTTACCTTTCTGAACATAAAACACTGCATCCGCCGGGTCCCCTTGCGAGTAGATCGCTTGCCGGTGACGGAAGTCTTGAACGAGGCTCTCGAGTTTTCCGAGGAAAGCCTGCGGTGTGAGAGGCCGAGATCGCTTGCGTGCCATAATTCTCCCTTCGCTGGCACGTGGCTCGGCCCGGTGCTGACGCGTAATGCGGCTGGCACTGGGCGGGTCGCACCCACAGCCAGATTATTCTCTAACGAAAATTCTAAACCCTGGAATCTCCCCTGTCAAGCACTCATTTGGCGGTTGTAACTCATGAGTTATCTTCCATGGGGTGTTACCCCTCGTCACGTGCCAGATCCCTAATCCGTTTTCGATGCCGGGCTGACCTCAGGCGCGAGGCAATCACCGGTCCATGGCTTAATCACGCGCGCGTTATCGTAGAACTCGGCGATAGCAAGCCCGACCGCCGTTTGCTGCTCGTTACTCAACTCGGGGTAAATCGGAAAGGACAACACTTCCCGGCTGGCCTTTTCGGACTCGGGAAACTCTCCTGCCCGGTGACCCAGGTAACTGAACGCTGGTTGCAAGTGAAGGGGCAGAGGGTAGTAGATCTGGCTGGGAATTCCCCGCCGGCGGAGGAACTCCCGCAAGCGGTCGCGCTCGGAGCACCGGACGGTGAACTGGTTATAAACGTGAAAGAAGCCCGGGGGCTCCACGGGGAGCTTCACCCGATCGCCGAGGCCGCGGTCTTTGAATATCGCCGCGTAGCGCTGCGCGTTGCGCCGTCGCGCCGCTGTCCAAGCATCGAGGTGGCGCAACTTGACGCGGAGGATCGCGGCCTGAATCTCATCCAGCCGGCTGTTGGTGCCAAGCACTTCGAACGAGTACCGTTGGCGGCTGCCGTGGTCGCGCAGGAGGCGGAAGCGATCGGCCAATTCGGGATCGTTCGTGGTCAGCAGGCCGCCTTCTCCGGCGCCGCCAAGATTCTTGGAGGGAAAGAAACTGAAGCAGCCCACCGCGCCGAGGCTTCCCACTTTACTCCCCGGGCTCCCCCGATAACCCGCGTCGATCGACTGCGCGGCGTCCTCGACGACGGGAAGACGATGCGCCCGTGCCACCTCGAGAATCGGGTCGAGGTCGGCGGCGAGGCCGAACAAGTGTACCGGTAGGATCGCCCGCGTGCGCCCGCTGAGCGCCCTTTCGATCTGGTTCGGATCCAGATTGAAGGTGTCCGGTTGAATGTCGATGAACACCGGCTTCGCTCCCAGCCGGGCGATGGCGCCCGCCGAGGCGATAAAAGTGAACGGCGGGGTGACGACCTCGTCCCCGGCGCCGACGCCCAGCGCTTGCAAGGCCAAGATCAGCGCGTCCGTTCCCGACGCGCAGCCGACCGCCGCGCTGACGCCGACCCGCTGGGCAAGCTCCCATTCCAGCCCCTCGCCTTCCTTACCCAGGATGAACTGCTGGCTCTCCATCACACGCGTGACCGCAGCCATCACTTCGTCCCGAATGGTGGCGAATTGAGCTTTGAGATCGAGAAAGGGGAAAAGAAGTTCCATAAAACGACGATTGAGTCATTGAGCCATTGGGTCATTGAACCATTGAAGACGGGAACCAAAACTCGGCTGCTTCTTCAATGGCTCAATGATTCAATGACTCAATGACCGAATTCCTGCTATTTCTTTGCCACAGCCTGGTGTTCGACGTGTTGCTCGCCGCCTCCGGCCTTGGCCTTCTGATCGCGCAATACCGCTTTGCGGCTGAGGCGGACCTTGTTGCCTTCCACCGAGATCACCTTCACCAGGAGCTGATCGCCTTCCTTGAGCTCCTTGCGAATATCACGAATGTGGTGCTCGGCCACCTCGCTGATGTGAAGCAAGCCATCGGTGCCGGGGAAAATCTCCACGAACGCGCCGAAGTCCGCCAGGCGCACCACCTTGCCCAGGTACGTCTTGCCGACCTCGGCCTCGGCCAGCAGGTCCTTGATCATCTTGATGGCTTTGTCGGCCGACTCCTGCTCGGTGGCGGCCACATTCACTTTGCCGTCATCTTCGACGTCGATCTTCACGCCGGTCTGCTCGATAATGCCGCGGATCACCTTGCCGCCCGGGCCGATCAGCTCGCCGATTCGCGATGGGTTGATGTGCAGGGTAAAGATGCGTGGGGCATTGGAGGCGATGCTGGTGCGCGCCTCGGGAAGTGTCTGAAGCATTTCTCCCAATACATGCAAGCGGCCCGCCTTCGCCTGCTCCAGCGCCTCCGCCATGATCGGGTGAGTGACGCCGGAGATTTTGATATCCATCTGCAGCGCGGTGATGCCATCCTTGGTGCCGGCCACCTTGAAGTCCATGTCGCCGTAGTGGTCCTCGGCGCCGGCGATGTCGGTGAGAATGGCGTAGTTCTCGCCCTCCTTCACCAGGCCCATGGCGATGCCCGCCACCGGGGCTTTCACCGGCACGCCGGCATCCATCAGCGCCAGGCAGCCGCCGCAGACCGTGGCCATCGACGACGATCCATTCGACTCCAGAATGTCGGAGACCACGCGCACGGTGTAAGGGAAAGCGTCCTCCGCGGGAAGCACGGCAGTGAGGGCGCGCTCGGCCAGGTTGCCGTGGCCGATCTCGCGACGGCCCGGTCCGCGCAAGAATCCCACTTCACCGACGCTGAAGGGCGGGAAGTTGTAGTGCAGCATGAACCGCTTGAACGACTCGCCTTCCAGCACGTCGAGCCGCTGCTGGTCCTCGGCCGTGCCCAGCGTCGCGGTCACCAGCGCCTGCGTCTCGCCGCGGGTAAACAGCGCCGAGCCGTGGGTGCGCGGCAGCATGCCCACTTCGCAAGTGATGGGCCTGACCTGGTCGAAGGCCCGCCGGTCCGGGCGCTGGCGCTTGGCGAGGATGTCCTCGCGGAAGTATCTCTCCTCCAGCGCCTGGAAGTAATGGCCCGCCAGCTTGCGCTTGGCTTCGTCTTCGGCCGGGTAGCCTTCCACCAGCGCTTTCTTGATCTCTTCGATCTTGTGATAGCTCTCGAGCTTGGGGTACTTCGAAGTGTCCATGGCCTCGCGGATTGCCGCGCCGGTCTTGGTCTCCACTTCCTGGTAAAGAGCCTCGTCGCGCGCGGGCGCTACGAACTCCCGCTTCTTGATTCCGAGCTTGGCAAAAAGGTCCTTTAACGCCGCCACAATCTTGCGAATCTCAGCGTGGGCGTGCTCGATGGCGCCGAGGATGGTCGCCTCCGAGACCTCGCCGGCCGACGCTTCCACCATCACGATGTGTTCTTCGCTGCCCGCCACCACCAGGTTAAGCTGGCTGCCCTTCACCTCGGTGTAAGTGGGATTGGTGACGAGTTTGCCGTCCACCAGGCCCACGCGGACGGCAGCGATGGGAGCGTAAAACGGAATGTCGGAGAGATAAACCGCCGCCGCGCCGGCGACGACACCGATGACATCGGGATTGTGGTCCTCATCGGCCGAGAGGACCATCGAGATTACCTGGACCTCGTCTTTGTAACCTTCCGGAAACAGCGGGCGGATGGGGCGATCGGTAAGCCGGCTGGTGATGATCTCCTTCTCCGTCGGCCGGCCTTCGCGCTTGAAGAAGCCGCCCGGAATCTTGCCGGCGGCGTAAGTGTACTCACGATAGTCGACCGTGAGGGGAAAGAAGTCGATGCCCTCGCGCGGTTTGGCCGTACACGCCGTGGCCAGAACCACCGTATCGCCGTATCGGACGTAAGCGGACCCGTTGGCCTGCTTGGCCACTTTGCCGCATTCAATTGTCAGGGTGCTTGCACCCAGGGGAATACTTACTTGTTGCATTGCATCTCCTTAGTAGGTCGTATTTCTGCCCGCCGGCACAGCGGTGTGTGTGTGAAGGAGGGAACAGGGAACTGTTCCCTGTTCCCTATTCCCTGTTCCCTCCGTCACACACGCTCCGCGGGCCTCGCTCGCTTCGCCGCGCCGAAGCGCGATCTCTGGCGAGCGAATCCAGGTCAGGCGGCCGATGCCGCTGTGTTCTTGGTCGGGATAGGCCGCACGCGGCGCCCTACCCAAGTTGTGTTCCGCGCACCGCGGAAACTGCCGGTGTGGGGTTGGCCCAGCTTCGATCATGGTCTGTTCGACGAGGGGTGAAGAGGTGAGGAAAACCGGGGACAAAAATATGCACGGCGGAGCCGCGGCACCTCGCCGGAGCGAGACACAGCCGTTTGGCTCCCGGGGACTTTCTGAACCGTGAACTGGCCTGACTTGGGACTTCCGAACTCTCTGGTTGCAACAGACTACTTGCGAATGCCCAGGCTTTCAATCAACTTCTTGTAACGATCCGGGTTGCACCGCTTCAGGTACTCCAGCAGACGACGACGCTTGCTCACGATGATCAGCAGGCCGCGTCGTGAAGCATGATCTTTCCGGTGTGACTGGAAATGATTGTTCAAATAACCGATGCGCTCGCTCAAGAGGGCAATCTGCACCTCCGGCGAACCCGTGTCCGCGGGGTTTACCCGGTAACGCTCCATCAAGCCTTTCTTCGTCTCCACACTCAAAGGCATCCGCCAATCTCCTCGCTTCTCTTTTTCCCTTCTATACGATCATCAGAATAACACGTCCCGGGCGATGTGGAAAGTCTAAAAGAAATTTTGGATTTTCGATTTTGGATTTTGGATTGAAGACCAAGACCTGATTTCTGTCGGCTCTTTCGTCTTCAATCCAAAATCCAAAATCCAAAATTTCTTCGTCACTTCTTTCGCACGTGCAGCACCTTCTGCACCTCCGCCACCACCGCCCCGGTCTCATCGTGGACTTCCACCACAAAGGTTGGCTCGACCTTCGGCTGCGTCTGCAGTCCCTGGCGAATCCCTTCGATCTGCTCGTCGGACAAGCGAAACCTGGCCACCATCTTACCCTTGCCGGGCTTCCTGAAGCGGACGCTGGCCGACTTGTCCCATACGATGTAATCGCGGCCCAGGTTCTCGATCAGCATCAGCATATAAAACGGGTCGGTCATGGAGTACAACGAACCTCCGAAATGAGTGCCGACGTAATTCGCGTTCCAGAAGTGCAGCTTCATCTCCACGTCAACCTCTTTCCAATCGGCCTGAAGGCGTTTGACGCGGATTCCCGCCCCCAGAAAAGGCGGGTAGAGATTGAGGACCCATCGCATGTGCTTCTTGAAAGCTTTGGTCATACACGTGATGCAAAGTCAGGCTTGGCTGGCGACTCGCCTCAGATCGTCGTAGAAGGCGCGGAAGTAGCGACAGGGATCGTAGACCGGCTGGAACGCAATCTTGGAAAAGAGTGGCTGACCGTCGATGATCTTCCGGTACCGCGTCTTCTTGCATCGGAGGAAGAATTCGTTGATTCGTTGCGACGGTGGCTTTTGAAAGTTCTTGAGCTCTGCTTGTGGATCAGGTCCGACGGTCTGGTCTCCTAACCTCTGTGACAAAGCCTTTCCTTCGGCCAATATCCACGCTTCTACTTGGTGGACGGAAACATGGGGAAAGAAGTCATGCGCCCGCTCGTGCTCAACTTGGCCGCTTAGCCAGTCGCGGACGCGCTTGACTTTCACGTCGAGCTCGTCTCCAGACTCGTGAGTAACGAGATTCATCCCCTGTAAATCGATCAGAGTCAAAACAGCAACAACGTCCCCCTCGTCGAGGAAGTTTCCCGCGAGAATCCCGATCTTCCGCACGTGCCCATTGACGTTCTTCGGGTCAAGACCGACCGAGGCAAAGCCCTCTGCCTGCCACTGCGTACCGACGAAATGTCGCACCGCCAACTCTTCCGTGTCTCCTTCGCACAGAACCACTATTCGGCGGCCGCGTCTCAGCGCTGGAGCCATTTATGGGCGACCACCAAAGTGACCTGCCAACCACAGGTCAGCGAGATTGAAGTCCTTGAGCCATTTCTCCAGGTCTTTTGTGGAGAGTCGCTCCAGCCGGGTTTCGCCGTTCTCCTTTTCAGTCACAATGATCTGGTCGGGTTCGAGCCCTTCCACAATATGAGGAGAATGAGTGGCGACGATTACCTGCGTGCGATCGGCGGCGTCTTGCAGAAGCTCAGCCACCATTTTGATCCAGTCAGGATGTAGGCCGAGTTCAGGCTCATCGATGCAGATCAACGGCGGAGGATCAGGGCTCTTGAGGATGGCAACAAGGCACAAGAGCTTCAACGTGCCATCTGAGAGGAAATTCGCGGAAACACCTTCTTTCTCATAAGGTTCCTCGAACCACCTCAGCACGACCTTACCGTCTCCGCCTTCCCCGGGAATTCTAATGTCCTGAAACACCGGACAGGCGGTATGCAGCACCTCGACAATCTCTGTCCAGGTCTCGTGATGCCGCTCCTTGATCGTGTGAAGAACAGGCGATAGATTAGCGCCGTTCTCCGAGAGGCGGGTAGTGGGTCGCAGCAGTGCCGGCAGACGGGCTGGGGCCTCAGGTCCGACGTTGATGTCGCGATACAGGGTCCACTCTTGGAACTGTTTCAGCAGCTTGTAAGGAGTCGGATACCTATAGAGATCCCTGACTTGGAAAATGGCGAGTTCAGACTCCGATTCGAGCGCTTTGGTTTCCTCGGCTCCCGGCCCCGCTCCCTGATCTGCGGAACGGAACACACAGCCATCCTTACCCCTCGTCATGACCGAGACTGGATGGGGCTGCCGTGCAGTAGGCTCCTCCGTAACTTCTTCAATTCGGACCTTGCTAGTCGTCGTGAAGCCAAATGTTAATCCCATCTTGAATCTGACGTCCGGCCTTTCCTTCCCCGACAAATCTGGCGGCAGGGACGGAAAGGCTTCAGGAAGGCTCTTTACCTGAAAACGAAACTCGGTCAGAATGTCACTGATCAGATCAAACCCAAACGCGACGCTCCTGAACCCGCCCCGCGAGTCAATGCCGTTCGCCAGATGTCCCTGTCCCGCTTCCGCCATGAGAGACATGAGATCCAGGAAATTTGACTTCCCGCCCCCGTTTGGACCAATCAGGACAGCAAGGCGCGGCATCTCAAGCTCGACGCTCTTGAAGCTGCGGAATCCTTCGACCTTGATGTAGTCGAACATTGCAATATCTCGGTGTCGCCCTTCATGCTACGCCAGAAATCCGAGTCGGCGCAATGCCAGAACCAACCCGGCTAGGCGCCGGCGAGCAGGCGCCAAAACAGAGCGGTCCCGCTTGGCGGGACCGCACTCCCCATCAAAGCGCCCCCCGCGATGGTGTGATCAGAATCTCATTCACGTTCGCCCGCGCCGGCTGCAGCAGGGCAGCCAGGACCGCTTCGGCCACGTCCTCCGGCTGGAGCAAGTTCTCGCGCTTCACCGGGAAATCGAATTCCTTCGTCATACGCGTATCCGTCGACCCCGGCAGGATCGCCGTGACGCGGATTTTTCGCGCCCGCAGTTCCTCAGCCAGCACGCGCGTGAAGCCCAGCGCGCCGAACTTCGACGCGGTGTAAGCGGAGCATTTCGGGAAAGCTTCCCGGCTGGAAATCGAAAGGATGTTCACGATGTGGCCGTTCGTGCTCAGAGCCAACAGTGGCAATGCGGCCTGGGTGATGAGAAAGAGTGACGTGAGGTTGGCGTCGAGGTTACGACGCCAGTCGTCGAGCGTGGTGCTCTCGAAAGACCTATAGGTGAAAACCCCCGCCGAATTCACCAGCACATCGAGGCGGCCCAGCCGCTTGCTTACGGCGGCTAACAGGCGCTTCACCTCCGCCGGACGCGTGACGTCGGCCGCGACCGCCGTTGCCCTTGGCGTCTGCCGGGCGGCTTGCTGTAGCGTCCGACGGTCGCGCGCTGCCAGCACCACGCTCGCGCCCTCGCGTGCCAGTGCCTGTGCGATGGCGAGACCGATGCCACGACTGCCTCCGGTGACCAGGGCGATCCGATCCTGGAGTCTCTGCGTCATGCTGCACCCCCCCGTTTGGTCTCCAATTGGTCTCCAACCTCCGACAGCGTCGGTCCACCAGTTCAGAGTCCCACCCCGGTATCGTCATATACCCGCGTCGTCCCTTTTTTGCGGGGTGTCCCGTCCGGAACAGACACGCCAATCATTTTACGTCAGTCTGACGAATAGCCGATGCCCGTGATAGGGCAACTCACATAGGCAGAGAGCGGCCGGAGGAGTTGTGAAGTTGCTCCCTTATTTCTGCCTGGCTTCGCGGGTCGGGAGAGTCGCGGGTTCGTCGGCGGTACAGCCGATCTGATTCGCCTTTCAGGAGGCTTCCGATGACCGGGACCAAGATTTTGATGTTTGCGCTTCTCGCGGGCCTGACGGTCGGACCCACGTCTGTCATTTGGTGCTCCGTGGGGCGGTCAATTTCTGGCTTAGGGCGCCGAAATGTTGCCGGGCGCCGCCCCGTGCGATCGGCGGAGCGAGAAGCCCCAGCAGAAGCGCCGGCAGCCGTGGCCATTGGTCCCGAAAGTTCACCCTCTCGCCGTCCCTTTGTGTTCTAACTCCGAGCGAACGATACCCGAGCTCGCGAACTTGGTGTCGAAGATACGCCTTCCTCTGCCGCCTCCGTACCGGCCACCTCTGGTCGTCGTACGCCTCACGACGACCGGGTTCTTTCATTGGCATTCCAGTTGTGAGCCGCTGCCAACTACCCGCTCCCTTCTGCGGGTGCGGGAATCGTGCTTGTAGAACCATCCATCACGTCTTATAATGCCTTCATGAACTATCAAGACATCATCACCCTCGAGCCCGGCAAGCGCGGCGGGAAGCCCTGTATCCGAGGTATGCGCATCACGGTGTACGACGTGTTGTCTTACCTTGCTTCGGGCATGAGCCACCAGGAAATCCTTGCCGACTTCCCCTACCTGACTGAGAACGATATCCTCGCTTGCCTCAGCTACGCCGCGGACCGGGAACACCATCTCATGGTGGCTCGGGATTGAGGCTCCTTTTTGACCAGAACCTCTCGCCGGCGCTGGTAGAACGCCTGGCAGATCTTTATCCAGGATCGACGCATGTCTACCGGGTCGGACTTGACCGGGCATCGGACCTCGCGGTTTGGATTGCCGCGCGCGAGCAAGGGTACGCCATCGCCACCCAAGATGTCGACTATAGTGATTTGAGCGCCTTGTTCGGCTTTCCTCCCAAGGTGATCTGGATCCGCCGGGGAAATTGCTCCACCCGTGAAATTGAAGCCGTACTCCGGCTGCACTTCGATGCGGTGACGGCTCTTATGGACGATCCCAACTTGGGCATCCTGGCTTTGTTTTGAGATCGCTCGGGTCCGCGCTTAAGATTTGCTGATTTCAACTGCGGCACTGATGCGCCTTGAAGCGGCGCCTTTACGCCGCCACTTGGCGAGGTAAATTCGCCGCCACGGCACCAAATTAACCCACTATCCGGCCTTCGAGGACGCAAGAGTCGGACGCAGATTCGTGATAACATCCCTTTCATGCAGATTCGAGGCAACCAGTGACGCGCTACACTTTGTATCTCGGCGATTGCCTCTCCTGGATGGAGAAAAGGGAAAGGGACTCTATTCACGCTATCGTTACCGACCCGCCTTACGGACTAAAAGAATACACATCCGTGGAAAAGGAGAAGCTTCGCAACGGGAACGGCGGCGTGTGGCGGATTCCTCCGTCATTTGACGGCTGCAAGCGAAGCCCCTTGCCGCGTTTTACGGTCCTTACCGAGAGCGACCGGGCGAAGCTCCAAAGCTTTTTTTCGGAATTTGCGCACCGCGCAATCCGCCTGCTGGTTCCGGGCGGGCATTTGTTTATTGCCACCAATCCCCTCCTCTCCCACCTCGTTTATGTGCCGCTGGTAGAGGCCGGCTTCGAAAAGCGGGGCGAAATCATTCGGCTCGTCAAGACCCTGCGAGGGGGGGACCGCCCGAAGAACGCCCACGGGGAGTTCGCTCACGTCACCGTGATGCCGCGGTCGGGCTGGGAACCTTGGGGTCTATTCCGCAAGCCGTGTGAAGGTCGGGTTCAGGACAACCTGCGCAAATGGAAAACGGGCGGGCTCCGGCGGATTTCATCGGAAAGACCTTTCGAGGATGTCATTCGCTCCGCGCCCACCCGAGCCGGCGAACGGTCCATTGCTCCTCATCCTTCGTTGAAACCCCAAGCCTTCATGCGGCAGTTGGTGCGCGCCTCTCTTCCGCTTGGAGTCGGAACTCTGCTTGACCCGTTTATGGGTGGCGGATCGACCATCGCCGCCGCGTTGGCCGTGGGTTACGAGAGCATCGGAATTGAGAGTGATCCTGTCTTCTACCGGATGGCCGAGCGAGCGATACCCGAACTCGCGAAACTTGGTGCCGAAGATAGGCCTTTCTCTGCCACCTCCGTTCGGTCAAGGCCACTCCATATCGAGGGCGTAGATTTCCTCAATGCGGACGCCACGTGTGATCAAAGGTGAGCCGTCCGGCGCCACTCCGCTCCATTGATCTGGGACGAGATCGATCTTTCCCAGCCGCACCACATGCCGGTCGGCGAGCCCCACACGATATAGGGCAGGGTCAAGACCCTGTAGTGTGGAAAACGATAGACTTGCTGTCGGGGGACCAAGTCAGCCCGTGGATGTGCTCGACTTGGGCCAACATCGACCAACTCCTTGTGGACCAATCGAATAGTCGCAACTCCGGTGAGTCGCCGGACGGATGTGCTGTCAGGTTGAGCGCCGCAATGTAGCGACCATCGTTTGACCAGCGGGCCGACCATAGGCCTTGCTGAGCCCGGCAGGTCGGAAAGTTGCTGTGTTTCGAGGTCGAGAAGGTGGATCGTCATTTCAGATGGGTCGCGTCGATACAGGCGCTCCGCGAAGATGATCTTCTTGCCATCCTTCGACCACGTCGGCACACCCTCCTGGCTACCCTGGTCAGGAATCAGCGGATGTGGGGTGCCGCCGTCAGCGGAGACGACATAGGCCTTGAAGCGGTCGCCCGGCAAATGCGCCTGGAAGGCAATCTGGCTTCCGTCGGGCGACCAGTGCGGTTCTCGCGCGTCAGCGTCCAGAAACGTGAGCTGCTGTGGCTCGCTTCCATTCATCCGGCTGCGCCAAATTGCGTTCCCGGAAGGCGCAGGCGCAGAGTACGCGATCCACTTTCCATCGTGCGAGAAATCGAGCTCGGTAGAGCCAATTCCAAGATCAAGATAGGGTCCGAACTGGCCCGAGGCGGCATCGTAGCGTGCCAGGCCAATCTCATGCTGTACTCCCAGGACGAAAAGCTTCTTGCCGTCGGGGCTGGGCGTAGGCGCAAGGTAGCTGGGCGGACCTACTCTGACCCGCATCGGTTTGCGGCACCGCCAGCTAAGAAATCCGCAGCCTTCGCGCCGCGCCCAGATGTCTCTTCTTTCGTCGTGCCCTCGGGAGAAGACGAAGTACCGGCCATCCGAAGTCCATCTTCCCGGATCTTCCACGTCCGGTGAATTGCTCCAGTCGGGAAATAACTGATGCCGCCGGCCGCTGTCGACGCTTATCTCCCACAACGTGTAAGACACTCCGTGTTCGCGGACCTGCAAGCGCAACGCGCTTCCATCCGGAGACCAACGAAGACCCCCAAGCTGACCCGTGAAAGCCGCCAGCCTGCGGGGCGTATCTCCATGTCTACCCGCCACGCACACGGTCTGGCCGCCATCGACATAGGCTATCCTTGCTCCGTCGGGAGACAGACTGGGGTAGCTCCATCCGACCTCACCCACTCGTTCAGGTGCTCCACCCGTGGCCGGCCAAATGCAGACTCGGGTCTTTGAAGTTCCGGGGATTGTTTCGTGACCAAGAAACTCCGAACCATCAGAAGACACGTCCGTCACGACTGCGTCGGTCGGCATCCGTGGAAGCGACACCGTGCTGCTGACTCCATCAGAGACTCGTATCGAAACCAGCGCCATCTTATCGCCCCGCTTCTCCTGGAAGTAGACCTTTCCGCCGCCGACCAACAGAAGCTGCCCTTTCAATCGCTCGTTATAAGTCAGCCGGTAAGTCTCAACAACGCGAGGCACCGGCAACGGACGCGCCAACAACGCAACGCAAAGAGCTACGACGACCACGGTCAAAGCGGCCACACATGCAATCATCACGTGGCGGGAATTGTAACGGGCGCGGGCCCATCTTGATTGCTCTTTTTCGGGCCGGCCGAAAACTTCGCCCTCCTGCGGCAGCAGGGCGGAGTCTCCTCCGCCGGGGACGGTCCCTTGTGGGGTCACACCTTGCGCGCGCTCATCGGGGTCATGTTGTAAGATGGGCTGGGCGCCCCCATCGACACTGTGCCGCAGTTGGTCAGCGGGGTCCTGAGGACCGGCTGTGATGATCGTCACCGGCGCGATGAACCGGTAACCGCGGCGCGGGACGGTTTCGATGTACTTTTGCCCGTTCGAACCGTTCCCCAGAATCTTCCTAAGGGCTGAGATGTTATAGGTAAGGTTCTGGTCCTCGACAAAAGTGTCGGGCCACACCCGTTTGATAAGCGTTTCCTTGTCAACCAGGTGGCCGTGGTTTTCAACTAGGGCGAGTAGAGTTTCGAGGACCTTCGGAGGCAATGGCACCGGTCGGCCATCGCGCAAGAGCACCTTCTCTCCGGTGAGCAACCGGAACTGCCCGAAGTCGTAAATCCGCTGGGTGTCCCCGGCCATGTACCGCTCCTAAGGATTTCCTAAGGAATTCTCCAGGGTTCCCTAAGGACTTGACAAGCGCGCCCCCGTATTCTTGCCCGTCGCCCGCCACTTTCGGATCGCGGAGCGATCACAATTCGGTTGAGATTATAGTCCAGCCGCTCGACGAAACGCAATTCAGGGGAACGAAACGGGTGCACGACATAGAAGTTGGAATTGAAGAGTTTCTTTTTTTGTGGTATCAATCCTAACGTATATAGACGTTAGGATAAGGAGGCCTATGACTGAGTCTATTCCTCAGTTGGAAAATCAAAGAGTGCAGGTGGTGCA
>DATFYM010000018.1:0-42295 GCA_035315065.1 Terriglobia bacterium
ATTCAAGTTGGGCTGTCCAAGAACGCGAAAGACGCCAAGATCTTCGATCCCCTTGACCTCCCGCATGACACTGACGACCTCATTGGCTTTTTCCTCCAGGGTCTTCAAATCGTCCCCATAGACCTTGGTGGCGAGCTCACCTTTAACGCCACTGACCGCCTCTTCCATGTTGTCTTCGATAGGCTGAGAAAACCCCCAGATTACACCCGGGATTTTCTCCAATTCACGGTTCATCGCCGCGATCAGTTCCTCCTTGTTCTTGTGCAACCCGGGACGCCATTGCTCTTTCGGCTTCAGGCCGACGTAGTATTCGGTGTTGAAAAAGCCGGTGGTGTCCGTTCCGTCATCCGGACGCCCGGTTTGACTGGTGCATTCGGTAGCCTCAGGAAAAGAGCAAAGTACTATTCGGGCCTGATTCGATAACCGGATGCCTTCGCTCGGTCCGGTGCTGGGCGCTAGAGTGCCGCGCACCCATAGCGCGCCTTCATCCAGGTGGGGCAGAAATTCCGATCCAATGACATCACTCGTTACCAGATAAATGCTCCCCGAGAGAGCAAGCACCGCAATGCCCACCATCACCGAGCGATGATGGACCGACCAAGTCACCGCACGCCGATAGTATTCCGTAAGCCAAGCAAGCACGGGATTGGGCCAGTCGCGGACCTCTTTTTGAAACAGAAAGCTGGCGAGCACCGGCGCGATGGTGATGGAGAATATGACCGCGCCCAGCAGGGCAAACGCCACCGTCCAGGCCATCGGCCGGAAGAGCCGGCCCTCCACCCGCTGAAGTGTGAAGATCGGCAGATAGGCGGTGATGATAATCATGATGGCGTAGAACACGGGCCGTTGCACCTCGTGCGCGGCGGCTCGGATTCGATCCGGCACCGACTTGTGCACTTCTTCCTTGTGGCCGATGTGGCGAATGATATTCTCGACCATCACCACCGCCCCGTCGACGACCATCCCAAAGTCCAATGCCCCCAGCGAAAGGAGATTCGCGGAGATGTGGCGCAGGTCAAGGCAGATGGACGCGAACAACAGCGCGAAGGGAATCGTCAAGGCCACGATCAGCGCGGCCCGTACATTACCTAGAAAGAGCAGCAGAATAATCGTCACCAGAATGAAGCCTTCGGTCAGATTGTGCAGCACCGTATGGGTAGTAAAGCGCACCAGGTCGCTGCGGTCGATGAACGGAACGATCTTGACGCCGGGCGGCAAAAGACGCTCGTTCAGCTCCTCCACTTTCTTGTGCAGTCCCTTAAGCGCCGCGTCTGCATCGGCGCCTTTTCGCATGGGTACCCACGCTGAAACCACATCATCGTTGTCGATGATCCTTCCGTCCTCGCGATGAATCGCATGGCCAAACTGGCCGAGCCTGATCTTGGGTCCCTGGGAGACGACCGCGATATCCTTCACCCGGAGCGGTGTGCCGCTCTTGGTGATGATCACCGTGTTTTCGATGTCGTGCACATCTCTGACTTGTCCCACTTCCCGAACGTTGATCTGCTGGAGGCCCGCTTCAACGAAGCTGCCGCCCGCATTCGCGTTATTATTCGTGAGCTGCTGCTCCACTTGCGCAAGGCTGAGGCCGTAGGCAACGAGTTTCTCTGGATCGACGCGAACCTGGTATTCACGCGTAGGCCCGCCGAAACTGGCCACGTCGACGATATCAGGGACTGCCTTCAAGTTTTTTTCGACCACCCAATCTTCGATCGACTTAAGCTCCATCACGTCGAATTGAGGATTGGTGTTGTGCAGCGTGAAGAAATAAATCTGGCCAACCGGGCTCCAGTCGGTGCCCATGGTTGGCACGACGCCAGGCGGCAGGGTCACTTGCGAAAGCCGCTCCAGCACTCTCTCGCGATTCCAGGCATTCTGTTCTTCGTCGTCAAAAATGAGCTTCAGGTCTGAAAGCCCGAAGAGCGAAAACGAGCGCAAATGGGTCACGTGCGGGATGCCGTTCATCACGATTTCGAGCGGGATTGTGACCTGCTGCTCGATTTGTTCCGCCGAGATTCCGGGCCACTGGGTGATGATCTCAACATAGTTATCCGCCACGTCGGGGTATGCTTCGACGGGAAGGTTGTGGAACGAGTACATTCCCCATGCGAACAGCAGCAGGGCCACCGCCAGCACCAGAAGGCGCTTGTTCAGGGCAAAATCAACTACGGCGCGAATCATTTATCGTCCTCCGCACAATATCCGGCACAAGCAGGCAATAGGGAGTAGGGAATCGGGAGTAGCAGACAAAGACAAAAGACTTCATCCTGCCCCACTCACTACTCCTGATTCCCTATTCCCTGCTCCCTCCATCTACTGTTCCGTCGTCGCTTGAAGCACCAGGGCGTTGACTACCACCTGCTGACCCGGCCGGATCCCGGACCTGATTTCCTGCATCTTCCCGGGCAGCATCTTTCCTCCGGACACCTCAATGCGGCGGAAATTCCCGCCTTCCATCGGTACATAGACCCAATCGCGATCGTGCAAGTGCAGCACCGCGGTCGCCGGAACCGTGGCGTGGGATTCCTTCTTTGGCCCGAAGAACGTAGCGGTCACGAACATGCCGAGCCGCAGCATTCCCGGGTTAAGAACTTCCAGGCGAACCTTGGCGGTGCGCAGGTTGGGATCCAAAATCGCCCCGATATTGCTGATCCTGCCCTGGAGGGCCAAGTCTGGGTATGCATTCAGGTGAATGTTGGCATACTCACCGAGTCGCACAAACCCAAGATCGTTCTCATACACGTCACATAGAATCCATACGTGCGACACGTCAGATATGGTGAAAGGGTTCGGCGGCGTCAGGGCTTGTACGCCCGATGAGCTCGTGATCTGCTGGTCCGTGATTACTCCGGATACTGGTGCGTAGACCTCGACGATACCCGAAGGATGGTCTGGATCGGAACCCAGCAGCCTGAGATGCTCGGTAGTGGTCTCCAGATCGACAACCGCGTTGTCCTCGGTGGTCTGCGCAATTTCGAGGCTGCTCTTCGGAATCGCGCCGTCGTCGAACAGGATTTTGGCGCGATTGAGCTGTATCTTGGCGAGCTGTTCGTTTTTGACAGCCTTGCGATAGTCAGAATAGGCACCCGCGATGTCACTGCTTCGCACTTTGAACAGAAGCTGGCCCTTTTTCACTTCGTCGCCAAGCCTGGCACTGATTTCAACCACCCGCCCGGTGGCGAGCGAGGGTACCGGCACCTGCCGCGACACGTCCGGATTGACGACGCCGGTCACATTCAGCTCCGGCGCTGCGACGAGCTCACCCGCAGTGGCCAGCGGAAACTGCTCCGCGTGGTCCACCTTGAAGTTGCTGGAGTCCATATCGGGCTCCACCATCGTGGGAACCGGACCCGTGTCCGCCGTCGGGTTGGCTTGGGCCGTGCCCTTCCGCGCGCACCCCGTGACGAGAAAGCTCAAGCCCACACACAGAGTTGCTTCGAAAAGAAGTAAGCGATTCATTGCATGACCTCCCGGCCGGCGGCCACGTTCATTTGGGCCGCAGCCGTCAAGTAGGAACCAATCAGATTCAAGTACGCCACTCGAGTGTCCCGATAAGCCTTCTCCGAGTCCAACAAATCGAGCAGAGATGCGCCCCCGTTCTGAAAGGAAATCGAAATCCGGTTGCGGTTGTCCTCGGCCAGCGGCAGATACTTCGCCTTGTATGGCTTCAGGAGATTCAGGGCTTGGATCAATGTCCAATAGGCGGAATCGACATCGCTGAAAACCGAGGCCTGCGCGGCCTCCCGCAATCGCTCGTTGCGGCCGATGTCGATTTGCGTACGCAGCTTCTCGCCCTGGTTCTTGTCGAAGATCCGCAGCGGCACACTCACATTGAAGCCGACATATTGATAGAGTGGGAAGGCCCAACTCAGGTAATTGCTGGTGAGGGAAGGAGCGGCCACATCGAAACCAAAGGTCGGGTCCACCGATCCGTTCGCGATGGCAAGCTGGTGGTTGATCTTCGCCAGGTCCACGGACTGCATGGCTGCCTTAAGGTCCGGCCGCGCTGCCAGCGCAATATTCCGAAACTCCTCGAGCGGCATGAGTTGCTCCTGGAAGTCGTACTGCCCGATTACATCGAACCGATCGATGGGCGTCCGGTCATTCAGCAACGTCAGGAGCTGGATCTTGCTGGTGCGAAGATTCACCGTCGCGGTTTCGAAATCCGCTTCGAATTGCGCCCGCTGTAGCACCAAACGGTTCAGATCCACTAGAGCGAGGTCTCCCGCGTCGAACCGCCTTTGATTGACCGCGAGCTCTCGGTCCCAGTAATCCAGGTTCTCTTTCGCGTTCTGGAGCACGGCCTTCGCCTGCAACAACTGGACAAAAGCGCTTCGCAGATCGAAAAGCAGACCGCGTTCCTGATCCAAGTACGACGATTCGGTGACGGCGGTGGATTCCTTGGCGCTGTCACGCCGCAACTCCCGCTTGTGCTGCCGCTCGTGCAGATAACCGACTGAATAGGCGTTGAGGAATTCTTTGAACGGGTTGGATGTCGTATTGTGACCAATTTGATCCGCGGTAACCGAGAATTGAGGATTTGGCCGCAAGTAGGCGGTGATCTCCTGAGCCCGCGATTCGTCAATGTTGAGGTGCGCTGCCTGCAAGGTCGGGTTTGTGGCCTCGAACTTGTCCTTGAGTTGCTGCCAGGTGTAGGCCGTCTGTGCGAAGAGGGTGCGCCCCAGGCATCCAGCCAGGAGAAACCCAATACAAAAATGTCTGAAGAAGTGCGTGTCGTGAACTGGAATCATTGCGTTATGGCGACACTTGAGCATGAGTCTTACCCCCTAAGCCCGCCGCGCTCGTAAGGCCAGCCCGGCACCGCGTCAAACTCAGCGGCGGCGTTGAGGGTGGTCGCGTTGAGCCGGCGCGCATTGAAAATCAGTCGATGAACCCGGCGTTATCCTCCAGGCATGCGTCTTCGTGCGAGGGCAGGCACAAATGCCAACCCGGGCGAAGCCAGCCCGATTGCCGGACAGGAATTGCTACCCAGTTGTGGCGGTGAGAAAACTAGAGGCGGGATAAGGGGGGAGCACGGCCAAACACGGGGGAAAGATAATCTTCGAGCCGCGACGATGTCTCCGGCTCGCACAACCAGCCGCTGACACGTGCTAAATCAGCCACGAAGGGGAGACGCGAAGAAACGCGGCTCGGCGGAGTGAAAAAGTGCTGCTCGGCGGACGCGGAACCGTGGCTGCCAGCCCAGCGCTTGGTGAGCCTCGCGCTGGAGTCCTCCATGACGGCCTGCTCTTCGTGCAGGTCATCGGTGACGGAGATAATCGGAAACAGGACGACGAGCGCGCAACCGAGAGCCAGGAACCCACGGAGAGACCGGTTTCTTTGGCCGCCGAATCGCCGCTTGCGCGGCCACCAGAAATGGAAGCAAGCCGCCGCCAGCAGCAGCCAACCGAGGTTGAGAATCAGTTCCATCATTTTGGAATCGAAAATCCAAAATGCAAAATGCTTAGGCCCCCGCCGACTCGCGCGCCGTCTGGTCAAGGAAAGCGCGCAGTTTGCGGCTGCGCGACGGGTGGCGCAGCTTGCGCAGGGCCTTGGCCTCGATCTGCCGGATGCGTTCGCGCGTGACGGCGAAGCTCTGCCCGACTTCCTCCAGCGTATGCTCGCTGCCGTCGTCGAGGCCGAAGCGCATCTTGATCACTTTCTCTTCGCGCGGCGTCAGCGTCTTCAGCACCGAGTCCGTCTGCTCCTTGAGGTTGATGTTGATGACGGCCTCGGCGGGCGAGATCACGCCCCGGTCTTCGATGAAATCTCCCAGATGCGAATCCTCTTCCTCGCCGATCGGCGTCTCCAGCGAGATGGGTTCCTGGGCGATCTTGAGCACCTTGCGCACCTTCACCACCGGGATGTCCATGCGCTTGGCGATTTCCTCGGAAGTCGGTTCGCGCCCATACTCTTGCACGAGCTGGCGCGACGTGCGGATGAGCTTGTTGATGGTCTCGATCATGTGCACCGGGATGCGGATGGTCCGCGCCTGGTCGGCGATAGCGCGCGTGATGGCCTGCCGGATCCACCACGTGGCGTAGGTGGAGAACTTGTAGCCACGCCGGTACTCGAACTTGTCCACCGCCTTCATCAGCCCGATGTTGCCCTCCTGGATCAGGTCCAGGAACTGAAGGCCGCGATTGGTATACTTCTTGGCAATCGACACCACGAGGCGAAGGTTGGCTTCGATCAACTCGCGCTTGGCGGCATCGGCAGTCCGCTCGCCCTCGAAGATCGTGTTCAGCGTGCGCTTCAGGGCGATGACGCTTGCCTGGTTGCGGTCTTCAATCTCGCCCAGGCGGGCACGGTACTGCCGCAGCTCCTTCTTGAGGTCCTTGTGGTCGCCGCCGCGAGAGCCCTCCAGCTTCCTTTCCAGCCGGTTCACATCGCGCTCCACCGGCTTCAGCTCGTCGACCGCCTGCCGAATGCGCTCGATCAACCGCTTGCGCTCCGCGTGGGTGAACTCGGCGGACCGAAACAACTGCGACACCAGAATCCGGTGACGCGCCTCCGCCAGCGCGTAGCGGCGATAGTCGCGCGGCCGCTTGGTGCGGGCGATGGACTCGCGCTTGGCCTGGAACTGGAGGGCGCGCTTATACAGCCGCTCCATCTCGTCGATGATGCCGATGACCTTTTGCAGCCCCTCGTAGATCTTGTCCTCGGTGAGCTCGTCGTCGTTGAAGACCACCACTTCCTTGATGGACCTCTCGCCCCCCTTCAACTGCCCGCGCAGGGCGAACATCTCCAGGACCACGATGGGCGAGCGCGACAAAGCCTTGAACACTGCCACCTGGCCGCGTTCGATGCGCTTGGCAATCTCCACCTCGCCTTCGCGCGTCAACAGCGGTACGGTACCCATCTCGCGCAGATACATGCGCACCGGGTCGTTGGTTTTGTCGATTGCGCCCGGAGTCAGGTCAAGGTCGAGATCCTCTTGCGCTTCGTCGGACCGGACCTCTTCCTTCTCAATCCCGAGATGCTCAGAAGCTTTCGCTCTCGGCGCATCCAGAATTTCGATGCCCTCGCTGTCAAACATCGAGAGCAAATCGTTCAGGTCCTCGGGCGAATGCACGTCGGAGGGCAGAAGATCGTTCACCTCATCGGAAAGGAGATAGCCCTTCTCTTTACCCAGGCTGATCAGCTTGGTCACCTGGTCGTACTTATCATCAAACGCCAAAGCTTGCGACCCCCAAAGTTAAGAAACGACACCACGAGATCAATCCACACGCGACAGCTCAGCCGAAGAAGCCTCTCGCCTGCAAAGACCCCTCTTCGTTAGATGTGACTCTTCCATGTATGGTTCATTCTATGTTACACCAACCTGAACGGTTTTTCCACCGATTCTCAGGCCAGGAAGTCGAGAGTCGAAAAAAGTCGAGAGTCGAAAGTTAAAAGTCGAAAGGCCAGATGCCTTGAAACTTTGCGGCAACCAACGCCGGGCTTGCTTCTTTAACTTTCGACTTTCGACTTTCAACTTTGGACTTCCTCTTGACTGCCGCCCACCCTGCCCAACTGCGACAGCTCCTTCACCAGCTTGGTCTTGGCCTGCAATAGCTCGGCAAGCCGCGGTTGGTCGTGCTCGCGCTCAGCAGCCTGGATATCGCTCTGCAACTTCTCCCGCTCTCGTTCCACTCTGCGGCGGCGCAATGCCCGGCAACAAGCGAGCACGGCCTTCTCATCCACCGCTTCTGCGGGAGTAAAGGCGCAATCGTAGAGCAGCCGCTTCTCTTCGGCGCTGAACGAATCCTCGATCTCGCTGATCTCCAGTTTCGCTCCCCGGCGACGGAGCTCCAAAAACTGCTTGAAGATCCCCTCCGTGAGTAAGCCAACGCAATCCCCTTCCTCAACCAGCTTGGGCAGGAACTCATTGGCCAATTCTTCGCTGGCCAGGAACGCTCGCAGCAACTGCTTTTCGGCAGGACCGGCCCCGATGGCTTGCGAAGCCTCGGCGGCACGCATTTCTTTGCGCCCTTCGCTTGCTGCACGCTTCAACTCGTCCCGGAGCAATCGCTCATCCAAGCGCAAACGCTCTGCCACGCGCTGCGACAATTCGTCGCGCAGCAGGCGGCTCGGAATTTTCGCCAGGTAGGGCAGCAGGGCGTTGGCCGCTGCCACCTTCCCCTCCGGCTTGGTTACATCGTGTTGAGACGCGGCGCGCTCGGTGAGGTAATCGAGATAACTCGGCGCGGCGGCCAGTCGCTCACGGTAAGGCTCCACGCCCTGCTTGCGGATGAACGAATCCGGGTCGAGACCGGCGGGCAGAGCCAGCACTTTGGCTTCGAACCCCTCCTCCAGAAGCATGGCGAGCGATCGCTCGGTAGCGGCCACTCCGGCCGAGTCCGGGTCGTAGTTCATCACCGCCCGGCGCGAATAGCGCGCCAGCAAGCGCAACTGGCTCTCAGTCAGGCTGGTGCCGCAGGAAGCGACCACATTTTCGATGCCCGACGAGGCCACCGCGATGCAATCCATGTAACCTTCCACCAAGATGGCGTAATCGAGCTTGCGGATGGCCGTGCCGGCGCGGTCGAGGTTGTACAGCACCCGGCTCTTGGTATAAATTGGGGTTTCCGGAGAGTTGAGATACTTGGCGGGCTCGTCGCCGAGCGCCCTCCCGCCGAAAGCGACCACCTTACCGGAATCGTTGGCGATGGGAAAGATCACCCGTCGCCGGAAACGATCGAAGGAACGCTCGCCCTCAGTATCTTGTAGCACTAACCCGCTCTTCTTGAGGTCCTCGATCGAGAAGCCCGCCGCCGTCAGGTGCCGGGTCAGCGCCCTGCCCTCGGAAGGCGCATAGCCCAGCCGAAATCGAGCCGTCGTCTCGTCGCTGAGGCCGCGGTCAGCCAGATACGCCTTCGCCAGGCGGCCCTCCACGGTGGCGGTCAACTGGGCGGCGAAAAACCTGGCAGCTACGTCGTGGATTTTGTAGAGCGCCGCCCGCTCGCGGGCGTTGGCGTCGTAGGACGCGTCGTCCGCCGACTCGGCAAGGCGAACCCCCACCTTCTCCGCTACCCGCCGCAGTGCCTCGGGGAAAGTGAGGTTCTCAATCTGCATCACGAACTTGAAAACGTCCCCTCCCACCCCGCAGCCGAAGCAGTAGAAAAGTTGTTTGGTCGGGCTGACCGAGAAAGATGGGGTCTTCTCCTGGTGGAACGGGCACAATCCGACCATTCTGGTGCCCGCCTTGCGCAGCTTGACGTAATCGCCCACGACCCGCACGATGTCCGCCGCCGCCCGAACTTGTTCTGCCTGACTCATGGAAGAGGTTGAGGTCGAAGGTCAAGAAGTCAAGGGTTAAAGATCCAGCGCCCGGTGCCTCCAATTCAGCAATCGGACCAGTGGCGACCATGCTCGACACAATGAAAATAAGCCGCATACCGGCTTCCGTGTGATGCCTCCCCCTTCCACTCGTCTGAGCCGACGGCCGCCGGTGCGCTCCTGAATTGGCAATCGAGAGAGGGCATTGCATTCAAAATTCAACAAGGTCGGGCAACCGCCTCCGTAAACCAATGAAACCGATGGCAATATTCGATATGGTTTCGGTGCTCTGGTCCATAACTTATGTGCTTGAAAATAAGTGTCTTACGCCTATGGGTTCGTTCGTGATGGGGTTGTCTGCGCCGGCGATGGTGTCCGCATCGGGTCGCCGGTCTTGAAGCGTTCTTCATTTGGCGATAGGTACGGCCCGAAATCTGCCCCGATGCTTTCGGGCGGAATCCAAGGTCACTTTGCCGTCTTTTGGCCGAGTTGGCCCCACCTGGGCCAGCACACGTCATGATAGTAGACCGAGTTGCAATCAATTGTCAATCAAATTCTTAGGTTCCGGCGCGGACATCGGCAGAGAGAGGTTGGCTCCACTAAGAGGCTTGTGGGTGAGAAATTATCGTGAGTGAGTCAAGTTTTTTGGGCGAACGCACACACATCCCCTTCCGCGGGTTTGCGCGCGTTGAACCGGGTACAGGCGGCGACGCCAGCGAGTGGGTCGTGTCTCCGCCTACGGACTCTCACGAGTCCTCACTTGAAGTTGATCACGATGTCGTCGCCCTGAGACCAACCGGCACTGGCATGAAGTGTGATAGTACCCTTCAGAGCCGAATGCACGTAGATAACGGCTTCCCCCTGAGCGTTTGTCTTCACGCTCACCGAGCCGCCCGGCGCGCTGGTCGAGCCAGTGCCGCCCGGCCCTGTGGAGATTCCCACCGACGTGCCGAGGCCGCCAGCATTGGTGAATGAAAATGTCACCGTTTTGCCGGCTACCGGCGTATCTGGGCCGAACCAATTGAGAGTTGCGACGATAACCGTTACCGCATCCCAACTGCACACGAGGATGTTCTGAGAACCGGGTCCATGAATCTCATCCCCGCCCGGCGGACGGAAACCGATCGGCACTACGGGACCTGGAAAACGGCCTGGGCCGGCGCCCTCCGGCACCAATAAGGATCCAAGCATCGCGGTCAATGCTCGAACCCGATCGTTTAGCGCTTCAACCCTTCGCTGCAAGATCTCCAGTTGGACAGCCGTTGCAACCTCAGGTGGCTGTGAGCTCGCGGATCTTTCTGCTGCTGTTGATTCGTCCATGTCGTTCTCCTCTCTTCGGAGTGCTTTACGCCGCTACGATTCGTTTGCCTTGACACAATTCAAGCGTTATTTTGCCAATGACTCTAACTCACGTTGCCTGGATTTCCGTTTTCATTTTCCGGCCTACCGATAACATACAGCCGACCGCCTCTGAACGCAAGGCTCCAAAAGGTTCGGTTCGGGTGCTTGCGTAGTGGAGCAGTTTGAAGATCTGTGGCGGGGACGTGCTAGGATAGCCGTATGGCAAAAGCCACCTGATAAAGGCCGCCGGGTGGTCGTGGTTCATCCCTCTAAGTCAATGGCCCAATGGCGGCAATGACTTGAATCCATCTTTCTTGCTCTTGACTCGGGCTCTTTTACTTCTTCAGTATCTCAATATTGCCATTGCTGTTGTGCAGACTTAATTCGCAGGCGCCATTCCCCACGGTGCCGTTGATCGAATCGCCGGAGAGCTCGCCCGTGGACGTGATGGGCAGTTCCGTTCGCACGTGACCAAACGACGTCCTCGCCTCCAGGCGATAGCCCCCGCCGGCAGGCAAATGGAGGCGGACCGGGGCAAACGACGTGCGCAACGTCACGTGCGAGCAGCTTCTACCGTTCAGGCCAAGAACCTCCACTGAGCCATTCTGATTGTCCACGTCGATGGGGTCGCCGACGCCGTCAAGCCTGACGGACCCGAAGGAGGACCGCACGCTGACGGCCCCTTTCACCAGGGAGGCATTCACCCCGCCATTTGAGTTTTCCACACTTAGCCGGCCGTTGATGTTATCGGCGCGCACCAGGCCGAAGCTGGTTTTCACGTACGCCTCGCCGCCGACGTCGTCCAGGGTGACGCTGCTATTTTGGGTTACCACGCGCGCGCCCTGGTGCACCTGGGCGATTTCGATCGCGCCGAAGGAGCCCCGGACCTCCGCCGGGCCGGTCACGTTATGCAGCTTGATGCCGCCGTTGGAGTCGGTGGCCGTTGCGCTCCCCCCGATATCCTCGGCATCCAATCCGGCGAAAGATGTTCGGAGCGTGGCGTTGCCGCGCACGCCGCGAACCATGACCTTGCCGTTCGAATTGTCGACTTGAAGCTCTCCGTGAACATCGTGCACGTCGACCTCGCCGAATGTGGTACGCACCGTGGCGCCCGCGCCCGCCCCGCTACCGTTGATCTTGCTGTTGGTGGCGTTGCACAAAAGCCGGCCGCCAATGTCAGAGAAGGTGATAGAACCGAAGGACGTGTTCAGGTCTCCCGAACCCTCGATGTTGCGCGCTTCCACCGAACCATTGCTATTGCGCACCGTCAGGTCGCCGTGGATGCCGATCGCGGTAACCGGGCCGAACGAGGTTTCGACCATAGAAGGCCCGCCCGCCTCGCTTACCTTCACGCTTCCGTTGCCGTTATTGATCCAGACCTCTTTGCGGATACGGTCGGCGGTGACCTCTCCGAAGCGGTCGCGCAGGTTCACCGCGCCCTGAACGTCCGCGACATGAAGATAACCGTTGCTGGTGGCGGCGTGAACGTCACCCACATTGCCGCCAACTTCGATGCCGCCGAAGGAATTCTCCAGTTCCTGCGTGCCCCGACCGTCGCGAAAAGCGAGCGAGCCATTGCTGTCGTGGATGTCGGCGTCTCCACGGAGTCCGGTTACTGAGACGTTACCAAACTTGTTGCGGACGGCAAGCGACGCCGCTTCCGGCATGGTGATGTCATAGTCCACCGCGTAGGAGAAGCTGCCGTGGAAGAAATGACCATGTTTCACCCAATCGGGATATTCCGTGCGAATGTCAACTCCCTCACCCGCAGCGACCCGGACCTTGAGCGCCTTCAGCTCGAGTTGATGCACTTCGTGCTGGTGAATCCGGATGTTGATTTCATTCACCAGGCGGGATGCCTGGTCGCGATCGCTGCCGGAGGCATGAATGTGGGCCACAATGTGTACGTCGCGCCCCGATTGGGTGTGAATCGTGATGTTACCCAGACTGTGCTCGATGCTAACGCCCTGTCCTGACGGGAGGGCGACCGTCTGATCAACCGTGCGAGTAAACTCCTCCTGCGGAGCGTTTCGGGCGTGAGCGCTGCTCGCTCCCACCAGCACCATCACCACCAGAAGGGCCCTTAGCCCCGAAGGGGCGAAAGACAGTAGCCCAGGGCGCCAGCCCTGGGAGAAGGACGGCAGGTTATAGTTTTTGTGGTTTTTACTCATCTGATCCCAGGGCTGACGCCCTGGGCTACTGTCTTTCGCCCCTTCGGGGCTAGGGCATTCTTTCACACGTTCTGACAACTGACAACTGACTACTGGCAACTGACCGCGGACCACGGACCAATGACAAGTCGACATTTATTCCTCCTGGGCTACTTCCTGGAGCGTTCGCTGCTTGTCCTGGTACATGGAAAGCAACTCCTGCCGCAGTTGGGGATTTCCCGGATTCTGCTTCGCCTGGGCGTGGCAGTCCGCAATGGCATCGTCGAGCAGGAGCAGCTTTTCCCGGTAGCTCGCCATCAGCGGGGTCGTAGGGTTCTCCACTTTGGGCCCAGCCAGTTTGGCGAGTTTCTCGATGGAGGCCGAATACGCTTCCTCGGATTTCTCCGCTTCGCGCACCGCCTGCTGGGTGAGCAAACGCCGCTGGACCTCCGGGGTCAGGGTGGGCGCTGAGCGGTGCAGCAACAACCATGCGCCGGAGGTGGTCACGAGGAAAAGCACCAGCGCCGCCACGGCGGGCTGCCAATGCGGCCGCAGGGCGTTCCATAGGCGTGTTAGGGCCCATTCCCGCATTCGCTCGGACTCTTCAGCCAACGCTTCCGCAATCTCTGGCCACAGATACGGGCTCTCCCAGTTTCGGCGCAAGTGAGGAGCAGCAGCGGAAATCTCATCCCACCAGCGCAACTCCTCGGCGCACTCCCCGCAGCTTCCGGCATGTTGCCGGAGCACCTCCAGTTGCGCCGGGTCCTGTTGACGCAGGATACGTTCGCGATCCTTACAGACGATGTTACTCATGGATTCCTCGGTCGGTACACGGTAGATGGTATACGGTAGAAGGCAGACGGGGAAGACGCCCTTTATCCTCTCATTCCGTATGCCGACCGTCTACGTCTGCTGTCTACCGTCTACCATCTACCGTCTACCCTTCGTTCGCCTCGAGCTGCCGCCGGAGACTGCGCTTGGCCTCGAAAAGAATGTTCTTCGAGTTGGTTTCGGAAATCTTCAACATGGCGGCAATCTCGGCATGCTTGAAGCCCTCCACCTCAAAGAGCACGAAAACCTCGCGTTGCCTGGCGCCCAGTTTAGCGAGGCACCGTTCCAGGGCCAGCCGCACCGGGTGATCGACCGGCGCGACAGAGTTTTCCTCGCGCACTTTCCTTTCGGTCGCCTCTGGTTGGGCATCGGTCATCTCCTGCTCCGGCCGGCGCACCTTCCGCCTTCGAACGTCATAGCAGCAGTTGAGCAGGATGCGGTAGACCCAGGTGGAGAATGACGACTGCCCTCTGAACCCGTGCAGGTTTCGATACGCCTTCAGAAACGCTTCTTGCACGGCGTCTTCCGCGTCCGTCACGTTGCCGAGGAGGTTCAGGGCCACACTTTTCAGGCGCGCACCGTGGGTGGTGTAAAGCTGCTCGAAGGCAGCAATCTCCCCGGTGCGGCAAGCGTCGGCCAATTGCCGATCTTCGGTGGCAAGCGGAATGCCGTGCGACTGCTCGCTCGGGTGGGTCGCCGGATCTCCCCGTTGGTCCGGTTCGCGCAAGCGGGTCTCCTCAAGTGGCCGCTGCCAAGTTAATGTACCCTCAAGCAGAAAAGCCAGCCCTCATCACCTCGTCTCTTGCCTTTCCTTCCTCCGGACTAATAGACGCTCGGGTAGGGTGAAAGGTCAGGACAGGGGCAGGGGTCAGAGGGCGAAAGACGGAAGCCAGAGGGCAGAAGACGGAAGTCAGAAGACGGAAGCCAGAAGGAAGAATGAAGACCGCCGATCCGCCCCACACCAATACCTGCGTGCCATTTGCCGGGTGGCAGAAGTCAGGAGCCAGGAGGCGGAGGTCAGAAGCTGTCTTCTGTCTTCTGTCTTCTGCCTTCTGACTCCTGACTCCTGTCTCCTGTCTCCTGTCTTCTGACTTCTGACTTCTGACTTCGTGCTACAGCTTGAGGCCATTAGGTGCCATTGGGAGCGAGCGCAGACGGACGTCGGTGGCACCGAAGATCGCGTTGCCAACCGCCGGGGCCAAGCCGACAATCGGTGACTCTCCGGCGCCTGCCGACGGCTGATCTTTGCGATCGACGAGCACGATTTCGATCTCGGGAACGTCGCTGAAGCGGGGGACTCGATACTTGGAAAAGCGCCCGTTCAGGATGCGCCCGTTCTCAAATTCGATGGCCTCGAACAGCGCGCCGCCAATGCCCATCACGTTGGCGCCCTCGATCTGGTTGCGGAGTTGATCGGGATTGACGACGGCGCCGCAGTCGAACGCAGTCACCACACGCACGATTCGGACTTGCCCATTAGCGCGGTCCACGGCGACTTCGGCGCAGGTGGCGACGTAGCCGCCCTTCTCGACACCACCCCCAATGCCGAAGCCGTGTCCCGTTGGAGGTTTCGATCCGGCCCAACCAAATTTCCGGGCGGCAGATTCAAACACGGCTTTCAGGCGCTCATCCTTGAGATTCTTGAGCCGGAAATCGAGTGGGTCCATTTTGACGGCGTGGGCGAGCTCGTCCATGAAGGACTCGCGCGCGAAATGGTTGGCGGTGGCCGCCAGCGCGCGGTACGAACCCTGGCGCAGCGGTGATTGGGTGGGATGAAACTGGATGTGCTGGTTCGGGACATCGTACGGCGTGCCGATGCCCGCGCCGCCGGAATTGTAATTGTGAAACTCCCAGGCCGTGAGGGTGCCATTGCTGCGCGCGCCGCCCGCCACGTCGATGACTCCGGCGGGGCGGAAGTAGGCCCAGGTAAACTCCTCCTCCCGCGTCCACACCAGCTTCACCGGCTTGCCCGCCGCCTTGGCGAGGCGCGCCGCCTCTACCGCAGCGTCGCCCGTGTGCTTGCCGCCGTAGCCTGAGCCGGTGTCCGGCATCTGCACTCGCACCTGGTCCTGAGAAAGCCGGAATGCCTCCATGAGCTCGCTGCGCACGCCGAAGGGGCGTTGCGTGCCGGTCCACACCGTCAGCTTGCCGTTCTCCCACTGCGCGACGGCCGCGCGGGGCTCGAGTGGCGTGTGAGCGATATAGGCTACGGTATAGGTTTGCTGCAAGCGCTGGCCGGCGTCCGCCAGACCTTTTTCCATAGAGCCGACCTGATGGTCTGAGCGGCCCCCAAATCCCCCTTGCCCTGCCGCCTGGTCCGGGTTCTTTTTCAGGTAATCGAACAACTCGCGGCTCGACGGCTGGGGAGCCGGATTCGGCTTCCAGTCAGCGTGGATGGCGGCAACGGCGCGGGAAGCGATTTCCACGCTGGGCGCCGCGACGCCCACAAAGTCGCCGTCGTGTACCACCGTGACACCCGGCATCGCCTCGGCTTCGTGCAGGTCGAGCGACCCGAGTGTGGCTCCGAAAGAAGGCGGACGCAGAACCTTGCCGTGGAGCATTCCGGGCAGCGCGATGTCGGATGGGTAGCGATGCTTGCCGTTAACGAAGTCAGCGCCGTCGATCTTGGGCAGCGACTCGCCCATCACCGTCCAGCGGGCGGCGGGGGTGAGCGGGTCCTCGGCGGGGATGGCTTGCGCGAGTTGCTTGCCTTTGGCCAGTTCGCCGTAGGAGATCGTCCTGGCGCTCGCCGGGTCGGTGATCTTCCCGTCCGCCGCCGTCAGCTTGCTTCGCTCGACTTTCCAGGCGTCGGCCGCGAGGCCCATCAACACGTCGAGAGCGGCCGCCGAGGCCCGGCGCAGTTGCGGGTTCATGGTCGGCGTGGTGCGGCTCCCGAACGTCCCCATGTCGAAAGGAGTCAGGTCCGTATCGCCCATCACCATGCGAATGTCGCGCGGCACAACGCGAAGCTCCTCGGCCACCGCTTGCGTCAAGGCCGTGCGCGAGTTCTGCCCCACTTCCACTTTTCCCGTGTAGACGGTCACGACGCCACCTTCGCCGATGTGCAGCCAGGCCGAGATCTCCTGCGGCAGGCGTTCGTCGAATCCGGACCCTCGCCGCCCGCCCGATTCCTGGAAGGCGGAGGCGTCTTTCAAAATGCAGGCGACGACAATCCCGCCGCCGAGAATCCGGAAGAACTCGCGACGTCCAAGCTCGAAATGGTAAGAGGAAGGCGAGCTCAATTCGTAACGCTCGGGTTCCAGTTCGACGTGGGTGACGCTATTGGGGGCTTCACCTTTCAGGCCTTGCAGGCCGTTCATGTCGCTCATGATCTGCCCTCCCTCATCGTTTTCGCCGCCTGCTGGATCGCCGCCACGATCCGCAGATAAGTTCCGCAACGGCAGACATTGCCTTCCATGAAGCGCACAATCTCCGGGACCGACGGGTTAGGGTTGGATCTCAGGAGAGCCGACGCGCTCATGATCATGCCCGAGGTGCAATAGGCGCACTGCATGGCTCCCGCGTCGAGAAACGCCTGTTGCAGTGGGTGCAGCCTTCCGCTCTGCTCCAGCCCCTCGATGGTGGTGATTTGCTGGCTGGCGACGGTGCCCACCTTGGTGATGCACGATCGCCGGGGCAGGCCATCGATAAGCACGGTGCAGGCGCCGCACTGTCCTTCCCCGCAACCGTACCTGCTGCCCGTGAGGTCGAGTTGATCGCGCAAGACCGTCAGCAGGCTGGTCTCAGCGTCCACGTCGACGGGATGCCGGGTTCGATTCACATTGAGCTCGGTGATTCTGGACATCTCTCACACCCCCCTGCTCTCGGACTTGATTCTATACCCGACAGCGGTCCCGATAAAGCCTGCAGTTTGATCGGCTGGGAAAACGCCCGCGCGCCCAGGAGAGTCTGCAATCGGAATCTGATTTCCTGATCGTATAGATATTTTCATTTCTTCTGATTCTAAAGCTTTTGATGGCTTCGTTGGTCCTATCGAAGTCGATCGCATCTTCGGCGTTGACACTTCTGCGGCCGATTCCAGGGTACTAACCTTCAACCATCCAAGGGAACAGACGAAGTCCATTCCGATTCCGCCAACCGGGGAAAATCTGTGTAAACTACTGATTCCATTTCTGATACTCACCATTGGTTCGTCGCCTGAGACCGGATTATCTTATTGATATAAAGCATCTTATCCTTATTCGGTCCATTAGTCGCCTACCACCGCGAAACAATGTTGGGCTCCACGCTCCCCGGCGACTGCAACATTCAGCCTGCCGCAGTCGGACCGAGGGTTAGTCGATAGCCGAAAGACCGCGCTTCGCCTGCGAGCCTCGACCGACCGCCGACCAAGGGCTCGATATCGTCGGGCCGGACGGTTACCCACGCAGGAAATATAGGATAATAGACTAGCGGATGTCAAGAGCCAAGAAATAGAAAGTCGAAGATCGGTAGCCCGGTTGGGTGCGGGCGGTTGCCCTGCGTTGACAACCCTTCCCTTCTCCTGACAAACTGATACGGCCATGATGAACTGTTTCAATGGTGCCAGTGCGTTCAGTCCATCGGGAGGGAACTTTGCCAGGGGCAAGGGACCTACGCCTTCACCAACGCATTGTGAAATAGCCACAAGAGTGACGTCTTTCGGGCAGGAAACACAAACCGTGACCTTGAACCCAGGAATGTCGTTTGCAATCAATAGATGCGTCAGGTCTACGTCCCCTGAAGGCAAGGGACTGGCAATCGGAAATCCCAATCCAGAACCCAATTCAACGCTGCGCAGGAGGCCTCCTCTTACCTGCCCTTCTGCTCTTTGCCTCCTGCTTTCCAGTTTCTGTTATTGGTGCCTGGCTGCCTCGGTAGTTCAGGCGTTCACGGCGGCCGACGCCTTTGCAGAAGCACAGATCACCTATCACCTGCGCCTCGCCCGCCCCTCCACCCACATCCTCGAAGTGGAAATTGACGCCGGCAAGGTGGATCAGCCGTCGCTCGACTTCGTCTTGCCCGCATGGGCGCCGGGCCGCTATGCTATCTACGACTTCGCCAAAAACGTGCAGGAGTTCAACGCACACGGAGCGCAAGGCGAGGCGCTGCCTTGGTCGCAGCCCGACAAAGACACTTGGCACGTGGAGACGCTGGCCGCAGGCGGCGAGGTGCGAGTTAGGTACCGCGTCTATGCCAACGACCTTACCGGCTCGTTTTCACAGTTCGACTCGACTCATGCCAGCATCACTCCCGCTTCGATCTACATGTACCTCGCCGGCCATAAGCCGGACCCGGTAACGCTGGTGGTGGAACCACCCCCGGATGCCGAGCATCCCTGGCAGGTATTCAGCGGGTTCACGCTGGCGGCCGACCAGTACACGTTCCAGGCCCCCAACTACGACCGCATGGTCGACATGCCGATGGAGGTTTCGAGCGAATGCCTAATCCGGCAGTTCGAGGACCATGGGAAGACGTTCCGCGTGGTGGTCCATAGCTTCGGCCAGCCGAACAAGAACGAGCCCCAACTGGCAACCAAGCTGACGGAGGGTCTCCAGAAGATCGTGGCTTCCGAAATGGCGATGATGCCCGCGCCGGACTTCGACCACTACACATTCCTCGTTCATTTTGCTCCCGACATCGCCGCCGGCGACGGCATGGAACACCTGAACTCCACCGAGATCATCATTCGCAGCGAGCTCTCCGACGACGGCGTGCGCGAGGCGCTGGAGACGGCCGCGCACGAGTTCTTCCACCTTTGGAACGTGAAGCGCCTGCGCCCCGCCGCTCTGGGTCCGTTTGACTACACGCGCGAGGACTACTCGCCCTCCTTGTGGTTCGCCGAGGGATTGACCAGCTACTATTCCTACGTCCACCTGCTGCGCTGCGGAATCTGGAGCCGTCAGGACTTCCTCGATCGTCTGGCGGGCGAGGTCCGCGACCTGGAAAACGATCCGGGGCGCGCCCTGATGTCCGCCGAGAGTTCCAGCTTCCACGCCTGGTTCTACGATCGCTCGCCGCAGATGCAGGAGACGAATTTCGCCAACGCCACCATCAGTTACTACAACAAGGGCGCGCTGCTAGGACTGCTGCTCGACCTGGAAGTCCGCTCCCGCACCAACGGCCAGAAGTCGCTCGACGACGTGATGCGCTGGATGTACCAGAAACTCTATGCGGGGCCCGCCGCCACTTACTACCTGCCGGGGCGCGGCTACGAAGAGAAGGACGTTCTCCTCGCGCTTAACACGGTCTCCGGGAGCGACTTCAGCGAGTTTTTCGCGCACTACATCGAGGGAACAGCGGAGTTGCCGATCGCGGAGGAACTGGCAAAGGTAGGACTGAAGCTCAACGTCACCGGGGAAGCAGGCGCAGCCCCGAGCGTCAGCATTCTCTACCAGCAGACGGACACAGGGATCAGAATCACGGCCGTGCGGCCCGGCGGCGCCGCCGATCGCGCCGGGTTGAGCCGCGACGACCTCTTGACCGAAGTTGACACATTGTCGCTCGTCACCGAACAACTCGGCACGCGGCTCAAGATGTACCCGGCGGGCGCTGAGGTTCCCTTCACGGTGGAGCGTCACGCCCGCCAGTTGCGGATCACGGTGAAGCTGGACCCACCAGTCGCCGATCGGTACGCGATCGCGGAAGCTCCGTCGGCAACGCCTGCGCAGGCGAGTCTTCGGGAGGGATGGCTGGCCAAGAATTGACGATTTTCGATTGACGATTGACGACTGCAAACAGCTTTCAGCCCTCAGCGATCAGCTCTCAGCGCGAAAGTCCGGTTCTTGCTGATAGCTGACGGCTGATAGCTGGCTGCCCTTCCAATCGTCAATCGTCAATCGACAATCGTCAATCAAAGAAAGGGTCGTGGTAGACTATTCTGGCACGGGTGAGGACCGATGGCCACGAAGACAGGCATTAGCTGGGAAGAGTTTCTCCGCGCCGGCAAGGAAGGGCAACGCTGGGAGTGTGTGGACGGGGAGGTTGTCTTCATGTCGCCGGTTTAACCGCACGGCAGAGTCACGATCAAGCTCGATCAGCAACTGGCGAATTTCACTGACTTGCACCCGGAGTGGGTGGGGTACGGAACTGATGTCGCTTTTACAATGTCCACTGGAAACTGGCGCTGTCCAGATGCGGCCCTAGCCCTGAAAGAACGCGTCGACGCCGCTGACCCGAACGGCCCCGCTCCATTCGCGCCCGATATCGCCTTCGAAGTCCTGTCGCCGGATGACACCCGAGACGAAGTGCAGAGCAAACGCCAGGACTATTACGAGAGCAATGTGATCCAAGTTTGGCTGGACCCGCAGAGGAAGACCGCCGAGGTGATCTCGCCCAACCGTCCGGCCCAGCACTTTCGCGGCGATCAGATCCTGACCATCGCAGAGCTGCCGGACTTCCGCCTGGACCTGAAGGTGCTGTTCTCGGTTTGATCCTGCCGCGCTGGTAACGGTGTTCGGGGTTGGGGATTCGGTGCTTTGTCCTTGTTCGGCGTCGGACACCGCCGTCGCAGAAACGGACACCTTGACAGCTTCGGTCGGTCGCCGGTTTGTTATTTAAACCTTCCTGCATCTATCACTTAGCCCCTGCTTAAGCTCTGGCACAGCGCTTGCACCCACGTCTCGGGCCCGTCCGCTAAGGTTAAGATACGGACAACGGGATTAGGGCTTCGGATTTGGATTCGCGGAGAAGATAAGTCGAGAGCGTCTTTTCTGCGTAGCCAGAATCCCAAATCCCGAACCCCGTGCCGCTGAGAAGGAGATCCGGTGTCGACTGTGATACAGGACATCAAGTACGGCCTGCGGATGCTGGCGCGCAACCCCGGCTTCACCGTTTTGGCGGTGCTGACGCTGGCTCTCGGCATCGGCGCTAACAGCACGATCTTCAGTTGGATCAACTCGACTTTACTCAATCCCATTCCCGGCGCCTCGAGCACCAGCGAGATTCTCTCCCTCTCAAGGGGAGGAACGGCCAGAAACCCCGTTTCGTTTTCTTATCTCGACTATGCGGACCTGCGTGACAGGAACCGGAGCTTTTCCGGCCTCATAGCGTCCGACATTCGCCCCATGGACCTCACCGGAACAGGCCAGCCGGAGCGCATCTGGGGTACGCTGGCCACTGCGAACTATTTCGACGTGCTGGGCGTGCGGCCCCTCCTTGGTCGCGGCTTCCTGCCAACGGAAGAAGAGAAGCCTGGGGGCGCGCCCGTGGTGGTGATCAGCTACCGCCTCTGGCAGACTCACTTCGCGGCCGACCCGCTCGTCATTGGCCGGAGCATCGACGTCAACCATCACCCCTTCACTCTGGTGGGAGTCGCTCCCGCCGCTTTCCAGGGAAGTCAGACTGGGTTGGTTTCGGACCTTTGGATCCCGATGACGATGGAACAACAAGTTGTTCCCGGTGGCGACCGGCTCCATCGTCGCTCCAGCGACTGGCTGGAGGTTCTGGGGCGCCTCGCGCCCGGCGTCTCCTGGCAGCAGGCCCAACAAGAAATGAATCTCCTGATGCAGCAGATCGTCGAGCAATATCCCGACTCGCACCAGGACAGCAACCAGGTGACGCTGTACCCACTCTGGCGTGCGCCTCACGGGGCCAACGCCTATTTCTATATTCTGTTGCCGATGTTGATGGCCATCGCCGGCGTCGTGCTGCTGCTCGCCAGCGCGAATGTAGCCAATCTCCTGCTCGTGCGATCGATTGCGCGGCGGCGGGAGGTGGCTATTCGATTGTCGGTGGGCGCTGGTCGCTCCCGGTTGGTCCGCCAGTTTTTGGTGGAGAGCCTCCTGCTGGCCCTCCTGGGCGGCGGTATTGCTCTGTTGCTCACCGGTTGGACGGCAGGGAGCTTCGCTCAGTTTATACCGCCCACGAACCTGCCGGTGGGGCTGAACGTGCGAGTGGATCGCAATGTCCTGCTGGTGACGCTGTCCATTTCGATGGTCACGGGAATTGTTTTCGGCGTCCTTCCCGCGCTGCGCGCCTCCCGTCTGTTGCCGATTACGGTGTTAAAGGAAGACTCCGGCACCGTATCCGGCGGGTTGCAGAAGGCACGACTGGCGAGCGGGCTGGTGGTTTCGCAGGTCGCCCTTTCGTTGCTTTTGCTGATCTCCGCCGGTCTCTTCATCCGCGGTTTCCGCAAGGCGCAGCGATTCGATCCGGGCTTTAATCCGAATCGCGTCCTCGTGGCTTCTCTCGACCTCTTTCCCGCCGGCTATACCGCGGCTGAGGGCCGCGAGTTCGACCGGCAACTTCTCGCTAAGCTCAGCGTGTTGCCCGGCGTTGAGTCCTCCACCCTAGCCGACTGGGTGCCCCTCGGCTTCGTAACCGACTCAGAGACCATCAAACCCGAAGGCTATGTGCCGCAGCGCCACGAGTCCATGAACATCCGCGAGGCCGACGTTGGCCCGAATTACTTCCACACGCTGCAGATTCCCCTGATCGCGGGGCGCGACTTTACCTCCCAGGACACCAACGAGTCGCAGCCGGTGGTTATCGTCAATCAAACGCTGGCGGATCGATTCTGGCCAGGTCAGGAGGCCATCGGCAAGCGGCTGGAAGCGGAAGGAAAGTGGTTCACAGTGATTGGCGTAACGCGGACCGGCACATACGATAGGTTGGGTGAAACGCCGCAGCCATTTTTCTATTTTCCGTTGTCCCAGAACTACTCTCACAGCGTGATCATTCATGCGCGGGTCGCTGGCGACCCGCTCGCTTTCGCGCCGCAGGTCGAAAAGGCGGTCCATGAACTGAACGCGGACCTGCCCGTGTTTCTCGTGGCGCCACTCAGTTCGACCGTCGAGTTGGCCACCACCAACCAACGCATCGCCGCAACCTTCGTCGGCGCCTTTGGCGTGCTGGCGCTGATTCTGGCGGCTGTGGGAATCTACGGTGTCATCGCCTATACCACCCGCCAGCGCACGCATGAAATCGGCATCCGCATCGCGCTCGGCGCCGAGCGAGGCGACGTCTTCCGTCTGGTGCTGACCCAAGGTTTACGGCTGACGCTGACCGGCCTAGCGATCGGCCTCGTGGCGTCGCTTGTGCTTACGCGATTTCTGCGCGGAGTGCTTTTCGGCGTCGCCACCACCGACGTGCTGACGTTCGCGAGCGTCGCCGCCCTGTTGTGTGTGGTGGCGCTCGCTGCCTGCTATGTACCGGCGCGACGGGCCGCAACGCTGGAGCCTACGGTGGCGCTGCGCTACGAATAATTGACGATTGTCGATTGACGATTGCCGATTGAAGAATTCCACCAGCGTCTTTCTTGGTCTTGCAATCGGCAATCAGCGATCGTCAATTCTTGATCGGCTGGAGCGACTCATGCAAACGATGCTTCAAGACCTTAAGTACGGCGTGCGGATGCTGGTGAAGAGCCCCGGCTTCGCGGCGGTGGCGGTGCTGTCGCTGGCGCTGGGCATCGGCGCCAACACCGCAATTTTCAGCCTGCTCGACGCCGTAATGCTCAAGCTGCTGCCGGTCCAGGACCCCCAGCAGCTTGTTTTGCTCGACTGGGCATCGAAGGGATGGCCTGACGGCTTCATGAATTCCCTGTCTGGCGGCTGGGATCACGACAAGAGCGGGCGCACCACCAGCACCTCCTTTCCCTATTCGGCCTACGAGCAGATTCGCGACCGCAGCCAGGTGTTCTCGAGCGTGCTGGGATTGGCCGGCAACGGGAGTGACTTTAATATAGGATACAAGGGAGAACCGGGCCGGGCAGACGGCGAACTAGTCTCCGGAACGTTCTTTTCCACCTTGGGCGTCCAGCCCATTCTGGGCCGCGCCCTGACTCCCGACGATGACCGCATCGGCGCCAGCCCCACCTGCGTCGCCAGTTACGGCTACTGGGAGCGGCGATTCGGCCGTGACCCGGCAATAGTAGGGCGGTCGATCACGGTAAACAGTGTCCCGGTGACCATTGTCGGGGTCGCGCCGCCCGAGTTTTACGGCGTACAGCCCGGGCGGGCCGTCGATGTCTGGTTGCCCCTTCACACCCAGCCACAGATTGAGCAAAGCTGGTCGCCCGGCCCAGAACAAGGGCCGAAGGCCAGGCCGGCGCAGTCGCTATTCGAAGCGCGGGACAACTTCTGGGTAGTCATCATGGGCCGGCTGAAGCCGGGCGTAAGCGAGCCGGAGGCGCGCGCCAAAGTTGATGTGATCTTTCAGCAAAGCATGGCTGCCGACATCAAGCCCACGACCAAGCCGGAGACGATTCCGCACGCGGAACTCGAACCGGCAAGCAAAGGCCTCGACGCGCTGAGAGGTGAGTTCTCCAAACCGCTCTTCATTCTAATGACTGTGGTCGGGCTGGTCCTGCTCATCGCGTGCGCCAACGTTGCGAACCTGCTGCTGGCTCGCGCCACCGCGCGACAGAAGGAAATCGCCGTGCGCCTCGCCATCGGCGCGCAGCGAGGCCGAGTGATCCGGCAATTGCTCACCGAGAGCGTGCTTCTGGCGGCGTTGGGTGGAGTCCTGGGTCTGATCCTCGCTTTCTGGACCACGAATCTGCTGGTGGCGTTCATGTCGAGCGGACGGGACCCCGTCAGCTTGAGCGTGACGCCTGACCCGCGCGTACTGGGCTTCACCGCCGCGGTCTCGGTGCTGACCGGGATTCTCTTCGGCCTTGCTCCCGCCCTTCGCAGCACGCGGTTGGACCTGACGCCCGCGCTCAAAGAAAATGCGGGAGGCTTGCCGGGCGTGGCGCACGGCAAACGCAGCTTGCGATTGGGACTCGGCAAGGCGCTGATCGCCGGGCAAATCGCGCTGTCGCTCCTGCTGCTGGTGGGCGCCGGATTGTTCGTCCGTACGCTCACCAACCTGGAAAACGTCAAGGCGGGATTCGACCAACGGAACCTGCTGCTGTTTGGCATCGATCCGACGCAGGATGGTTATAAGGGCCGGCGACTGGCCGATTTCTATCAGGAGTTGACACGCCGCCTCGAGGGGCTGCCCGGCGTGCGGACCGTCACCATGTCCGGGACCAGGCTCATCGGAGGCGGAGTCTCGATCAATAATGTTTCCGTTCAAGGGTACACACCGAAACCTGGCCAAAAAGACAGTGCGCTGCAGTCTTACGTCAACCCAGCGAGCGGCAAGCTTCAAGCCTATACCAACAGTGTGGGGCCGAAGTTTTTTGAAACCCTGGGCATCCCACTTGTGCTCGGGCGTACCATCGGCGAGGGTGACATAGAAACAGCGCCCAAAGTGGCGGTGGTGAACCGGACGTTCGCGCGCCTATTTCTGGGTAGTGGGAATCCCGTCGGGCGGCGTTTCGGCTTCGGCGATGAGAAGGCAGGCGCCGATACTGAAATCGTCGGCGTGGTTGGAGACGCCAAATACAGCGATTTGCGGAGACAGGTCCCGCCCACCGTCTATGTGCCCTGCCTGCAGAACGTGAAGTGGCTGGCGGGAATGAGCTTCGAGGTGCGCACGGCAGGCGACCCGATGGCGATGGCCCCTGCAATTCGCCGCGTCGCGCGGGATTTAGACCCGAACCTCGCCCTTTTTGACTTGAGGAGTCAGGTGGAACAGACCAATATGACCCTATTCCAGGAGCGACTGTTCGCGCGCCTCACCAGCTTTTTCGGGCTCCTGGCCGCACTGCTCGCCTGCATCGGCGTTTACGGCATCATGGCCTTTGCGGCCGGCAAGCGAACACGGGAGATCGGCATCAGGATGGCGCTGGGCGCAAACCGAGGGGAGATCCTGACGATGGTCCTGAGAGAGACCGTGGTGCTGTTGTCGGTTGGAATCGTGGTTGGGATTGTCATGGCGCTGGAGGCGTCGCGGTTGATCTCGACGTTGCTGTTCGGATTGAAGCCCACCGACCCCCTGACCATCGCCAGCGCGGCGTTGCTAATGGTGGTGGCAGCGGCCTTTGCCGGATACGTCCCTGCGCGCCGGGCGTCGCGCGTGGAGCCAATGGTGGCGCTGCGCTACGAATAACGGGATTCGGGTTTCGGGGACTCGGGGTTCGCAGAGAAAGAAGCGGAATGGGGGATTTGGGTTTCGCAGACGGTGACGCCGGCTGTTCGTTTTCCTTTGCGAACCCCGAACTCCGAATCCCGAATCCCGAGACGCTAGGAGAGGTTTAAATGTCAACGCTGCTTCAGGATTTAAAGTACGGCTTCCGGACGCTGGTGAAAAACCCGGCCTTCACGGCGGTGGCGGTGATCGCGCTGGCGCTGGGTATTGGCGCCAACACCGCGATCTTTAGCGTCGTTAACGCCGTGCTGCTCAAGCCGCTGCCTTTCCGCGATCCCAGTCGGCTGATGCTGCTGAGCGAAGCCAATCCGCGACAGCCACGCGTCTCCGTCGCCTACCCAAACTACTTCGACTGGAAGCAGCAGAACCACGTCTTCGAGGAAATGACGTCGTTCCAGCAGAGGGATTTCAATCTGGCCGGTGTCAACGAGCCGGAGAATATTGGCGGAAGCGCGGTGTCTTCCAATCTCCTCCGGACGCTTGGTATGAAGTCCCTTCTCGGGCGTGACTTTCGACCGGACGAAGACAAGAAAGGTGCCGAGTCGGTGGTGATCCTGGGCTACAGCCTGTGGCAAAGGCGCTTCGGAGGGGAGCCCGGAGTGGTGGGGAGAACGGTAACGCTCGATGCGAAGCCGTTTACGATTGTCGGCGTCATGCCGCCTCAGCTCATCCTGTATGAGGACAGTCAACTCTACACGCCCATCGGCGTATGGATGGGCGAGGAGAGCATGACCGAGCGTGGGGCTCATGACGACACCACGGTGGTGGCGCGCCTCAAGGCCGGAGTCACGCAAGCCCAGGCGCAGGCGGAGATGGATACGATCGCGCGACGGCTTGAGCAGCAGTATCCCGACACCAACACCGGTTATCGCGTCGCCATGTCCCCCATCCGCGACGCCTTCGTGGGCGACAGCGGGCCGCCCATTCTGGTGCTGTTCGCCGCCGTCGGGTTTGTCCTGCTCATTGCCTGCGTCAACGTCGCCAATCTGCTGCTGGCACGTGGCGCGGCGAGGGAGAGGGAGATTGCGATCCGCTCCGCCCTGGGCGCCAGCCGCCTTCGCGTGATTCGGCAACTACTCACTGAAGGCGCGGTGCTGGCTGTCGTCAGCGGCTTGTTGGGGCTGCTGGTCGGCGCCTGGGGACTCAAGGGCTTGCTGACGTTGATCCCACAAGACGTGGGCATGGGGATGCCGGTAGCCGTCAACTCCTGGGTGCTCGGATTCACTAGCCTGCTCTCGCTGGCGACGGTCGCGATCTTTGGCCTCGTGCCGGCGCTGCAGGTCTCGAAGCCAGACCTGAATGAGACCCTGAAGGAGGGCGGAAGGACGGCCAGCGGCGGTGTCGAGCGCCGTCAGTTGCGCAGCGTGCTCGTGGTCTCCGAAATCGCCCTTGCCCTCGTGCTTCTGGTCAGCGCCGGCCTGATGATCAAGAGCTTCCGTCGCCTGCTGGCGGTCGATCCGGGCTTCAACCCGGAGAACGTGCTGACGATGGAGGTGAACCTGCGCGGCGCGAAATACGACAAGCCCGACCAGGTCGCGGCCCTTTGCCAGCAGGCGCTGGATCGCATCCGCACCTTGCCCGGAGTGAAGCTTGCGGCCCTCGGCAATCAACTTCCCCTGACGGACTCCCATTCGCGCAGCGATATCACGATCGAGGGACAACCAGTGCCGGAGATCGGGCACTTTCCGCACCCGGACTTCCACAGGATCAGCCCGGACTATTTCCGGGCTATGGGGATACCCTTGATGAGGGGGCGTTACTTCACGGAATCGGACACGCCACAAGCTCCGGGGGCGGTCATGATCAGCGAGTCTCTCGCCCGCCAATTCTGGCCCAACGGCGATGCGGTCGGTAAGCGCATCCTGCGTGGCCATCCGGACCCCAAGAACCCTTGGCGCACTGTCGTGGGCGTGGTGGGCGATACCAAGCAATACGGCCTCAGCGCCGAGACCAAGTGGGAGGTATATCTCCCCTACCTGCAGAACCCCCCGAGTGACTTCCGCTTGGTCGTGCGCGCCGCTTCCAATCCCGAAGGGCTGACGGCGGCCATCAAGAACGAAGTGCACGGTATCGACAAAGACGTGCCGGTCCATGATGCGGTAACGATGCAACGAATCGTGTCGGATTCGGTCGGCACGAGGCGGATCACGATGCTCCTGCTGGGTCTCTTCGCCGGTTTGGCCATGGTGCTGGCGGCGGTTGGCATTTACGGAGTGATTTCGTATTCGGTCGCTCAGCGGACGCACGAGATCGGCGTTCGCATGGCTTTGGGGGCCGAGCGTACCAGCGTGCTGTGGCTGGTGGTGGGCAAAGGATTCGCTCTCGCCATCGTCGGCGTAGGCGTGGGACTGGCCGGCGCCCTGGCGCTCACTCGCTTTCTCTCCAGCCTGCTTTTCGGCGTTCGCCCCACGGATCCCGGGATTTTGATAGGCGTCTCGCTGATTCTGACCGCAGTGTCGCTGCTGGCGAGCTACATTCCGGCTCGCCGCGCCGCCAGGGTGGATCCGATGGTGGCGCTGCGGTACGAGTAGCTCTCAGCCATCAGTCATCAGCTATCAGCAAAGAGGCTAGCGTGCTGACGGGTGGCAGGCTGATATCTGATGGCTGATAGCTGATGGCTGATGGCACAGCCGACGGCGGAGCCGTTGGCCAAGGAGGCGGAGAATGGCAAAAGTTGAACGCATTCGCGAGTTGATGAGGGACGTGGTGGGCCCGGACTACTTCCGGGAAAAAACGGAAGCGGGGTGGAAGCTGGTCGCCGTCGAGTGGCAGCGAGAGATTGAGAGCGGACCCGAAGAGCCGCGCGCGTTCATCGAGGACGTGCCCTTCGGTCTTCGAGTCTCAGCCGACTGTCAGCACCTGGAAGAGAATCCGTCGGAGAAGGAAACCTTGGTGACGATGATGGACCTCATCGTTCAAGACAACCCTCTATCGAAAGTGGCGGAAGAGATGAACCAACGGGGGTTTCGGACGCGACAGGGAGGACGCTGGGCGCCGGTCACGGTGTTCAATATGCTTCCCCGCCTGATCGAAGTGGGACCGCGCATCTTCTCCAGCGAGGAGTGGTCGGAACGGCGGCACAGGCTTTTGAAAGTGGTCTGATGGCCTCAGAATGCGGTCAGGAATTGCCGATTGACGATTAGAAGAGAAGACGCAAGCCACTCGGGTCTTCCAATCGGCAATCGGCAATCGTCAATCGGCAATACCGGCCTTCATCCCCAGGAGCTGCATCTCGTACCTCAACGTCTCTTGCAGACCCACTTCGAGCGGGCGCGCGGTGAATCCGAGTTCGCCCTCGGCCTTGGCGCTGTTGCCAAGATAGGTGGCGCCGGCAAGGATGCGGAGGCCCTCGGATGTGAAGGTCGGCGGCAGCGGAATAGCCCGTTCGACCGCTCCCATGACGCGCGACATGACGCGCATTGCTCCCGGCCCCGCGTGGATGCGCGGCGCCTTCACACCCGTGATGCTCTCCGCCATCTCGAGCGTTTCGATCAGCGTGTGCGCGGGCCCGGCGATGATGTAGCTTTCCCCCGGGCGGCCTTTTTCCATGGCCAGCAGGTGACCGCGCGCCGTATCGTCCACGTGACTCCACGAGTAGGCTACTTGCTTGGGCAGCAGGGGCAAGCGCCGGCGCAGGTAATCGCGGAACATGGTGTGGATGGCGCTGGTATCGCCGGGGCCGTAAACGGCGCCCGGCTGCACGATCGCCAGCGGGAGGCCCGCGCGCATCATGGGCTCCGCCACCTTGTAATGGGCGAGCCACTTGGTGCGGTCGTACTCGGAAAGCCATGGTCCGTTGTGGCGATAGTTTTCGTCCACTCGCTGCCCATGCGTGTCGGAGAAAACCGCGAGTGTGCTGGTGTACACGCACTTGGGGATGCCGAGCTCCTTCACCAATTCGAGGACGAAGCGCGTGCCTTCCACGTTGGTGTCGTAAGCGAAACGCTTGTCGCGGGCGCCGATCTTGTACCAGGCGGCCACGTGGAACACGCCGTCCACGCCGGTCATGGGCGGGCGCATACTCTCCTTGTCGGTGATGTCGCCCTCGGAAACGGTAACGCCAAGCTTGAGAAGTTCGCCCGCCTTGGAGTAGGAGCGAACGAGCGCCACCACGTCGTGACCCGCCTCGCGCAGTTGCCGCGTCAAACACCCGCCGATGAAACCGGTGGCGCCCGTGATGAAGAACTTCATGAGAGTCCCCAACAAACCAACAAAGGCAATCCACAGATTACACAGATTGCACGGATTTACAAAATCAGAATGAATTAGTCCGCCGAGGAATTGCCGATTGCCGATTGCCGATTTTCGATTGACGATTGGAAGAGAAGACGCAAGCCACTCCGGTCTTCCAATCGGCAACCGAAAATCGGCAATCGACAATTCTGGAACAAATCCATTCTGATTTTCTAAATCTGGGTAATCTGTGTAATCTGTGGATTGCCCGTAGTCTTCCGCGCTCTCGGAATCGAGGACACCAATGCGACCAATACTCATTGCCTTCGTCATGCTCACTTTCGCCGCCACCGCTTGGCCGCAAGCGCCGGTGGCCGGCCCTGACGATTCGCTCGCCCTCCCGCGCCTCAAGAACTACTCCGCCTGGCGCATGTCCAGCAACAACCGGTTTGCCTTCAGCAACGACGACAGCAAGCGCATCATGCCCGGGCAAACCCTGGTGATGGCCGATCTCACCGGCCCCAGCGCAGTGACCCACCTCTGGGTGACGGTGGCGGACAACGAGTTTGGCTGGCCGCGCCTGCTGCGGCTGCGCGTCTACTACGACGGGCACAAGACGCCCAGCGTGGACGCTCCCTTGGGCGACTTCTTTGGCGTCGGCCACGGATACGAGCGCGACCTGAACTCGTTGATGGTCCGCGACAGCTCTTTCGGCCGGGCGCGCAACAGCTACTGGCAGATGCCGTTTCGAAAGAGTTGCCGCATCACCGTGACCAACGAAGGCAACCGCTTCGTGACCAGCTTCTACTATCATGTCGACTACCGCAAGTATGCGTCGCTCGCTCCGGACATCGCCTATTTCCACGCTTATTATCGCCAGGAGCGCCCGCCGCAGCACGGCCGCAATTATCGGTTCCTCGAGATTCAGGGCACCGGCCACTACGTGGGCACGGTGATGAGCGTGGTGCAGACGGCCGACGGCTGGTTCGGCGAGGGTGACGACCTCTTCTACGTGGATGGCGAGAAGAAGACGCGCATCGACGGCACCGGCACGGAAGACTATTTCAATGACGCCTGGGGACTGCGCGTGTCCGATGGCGCCTGGACCGGCATCCCGGTGGCCGAGGGCGAAGGCATCGGCGCGCGGCTGACGGGATACCGCTGGCACGTCCCGGACCCCATCCCTTTCACCAAGTCGCTGCGCGCCGAGATCGAGCACTACGGCTGGACTTACAACGCCGACGGTACCGTCCGCTCGGGCTTTGAGGAGCGGCCGGACTTTTTTTCCAGCGTCGCCTTCTGGTATCAGACAGGCGTGAACGAGGGCCTGCCGGAGCCTCCTTATGGGGCCGCGCGCCTGCCGCTCGGCAACGCCACGCAGATTGAAGTGGAGAACTCGATCGACGACGTAACCACCGAGAAGGGTAAAGCGTCTGTGCAGAGGGAAGTCTTCTGGTCGAAGGACCTCCTTTTCTTCGAGGGGCAGGGCGCCGGCGCCAGGATCAATGTGCCGTTCGACGTGCCGCAGGACGGACGCTACGAGGTGCTGGCGGAGATCGCCGAGGCCCCCGACTATGGCGATTACGTGGCCACGCTCGACGGCAAGCTCACCAACTCCACCACGCAAACGTGGGCCCAGTCCGATGTCCCCCCTCCGGGCACGGAAATCATCCACAACTACGCCGACGAGGTCTACGTCGCCGTGGACCGCCGCTTCGGCTGGTTCGACCTGGCCAGGGGTCGTCACTGGCTCGCCTTCATCTGCGTGGGCAAGGACGCGCTCTCCTCCGGCTACAACCTCGGCATCGACAACGTCGTGCTGGAGAAGGTGCCGCCCGTTATGCAGACCATTACGCCGCAGGAGAATACGCCCCCAGCGGGAGAGGAAGTGGTTGCGATGGTCCCGCCGGGCGGGACGGGCGCCGGAGCCGCCGTTTATCGGGGTAAGCCTCTTTCGTTCTATCTGGCGAGCTTGAAGAGTGCGCCGGCAATCCCACCTGGCCGAGACCCCGCGATAATTCGCGCACTCGGCAACTTCGGCGCGGATGGGGCGTCCGCCGTGTCTGATCTCACGGCCGCGTTGGCGGATTCGGACGCTGAGGTCCGAGAGGCCGCGGCGTGGTCGCTCTCGCAAGTGGGTCCCAAGGGCGCGGCCGCCGCACCAAAGCTGGCGGAGTTGCTCTCCGACCCGAACCCGCGGGTGCGCAGCCTCGCCGCGGTGGCTCTGGGAGCCATTGGTCCGAAGGCAGCGACGTCGGTCACGCCGCTGGTCACAGCTCTGATTCGGGCCTTGAACGATCCTATCGACTACGTTCGCGCCCCGGCGGCCGACGCCCTCGGGGCGATTGGCCCGGCAGCGCGCGCCGCCGTCCACCCGCTGGCCGATCGTCTGCTCACCAAGGGCGAGCCCGTATTCGTCCTGCGCAGTATTTCGGCCGCGCTGGGCGATATCGGACCCGACGCTAGAGACGCCCTGCCCGCGCTCCAGGAGGCGCTGAAGATGTTGCGCGTTACCTACACCGCCCAGGAGGCTATCCTGAAGATCGAGGGCAAGCCGGTGCCGACCTGGCGGTAAGCGTAGGGCAGTAGGTAGAAAGCAGTAGGCAGAAGGCGGTAAGCGGAAGGCAGAAGGCAGTAGGCAGTAAGCAAAAGGCAATAGGGACGAGGGGCGCCCTCCACCCAAGGCTCTCGCCCTTGGGCTACAATATGTCGCCGCTCCGCGGCTTTCCGATGGCTTGTGCGGACTGCCTACTGCTTTCCGCCTTCTGCCTACTGCTTTCCGCCTTCTGCCTACTGCTTTCTGCCTACTCTCTTGTGAGGCACGGCCATGAAGATCACCAGGCGATGGTTTCTCGAGACGCTCTCCGCTGCGCTTGCGGCGTTGCGTCTGCCGGAGTGGCTCCCGGCTAAGAACCCCGAGGAGAATCCGCGAGTCCTCACCCTGCGGAACGACTTTTTTCACATCCGATTCCAGGTCGGCACGGAGGGAGTCTGGATTGACGATTTCCGGCTCAACCAGGAGCAGACCAGGCCCGGAGCGCCCTTCACGGAGAGCCTGGTAACGCTGAAGTCCGAGGTCCCGGAGTTGCGCAGCGGCACCGCCTTGCTGATCGAAGGCGCGGCGGGAGAGGCGGCAACATGGCAGTGTAGCCGCGCGTCGCTGCCCCTGAAGATCAAAGGGGGTGAGCCAGACGAGGAAGTCTACTGGCTGAGGATCGACGATATTCTGCTGGGGCCCGCCGACGACCCGGTGGCGCGCGAGCGCTGGGACTTCGAACTCGATGGCGACGAGTTGCGCTGGAGCATCGAGAGACACTTCCTCCGCGAGGCTCGGTTGGTAGCCGACCGCTTTCCCTTCCTCGCCCTGCGCACCAAGGCATCCGAGCCCACCGCGCCCGGGGGCCCGGCGCGAAGCCACTTCACGGAGATCGCCGGCTTCCTCGATCCTGCCATGCAGATCCAGGGCCAGAGCCAGGGTAAGACTGGCTTCCCCGAGGGGGGTTGGTTCGAGGTTATTTCGCCGGGCAACGGGGAGCCTGCCAGGGAGACCGCCGGCGGGAAGCCGCTCGCTTGGCTGCACCTGTCGATTCCTTCCGCTGACCCGAAGGCTAAGTCGGCACAACTCATCACCCTTTCGCCCTCCGGGGTCGCTCTGGCGAGTGCGCTCGAAACCGGGTCTTTCAGCTATGCGAAGCCGGCGAGCGACGGCACCGTCGACGCTGTGGCCATCGGCGCAGAAACGCTGGACCGCACGGGTGGCATCGAAGTGCGGAAGCAAGGAACGAAGCAGAAGCAGCAGTGGACACTGAAGCTGGGCGCCAATCTGGGCGCCGCGCCGTTCGAGCTTTCGCTGCCCGACAAGGAACTTGCCTCCCACGCCCGCAGCTTGGCCGCCGTACACAACCAGTGGATGGGCTGGATGTTCGGCAACAACCCGGCCAGCGTGTCGATCCCTCACGAGATGGGCTGGTACCCGATGATCCAGGGCCTGTATTCGATACCCCGGGCGTCCACTGCGGCCCTGGAGAAGCAGTTGTTGTTCTTCGCCGACACGGGCGTGGACCCCAGCGGCTACGTGTGGCCGCGCTGGTCGGTGGGCGGGTATTACAAACCCCCCTGGGGCAACCTGCACGATCAGATTCCCCACTTCATCCTCGCCATGTATTTCCACGCCCTCAGCACGGGCTCGAAGAGCTTCCTTCAGCGCGTGATGCCCACCGTGGACCGCGTTGCCGGCTACCTGCTCGCGCTCGACGGCGATCACGACGGAGTGGTGGAAATTCCCCAGACCTCGGGCCTGGCCGATGGCGCCCACGAGTGCTCGAACTGGTGGGACATCATCAAGTTCGGCCACAAAGACGCGTATATCAACGCCTATTGCTGCATGGCGCTCAACGCCATGGCCGAGATGAAGGCTTGGCTGGGCGATGTAGCAGCGGCCGAGCGCTATCGCGCCGAGCATCGCCGCTTCGTGGACGGCTTTAACAAGGTGTTCTGGGACGACCAGAAGGGCTTCTACATGGACTGGATCGATGTCCGTGAGAAGATGCCCGAATCCGGCCGCCGCTACTTCTATACCGACCAGAACTTGCTGGCGATCATCTTCGGTATGGCCGACGCCGGGAAGTCGAAGCGAATCCTGGAAAACCTCGACCGCCGCTACGACGAGCTTTGCGCCCAGTTCAAGCTCCCGCGCGAGGCCATCTGGGCCACGCCCGCGAACATGTTCCCCATCTCGCAGCCCGGCGACATGGTCGACTTCGGCAAGCTCGGAGACCAAGCCCAGTTTCCCAACTACGAAAACGGCTGCTCGTTCTTCCACACCACCGGGCTGGAGATCGCGGCGCGCGGCGTTGCCGGCCAGCCCGACAAGGCGTACGAGACCTTCGAGCGCGTCATGCGGCAAGGGTACGCGCGGAACCGGCTGTGGGGCGCGGCGCTCAAGTGGGATACCGGAGAACTCCAAAGCGAGCCGCTTAACAACTCGCTCCTTATTCTCTGGGGCTTCACACGCGGCTGTTTCGGCTTGCAACCGTCGTTCGAAGGACTGAAGTCGCCAGGCTCGCCGCCGGCCAAGCTGATCGGCGCCCGGTACACGTTCGGCCACCTGGGAATGAACGTGACGGCGACGGCGGCGGGGCCAAAGGGCGATCCGCGCGTGGTTCTTACCTAAAACCATAAACTTCCTTCGGGTCGGGCGTCCTCTCATATGCTCCCTGTTCCCTATTCCCTATTCCCTGTTCCCTGTTCCCTGTTCCCTATTCCGCCCCGAGTCGCATGACCCTGACACGTTCCACCAGAATTGGTCGCGAAAAACCGCGGTTTTCTGCGATTATCTGCACGTTTTTGTCGGAAAACGGCGGGATTTGGTTCGATTCTGCACAGAAAAGAGGCCTCAAAACGGGGCTCGTGTTCAAATGAGCGCTCAAGGCTCGGCGGAAGCACAGTTAGCAAGTCCTTTAGATTCAGCAAGTCTTCTCTCTTCTTTCTCAGCGAATTCGCCGTCAACCCTCGCATAATCAACAGATCGGCCTCACCACGTTTCGGTCGCCCGACAAGACCCGAAGAGGGCGCCCGCGAGTTCGACAACAGTCCGGCTAGGAAGTCCTTTAGATTCAGCACGGTCCCTCGCGCTTTCCTCAGCAAATTCACCAGCAACCCTCGCGTAATCAACGGATCGGCTACACCACATCTCACTGATCCGGCAAAGCGCGAAAGGGTCTCCGACCTGCTCGATGGAGTCCCGGTTAGCAAGTCATTTAGATTCAGCATGGTCTATCGCGCTTTTCTCAGCAAATTCACCAGCAACCCTCGCGTAATCAACAGATCGGCTACACCACATTTCGCTGGTCCGGCAAAGCGCGAAAGGTCTCCGACCGCTCGACGGAGTCCCGGTTAGCAAGTCCTTTAGATTGAGCAAGCCTTCGCACGTTCTCCTGGGCAAACCTGCCAGCAACCACTGCGAAATCAATAGATTGCCCTCGTCATGTTTTCGGTTCCTCAGCCCTGTCAGGGGCGAATGGTAGTAGCCCAAGGCACGAGCCTCATAAGGGTTACCTCGGACCTATTCCGAAGCCGCGGAGCGACGACATCCTGTGGCCCACGGCGAGCCAGCCGTGGGTGAAGGCGCTCCGAAAAATGCATCTCCGGCTCTGTTAGGGGCGAAACCAGGTCAAACGGTCGCCCGATGTCGCCCCTCCGGGGCTCAAACTCTTACTTTCCCTACCGTTCCCACGGCTGGCTCGCTGTGGGCTAAATGACAACGCCCGCTACGCGGGCTTTCGTGCTGCTCATGCCGTTAGGTTAACGCCTTATGGGGCCTGAGCCTTGGAGCCTCGCCCGGCTTCGTCGCTCTTCCCTAGCGCTTCGGAAGAAGGCTCGATTACAGCTTGACACGAGCGACGGGACTTGACACGTTTTAATTAAACCAGTCGCGAAGAACCCCCCTTAATTGACCCTTAATCGCCCGTTTGCGCCCCTTCCGTGCATGTTTTTGGTAAAAAATGGCAAAATTTGGCACGATTTTGTACCCTCAAAAATGCCCGGAAACGGACACCGTTGCCAATAACCAATTTATTTTCAATACCGGCTTCCGCACCAAGGTGGGGACCGGGTGGGGGAAATGGCGCATTAATTCCCATATTAATTTTCTGACGTTTCCCATATCGGTAACCATGCACGGCCCCGGCTCGCCCTCGAATTCAGGCGGCTGACTCACTTCAGCCGCTGTGCGGCGCAAGTGGCGTGCCCGGTCATCTGCGGGACGGGGTGGCTGGATCATACCACTTGAGGCTATCAAGAACGGAGCCCCCTTCTATCAGTTTGCTGAAAACCCTATTCTGAACGGTTTCGTAGCGGCACCCCTTAGAGCCCGCCCTGAGCAAAGCGAAGTGGCGACACTTTGAATTCAGCAAGATGCCCGGCTGAAGCCGGCCTCTACGAGGGCCCAAAGAGGTTTTTTAGCACCATTCTGGACTAGTTAGCCTAAGTACCAAAAGGCCTCCGGCCCCGGGGATTCTCGCCTCTGTGCCCCTACGCTTCGTCATGTCTACTGTTTTCCCCCAATTTCACCCTTCGCCGTTAACAAATTCGCCGCCCTTCCCATGCGACTCTAGCCTATCATGAGGTAATATATAAGTCAAGTTCTTCTTTCAGATACAGGCAGCGTGGGTGAGTGACCGCGGTCACCAACAACCGTGCCCTGAGTCACCGACACGGGCTTCCAGTGTCTGGGAAACTTGGCCCTAACCTTATTCCAGTTTCTCGGCGTGGAGGGCTGCTGTGTTGGCCCGTACATGTTTCGCGAAGTCTGGATCGGCCCGCTCCGGGTTTAGAGAGGGCCGGTCGAGGCCGGCCCAGTGTTTGTCGCCGGCGACTTTAGTCAATCGCCCCTCATTTCGCGATTGTTCCCAGCCTCTCTGGACCTTGCCTCCCATCGTGCACGGTCGGCATTTCGTCGCGCAACTGCTAGACCGAAGCGGCGGGTGCCGCTCCCTGGCTTGCCGTGCAGGCGGCCTAACACCGCCGTTCGAACGGCGAGATTCTCTGCCCAATAGGATCGCAGGAGGAACGTAAATGACCCGCCTCCATTCACGACTGGCTCCTACCATTCTAATGTTGTCGGTTGCGCTTGGCACCGCCCGGGCCCAAGTGTCCATCGGAATACTCTCGTTCGGCAGTTACAGCGGCGGGCCGTTCGATGCCGTCAACAACGCCAACCTGAATGTCCACTTCCAGATTCCGGTGTTGGCCAAGCCGGGACCACTGCCTTTCTCCTACGCCATTGGCTACGACAGCTCCGTGTGGTACGACGGGGGCGGCGGCAAGTGGACACCGGTTCCGTATTGGGGGTGGGCCGGCATTAGCCCGGCGGCCTACGGCTACATCGGTTATACCGCCTTTGGTCCCGCCACTTGCTACGACTCTCAGCATCAGCCGCACACCTTTTACGCCTTCAGCTCATGGGTCTACTACGACCAATGGGGAGTGGGCCACAACTTTAGCTTCACCATCTACACCCAAACCCCTTGCGGACCAACTCCGGCGCAGGAGACCGTCACCGCGACGGACTCGTCGGGATACACTCTCACGGCGTATGCCGGGTCGACTTCAGCCACCACTACCCTGTATTCGCGTTCCGGGGCGTTAATCAACGTGCCGGCGGTAACGTCAGGCACTGGGTCGGGTGGCAGCGTTACGGACAGCAACGGAAATACGATCTCCGCCACCTCTTCCGGTGGCACCGACTACTACTACGACACGCTGCTCCCCACGGGCACCGCAGCGCTCACGATTTCCGGGGCTGCTCCGAACCCCACCGCTTTCACTTATCCAGCCCCAGCGCGCTCGGCGGAAACTCCACGGTGACGATGAAGTACACGAGCTACACGGTGCAGACCAACTTCGGTTGTACCAGCCCCGCCGTTACCGAATACGGCCCGACGGCACAGAGCTTGGTCAGCGAGATCGACCTTCCCGACATCGCTGCCTACCCCAGCGACAAGTACACGTTCACCTACGAAACCACGCCCGGCGACGCACACAACCCCCACTACGTCACGGGCCGGATTGCCTCGGTGACCCTGCCTACCGGGGGCACGATCAGCTATACCTACACCGGACCGAACAACGGGATCACGTGCGCCGACGGCAGCGCGGCGGGCATCAATCGCCAGACTCCCGACGGAACGTGGACGTACACGCGTTCCGGATCGACGACCACCCTCACCTCGCCCTCTTCTAACGGGCACACGACGGTGGCCGAGCTCAGTTTCTACGGGATTTACGAAACGGAGCGGCAGATTTTCCAGGATTCCACGAACGGGGCGGCCCTGGAAACGCTGACGACGTGCTACAACGGGTCCGGATGTGTGCCCAGCGGCACGATCACCGAGGTGGCCGTCACCACCGCGATTGGCGGCCTGGAATCGGAAGTGAGCACCTACTACAACACTTATGGCCTGCCCACGGAGACGGACCAGTATGCCTTTGGGAGCGGCGCAGTCGGGGGATTGCTGAGCAAGACCACCGTGACCTACAATCCTACGGGCAACTGCGGCGTCACCAATGCCAACGTGGTGGACCGGGCCTGCACCGTGCAGGTTTACAACGGCGGAGGCACCTTGGCCGCGCAAACCGAGAACATCTACGACAAGAACGGTAATCTGCTGACGGTGGAACGCACCGTTCAAGGGTCGACCGCCATCAGCCAGTCATTCGCCTATAACTCCAATGGGACGATTGAGACCTCCACGGACTTCAACGGGAACGAGACCACATATAGCTACGGGGACTGCAACGGCGGGCTCGTCACCAGCGTCCAACCACCACTGATCCCTGCCACCAATGAGGCGTGGGACTGCAACGGGGGCGCGTTGACCAGCGTGACCGACCCCAACACCAATGCGACCAATTTCAGCTACGACCTCATGTGGCGGCCGGTGGCGGTGACGCCTCCCGCCACGGCGACGACCAACCTGACGTATTTCGTTGGCAACAACCCGCCGTACATCGAAAGCTCCCTGACCAACAGCAACGGGTTGACCACCTATAACTACAGCTACTTGGACGGCCTGGGTCGGGCGAAACAGAGCAAGCTTGTGGGCACTAGTCCGAACCCAACCTACGTGGATACCACGTATGATTCTCTGGGGCGGCTCGCGACGGCCAGCAATCCTTACCAAAGCAGCGGCGATCCCAGCTACGGGAAGGACACTTACGGCTACGATGCTCTCAGCCGGGTGACAAGCGTGACGCACGCGGACAGCAATTCCAGAACGATAGCTTATGGAGCGGCGGTGGGCGGGACAGGGGTCAACACCAGCCAACTCTGCTCCTCCGCCACCTACGGCTTGGGTTTCCCGTCGCTCTCGACGGATGAGGCCGGGAAGCAGCGCGAGTTTTGGACGGACGCGCTGGGCCGGTTGATCGAGGTGGACGAGCCCAATCCCAGCAACAATAACTATCTCTCGCTGAACACCTGTTACAGCTACGACGCCGTGGGTGACCTCACCGGCGTAACCCAAGGCAGCCAGACCCGTACCTATACCTACGATATGCTCTCACGGCTAACCTCAGCCCAGACGCCGGAATCGGGCACGACGTCCTACTATTACACCAATTCCAGCGGCGCCCAGTGTAGCGGCAATCCCAGCGCCGTGTGCCGCCGCACCGACGCCCGCAGCATCACTACCGCTTACAGCTACGATGCGCTGAACCGCCTGACTTCGAAGAGCTACTCGGACGGGACGCCGCTGGCCAGCTTCTTCTACGATCAGGCCCCCAGTTCCTGGCCCGCCTGGACGGGTATCTCGTTCTCCAACGCCAAGGGCCGCCTGGTCCTCGCCTGCACCGCTTCCGCCTCCGGAACGTGCAGCAGCCCGCAGACGGCGGTAGCCTACAGCTACGACGCGGCGGGGCGGGTGCAGGACTACTGGCAATGCACGCCCTACAATTGCGGCAGCGCCAGCATCTGGCCCCTGACCTACGCTTACGATACCGCCGGCAACGTTTCCGCCTGGGCGCATCCGGGCGGCTTTACCCTGACCGACACTTACAATGCGGCGATGCAGATGACCCAGATGACGAGTTCCTTCAACGACTCAGTGCATCCGGGAACCTTGGCGACCCTGAGCTACGGTCCTTCAGGCGCCCTGAGCACGCTGGTGAACGGCTGTGCCGGGTCAGGCTGCACGCCGGTGCAAGAGACCTACGACTACAACAACCGCCTCCAGCCGGTGCGCATTCAGCTTGGCACATCGGCGAGTAATGCGGCCAACTACTGCCTGGTGTACAATTACTATGCGGGGGTGGCGAATCCGAGCAGTTGCACAAACTCACCGGGGACCGCCTCTTCCGGCAACAATGGCAACGTGATGGGATACTGGTACCAGGATAACGTAAGTTCGAATCCGAGCTTCTCCCACACGGCGAGCTACACCTACGATAGCGTGAATCGCCTCGCCACCGCCGTGGCGACGGGATCGAGCACTTATAACCTGACCTTCGGCACTGACCGCTACGGCAACATGACCTGCGTGACCAACGGGCAGACCAACGGGTACTGCGGGAATTACACTTTCAACTCAGCGACCAACCAGATCAGCACTTCGGGCTTCAGCTACGACGCGGCGGGGAATGTGACGTCGAATGCGGCCATTGCCCCGACGCAGACCTATCAGTGGGACGCGGAGGGGCGAGTGGCGTCGGTGTCGGCGAACGGGGGTTCGATCTACAGCTTTACTTATAACGCTTTGGGGCAGCGCGTGAGGTGGGTCTACACGGGGGGTGAACTGGATGTTTGTTTCGACCCGCAAGGCAATTGGCTGGGGATGCCGTTGTATTGGGACCTAACGGGGTTTCTTGGCCACTGGGCGATCTACGCCAACAACGACACCTGGTTCACCCACCCTAACAATCTCGGCTCGGACACCATGCGCACGGGTCACGCCGGGACGGTGTTGGACGATGTGGCGTTCTACCCATGGGGAGACCTGTGGCTGCAGCAGGGGAGCGCGGGTTACGGTTTCGCCGGCATGCCCTTTTTCGACCCCACCACCAACACCAGCATTACCAACGCCCGC